>CBFHKY010000071.1:0-1023 GCA_965656525.1 Pseudomaricurvus sp. | reverse complement strand
GCTGACTGTTTTCGGTTTAGCAGGAATATAAATCCATAATATCCTGATTTATCGAACTAGCTCTATGATCTATACTCAGCCCCATTAAATCAATACGTCATCCAATCAAACAGCCATTATTGATAAGATAACTTTATGGAAGCATGCAAGGCACACGGCGGATCTCTTATTAACCTGTATGTTGAAGGGGATGACCTGCTGCAAGAAAAAGAAAAAGCCAAAGTGAATCGTTCTTGGGATTTGAACGAAAAACAAATGCTGGATGTTGAGCTGTTACTCAACGGCGCTTTTTCTCCGCTGGCGGGATACCTTTCAAAAGCCGATTACGACAGCGTGTTAAGCTCGATGCGTCTGGCAGATGGTACTCTGTGGCCAATGCCGGTGGTGCTGGATGTCACTGAAGCGTTCGCCGCTGAACTTCAGCCTGGCGAATCGATTACTCTGCGCGACCCAGAGGGCGTAGTGATTGCCAATATGGAAGTGTCCGAGCAATGGCAGCCAGACCGCGAGCGTGAAGCCCAGCAGGTTTTCGGCACGACCGATGCGTGCCATCCTGGTGTCAACTATGTACTCAATCAAACCCACCCAGTTTATTTAAGTGGCCCATTGGTGGGTGTGACGCCGCCTTTGCATTACGATTTCCAGCAGTATCGGCGTGCACCACAAGAGCTGCGGGCTCACTTTGCCGAGCAAGGTTGGGGTAATGTCATTGCCTTTCAGACTCGCAACCCTATCCATAAAGCACATGTCATCATGATGAAGCGCCTGATGGCTAGAGAGCAAGCCAATCTCGTGATTCACACTGCTGTGGGTAAAACCAAACCGGGTGATATCGATCACTTCTGCCGCGTGCGCTGTTACGAAAAGATCGTACCTAAGTTCCCACAAGGTACTTGTGATATCAGTATTTTGCCGTTAGCCATGCGTATGGGTGGCCCACGAGAAGCACTGTGGCACGCCATCATTCGTCAGAACTATGGCTTTACGCACTTTATCGTTGGGCGCGATCACGCCGGCCCTGGG
>CBFHKY010000070.1:0-1038 GCA_965656525.1 Pseudomaricurvus sp. | reverse complement strand
CGATAAGCAAACACATTATGCTCATTAATGATCGAGGGAATAATGTTCTTGCCAAAATCATGATCTGACTCCATGTTTTCAGAATCATGCCGAAGCTGCTCGAATAAAAATTCAGTTTTGAAAACATAGTTTCCCATGCTCGCCAAACAGTGGTTCGGTTTATCTGGCAATGGAGCAGGATTTTTAGGCTTTTCTGTAAACCCTAAAATACGATCATCGCCATCCACTTTCACGACCCCAAATGCTCCTGCGGCATCACTGATAGGAACCTCCATACAAGAAACCGTCATGTCGGCACCGGTTTCCAAGTGGTGAGCGAGCATATCACCGTAATCTTGGCGGTACACATGATCGCCAGACAAAACTAAGACAAATTCTGGAATTTCACCGCGAATGATGTCGATATTTTGGTACACCGCATCAGCTGTGCCTAAATACCAATTATCTGAAAAGCGCTGGGATGCCGGTAGAATTTCAATCCCTTCCCCCAGTTCTTTTTTGAAGTGCCCCCAGCCTCGCACCAAGTGTTTGATCAGCGAATGCGCCTTGTATTGTGTGACGACCCCCACACGTCGTACACCTGAATTAATGCAGTTGGACAGCGGAAAATCGATAATGCGAAACTTTCCACCAAAGTA
Organism: Pseudomaricurvus sp.; assembly: GCA_965656525.1. GTDB lineage: Bacteria > Pseudomonadota > Gammaproteobacteria > Pseudomonadales > Cellvibrionaceae > Pseudomaricurvus. The sequence continues at coordinate 400 of CBFHKY010000070.1, read as the reverse complement.
CAGTGCAGGCTTTGCTCGCCAATCCGTGAGTTCATGTAAGCGAGAACCACGACCACCCGCTAAGATCAACGCATAGGTATTGCGCGTAAGGTTACTGACGTATCTTGGACCCGGAGTAATCATTGTTCGTTCAACCTCCATATTTCATTGGCGTATTGACCAATGGTTCGATCACTGGAAAACATACCGCTGCTGGCAGTATTAAGGATACTTTTTCTCACCCAGAGATCTTGTTGCTGATACACAGCGCCAACGTCTTCTTGGGCATGCACAAAACTTCTAAAGTCGGCTGCTGTCACCCATTGATCGTAAGGGTCACGAATGGTATCGACGATTGGGCCAAAGATGCCCGGCTCACCTAAATTAAAATCACCTCCCTCTAGCATCTGCATAACAGCGC
>CBFHKY010000069.1:0-1050 GCA_965656525.1 Pseudomaricurvus sp. | reverse complement strand
TTCACCGTCCACAGGTACCACGCAAGCCACCACGATTTCACTTAAAGTTTCATGAGGCACACCCACTGTTTGAGTACGTTTGATGCCAGGGAATTTGGCGATTACGGTATCGATTTCTTGCGGGGATACATTCGCACCGCCGGTTTTAATCACATCGTTGAGTCGCCCCTCCCAAAACAAATGGCCTTGCGCATCAATATAACCACCATCGCCTGTCCGATAGAAGCCCTCGTCATCAAAACACTCTTCTGGCGACTTACCCAAATAGCGCTGCATCAACGTTGGCCCCTTGATACACACCTCACCTCTTTGCCCCATTGGCACCAGCACTCCCGTTTGTGGATCGATGATTTTTATGCTGTTGCCCGGCAGTAATTCACCAAAATTATTAGGATCCGCATTGGCTGAATCACCTTCCACAAAGGATGTCATGATCGCCATAGTTTCGGTGGTACCAAACGCATTGGGCTGATCCCAGCTGGTACTTGCTGTGGGGTGCTCCAGAATAATATCTCCTTTGGTTATGTGCTTAAGACTACTGAAATCCGCATTCGCCCAGTGGGGTGAGGATTGCATCCGAGCCCACTGGTGTGGACGACCATTCATCAATTCGACCTTTTCTGACGCCACCAAGTGCATGGCCTCTTCCGCATCGAACAACGGTTGCATAATCAAGGCTCCGCCTGTCGAGAGTGCCGTACCTACCAGGATCGTCACAGGGCCAGACCAGAAGAAACCATTGCCCGTCCAACAGCGTGTGGGCTGATCCAAACGCCACAACCGTGGCCAGCGCCAGAACTGCACCGCAAACGCTCGCTGTAAGTGCAGAATGCCTTTGGGCAAGCTGGTCGTTCCGGATGAAAAGAACAGGCCGCCCGTATCCGCCGGGCTCACTAAATCAGCTCTCGCTTCGACCACCTCAGTGGCCACATTCACCCCCAACCCTAAAAACGCCTGCCAATCTTCAATCGCGGCAACCCTAGCAGGGTTGAGTTCATGGTCGACGATCGCCGTTACCCCTTGCATGCTGACCATTCGCTTTAGAAAAGG
>CBFHKY010000068.1:0-1055 GCA_965656525.1 Pseudomaricurvus sp. | reverse complement strand
TCTTGAGAATGCTGTATCGATTGCTCAATACGCGCAATATCGGCACCCAGTGCATAGAAACGCCCTTGCACTTCACCGAAGTGGTCATTTAAATCTGTGTGTTGGGCACGATACTTCTCAATACTGGTGTCGCTACTGACTTGCTCGGTGACATGGTGCTCGACCTCGAGCTCCAGCTCGCTGATAGCCTGTGTTTTCACCGCCGCTTGCTCGGCTAAAATACGGTACCGCAGCGCCTGCAGCTGAGCCTTCAACAGACGCTCTTCTTTTTTGTATTCCGTATATTTTTCGGCCGCCTGGGCTTGGCGCTGCAAACGAGACAGCTGACGCTCTAGCTCTTCGCGTAAATCCGTGAGTCGCTCTAGGTTTTCACGGGTACGGCGCATACGATTTTCGGTGTCACGGCGACGCTCTTTGTATTTGGAAATACCGGCCGCTTCTTCGATAAACACCCGCAACTCTTCCGGCTTGGCTTCGATCAGCTTAGAGATCATGCCCTGTTCGATGATGGCGTAGCTGCGAGGCCCCAAGCCAGTGCCCAAGAAGATGTCTGTAATATCACGGCGACGACATTTGGTACCATTCAAGTAATAATTGTTTTGACCGTCACGTGTCACTTTACGTTTTATAGAAATTTCGGTGAACGCGGCGTATTCGCCCTGCAGTGTTCTATCGCTGTTGTCGAACACAAGTTCGATAGAGGCCTGACCAACAGGCTTGCGTGTGCCCGAGCCGTTGAAAATGACATCGGTCATGGATTCACCGCGCAGATTCTTTGCCGACGACTCCCCCATTACCCAACGTACGGCATCGATGGTGTTGGATTTCCCACAGCCATTCGGGCCAACAATGGCACATAAGTTACTGGGGAAATTGACAGTGGTAGGGTCTACGAACGACTTGAAGCCCGCCAATTTGATGCATTTCAACCGCATATCAACGCTTCATCCTGATATTTATCATCATTTTTATCGTTTATTTTCGAGGCACGGTCTATTCACCGAGACGCTCACCCTAGCCAACGTTAACGTGTTGTCACGCGCTCACTTTTCACA
>CBFHKY010000067.1:0-1095 GCA_965656525.1 Pseudomaricurvus sp. | reverse complement strand
AGCGCTTGGCGGATTCGGTTGCCGAGGCGATCGATTGGTCTAAGTGGCATCAAGTGCTGCCGGATTTTAACCCAAATTTTTAAAGGCTTTCCGATAGGCACCGCTGAGTGGTTCGGTTTTTATTGCCTTCTTCACGATTAATTCAGAGAGAAACTTCATGACAGGATCGGTATTAATTGTCGCTGCACCCGCTAGCGGCCATGGCAAAACCTTAGTAACAGCGGGCTTGGCTCTGGCGTTGCAGCGACAAGGCAAAACAGTGGTGTTGTTTAAAATGGGGCCGGATTATTTAGACCCTATGTTTATCAAGCAAGCCACCGGTTTGGAGGTCCGTCAGCTGGATTATTGGATGCTCAGCGAAGCTGAAATTGCAGCAGAATTAAGCCGCGCAGTGAACAGTGCCGATCATGTATTGATTGAAGGTGTGATGGGGCTTTTCGACGGCCAACACTCGGTTGCCGAACTGGCCAAGGCTTATCAAATTCCGGTGATGATCGTTGCTGATGCCTCGGCGATGGCACAAACGTTTGGCGCGTTGATGCAAGGCTTGGCCGATTACGATGCGGATGTGAATGTCGCTGCAGTGTTGGCCAACCGCGTAGGCAGTGAAGGGCACGGGCAAATGATCACCGAAAGTGTTCGTGCACCCCTGAAATATTTGGGGTGGGTACAGCGGGATGAAAGCCTCGTGGTGCCAGAGCGCCATTTGGGTATTCACACCGTAGCGCGACTGTTGTGCCAAGATACCGCCAATGCGATGGCCGATCGTTTAACCGATATGCTGCCGGATCTTCCTTGGCAGCCACTTGAGTTAGATCATGCGCCGGTGGATTGTCCTTTTCGTAATGCCCCACCTTGGAATGGTTATCGAATTGCCATTGCTCGGGATCAGGCGTTCAGCTTTCTTTACCCCGCTAATCTCGATTTTTTACGTCGTGCGGGGGCTGAGTTGCTGTTTTTCTCGCCCTTAAACAACGAGCCAGTACCCGATTGCGACGCCTTATACTTGCCCGGTGGCTACCCAGAGTTGCATGTGACACGTTTAGGGCAAGCCAGTGCGACAATGGCTACGGTGCGTGATCATATTAATGCAGA
>CBFHKY010000066.1:0-1107 GCA_965656525.1 Pseudomaricurvus sp. | reverse complement strand
CAGCAAGAAAAGTTTCAGACGTTACTTGGCGCACGGCTGCAAGGTCGGCCTGTTGCGCATTTAATCGGAATAAGAGAGTTTTGGGGATTGCCCTTGAAGGTAAACGATTCGACGCTTATTCCTCGACCGGATACAGAGACGCTGGTTGAGGCTGCTTTATCGTTACCTTTAGCGGATCACATCCGTTTATTAGATCTTGGCACAGGCACTGGTGCGATTGCTTTGGCACTGGCCAGTGAGCGCCCGCGGTGGAATATATGCGGGGTGGATCAATCCGCTGCGGCCATCGCGCTGGCAAAACAGAATGCCAAGCAATTACAGTTAGAGCGCGCGGTTTTCGTAGAGAGCGATTGGTTTACCGCCGTTGAGCAAACTTTCGATGTCATTGTTAGCAACCCGCCATATATCGATCCAAGCGACCCTCATCTTTTGCAGGGCGACGTACGTTTTGAGCCGCACTCGGCGCTAATTGCAGGTAATCAAGGGCTAAGTGATTTGCAGTGGATTGTGCAACAAGCCCCAAGTTATTTGAACCTGAATGGCTGGCTATTGCTCGAACACGGTTACCAACAGGGGGCTGTAGTGTGCGAGCTTATGCAGGCCAAAGGTTTCATAGAGGTCTCTACTGTTAAAGATTTCGGCGGGCAAGATCGGGTGACGCTGGGCCGCTTTCCGCATCCAGCCTCTGCGTTCAGTCGCCTTTAAAAGATAAAGTTTCCGTGGGTTTCCTTTTATGAATGATGATCAGTTGCTGCGCTACAGTCGTCAAATTTTATTACCGCAATGGGATATTGCAGGGCAAGAAAAGCTGGCCGCCGCGTCGGTTTTGATTCTTGGCGCCGGTGGATTAGGCTGCCCAGTTGCGATGTATTTGGCGGCGGCTGGCGTTGGGCAATTGATCATCGCCGATAACGATGTGGTTGAGCTATCCAATTTACAGCGGCAAGTTGCGCATACTGAATCCGATCTTGGTATGACGAAAGTCGAGTCTTTACGGCAAACCGTGCTGGCTTTAAATTCCACCATAACTGTTCATGCTATCCCCGAACGTTTGGAGGGGAGCGCGTTAAGCAGCCAAGTTCAGCAAGTGGATTTGGTTGTTGATTG
>CBFHKY010000065.1:0-1142 GCA_965656525.1 Pseudomaricurvus sp. | reverse complement strand
AAATGTGGGTTTTCCACCGGGAACTCAAAAAGCTGAAAAGGCGCTGGCTACAGCACGTAAAAATGACATGGGCGCCTTGCTCGGCCAAATGAGTGAGATCCCTGGAGTACTAGAAGCTCTGAAAATCATCCGTATTCTACCGCCTTGCCACTATCCTCAGCAGCAGTGGCGATTGCTAGATTGCCTCACCCGAATCATGCCTCACGCGGTTGCTCATCTAAAAATGGCTTTCCGTCGCCTGAACGCCACCGATTTTAGTGAAATTACCCAAGGGGCACTTACGGCACTAGGCTCCAGTGATGAACCGACTGAGCTAGCGTTAGTATTGGATTACCAAATCAAGCACATTTTGGTGGATGAGTTTCAGGACACCGCCACGCCACAACTGCAATTACTCGAGCGCCTCACCACAGGCTGGGAACCGGGTGATGGTCGCACGCTTTTTATTGTCGGCGACGGCATGCAATCCTGTTATGGCTTTCGCGATGCCAATGTGGGTATCTTTCTGGATGCTCGCCAGGCCGGTATTTCAGACACCCCGTTGGAAGCATTGGATTTGCAAGTCAACTTCCGCTCCCAGCAAGGTGTGGTGGACTGGGTTAACACAGCGTTTGTTGGGGCTTTTCCCGATGTTGATGACATTTCTCGCGGGGCCGTCAGTTACTCCCCTTCCGCGGCTTTTAAAGCACCGCTAGATTCCCCTGCCGTCACCACACACCTCTTCGTAGAAGCCTCTGATCGCTTGGCCGAAGCGGATAAAGTCGTCAACTTAGTTAAAGAAACCCAACATCACAATCCAACCGATACCGTCGCCATTCTCGTACGCAGCCGCCCACACCTGCGCTATATTTTAAAAGCCCTCAAAGCCTCAGGAATTCAAGCTCAAGCCACCGACATCGACCCGTTAGCGAGTCGTATGCCCGTAATTGATGCCCTCAGCTTGACTCAAGCGTTACTGAACCCAGCAGATCGAAATGCCTGGCTGGCACTGCTTCGCAGCCCGCTCATTGGTTTACACAATGGCGATCTTCTGCAATTGGCAGGCCTGCAACACCCTATCGATATCAGCATTTTGGCCATTCTAAAAGATCACGGGTCATTAACAGCACTCAGCCGCGAAGGGCGCAATATTTTGGCTCGCG
>CBFHKY010000064.1:0-1487 GCA_965656525.1 Pseudomaricurvus sp. | reverse complement strand
GCCCATCTGGTGATGGGTGGTGAGCTGACAGTGGGTATGCTGGTGGCATTCAATATGTTGGCTGGGCGGGTCAGCGGGCCTATTTTGAAACTTGTCCAGCTCTGGCAAGACTTTCAGCAAGCCGGGATTTCCATTAAACGTTTGGGGGATATCCTCAATGCACCGACAGAACCTGGGTTTAACCCTAATCGCTCCCGCTTGCCGGCATTAGCGGGCGCAGTGACATTCGATCATGTGCGATTTCGTTATCGCCCTGAAGGGCAGGTCATTTTGGATGATACCAGTCTTCAGGTTGCGCCTGGTGAGGTGCTTGGCATCGTTGGCCGTTCAGGTTCTGGCAAGAGCACCTTAACCAAGCTGATACAGCGCCTTTATACCCCGGAGTCGGGTCGAGTCATGATTGATGGTGTCGATCTTTCCGTCATCGATACGGCTTGGCTGAGAAAGCAAATTGGTGTGGTGCTGCAGGAAAACTTCCTCTTCAATCGCTCGATTCGTGAAAATATCGCGTTGGCTGACCCGTCCATACCCATGGATCGCGTTATGGCGGCGGCCAAGCTGGCGGGCGCGCATGAATTTATTGCCGAGCTGCCAGAAGGCTACGACAGCATCGTCGGAGAGCAGGGCGGTAATCTGTCCGGTGGGCAGCGACAACGTTTGGCTATAGCCAGAGCCTTGATCGGCAATCCCAGAATTCTCATCTTTGATGAAGCGACCAGCGCCCTTGATTATGAGTCTGAACGATTGATTCAAGACAACATGGCTTCGATATGCAAAGGACGTACAGTGTTCATCATTGCTCATCGTCTAAGCGCCGTCAGAGGCTGTAACCGAATCGTGGTGATGGAAAAAGGACGCCTTGTCGAAGAGGGTGATCACGACACCTTGATTCAGGCCAATGGCTATTACGCCAGGCTGTACAGCTATCAAACCCACTCGCCAACCCTAAAAACAGTGGTGCCGACACGCCCTATTAATCCGATTACACAGCAACCAGCTGATACGCAACAAGACAATAATACTGTGGCTGAAACTCTAGATTCGAGTGAGGCATAACGGATGTCATTCATTGCAAAATTGAAAGAATCCTGGAGCAATCGTCAATTTCTGGGAGATGACCACCGCGCCCGTGAGTTAGCGGCGTTTATGCCGGCAGCACTGGAGATTCAAGAGGCTCCGCCGAATCCACTGGCCAAATGGTTGGGCCGATCTTTGATTGCTCTCTTTACCCTTGGGGTTATTTGGGCCTGTTTGGGTAAAGTGAATATCGTGGCAACAGCAGAAGGCAAGATTGTCCCATCCGATCGAGTAAAACAGATACAACCATTAGAAAATGCGGTGGTTAGCAAGATCTTAGTGTCAGAAGGGCAATACGTGAAGCAGGGGCAGGCTTTGATCGAGCTGGATAGCACCCTCACCAGTGTCGATCGTGATCGTCTTCAGACCGATCTGGGCGACGCAGAGTCGAAACTGAATGTAACGGAGAT
>CBFHKY010000063.1:0-1721 GCA_965656525.1 Pseudomaricurvus sp. | reverse complement strand
AAATTACCGGCAAATCAAAACTCAGATCACACAATGCAATTTCGTTCAGCTCTAGACTGTCGGTGGCGCTGGTTGCCATGGTGTTGACATCGATCTTGTGCTCAATACCAACGACGTTGCCCAACGCTTTTTTGGTGGCGAATTTTACCGCGTATTGCTTATGCAGTTTGAGTTTGTCTTCTGCCATCCAGATCACGTGAGCTTTCACACCACGGCTTACCGTAGGCAGGTCACCCGCTTTTACCAGCATATCGCCACGGCTTACGTCGATTTCGTCTTCCAGTGTTAGCGTGATCGCTTGATCGGCCATGGCTTCTTCGATGTCGCCATCGAACGTAGAAATGGTTTTCACTTTGCTGCGCTTGCCGGATGGCAAGGACACTACTTCTTCACCGGGGCGAATCGTACCGGATGCAATGGTGCCGGCAAAACCGCGAAAATCCAAGTTCGGACGAATCACATACTGTACAGGCAAACGGAAGTTTTCCAAGTTGCGATCGGACGAGATCTCGATGGACTCAAGCGTTTCCATCAGCGTTTGGCCTGTATACCAATCCATACTGGTGGAGCGGTTCACAACGTTGTCACCACGCAGTGCCGAAATAGGCGCAAACTGAATGTCTGGAATATTAAGATCTTGAGCGAAGGTTTTGTAATCGGCTACGATTTCGTTGTAACGTTCTTCGCTGAATTCCACTAGATCCATCTTATTGATGGCCACAACCACGTGCTTAATACCCAGCAGAGATGCGATAAAGCTGTGACGACGAGTCTGCGTCATCACGCCGTGGCGAGCATCCACCATCACGATCGCCAAATCGCAGTTTGAGGCACCGGTCGCCATGTTACGGGTGTACTGTTCATGCCCAGGAGTATCGGCAATGATGAACTTACGTTTATCGGTAGAAAAGTAACGGTAGGCCACATCGATGGTGATGCCTTGTTCGCGCTCGCTTTGCAAACCATCAACCAACAAAGCCAGGTCGAACTCTTCATCGGTGGTGTTAAAACGCTTAGAGTCGTTTTTGATGGCCGACAAGTGATCTTCAAAGATCATTTTAGAGTCGTGCAGTAAACGGCCGATTAACGTACTTTTGCCGTCATCCACACTGCCGCAGGTTAAAAAGCGCAGCAGTTCTTTGTTTTCGTGCTGATCCAGGTAGCCAAGAATATCCTGTTCAAGCAGAGAAGCTGATTCGGTCATAACAAATCTCTTTCTATTCGGTGTTGTTCACTTTCGAGCAGGCTGGATTTAAAAGCAGCACTCGCTCGCCACTCGCAATGGGGTTACTGCCGTTGCGGTTTAGAAATAGCCTTCCATTTTCTTTTTCTCCATCGAGCCGGATGAATCCGAATCGATCACGCGACCTTGGCGTTCAGAAGTTTTGGTCAGCAGCATTTCCTGAATAATTTCTGGCAGCGTCGCCGCGCTAGATTCAACCGCGCCGGTAAGCGGGTAACAACCCAGCGTGCGGAAACGAACACTCTTCATTTCTGGCACTTCGCCCTCTTCTAATGGCATACGATCGTCATCCACCATGATCATGGTGCCATCGCGCTCTACCACTGGGCGCTCTTTAGAGAAGTACAAACTTGGGATTTCGATACCTTCTTTGTAGATGTACTGCCAGATGTCCAGCTCAGTCCAGTTAGACAGAGGGAACACACGAATGCTCTCGCCGGGATCTACGTTACTGTTGTAGATGTCCCAAAGCTCTGGG
>CBFHKY010000062.1:0-2111 GCA_965656525.1 Pseudomaricurvus sp. | reverse complement strand
CGGTGCTGGTCTTAAATAAAACCAATGGATTTATCCATAAAGAGGGAATTCCTGCCGCCGATGCCATGCTGCAACGCATTGCTGATGAACAGGGTTGGGATATTTTTATCAGTAACAACGGCGCGACCCACAACGCTGAGGAACTGAAAAAATTTGATCTGGTGGTCTGGAACAACGTCTCCGGCGATGTGTTGACAGAGGAGCAGCGCGTTGCTCTTCAACAGTGGTTACAGCTAGGCGGTGGCTGGGTCGGTCTGCACGCCAGTGGTGGCGATTTCAAATACGCCTGGGACTGGTACGTGGATACTTTGATCGGTGCACAGTTTGTCGGTCACACCATGGAGCCACAGTTTCAGGACGCCGATGTGTTGGTGGTTGATGTCACAAACCCGCTGACATCACACCTACACAGCCCCTGGAACGTAAAAGCCGAAGAGTGGTATGCCTTTGACAGCAGTCCTCGCAAAAAGGGCTATGACGTCCTGCTGACCTTGGATGAATCCTCTTACATTACCAAGGGCGAGAACTGGATGGGCCTGAATGACCGCATGGAAGGCGAGCATCCCATTGCCTGGCGACACCAGCTCGGGCAGGGCAAGGTGTTCTATTCAGCGATTGGTCACCAAGCTGCAACTTACAGTGTGCCTGAATACCAAGAGCTGATCCGCAAGGCGATGGCGTGGGCAATGCCCGCAGCAGCCACCAAGTAAGTGGCATGAGAAGCGACATGAGATTCTAGTCCATGACGAAACACGACGCGAATAGCGATTGTCTTTATTTACTATCGTCGTCGGCGTTGATTGCGCTCGCACCTCAGGAAATATTCGACAGCAATTGCGCCGGTTATTGACACCAAGTGTTAAGATGACGGTTTTATAGCATGCGGAAGAATCATGGTTAACATCAAAGACGTAGCCAAACTGGCGGGCTGTTCCATTGCCACAGTTTCTAGAGCTTTGTCTAAACCCGAGTCGGTGGCGGACTCCACCCGCGATAAGGTCATGGCGGCGGTTGAAAAAAGTGGTTATGTCAGCAATGCGCTGGCGAGTAATTTCCGTCGCCGCCGTACCACCAACGTGGTGGTATTGGTCCCGGACATCAGTAACCCTTTTTTCTCGACGGTGATTCAAGGCATCGAAATCAAGGCTAGCCAGATGGGCTATCGGATCCTGCTGGGGGATACTTTCCAGAGTAGGGATCGTGAGCAGGCCTATGCCCAGCTCGTTCGTCAGAAACAGGCCGACGGATTGATTTGTCTGGGACGTGAAGTGCCGCCAGGGTATGAAACCAATATTAGCGACTCGGATAGCGCCTTTCCTGTGGTCATGGCTTGCGAGTATGCCGGGCCACTCAGCGTACCCAGTGTGGTTATTAATAACAGCCTGGCAGCGCAGGAAATGGTCGAACATCTGCTTAGTTTGAACCATAAACACATTGGCTATATCAATGGGCCGGCCGACTCGCCATTGTGTGAGCAGCGCCTTTCTGGCTATCAAAAGGCACTGGCCAATGCTGGTTTGCCTTACAAACCATCTTTAATCGAACGAGGCGATTACAGTCTGTCATCGGGCTATGAAGCAGCACGTCGGCTGCTACAACAACCTTGCAAACCCACCGCTTTGTTCTGCGCCAGTGATGAAATGGCTATTGGCGCCATGCATGCTGCTCGTGATTTGGGGTTCGAGATCCCTGCTCAGTTGTCCATCGCCGGCTTCGATGACATTGACTCAGCTGCCTATTGTTACCCTCCGCTGACCACAGTGCACCAGCCCCGTAGTGAGATCGGTCAAATGGCCATGTCATTGATGTTGGAAGCTCTGGCGGAAACACCTGCATCACCAAAGCAAGTTATTTTGGCGCATCAATTAATGGTGCGAGGCTCCACCGCGGATGCCGGTATGGATGACAAGTCCCGCTCTTTGAATGACGTCCCGTTATGTGAAGACAGTCCCGCTAAATAACCGACAAGCACCAAGGCCCGGACAGTCCGGGCTCTGAATGACCTCCCTCGTATGGTCAGTCTTTATGGTTTTTGGCTGCATGGCTCTGCAGTTTGACCAGCCGCCCAGAGGATGGCCTGAAGGAGCAATTGTTGATGGTTAACATCATCA
>CBFHKY010000061.1:0-2219 GCA_965656525.1 Pseudomaricurvus sp. | reverse complement strand
GTTTTCAAATTGGCACAGCGATGCTTCAGCGCCTGAAACGAGGCTAGAGGGCGACCAAACTGAACACGGGTTTTCAAATGCTCTAAAGTCACATCCAGCAGTGCAGCAGAGCCGCCCAAAGAATCTGCCGCTAAGGCGAAATCACGCAAGTTTTGTAAGCGCACGATCATGGCTTCGGCCACAGAATCTTCCGCCAAAATGTATTCTGGCGTGACGTTGGTCAACGTGACATCAAATAAACGGCGAGTGACATCCCACGTAGGGCGTGATGTGAATGCAACACCGTCAGCGTCCATCGCCACTAATGCGACAGAGGATTTGTCGCTGGCCCAAACCAACAGGTGGCTGGCGTTGTCGGCGGACTGTACGGTTGCCACCTTACCGTTCAACACACCGTTGTGGGTTGAGACTTCTGGTTCTATCAAAGGTGCAGATGCAAAACCGCCGCCCATGGTAAAATTGGCAATCAGCTCGGCTTTGTTTGCTAAACCGCTATGACACAGCGCTTCGATGGCCATAGTCGCTGGTAAAAATGGCACTTCAGCCAAATTGCGACCCAGCTCTAGGTGGAGCATAACGGCCCCCTCGACACCCAAACCTAAGCCATCTAACTCTTCTGGCACAGCGGCCAGTAGCCAGCCTAATTCAACCAACTGCGCCCATGTAGATTCTTCTTTGGCGGGCGTACCCGCGCCCTGCATGACCTGACGAGCGCTGTCTTGCAATTCTTTCAGGAATTCGTTCATTACTTGCCCTCTCCCCACTTCCAGCTCTTAGGATCTCTTGGCATCCCAAGGTTACGCTCCGAGATAATATTGCGTTGGACTTCATTACTGCCACCGGCAATCGACCAGTTGTAGGAGTTCATAAAATCTAATGCCCAAATGCCGGTTTCCTGAGTAGCCCCACGCATACAAGACGTGTCATACATGCTGTTCAAGCCACCGATCTTGCGTCCTAGGGTAGTAAACGCGCGCAGTGCGTCGGCGTAGTTCAATTTCACAAACGAGGCATCACCCACTTGCTCCTGCCCCGAAATACGCTTCAACAGATACTGGTCCGCCAGTGCACAAATACCATCGACACGTACAACCACATCGGCCAGCTCGGCACGAATCACGGCATCGTCGTAACAGCCCTGAGCTTGCATTTCTTTAACCAGCATGGGCAGTGAATAACGCATGCGCTGGCTCAATTCAACCAAGGTCAAACCGCGCTCTGAGGCCAACGTCGTTTGAGCCACAGCCCAGCCATTGCCTTCTTCACCGACCAGATCGTCTACTGACACCTCGACATCGTCGAAAAAGATTTCGGCAAATTCATCATCGCCAGTGATTTGATCGATAGGACGTACAGAAACGCCTTTGGCTTTCATGTCCAACAACAGGTAAGTTTGGCCAGCTTGCGGTGGACCAGAGTTATCAGTACGACACAGCAGCAAACAACGGTCAGCGTATTGCGCCATGGTAGACCAGATTTTTTGCCCGTTGATGATGTACTTATCGCCCTTACGCTCGGCTTTGGTTTTCAGCGACGCCAAGTCGGAACCCGCATTAGGCTCAGAAAACCCTTGGCACCAGATTTCACCCTTCAGAATGCCCGGCAGGTATTTATCTTGTTGCGCTTTAGTGCCGCATTCCATCAAGGTGCAAGCGGCGTGATACAGCGAAACAAAATACATGATCAGACGTGGCGCATCGGCACGCGCGACCTCTTCATATATCACTTTTTGCTCGGCCAATGAGCGACCGCCACCGGGCCAACCTTCTGGCCAATGTGGGGTGGCGTATCCAGCTGCAGTAAGCTTTTGGAACCATTCACGTTGCGCCAAGACGAAAGCATCTTGATCGACGTTAGTCATGTCTTCCCGCCAACTGGTGGGTACGTTTTCTTGTAACCAGGCTCTCACCTCTTGACGAAGCAAGTCAGTATTATCTTCTGAATTCATCTATCAACCTTTGTCGCTAATTAAAGTGCGCTTAATGGCAATCACTTGAAATTGAAGCCACTTGAAAAAGACACCTGAACGTCCAAATGCTCCTTCGCCGTTGTGACATTACCGTGCGTGGGCTCTGACCATACGTTGGCCATTATCGCACAGATCAACGTTAGCCGACCTATGGGCCTACGTTGGCCACGGATCGACGATTGCTGATCGGACTTACAGATATATCCAGTCTTCGAATGGACAACGAACGAGGCCGCTGCTCTTACGGGGA
>CBFHKY010000060.1:0-2624 GCA_965656525.1 Pseudomaricurvus sp. | reverse complement strand
AAACAGTTTGCTGAGCGATCAAGTTGCGGTCATTACGGGTGCTGGCGGAGGTATAGGTCGAGCGATTGCATTGAGTTTTGCCAACGCCGGTGCCGATATTGTGATTGTCGATAACATTATCGAACGCTGTGAAGAGGTGGCCGCTCGCGTGCGTGAACTGGGGCGGCGCGCACTGCCCGTATTAACCGACGTGTGTGATACCGATCAGATATACGCCATGGTGGATCAAGCGAAAGATACCTTTGGTCGCATTGATATTTTAGTGAATAACGCCGGTGGTGTTGCTCCTAAAGCATTCTTGGAGCAGTCGGAACGCTCTTGGCGCAAACACATTGATCTTAATTTGGTGAGCGTGTTGGCGACAACCTCGGCCGTCGCGCCAGTGATGATTGAAGGCGCGCGCGGTGGTGCGATTATTAATGTTGCCAGTATTGAAGCGTCTCGTGCCGCGCCGCAGTACGCGGTTTATGCCGCCTGCAAAGCTGGCATGTTGAACTTCACCCGAACATTGTCTCTGGAGTTGGCGGAACATCATATTCGCGTGAATGCCATCGCGCCAGATTATACGGTCACACCGGGTGTACGTGGCAACGTTAAAGGGCCTGTCGATGAATCCATATGGTGGCAACCCACCCCAGAACAGGAAAAGGCTACGGCCAATCGTATCCCTGCCGGGCGTAGCGGTTTGGCGTCAGAATGTGGTGAAGCGGTGTTGTTTCTCGCATCGACCATGAGCAGCTACGTGAATGGAGTGGTGCTGCCAGTAGATGGTGGCACATGGGCTTCCAGTGGTTGGATCAGAAACAAACAAGGCCAATGGTCATTAACCGGTTTGTAATTGCGAACCTACCAAACACAAGCCACGCTTTTTAGGAGCACAAACAATGAAAGTAAACGTGACCTTACCGTTCGATAACACCGAATTGGCGGATGAGTTTTTAACGCCAGAAGCGGTGGTCGAGATTTCGCAGCACGCCGAGAAGCTCGGCTTTTATGCTGGCAATGTAACGGATCATCCATGTCCCACAGCTCGCTGGCGAGACTCCGGTGGACACGATGCACAGGATCCATTTGTGATGCTGAGTTTAGTCGCGGCGGCGACCACCACTTTTCGCCTGCAAACCGGTATTTTGGTGGCTACCTATCGCAACCCTTTTATCACTGCCCGCGCGGCGTCTACCTTGGATGTGTTTTCTAAAGGGCGCCTGACTCTGGGGCTAGGTGCGGGTTATATGAAGGGCGAATACTTTGCGCTTGGGGTCGATTTTGATCAGCGTAACGACTTGTTTGATGAACACCTAAAAGCGATGAAGCTGGCTTGGACTGGCGAAGAGTTTGATTTTGAAGGCACGGGCTACAGTGCTCGTGGTAACCGCATGCGTCCTGCGCCCTTACAAAAGCCTCATCCGCCACTCTACATTGGCGGTAATGCCAATCGTGCCATTCGTCGTGCCGTAGAATTGGGTGATGGCTGGAATCCCTTCTTTACCAGTCATGCGACCAGTAGTACCACGCGCACCAAAACTATGTCAGGCCAGGAAGATTTGGTGACCGGTATGCGCTACATGAATGAACACTGTGAAAAGATTGGGCGCGAACAGCCGCCTGTTGTGTGGTTGGCCAGCATTATGGAGCCGGGCGAAGAATGGGATTCGCAGACGATTGTCGATCGCATCGGTATTTATAAAGAGTTGGGCGTTGCTGGGGTTGCCACTCACTTCGGTGGCAGTACTCGTGCAGAATGGTGTGATCAGGCTCAGCGTTTTTCAGAAGACGTTTTGGCAAAAGTATCGTAATTGTTGCTATGTCAGCGCGCCTGAAACGGCGCAATCGGCAATACCTTTTGATCAAGGCTCATGTTTATAGTGCTCATGCCTGGCGGTTGATTGCGGACCCCCGTTATTGTGCGGAAGGGGTGTGAGCACTATCGATTTTTGACAGCAGCGTTTGATAACGCAACGTTAAATCGTCTTTATCTGACCCTTGCATATTACTGGCCTCAACACCGTCCATTAACGTTCTGGCTTGCTTTAACAGTACGTCATAACGATCAGAGTTTTTCACAAAATGTGCGATCGCTGCCAGCGCTTCAAGTAAGTGTATTGCTACGGCGGGATGGTTGTATGAGGCCTGACGTATTTGGTCGAAAGCAGAATTTAGCAGACCATTAAAATCAACGGGGTCGCACATCAAACGAGTTTGCCCATTACAGTCTTCACCGTGAGCTTTGAGAAAATCGTACGGGGCCACACGACACAACCCAGACGACAGCCAATCCACACAAGCAATGGCGGTAAATGGGTCGTTGATGCCTGGTGATAGCGCTCGTACGGCTACTTCAACCAGTTGGTGAATACTGTATTCTGGATCTTCTTCCCCAGTGCGACTGCTACCAATAAGAAAGTACGGTGGTATTTTTTCTAGCGTACTTTGAGCGCATTCGTTCAGAATGAGCAAGTCGGCAATGGGTTCGCCTTCGCGAATAAACTGGCCCGCTCGGTGGCGCAGTTTGATTAAGACATCTTCTTTTGTGGCGAGCGCGAGTAACCCGTCGCTATTAATGGCTTGAATATAACCACTCTTTTGTGAGTTCACCGTGAGGACATTTTTCTGTTCAGAAAATT
>CBFHKY010000059.1:0-2919 GCA_965656525.1 Pseudomaricurvus sp. | reverse complement strand
TACAGGTGAAGTTTCTGCGTGGCAACGTCAATACTCGGCTGAGAAAGTTAGACGACGGTGAGTACGACGCAATTATCCTGGCGACCGCCGGGTTGGTTCGCTTAGAAATGGAAGACCGTATTCGCGAGCGCATCGCCCCCGAGTTTTGTTTGCCTGCTGGCGGGCAGGGCGCCGTAGGTATCGAAACGCGCTTGAAAGATGAGCGCATTGTCGAGCTGCTGCAACCTTTGCATTGCCCAACCACCGCCGAGCAAGTACTGGCGGAACGGGCGATGAATCGCCGTTTAGAGGGCGGTTGTCAGGTGCCCATTGGCTGTTTTGCCCTGCAAGAAGGTGATCAGTTGTGGTTGCGAGGTCTGGTGGGCAGCCCCGATGGAACGAATATGTTAGAAGATGACATCCGTGGCCCCATAGCCGACGGTGAAGCGATGGGGGTGACATTGGCGGAACGCTTGCTGGCGGTAGGTGCGGACAAAATTCTGCGTGAGGTCTATGGCGACAGTGAGCGCGGCTAGCCAAACAAGTTTGCAGGGGCTAAGGGTGCTCGTCACGCGGCCTGCTGCGCAGGCCCGTAAGTGGGAGCAGCGCCTGCACGCCTATGGTGCCGCGACGCTGACGGTGCCGCTGATGGCCATCGAACCCCTGGCCGACAATTCTGCTGTGCAGATGATCAAGACGCGTGTTATGGCCTTGGCGCAATACCAGCATGTAATTTTTGTCAGTCAAAATGCCGTGCAATACGGGTTGCAGTGGATTGATCAATATTGGCCTCAGCTGCCATTTGGGGTGCCGTTTTATGCGGTGGGCTCAGCCACGGCCAAAGGCTTGCAAGCTTACGGTTGCTCTGTGACCGCTGCGGGACATACTATGAACACCGAGGCTTTGTTGTCATTGCCGTCGCTACAAACGGTGAAAAATCATAAGGTCTTGATTTTTCGCGGTCAGGGTGGGCGACCTACGTTGGCTGAAGAATTAGAGAAGCGTGGTGCACAGGTGGATTACTGTGAGCTGTATCGACGCGACTTCCCTCGGGAGCACGCATTGCAAACGTTGTTGTCCAGCGACTTTTGTCACACCGCAGAGCACCAAGATATCGTAGCGGTTCACAGCGGCGAAGCACTAGAAAACTGGTTGGCACTTCAAACGAACTTGGCTGATACGGCTCCGCAGCAAGCCGCATATTGCCGTGACTTGCCGGTATTGTTGCCCGGTGAGCGAGTTGCCACTTTGGCACAACGTACCCACGTGAAGCGCATCATCATGGCCGACAATGCCTCCGATGATGGCATGTTGCAGGCGTTGCTGCAGTGGCGACAACACACACAATACTCATAAGGCCATCAATAGCCAGAGCTTAAGGATTCAACATGACCACAGATTCCCCTGCCAAGCCCCCTGAAGAATCTGATGATAACGGCTCTAAAGATCATTCGTCAGAGCAGCCTAAGACCAGCGAATCGCAGGCGTCTGATTCGGTGAACACCTCTTCGCCCAGTACTTCACCACCGGATACCTCGGCGAGCAAAGTTAAGACGTCTTCTGCCGCACCGGACAACGCCCCGTCAGCGGCTCGCCGGGCATCGACATCAGCGAGCACAAATACACACACCACGAAAGTCGCCTTGCCAGCCTGGGCTTGGCTCGTGTTGTTGATTCTGATCGTGGCCGCCGCTGGGCTGGGGTTCCGTAGCTGGCAAGAATTTAATGCCAGTCAATTGGCTGCGCAGCAGACACAGCAGTTGCAGCAACAGTTGATAGCTTTGCAGGGTGAGTTAGCTCAATGGCAGGGCGAACAGCAACAGCAATTGCAAGGTGATTTAGCACAGCAGGCAGCGATACAAGACAGCGTAGCGGGTTTGGATCAGCGCCTTAGTGAGCACAGCCGACGCTTGCGATCACTGTCTACTACCAGCCGAGAAGATTGGCTTTTGGCCGAGGCCGAATATCTGTTGCGCTTAGCTCAGCAGCGCTTATTGATGGAGCGTTCTGGTAGCGGTGCGGTGGCACTGTTGGTGGCGGCAGATGATATATTGCGACAGGTGGATGATGCCGACCTCTTTCCTGTGCGAGATAAATTACAGCGGGACATCACGCAGCTTAAACTATTACCGCAAGTAGACAGGCAGGGCCTGTACCTTCAGCTATTGGCGGTGATTGGGCAAATAGAGCAACTGCCCATGATTCCAGTGTGGCAGGCAGAGTCATTAACTGTGGAGCGAACGGGCGATGAACAGCCGGTGAGCGATGTCGCTGAGACGGGCGTATGGCCCACAGTTAAAGCCAGTTTCTGGCGAGTGATGGCCCAGTTAAAAGATCAGGTTCGTATTCGTCGCGATGATGAGCCTTTGCAGCCGTTGTTGCCACCAGATGCCGGCGGCTATTTAAAGCAAAATCTACGCTTCCTTTTGGAGCAAGCTCAGTTAGCGATGCTGCGAGAGGAAACCGCTGTGTATCAAGCCAGCTTGGCGCAAGCTGATGCGCTGTTGTTAGAATATTTCGCCACTCAAGACACGGCTCAACGTCTGGCTGCACAAGTGCGCGACTTGGCTGCCCAGCCGATAGCGATAGAACTACCCAGCATCAATGGATCGTTATTGGCGCTGCAAGACTATATTCGTCGTCTGCATCGCTTGGACGATCGCGCAGGCACTCCACAGTTGTCTGAGCAGGACAGCTCACCAGCAGAGGCGCCGTAATATGAAGCGTTTCCTATTCTTATTTTTGTGCAGTTTGTTGCTGGGTTCTGGGCTTATTTACTGGACGGCACAACAGCAAAGCTACGTACTGGTGTCCATTGGAAATTGGTCGCTAGAAACCAGTGTTTGGTTTGCGTTGGGGGTGTTGATTGCGGCAGCCTTAGTGGTTGTTGTTATAAGAGGGATTTTGGTGGGCGGTTGGCGTGGCGCTCGCGGTCAAGTG
>CBFHKY010000058.1:0-3647 GCA_965656525.1 Pseudomaricurvus sp. | reverse complement strand
GCAAAAAAGCGCTATCCAATGATGAAAAAACAGAGTTTTCACGACGCCCTCAAGTTTTGGGTGAACGCCAAAATCAGAACACAACACTAAGACGAAATTCCATATTAAGCGCTAATAAACTGTTCGCGGACAATCGCGTAAGGGTTATCCAATACCAATTGCTGCGCTATTTGCTCCCCAACGATCGCGGCGGCGGCTTCGCGCCCAGCCGATAAATTTACCGGCCGACGTTCATCGTGGTGTGCATCCGAAGCCAGCACAGTAACCACACCTTTTTCTAACAGCTGGTGTGCCCGCTCTTGTGCGCTGTCACCAAACTGCCCCGCTACTGAACCGGCGGTTACCTGAAACAAACACCCCATTTCAATCAGCGGCGTAAGCTTATCCAGTTTGCGCATCACGTCTTTGTTGCGTTCTGGGTGGGCAATCATAGGCAAGACATTTTGTTTTAACAGCCAAGCAATGATTTTATCGGTGCCGGGCAAAATATGGCTGTGGGGCATTTCCAACAGCATGACTTTTTTACCTTGCCAAGAACCTAAAAAAGGAATGCGCCCAGAGGGCACCATAGACAAGATCTCAGGCCCGATACGCACCTCTGCCGCCGAGCCCAGTTTTAGTGGCACGTCTTCGTCCGCGAGAGCTTGACGAAATGCCTGAACCGATTTTGCAATAATACTCTGAGTATTTTCCCAGCGGCCATGGTGAATATGCGGCGTTAATACCGCATGAGTGACTCCATCCGCAACAGCTTGGCGAGCAAGCGATACAGCCGCCTGCATATCATTGGGGCCGTCATCAATACCGGGTAACAAATGACAATGAATATCAATCATACAATGGTTGTTTAATGTTAACCCTAGCCTTAGCTTTTGTCTTCACCAGAGGCCTCGGAGGTATACCCGTAGTTGTAATAATAACCAGCGTAATAGCTGCCATAGGAACTGGCTTTTTCCAGATCCACTTTGTTCAATACCACACCAGTGATCGGTGCACCTACATCACGTAAGCGCTTAATACCTTTAGCTGCCAGTGGCGCTGCGGTCTCGTCAGATTTCACTACATACACCAAAGCATCGGCGTAAGTCGAAAGCACCAAGGCATCACTCACCGCATGAGTAGGGGCAGAATCGATAATAATGCGATCGTAGTGTTCGCTGAGTTTTTGCAGCACCTGGCCAAACCGTTTAGAGCCTAACAGCTCCAAAGGATTAGACGGAACCAGACCAGAAGTGATCACATCTACTGTAGTATCACCAAGCTTGTGTACACATTCTTTGAATTCTGCGGTACCCGCTACCAAGTTGGAAAGACCCGGCGCCGAGCGAGGCAGCCCGATGGTCTTGGCCAGTGTTGGGCGGCGCATATCCGCATCGATCAACAACACCTTTTCCATCTGCCCCACCGCTTCCGCCAAGTTTAACGACACAGTAGATTTACCTTCGTTCGGCACTGAAGAAGTCACCACTGTGATCTTGTGGGCTTCATCCAAGTTAGACAGCATTAAACCCGTGCGGATAGTACGAATTGCCTCAGCAAAGTTACTGTGGCTATCGGATACAAACCCTTCAAAAGCCACTTCACTGTTATTCGATTTTACGTGGGGCAAAAAGCCCAGCATGGGTGCTTTTAGCTTATCTTCAACGTCTTCAGGTGTGCGCACTGTGTTGTTCAGCGCATCTTTCAAGAAGGCCAGCATGACACCCAACATGCCACTGGCGACCATAGCGAGCAAAACAATTAGAGATTTCTTGGGTTTAACCGGTTTTAGGGGCGTCACGGCCGGGTCAATCACACGCGCGTGAGCAGCCTGCAAGCCGCCGGCTTCGTCCGTTTCTTTAGAGCGCTTCAAGAACATGTCGTGTAGGTGGCGGTTGGTAGATACTTCTCGCTCCAGCTCCAGTAACTTAAACTCTTTACGATTAATCCCTTGCACTCGGCCCTTGGCTTCGGCCAATTGTTTTTCGAGGTTTAATTCGTTTTGTACCGCACCTTTGTAATCACTTTCGATGCCATAACCCACTCGCAACACCTGATCCCAAAGTTCTTCTCTTGCTTGAGTAGCTTCGGATTGCGCCGATATCATTTTAGGGTGCTTAGGGCCGTAGCGCTTGCTCAGTTCGGCCACTTTTAATGAGGCTTCCGCCTGGGCTTCTTGTAGGGTTTGCACTAACGGATGGCGCTGTACATTCGAAAGGCTCATCAGCTCTTGAGCCGACGGTTTGGCCCCCAAACGTTTAATTTGCTCGTACAGGGTTTCAGCTTCTGAGCGAGCCCGCTTGGCATCCACATAGCGCGCGGTAATCTGTTGCAGCTCTTCCGCGTCCATGGTTTGCACACCTTGCACGTCCACCAGCTGCGCTTGCTCGCGATACTCTTGCAAACGCTCTTCCGATGTTCGCAACGTGGCACTTAAGTCGCCCAAGCGATCCCCCAACCAATCAGCCGCTTTACGCGTAACATTCAGCTTGGCTTCTAAGTGGCTTTCAATGTAAACATCCGCCATGGTGTTGGCGATCAACGCGGCCAAGGCAGGGTCGGTGGACTCATAGGCTACCTTTACCAACTGCGTGTTACGCACCGGCTCAATGCTCAGGCCTTCTTGAAACGCCCCCACCGTTGCATCCAACAGCTCACTTTCTGTGGGCGGTGTATCGTCGGAACCAATAGGGATCAGCGAGCGTAAACTGAAACTCTTCTTTTGTTGGCGGGGGTCAAATAAGGGGTGAGTATCCAAGCTCAAGCGCTTAACGACTCGCAGTGCCAGCTCTCGGGATTTTAAAATTTCAAACTGGGTAAGAAAGTATTCTTTGTTCGAGGTGTTAAGCCCATAGACATCCTCAATGGAGAGTACCTTGGCCTCCTGATTTTCAATCAAAAGTGTGGCTTTGGATTGGTATACAGGCTCTAAAGAAAACACTACCAGTATCGTCAACAAGGTTACTACTAACGACAACCCAGCAATGTTCCATTTTTGCTGCATGATGACACGCCAATAGTGGCGCAAGTCAATCACTTCTTCCTGAAGTTCAGGACGCTCATTAACGGCAATGTCTTTCATAAATACTCTTACGCTAAAATTTAAAACTTGTCATCGTACAGGCTCACCACGAGTCTTAGAGGCAACAGAGACCTTATCGACCCGTTAGAAAAAACTCTGCTCAATGGTGATGATATCACCAGGCTTAACAGGGGTATTCAGATCCACCCGGCGCGGCGTTTGCGTTGGGTCGTTATCCGAAATAATAAACATATTCTTTTTCGAAGCCCGCTCGGTAAAGCCCTCTGCCAACGATACCGCTTTCGCCACACTTAAGCCGGGCTGGAACGGAAAGCCACCAGGCTTTTCCACTTCGCCATTAATGTAAAACTGACGGTATTCTACGATGGTAATGGATACGCGCGGCTCAATCAGGTAATCGCCCTCTAGGCCCGTGATGATCTTGTTTTGCAGCTCACCTACAGTGAGTCCCAGCAGCTTGATCTCACCCAAAAACGGGTACGACATCGTGCCTGCATCACTGAGCTGGACTTCATCAAAGCTTAAGTCCTCCTCACCAAACACATGTATACGGATAACATCGCCAGAACCTAGCGTGTATTCCGACAAACCACCTTGCGCTGTAACACTGGAACTAAAGGCAAGC
>CBFHKY010000057.1:1325-4057 GCA_965656525.1 Pseudomaricurvus sp. | reverse complement strand
TTGAAAACCCGTGTTCAGTTTGGTCGCCCTCTAGCCTCGTTTCAGGCGCTGAAGCATCGCTGTGCCAATTTGAAAACAGAGATCGCCACGGCGGAAGCGTTGCTGAATGACAGTTTGTCACGTGTAGCGACTGAAATCGGCAGTGATGACGCGGTGTTCAAAGGTAAGAAAGCAAAGTATCTGGCCAGCCAAACCTATGCTAATGTCGTAGAAGATTGTATTCAGCTCAGCGGTGGCATCGGTATGGCGCAAGAGTACCCCACCCATTTGTATCTTAAGCGCAGTATGCTGAGCGAGCACTTGGGCACGCTGGGTAATCGTTATGCCGCTGATATTGCGGAGACATTTTTACAAAATTTGGCTCAAGAAGGCTGAAATACTTAGGGGGTATCCTTGGGTACCTCCTAGAACGTGCATAGGCCCTTGTTTAGGGCGGCTTGGAGCGGTTTCCCTGTGCGCGGAATGTCTATAAGATCGCATCAAGTGAGGAGATTGCCCTCCGTTCGATACCCTAAGATTCAGAACATGTTGTCAGAGTCTCTGCACAGCGTCTGAATGATCGGGGCATAGGGCCTCACTGCGAAGGAAGCCATCATTAATCCACAAACTATTAGAGAAGGTGAGTATGTTTTCTGCAGTCGTAATTAATAAGGATGATTCGGGCGTACAGAGCGTCGAGGTTGAACAACTGGAAGAGTCTCAACTTCCAGAGGGTGATGTAACCATCGACGTTGAATTCTCAACGCTGAACTACAAAGATGGCCTAGCTATTACTGGCAGCTCTCCGGTTGTGCGTAAATTCCCTATGGTACCTGGTATCGATCTGGCTGGTGTTGTCAGTGAAAGCTCGCACGCGGAATTCAAAGCCGGTGACCGAGTGGTCTTGAATGGCTGGGGAGTAGGCGAAGGCCATTGGGGTGGTCTGTCACAGAAGGCACGCTTAAATGGCGATTGGCTTGTTGCTCTGCCAGAAGCCTTTACGGGTCGTCAGGCAATGGCAATCGGTACTGCCGGCTATACCGCTGCTTTGTGTGTGAATGCACTGGTTGATCACGGTGTAACACCGGATCAAGGCGAAATCTTGGTCACCGGTGCTACTGGTGGCGTAGGCAGCTTTGCGGTTGCACTGCTGGCCAAAGCGGGTTTCACCGTAGTAGCGGCTACTGGTAAAGCGTCTGAAGAAGATTACCTGAAAGGTCTGGGTGCCAGTGCGATTATTGATCGCAACGATTTGTCTGAAAAAGGCAAGCCTATGCAGCGTGAACGCTGGGCAGGTGTTGTGGATTCTGTTGGTAGCTTCACGCTGGCCAACGCCTGTGCACAAACCAAATATCGCGGTGCTGTCGCGGCGTGTGGTTTGGCTCAAGGTCCAGATTTCCCTGCGACAGTTATGCCGTTTATTTTGCGTGGCGTTGCGTTGTTGGGTGTGGATAGTGTTATGGCCCCTAAAGGCCCACGTATGGCTGCCTGGGAGCGCTTAGCTCGCGACTTGGATCAAGCCACCTTAGATGTAATTGGTGGAACTGAGCTGAGCTTGTCTGAAGCGATTCCTGCAGCTGCTGATCTGCTTGCAGGTAACGTGCGCGGACGTGTCGTGGTTGATGTAAACAAGTAATCACTCGCGGCCCCCGCCTTTGTACTTGAGTGTGGTATTTCTTTGTGACAGAAATGCTTGGCTCAAGTCACAAACACTTCGTCACTTGCCTACATTGGCAAGTGACGAAGCATTGCTAGAAGTCTATCTTTCTCGCCGCGAAAGATTTGCTGGATGTAACGTCCATGCCGCTCTAGTGGGTTTGTGCTCTTCAGATTAGCAGCCTTACATTTTTTAGTTTGCCTTATGGCAGATACCTGTGTGTGACGTAACCCGTATGGACCGCGTCGCTGTATTTGTGTGGTTTGTTTCGCTGTTGTTTTGCTCCTGCATGCCGTTATGACTTTTTAAGTGTAACGCTGATAGGCCTTGCAATACGCTGGATTTGAAGGAGTTTCTAAATGTCCGATAACAATAAATCGAATGATAAGTCTGTAGAGATGGATCTGAGTGACCTCGACCGTTTGGTGGGGCAAGAAGTGGTCTTTGCTGAATTGTGGGACCCTTGTAACGCCACCGATATTCGTCGTTGGGCGATGGCGATGGATAACCCTAACCCCATTCATTGGGATGAAGAATTCGCGAATAACTCCAAATTTGGTGGCATTGTGGCGCCACAGTCTTTTGCCGTCGCGCAGGATTACGGACACGGCTGCCACCCCGCGGGTGTTGGTAAGATCCCCGGTTCTCATTTGATTTTTGGTGGTGAAGAGTGGTGGTTTTTTGGTAATCGCATCTATCCCGGCGACAAATTATTTCAAAAACGTCGCTTTGATGGCTACGACCTCAAAGACACCAGCTTCGCTGGCCCAACAGTTTTCCAGCGCGGTGACACAGAACACCGTAACCAAGACGGCCAACTGGTGGCTCGTGAGCGTGCAACGTCTATTCGTTACCTGCGTGAAGAAGCCAACAAACGTGCTGTACACGGCAAAGAGCGAGCGTCGCCACGCCGCTGGACAAAAGAAGAGCTGAAAGAGATCCACAAAATTCGATTCGATTGGCTGATGTCGAATCGTGAAGGTTTATCGCCTGCGTTTGCTGATGTGCAAGTGGGCGACACGCTGCCGCGCAAGGTGATTGGGCCGCACTCGGTTGTGACCTTTGTAACGGAGTATCGCGCCTTCCGTCAGAACGT
>CBFHKY010000057.1:0-1225 GCA_965656525.1 Pseudomaricurvus sp. | reverse complement strand
ACGCTGCCGCGCAAGGTGATTGGGCCGCACTCGGTTGTGACCTTTGTAACGGAGTATCGCGCCTTCCGTCAGAACGTCTGGGGTGCTTGGCGTTGGAATGTGCCAGAAGGCAAATACGACCCTGCCACGGAAGACGCCGGTTTCGCCGAAGACATGACCTACGATCACGACGCTCGTAAAGTTGACCCACGTATGGGCGATGGCCTGTATTTTGGCCCATCAAGTGGCCATGTCAATTTGGAAAAAGCCGAAAACATCGGCATGGGTGGTATGTATGGTTACGGCGCTTCCATGAACGCGTGGCACTTAGATTACATCGCCTACTGGGCTGGTCATGACGGCTTTATCTGGCACTCCAATACCCAGTTCCGCAACCCCGCTTTCGAAGGTGATATCACTTATATTGACGGCGAAGTGGTCGAGAAAATTGAGAAATCCCCATTTGGTTGCCCTGTGGTAAAGATTAAGGTTCGCATGACCACCCAAGATGGCGAGACCATTTTGACGGGTACGGCTGAAGTCGAGCTGCCTTATTAAGCACTGATTTTTTCGGGGTGTATCAGGCTCCGTTTTTACTTTATTGCTAAAAGTCTGCTGGCGCGGGCTTTTCTTTAATCTACAGGAGCCACTTTGAAATTATGGCTACAGCGAATCATACACCGGTCTCTGAACCACTTTCCCTTGTACGCGCGATGCCGCTTTCTGAAGAGCCGGGCATGGGTGCATTGACCATCCCCGGGTATCTGCGGGAAATCACACAGCGTTTTGGTGACAATGAAGCCGTCGTGATGCACCAAGGGGATCAGGTTGAGCGTTGGTCTTACAACGATCTTTATGCTCGCTCGCTCGACGTGGCAAAAGCGCTTATCGCCTGTGGCATTGGCAAAGATACCCGCGTGGGCATGTTGATGACCAACCGCGCTGAGTTTCTGAGTGTGATGTTTGGAACAGCTATGGCCGGTGGTGTGTTTGTCCCACTGAGTACATTCTCGACGCCAGAAGAGCTTGAATACCTGTTGAACGTTTCGGCAGTATCGGTATTGATCTATGAAGATCGTGTGTTGAAAAAAGATTTTACCGCCATCATTGCCCAGCTGGACCCCAGTATTAAAACCTCAATGGCCGGTGATATAGCGTCGGCAAAGTTCCCTTTTCTAAAGCGAATGGTCAGCATGCAAGGGGTAACGGCGATCGTCGACCATGAACTCAACCCTGCTAGGGTTGC
>CBFHKY010000056.1:0-4392 GCA_965656525.1 Pseudomaricurvus sp. | reverse complement strand
TTTGATAAAGTGAAAGAGCGCATGGATGGCACCACGTTCGCCAAAGAAACCCGCGACGAGGTCAACCGCGACACTTGGACTCTGATCAAAGATCAACCCTTACTGGGCTCTGGCGCCGGCAGCTTTTACACCGCCTTCCCCCGTTATGGGCAAGACGATATCGGAGTGTACTACGATCATGCCCATAACGACTATTTTCAGTTTGTTGCGGAACACGGTGTATTGGGCTGCCTGCCGTTAATCGCTTTTATTGTACTGAGTGTGCGCCAGGCGATCACTACCATGCGGCAACGGCGCACATTACTGTTTCAGGCGATGGCCTTTACCCCGATGATGGTGGTGATCGCGTTAATGCTACACAGTACGGTTGATTTCAGCTTACAACTGCCTGCTAATGCGGCCACCGTAGTGATATTGCTGACGCTGTCTTGGGTGGTTCGCCATATGCCAAGAGCCAGCCGGCGTTAGCGACGGCCTCTTGAAATTGACGGCGATTTGCATTGATGCTCTTCAGGCAAAACGCGGTAAAAGGATTTAATACACAAAAAGGAGCTTAACCATGGAATGGTTTGATATTTTACATCACGGCGCTGTAAACGGGGTGACCGGATCTTGTCATGAACTGCGCCTTGCTCAGAGCGACGGCGTATTAATCGATTGCGGCCTATTTCAAGGTGCCGAAATATCTGGCAACGGTGCTGGTAGCAATGCACTTGGTATCGATTTTTCGGTTGATCACATTCAAGCTTTGATCGTTACCCATGTGCACATTGATCATGTTGGGCGTATTCCCCACTTAATTGCTGCTGGTTTTCGCGGGCCGATTTACTGCTCAGTGCCTTCGGCAAAATTATTGCCACTGGTCCTTGAGGATGCCCTTAAGATTGGGGTCACGCGTGACAAAGCCTTAATCGACCAGTTTCTTGCCGTGATCAAACGCCGCTTGCGCCCTTTGCCTTACCACCAATGGCAATCCGTTTTTACAAGCACTGCAGGCTCGTTAGACATACGGCTGCAGCCTGCCGGTCATATTCTTGGCTCGGCTTATGTGGAATGCGAACTCAATTCATCGCCTTCCGGCGAAAAGCACCGCGTGGTATTTTCAGGCGACCTTGGCGCACCGCACACACCACTTCTGAAAGACCCACATCCGCCGGAAAAAGCCAATACTCTGGTGATTGAAAGCACCTACGGAGACAACCTTCACCCTGATCGCACTGGCCGACAGGAGCAACTACGACGTGTTATTGAACGCTCGTTGCGTGACGGTGGCGCTGTGCTGATACCCGCGTTCAGTATTGGCCGAACACAAGAACTGATTTATGAACTGGAAGGCCTTATCCACAGTATCGGACAAAAGCGCCTTGCAGACCGGCGCCAAAGCGACCACAACACACCCCTAAAGTGGCAAGACATTCAAATCCTGATTGACTCACCGCTGGCCAGCCGCTTTACCCATGCATACCGAAGCCTACAACCTTTCTGGGATGAAGAGGCACACACACTGATACAGCAAGGCCGCCACCCCCTAGATTTTGATCAGCTTTACACGGTCGACACTCACGAACAACATCTAACCGCCGTCAATCACTTAAAAAGCACCGGCGAACCCTGTATCGTCATCGCTGCCAGCGGCATGTGCGCTGGCGGGCGAATGACCAACTACCTAAAAGCTTTAATTGACGATACTCGCACCGACGTCGTGTTTGTTGGCTACCAAGCCAAAGGCACACCGGGGCGCGACATCCAAACCTACGGGCCAAAAGGCGGGTACGTGACGCTGGATGGTGAGCGCCACGACATACGCGCCCAGGTTCACAGCTTAGGGGGCTACTCGGCTCACGCCGACCAACGAGACCTGCTCAACTTTGTGGAGGGAATCACTCAGCCACCTCAGCAGATTCGGGTGGTGCACGGCGACAGTGAAGCCAAAGCGGTTCTAACCCAAAGACTTCAGCA
Organism: Pseudomaricurvus sp.; assembly: GCA_965656525.1. GTDB lineage: Bacteria > Pseudomonadota > Gammaproteobacteria > Pseudomonadales > Cellvibrionaceae > Pseudomaricurvus. The sequence continues at coordinate 2,433 of CBFHKY010000056.1, read as the reverse complement.
ACGGTATCCGCAGACTGAGGTGGTGATTCCTAACGAACAGAGTTGAGAGTGGAGGGTTATGAGGGTATGTACGCACACATGGCATCGATATACCGCTTAATATCCACCACCGAGACCGATGGCCCAAGTTAAAAGATTAAGTCACTGCGAAGATAGAAGGTTGAGAAGAAAGGGACGAGACGGTATCTTAGGCGCACCCCGCACTCATGACACACTAAGGAGACCAAAAAGGTGCACACAGTGACGACGCTCGCCTCGGAACTACCCGCCCACCTTTCTGACGATCCTGTCATTATTACTGTCGCCGAAGCCGCCAGCCACGTAAAAGCACTGGCCGTACTCTGGCTGTTTGGGTCACGCGCCCGTAACGATGCTGCGCCTAGCAGTGATTACGATTTTGCCATAGCGTTAAACAACTTCGACCTGACTTATGCTCAACGTCGTCTCGCGCCTGAACTTTTGGCAATGGATTGGAGCCTGCTCACTCAACACACCGTGCAAGTCATCGACATCAACCTAGCGCCGCTGCCTCTGGCGGTGAATATTTTGGCGGAGGGCACCCCCATCCTCATCGACGACACTCTGCGTTATTGCCGAGAGCAAAACCGCGTTGACGGGCTGTGGCAAGAGTACAACAGAACCAAGGAGACGCTTGCTTGAACTATTCAGCCTACTGTGATGCCATCCGGGAGCAGGTAGACATTCACCAACAACTGCTCGATGAGCTCAAACAACAAGGGCTCTGGCACCTGCTTCAGCGCACCGCCGCAGAGCGCAGTATTCAGATTCTGTGTGAGGCAGCCATAGGCGCAGCCAAGCACTGCAACAAAAAACTGCACCTGCCCAATCGTACTGATAGCTACACCCCGATGGCACAGCTGCTAGAGAAACACCCCTGTGAGGGCGTTAACCCCTTGCAACTAAAGGGCGCTGTCGGCATGCGCAACGCCATTGTGCACGACTATCTCAATCTCGATTGGCAACTGATCCAAAAGGTTATCGAAGATGGTCACTACAAAACGCTGAGCCGCTTTACCGAACACTGCTGCCAACTCCTAGAACATTAACCTTCACCGCCCCTTTCGCATGGCGTCCTGTTTTAATCGGTAGCGATACGCTGCACAACACCAATGATCCCGAAGATTATTCGAGCCGTGATTAAAGCGTCACAATATGTTGACGTACATGATTCTGCGATGGCACTTATTGAAAGAGTGAAAGGCGATAGCTCCCTCCTTGGCGATTCAATTAATGGATGCCCTCTTATTTCTATTGAAGCTTATCCATTACAGTAACCTAGCCCGCATCGCAGTAAACCCTTCGCGAAACACTAACCCCTTTACCCCAACACAAACCTTTCTTGTGTGCATAATGCGTCATACTGGCCACAGATCCCGCACAGTCACCGTAACTACGGCCAAAGTTTCTGACATGCTTGACCCACTCGTCAGGTTCGATACCCAAGCGTACCACCAGCGGTTGCAACCCGACATCAAGGGCACCGCGCTTGTCATCGCGCACGACACGACCTGTCGCATCCACTAGGGCAAAGTAGTCTTCAAGAGTAAAGGGAAGGGCCATATGTACAGAGGTATGGGCACAGCCATCAAAAGGCATTAACAGTGCGTCGGGTTGACTGCCCAAGCCCAATTCCTGTTTGAGCATTTGCTGCTTATCGACCCGCTTAATAATGGCTTTTTCTACTTGGGTATGCTGGGATTTAGCTTTGGCGTAATCGCCCAGACGTTGCTGGATCGAGGTAAAGTCACTGTGGGTAACATCATCCGTCATGGCAGCACGAACTGGGTTGAGATCCACATAGACCATGCACCCCAGAATGGCGGCCTCGTCCAAAAGGGCCTGGCTTTTAAATCGCCCCTCCCAGAAACGGCCTTTACACCCCTCTTCTTCGTTGGCCATGCGTGCCACGGTTTCATTCACGCCGCGCATAAACCAGCTGATATCACACAAACGCTCGCGCCACAGTGCAATATTCTCCCGCACTTTGGTAAGGCTGGCAGCATCCATATCGGCAGGGTTTTTCAGCCAGCGGTCAACCAGTGCATTACCCTTGTAGAGCTGCAACCAGCGCTCGACCACGTCTTGATCGGACCAGCTGGCCGCCCGCTCGGCATCGACATGCAACACCGTATGATAATGATTGCTCATCACCGCATAGGCGCACACATCAATGGCATAGATGTACGATAAAAAGCGCAAGCGCGAGACAATCCACTGCTTACGGTGCTCAAAGCTTTCACCCGTGACCGCGTCTGTTCCACACAAATAGGCCCGCCGCACACAGCGCACATAGCAGTGGTAGTAGGAGGTATCTTCTAAAGAGATTTGTTCGCTTCTGGCTTTGGTCATACCTTGTGCCTTTAGCTAAGACCTGTCACTCGCTCATAATGCGAATAAACATAGGGTTAATGC
>CBFHKY010000055.1:0-4443 GCA_965656525.1 Pseudomaricurvus sp. | reverse complement strand
AAGCCGATGAAGCACCCATTGTTAAGTTTATTAACAAGGTATTGTTAGATGCCATTAAGGCAGGATCTTCTGACCTTCACTTTGAACCCTACGAAAAAGCGTACCGTGTTCGATTTCGGACCGACGGCATTTTAGAAGAGAAAGCCCGCCCTCCCACAGCGCTGGCCACACGGATTGCTGCACGTCTGAAGGTCATGTCACAGATGGACATCTCTGAGCGACGAGTGCCACAGGATGGTCGCATCAAATTGAAAATCAGTAAAAGCCGCGCCATTGATTTCCGAGTGAATACATTACCGACGTTATTCGGTGAAAAGATCGTATTGCGTATTTTGGACCCAAGCAGTGCCAAGTTAGGGATTGATGCCCTAGGTTATGAAGAAATCCAAAAGAAAATGTACCTGGATGCATTGAATCAACCCCAAGGCATGATTTTGGTCACCGGCCCAACCGGTTCAGGGAAGACGGTATCCCTGTACACCGGCTTGAACATCCTGAATACCATTGAGCGCAACATCTCAACCGCGGAAGATCCGGTAGAAATCAACTTAGAAGGCATCAATCAGGTAAACGTGAACAATCGCGTGGGTCTGACCTTTGCCGAAGCGCTGCGATCCTTTCTTCGCCAAGACCCAGATATTGTGATGGTGGGTGAGATTCGCGACCTAGAAACCGCTGAAATCGCCATTAAAGCTGCTCAAACAGGGCACTTGGTGTTGTCGACACTGCACACCAACAGTGCACCCGAAACCCTCACCCGTATGCTGAATATGGGCGTTCCGGCCTTTAACGTAGCCACCACGGTGAGCTTAATCATTGCCCAGCGATTGGCACGCAAACTTTGTGGCCACTGCAAAACCCCCGCTAAAGACATTCCCGATGAGATTTTAACTGAAGAAGGTTTCGATGATACCGGGATTCCCAGAGAAGAACTGACCATTTACCACCCTGTTGGCTGCGCAAAATGCTCTAAAGGTTACAAAGGGCGTATAGGTGTGTATGAAGTGGTTCGCATCACGAACACCATTTCAAGGATTATAATGGAAGGCGGCAATGCCATTCAGATCGCAGACGCGGCACGAGCAGCAGGCTTTAACAATCTACGAATATCAGCGCTACGCAAAGTCGCACAGGGCCATATCAGCCTTGAAGAAGCCAACCGAGTGACGAAGGATTAAAAACAGATATGGCCACCGCAGTAGCAACAAATACCACATTTATCTATAAAGGTGTCGACAAGAAAGGGGCAAAGGTCCAAGGGGAGATCATAGGCTCCAGTGCAGCCTTGGTAAAAGCCCAATTAGCAAAACAGGGGATTAGCACCAGAGCGGTCAGAAAAAAGCCCAAGCCGTTGCTGGGTGGGTTTAACAAAACCATCAAACCGCAAGATATTGCTATTTTCACCCGCCAGATGGCCACCATGATCAAAGCCGGTGTGCCACTGGTGCAAAGCTTTGAAATTGTCGCCGATGGTATCGACAACCCAACCATGCGTGAGTTGATTCTTACTCTGCGTGAAGATGTCGCCTCTGGGTCTGGGTTTGCAAACTCTTTGGCCAAGCACCCCAAATACTTTGATGATCTGTTTTGTAATTTGGTGGAATCCGGTGAGCAATCGGGTGCACTGGAAACCATGCTGGAGCGAATCGCCACCTACAAAGAAAAAACCGAAGCGCTCAAAGGTAAAATTAAAAAAGCTCTTACTTACCCTATCGCCATTGTCGTAGTCGCTGTGATTGTTACCTCCATTTTGTTGATTAAGGTGGTTCCTCAGTTTGCTCAAACCTTCAGCAACTTTGGCGCTGAACTGCCTGCTTTTACACAAATGGTCATGAACCTTTCGGAAACCATGCAAGAATGGTGGTTTATTTTCTTATTGGTTGCTATTGGTCTGGGCTTTGGCTTCAAAGAACTCAAACTGCGCAGCCGTGCGTTCCGAGAATTCCTAGATAAATTGATGCTGAAATTACCTGTGATTGGGCTAATTGTGTATAACTCGATCATTGCACGGTTTTCGCGAACACTTTCCACAACTTTTGCCGCCGGTGTTCCACTGATCGACGCCCTGGATTCTGTCGCCGGCGCTGCCGGAAACTCTAAGTATGAGAAAGCGATTCTGAAAGTGCGTGAAGAAGTCTCTACCGGCGTTCAGCTAAACGTATCACTGCGCAAAACGGGATTGTTTCCTTCAATGCTGTTGCAGATGGCGGCCATTGGGGAGGAATCTGGTGCTCTTGATGAAATGCTGGCAAAGGTTGCTACCCACTACGAAGACATCGTGGATAATATGGTCGACAGTCTGACCTCGTTACTGGAACCTATTATTATGGCGGTGCTAGGGGTTCTAGTCGGTGGCCTGATGATTGCCATGTACCTGCCAATCTTTCAGATGGGCCAAGCGGTTTAACACGGATTATTTATGGAACTCTTTTCTTTGGCCGGTGAAAACACCGGCCTTTTTATTGCTTTAATTACCATTTTAGGGCTTGTCGTAGGCAGTTTTCTGAATGTGGTGATTCACCGCATTCCCATTATGATGCGCAACCAGTGGAACACTGAATGCTGTGAGCTGTTGCAACAGCCAACCCCAAAAGAATCACAAATCGGTTTTAACTTACTGAAACCCGATTCTCACTGCCCAAAGTGCCACACTCCCATTCGCATTTGGCACAATGTACCACTGCTTTCTTACTTGGCTCTGGGTGGCAAATGCGCACAGTGTAAATCCCCCATCAGCCTGCGTTACCCTTCAGTTGAACTGGTATCCGGTGTACTCAGTGGTTTTATTGCTTACAGTTTCGGGGCAACTGAACTCACCTTTGCAGCCCTGTTTTTCACGTGGGCATTAATCAGCCTGACCATGATCGACATCGATCACCAGTTGCTCCCCGATAACATCACACTGCCCTTGTTGTGGTTAGGTTTGATGGTCAACTCGCAGCACTATTTCACCGATTTACCCTCAGCCGTGTTCGGTGCCGCAGCCGGTTATATGGTGCTTTGGTCGGTGTTTTGGCTGTTTAAACTGCTCACCGGCAAAGAAGGTATGGGGTTTGGCGATTTCAAGCTGCTGGCGGCGTTGGGCGCTTGGATGGGTTGGCAGCAACTGCCATTGATCATTATTTTATCTTCGTTTGTCGGGGCCGTATTGGGCATTGCAGGTATATTGATTCAAGGGCGCAATAAAAGCACTCCCATTCCCTTTGGCCCTTACCTGGCCATCGCCGGCTGGGTCGCACTCCTTTGGGGGGATAAAATCACAAGCGTGTATTTGCAGATGTCAGGCCTGCAGCACTAACCCCTCTTTCACCGATCAATGACGCATTTTGTGAGCCGTACATGAGCTACATAGTAGGATTAACTGGCGGTATTGGTTCTGGCAAGACTGCCGTATCCGACCATTTCAAAACACTTGGCATTACCGTAGTAGACGCCGATGTGGTATCGCGAACCGTGGTGGAGCCCGGTCGCCCAGCGCTAGCCGCCATTGCAGAGCATTTTGGCCCCAGTATCCTACAGCCTTCCGGTGAACTCGACAGAGCACAGTTGCGCACTCAAATTTTTCAGGAAGATGGTGAGCGGATCTGGCTTGAAAACTTGTTACACCCTCTTATTCGCCAAGAAATTAAGGACCAACTCACTGCCGCGACATCGCCGTATGTTGTGCTGGTATCCCCATTATTAATAGAGAGTGGGCAAAATCAGTTTACGCAGCGTGTTTTGGTGGTGGATGCGCCCGAGACCTTGCAGCTGCAACGCACGGTATCGAGAGACAATAACAACGAAGCTCAAGTACAGGCAATCATGGCTGCGCAAGCCAGCCGAGCTGAACGGCTAACTCATGCGGATGACGTTATTGTGAACGATACAAGCCTAGAGGTATTGCAGCGGCAAGTAGAAAGCTTGCACAATAAGTACCTAGAACTTTCTCAATCTGCTACTAAGCCCGACGACGACTAAAATTGACGAAACGATAAGAGCCTTCATGAAATCACCAAAACCCCCTATCGAGTTAAACTGCCCCACTTGCAAAAAAGTCATCGAGTATTCTGAAGCTTATCCAGAAAGGCCTTTTTGCAGCGAGCGTTGCAAGCTGATTGATTTGGGTGAGTGGGCGGAAGAAAAACACAAGATTGCTGGCAATCCAGCTTTCGACGACATTCATTCAGAAGATTTGAATATTCACTGATGCCACATGCCACCATGCTTCGGCAAGCCCTAGTAAAAAGCTAACACAAAAAAACATTCCAAAATTCTAAAGGCACTGGCTCTTGCTGCCGACCTGACGGCGTCTCGCGTTTAAACGTTTTGCTGGCAGAAAGATATTCCAGCGATCCCTTGAGCACCACATTCCACAGCACGATCAAGATGCTCGGAGTGCATTCCACCTAAAGCATACACAGGAATTTTAGCGGTTTTTACCAGTTCTGCAAAAGCGAGCCA
>CBFHKY010000054.1:0-5174 GCA_965656525.1 Pseudomaricurvus sp. | reverse complement strand
TTTTCACATGACTTGTGTGACGCTTGGGAAAAATCAGCAGGTAAAATTGAAAATTTGGGTGTTCGTGTTTGCCTATTGAGGATAGGGATTGTTCTCGGGGAGAAGGGTGGACCTTTGGCGGAGTTGAAATTACCTTTTACATTTGGGTTGGCAATGCAAATTGCTAGTGGGTCACAGTGGATGTCGTGGATTCATCGTGACGATGTGATTTCAATAATTTTGTACCTGATAGAAACTAGGTTGGATGGCCCTATCAATGCTAGTGCGCCTGAGCCGATAACTAATAGTCAGTTTACAGATACTATGGCTGGTTTTTATCGTACACTGATTAGGTTTAGTGTTCCGGCATGGTTACTCACCTTATTTGTAGGAGAGTTAGCTAATGAGGTGTTGGTCACAGGTCAGAGAGTAGTACCGGATAAGTTATTGTCTCATGGCTTTGAATTTTTATACCCTGATCTTAATTCAGCTTTAGTTCATCTTTTTGAGGGTGGAGAGGCTTGATTAAACTTGGGCTTATTGTGAGGTGTGCCTGTGCAACTGAGCATGATGACTCAGGCCATGACTGCTAATAACCTGTAAAAATTGCGTTACCCTTTTTGTGAATACTCATAGGTCTGACTTCAATGCTCTTTGCTCCAGAGATTGGTTATAAACTGTTGGTTGATGCCGGAATCCATGGGTTGCTCGCTGATTGGTTGTTAACTTCTAAGTGGTTTCCGCTTTATTGTGTTCCCTGAGTTGGATTCATTGTTATGTATACTTTGCGGTTAACCATACTAAGTGTGTCATATTGGCTACACCCATTTGGTCCGCTTACTAAAAATATTCTATCTAGTATAGGGATAGTTGAATATTTAATGGATGTTTAGGTTTTTTATGAAAACAATCGCAGTGATTGGGTTGGGGTATGTGGGTCTGCCGCTGGCTTTGGCCGTCATTTTAAAACTATTGCTATGTGCACGAAGGTAAGTTGCCGAGCCGCCGTGAGGGTAAAGAAGAGTACGACCTAGAGTTAACGCCGTGGGATGAACTCCCTGTAGCGGATGCACTTGTTCTGGCCGTGCCGCACAAGGTGTATCGCGAGCTGTCTATAGAACAAGTGAGTCAATTGATGCACGCCAATGGCATTGTGATTGATGTGAAATCGTGTCTGGATCGCAGTGAGCTTACTGAAGCTGGGCTAACATACTGGCGCTTATAGTTCAGCGGCATTCGCAAGGGCATGGCTGCGCTACTGGGATTTGCGTATAATCGCCGTTTTTCTTTCCTCTGAAATGACCGAGAAGCGGACTCCATGACTGTTCGAACCCGTATTGCACCATCGCCCACCGGCGACCCCCATGTAGGCACGGCTTACATAGCCCTGTTTAACCTTTGTTTTGCCAAGCAGCATGGCGGCCAGTTTATTCTGCGCATCGAAGATACTGATCAAGTACGTTCTACTCCTGCTTCTGAGCAAGCCATTCTTGATAGTCTGCGCTGGCTAGGATTAGAGTGGGCTGAAGGCCCCGATGTAGGTGGTGATTATGGCCCCTATCGCCAAAGCGAACGCAAAGACATCTATGCCAAATACGCTCAAGAACTGGTCGAAAAAGGCCATGCGTTTCATTGCTACCGCACCCCAGAAGAGTTGGATGAACTGCGCGATGCCCGCCGTGCGGCTGGGGGCTTTGCGGCCTTAAAACCCAGTGAGCTGCAATTGCCAGCCGAGGAAGTCGCTCGCCGTCAAGCGGACGGTATGCCTTACGTGGTGCGCATGATAGTGCCAGAAGGTGAGGGACCGTGCCCCATCGATGACATGCTGCGTGGCACCATCGAGCTGGATTGGGGGCAGGTGGATGCACAGATTTTGTTGAAATCCGATGGCATGCCTACGTATCATCTGGCCAACGTGGTGGACGACCACCTGATGGCCATTACTCATGTACTGCGTGGCGAAGAGTGGATCAATTCGGCACCCAAGCACAAATTGTTGTACGAATACTTTGGCTGGGATATGCCACAATTGTGTCATTTGCCACTGTTGCGCAACCCAGATAAATCCAAACTCAGTAAGCGCAAAAACCCGACATCGATTCTGTATTACAAGAAAATGGGCTTTCTGCCAGAAGCGGTGATCAATTATTTGGGCCGTATGGGTTGGTCCATGCCGGACGAAAGTGAAAAGTTTACGCTGCAACAGATGATCGACAATTTTGATGTGCAGCGCGTATCGCTGGGCGGTCCGATCTTTGATGTAGAGAAACTGTCTTGGCTGAACAGCTTGTGGATTCGCGAAGACCTTTCCTTAGATCAGTTGGCCGATCGTTTACAGGATTGGATGTTCAACCGCCAGAGTCTTATGGCCGTGCTGCCACACGCGCAAACTCGCATGCACACCCTCAGTGATTTTGCTCCGCTGGCGGCGTTCTTGGCCTCTGGTCAATTACCGTTGAACAGTGCATCGTTTGCCGAAATAAACTTAGAAGAAGAGCAGCTCAAGCAAGCACTGCAGTTTGCGCTATGGCGTTTGGAGGCATTGCGTGAATGGAATCGCGAGGAGATCTTCGCCACCCTAAAAACACTGTCGGGTGAAATGGATATCAAGCTCAAAGATTTCTTAGCACCCATGTTCATCGCGATTGCAGGCACTACATCTTCGTTTTCAGTGATGGATTCCATGGTGTTGTTGGGGCCAGACATGAGCCGCGCGCGTTTACGCCATGCACTGAACGTTACGGCCGGTGAAATTGGTAAAAAGCAGCTTAAAAAACTGGAAAAAAGCTATGAGGCTTTAAGTCAGTCTAGTCTTTAGGTTGACAGCAATCGATGGCGAATATCGAACTTCGGTTAGGTTGTTCGTTAAACTGTGTAAAAAAGGCCTCACAACGGAGGCCTTTTTTGTTGGGTTGGGGTTAAGCGGTGATTAAACCATTTTTCTGCAGCAGTGTTTCGATTTCTGGAACACTGGCTGGGTCATCAATGGTAGAAGGGATGGTGTAGTGCTCGCCATTGGCTATTTGGCGCAACAGTTTACGCAAGATCTTGCCCGAGCGCGTTTTTGGCAGGCGCTGCGCAATCAGAGCGGTTTTGAAACAGGCAAGGGCGCCAATGGTTTTGCGCATGCTGGCCACCAGCTCGGCGTTGAGCTGCTCGGCGCTGATATTCACGCCGTCTTTTAGCAGAACCAAACCAATCGGCAATTGGCCTTTTAGGGAATCATTGATCCCAATCACGGCGCACTCTGCAACGGCAGAATGCCCTGCGAGCACCTCTTCCATTTCACCTGTCGACAGCCGATGGCCGGCAACGTTAATCACGTCATCGGTTCGCCCCATGATAAAAACGTAGCCGTCGTCATCTTTATAACCACCATCGCCAGAGCTGTAATAGCCAGGAAATGCCGTTAAATAACCGGCCTGAAACCGTTCGAAATTCCCCCAGATGGACGGTAAACAAGCGGGGGGCAAGGGCAGCTTAATGGCGATGTTTCCCTGCTGGTTCGGACCGACTTCATTGCCGGCATCATCCAAAATACGCACATCAAAGCCTGGGCTGGGTAACGTGGAAGATCCTGGCTTACAGGGTTTAGGGTCAATACCCATTAAGTTAGAGCAGATGCCCCAGCCGGTTTCTGTCTGCCACCAGTGATCAATAACTGGCAGGTTAGTGATGTTTTTTACCCAGTCATAAGTTGGAGGGTCCAACCGTTCGCCCGCCATAAAAATCGTTTCGAGGTGGCTCAAATCATATTGGTCGAACAATTTGGCTTCAGGGTCTTCTTTTTTGATGGCCCTAAAAGCCGTGGGAGCCGAAAACAGGGCCTTCACTTTGTATTCTGCCGCCACGCGCCAGAAGGCACCGGCATCAGGAGTTTTTACCGGCTTGCCTTCATAAAATATTGTCGTTAGGCCGCTCAGAAGGGGGGCGTACACAATGTAGGAATGACCGACTACCCAGCCCACATCAGAAGCCGCCCAGAACACATCTCCGGGGCGCATACCATAAATGGCCTGCATGCTGTAGCGCATAGCAACAGCGTGACCGCCATTGTCACGAACAACCCCTTTGGGTTTGCCTGTGGTGCCAGAGGTATAAAGAATGTACAACGCGTCCGTCGCCAGAACAGGGGTGCATGGTGCAGCTGTAGCCGCAGCAGTGGCCTTTGCCCAGCAGATGTCACGCCCCTCGGTCATCGTGGCTTCGCATTCGGGGCGCTGCAGAATAATGCAGCTCTGTGGTTTGTAGGTGGCGCTGCTGATGGCTTCATCCAGCAGGGGCTTGTATTCAATAATTCGATCCACTTCTATGCCGCAAGATGCCGACACCACCACCGATGGCTGAGCATCATCAATGCGTACGGCCAATTCATGCGCAGCAAAACCACCAAACACGACCGAATGCACGGCGCCAAGCCGAGCACAGGCCAGCATCGCCATTGCGGCTTCTGGCACCATCGGCATATAAATCAATACTCGGTCACCTTTTGTGACCCCTTGATCTTGCAGTGCGCCGGCAAAGCGCGCGACAGAATCGGTTAACTGTTTATAGGTGATGGCCTGCTTTTTTTGGGTGACGGGGGAGTCATAATAGATCGCCACCTGATCACCGTGGCCGGCGGCTACATTAGCGTCCAGAGCCATATGGCAGGTGTTCATCACCCCATCTGTAAACCAGCGATCAATGCCGTTTTCGTCTTTATCAATAATTGTCTGCGGGAACTCAAACCAGTCCAGTTGTTGGGCTTTCTCTGCCCAGAAACGCTCAGGGCTATGAATCGAAGCCTGATACTCGGTTTCGTAATTCATGCTGTAGAACCTCCTGCTATCTTTGTTGTTGTGATTGTATAAGTCCTCTTTAACCATCGCTATTAGCCTTTGGTCTAGTTGTCCCTGGCCATGAGTACCATCAGAGCCGATTTTGCACTCTTTATCGAATGCCGAGAGATGGACTTATTGATATCGCATTATTTCTTCACGCTTACCGTAGCAGAAGTCACTGAAACTCTGCGAGTTATGAGGCTATCGAGTTATGATGCTATGTAGCCTAGGGCACCTTTGCTGAATGCACCCTAATGTTTGGGCGCAGAATAAACACATTGGGTTTAAATAAAACATGAAACGAATCAATAGCTTATTTAATCAAATAGTTATTGACACACCACCTTACAATGATAGAATGCGCACCGCTTT
>CBFHKY010000053.1:0-5885 GCA_965656525.1 Pseudomaricurvus sp. | reverse complement strand
CCACGCACAAAGCCCCGGCGAAGAAAAAATCGCCCATATTTACAAATACTATAACTCGGCTCTGCTGGCTTATAACGCGGTAGATTTCGACGACTTGATTCTGATCCCCGCACAACTGTTTATGAGCCACTCTGATGTGCTCGAACGCTGGCAGCGCAAAATTCGTTATCTGTTAGTCGACGAATACCAAGACACCAACTCCAGCCAATATTTATTGGTGAAATTGCTGATTGGCGATCGCGGTGCTCTAACAGTGGTGGGAGACGATGATCAATCTATCTACGCTTGGCGTGGCGCGCGCCCCGAAAACTTATCCCTGTTGCGCAAAGATTTCCCCAGCCTCAAACTCATCAAGTTAGAGCAAAACTACCGCTCCACCAGCCGCATACTCAAATGCGCCAACCACTTGATTGCCAACAACCCACACGAGTTTGAAAAAGCGCTTTGGAGCGAAATGGGCATGGGGGATCAACTGCGAGTGATTCGCTGTGCCAATGAAGACGCCGAAGCGGAACGCATCGCGGCCGAGATTTTTACCCAGCGCCAAAATCGCAACGCGCGCTACGGGGATTTTGCCATTCTCTACCGCAGCAATCATCAGTCGCGCCTGCTGGAAATCAAACTGCAACAACATCAGATTCCGTACACCATCAGCGGCGGTACCTCGTTTTTTTCCAAAACAGAGATCAAAGATATCCTCGCTTATCTGCGCCTGCTGGTGAACCCCGATGACGATAACGCCTTTTTGCGTATCATTAACACCCCGCGCCGACAGATCGGTACCACCACGCTAGAGGCTCTGGGCCGCTACGCTACCGAGCGCGATGTCAGCTTATTTGAGGCCTGTCAGGAAATGGGCGTGGCAGGCCATATCCCCAAGCAAAGTCACGAGCGCATCCAGCGTTTTACCCACTGGCTGCTGCATATTGGTGAGCAGGGCCGCAGCAGTGACCCTGTCGCCGCCGTGCGACAAATGGTGGACGATATCGACTATGAATCTTGGTTGCACCAAAATGCCTCCAGCCCGAAAGTGGCCGAAAAACGACTGGAAAATGTCTGGTATCTGGTGGATTCCATCCGCACCATCATTGAGCGGGACGATGCCGAAGACGGTTCCGGCAGCCTGGAAAACGCCATCAACAAATTACTGCTGCGGGATATGCTGGAACGGCAGTCGGAAGAGGAAGAAGAACCCGACAACGTACAAATGATGACCCTGCACGCCAGCAAAGGGCTGGAGTTCCCCTACGTGTTCTTGGCGGGTATGGAAGAAGACATTCTGCCGCATCGCTCCAGTATCGAAGAAGGCAATGTCGAAGAAGAACGAAGGCTCGCTTATGTGGGCATTACTAGGGCCAAAAAAGTCTTGCACATGACTCTCGCCGCCAGACGCAAGCAGTACGGTGAAGTGTGGGATACTACTCCAAGCCGCTTTATTGATGAGCTGCCCAGCGACGACATCAGCCGCGAAGGTTTTGGCGATAACAACCCCGAAGTCAATAAAGCGCGCGGCCGTGAAACCCTAGACAGCCTGTTGAACAGTTTTTAATCGAGCGAGAGGCCAGCTTCCACTCACCCTCAACTTCGCCTAGTATGAAGCTCTTTGATTCAAAACCTAAGGACATCTGCCGTGTTATCTAAGATCACAAAAGCTTCACTTATTGCCTGCACTGCGCTTGCTAGTACGCTCCCGCTATCAACACTTGCCGACCAAAGTGCCGTGGGTGATGATGGCCGCGAAATTTTGCTCAAAGACAACGGTTCTTGGGAATACAAAAACGAAGATCGCTTTGCCACCAGCGAATCCGGTTCACGCGTGCGCTTGAAAGACGATGGCAGCTGGGCGTTCATCCAAAACAAACGTGTTGCCAGCCATCAGGTATACAGCGAAAGCAACCTGAACTTTGCCCTTGGCGAAGTGGTGATTAACACCAAAAAGAGCCCCATCCCCAACAGCAACAATTCTCGTATCGACAGCCGCACAGAAATCGATTTCAAAGTTACGGTGTCTGAAGTGAGCCAGTCCCCCATAAAAGCTGACATCAGCAATAAGAACCTGTTCAGTGTCAGTGATGATCACGATAATGAGTACGACATTCTTTCGATTACACCGATGAAAAGCACACTGCAACCGGGCCAAACCTACACGTTCACGATCGTCACCGATGGCGCGCCAAAATATAAACTGTTCGCGCTGGGCGGCCAAATCAAAACTCTGACGATCACAGCCGATAAATCCGTTTTTAATACGCAGACCGACATCGAACTGCAGCAATCGGTGAAAGACATCGAAGAGATTATTAACTGATCACCGATGAACCGCGATCAGTAAAGAAGAGCAGGGCAGGCCGAACAAACTCCCCGTTTGTTCGGCCAAGCCATTAGGCTTCTAAGGCCGCCTTTTGCATTGCGGCCAGCTCGCCAATGCCTTTTTTGGCCAGTGCTAACATGGCCGCGAATTCTGCCTCGGTAAACGGTTTACCTTCTGCCGTGCCCTGAATTTCAATAATACCGCCATCGTCAGCCATCACGATATTCATGTCGGTTTCGGCACAAGAGTCTTCTGGGTAATCCAAATCCAGTACCGGCTCACCTTCATAAATTCCCACCGATACCGATGCAATCATGCGCTCCAACGGCTCACCTTTCAGCTTGCCTTTGTTCCGCAAAAAGCTGATGGCATCTGCCAGCGCCACACAAGCACCCGTAATCGAAGCCGTGCGTGTACCGCCGTCAGCCTGAATCACATCGCAATCGATTTTAATCGTGTTTTCGCCCAGTGCATCCAAATCAATAGCCGCACGCAATGAACGACCAATCAAACGCTGAATTTCTACCGTGCGACCACCTTGTTTGCCGCTGGAAGCTTCACGACGCATCCGCGAACCGGTAGAGCGGGGCAGCATGCCATATTCCGCCGTTACCCAGCCGCGACCTTGGCCACGCATAAACGGTGGTACACCTTCTTCCACGCTGGCGGTGCAAATCACCTTGGTATTGCCAAACTCCACCAACACCGAGCCTTCGGCATGACAAATGTAATTACGGGTGAAACGCACATCGCGCAAGCTGTCGGTTGAACGGCCGCTGGGTCGCTGCATAAAAAACCTCAATTGTTGAAAAAGCTCAATAGCCAAAAAATGTCGGCACAATGATCGGATCATTGCGCCCAGAAGCGCTCATTATACCCAAAGGTGTTGCTAAAGTACGGCTTGGTCTTTGCCGCAGAGAGGCCGGCCAACAGCGCGTCGTATAAAACCGTCTGTGTTACGATAGCCGGCTGAATTCGCCACACGCGACTGCATAAAATGAAGGAGAAACGCCATGCCTTACAGTATGACAGGCTTTGCTCGACAAGAAGCTAAGCACCCATGGGGGACACTGATCTGGGAAGTGCGCAGCGTTAACCACCGCTATCTAGAACCACATTTTCGGCTGCCGGATTTGATTCGCGAGCTGGAACCCACCCTGCGTGAGTCACTGCGCCAGCAGCTTTCCCGTGGCAAAGTAGAAGTCACCTTCACCTACCAACTGGACGACAGCACCGATGGCTCTTTAAACATCAACCCAACGCGGCTCAAACAAATCAGTGCAGCATTGCAAGACATCAGCCAACAACTGGAAAACCCAGCCCCCGTGAGCCCCTTAGATGTGCTCCGCTGGCCCGGTATCATGGCCGATAACGCCATCGATCGTGACACGGTCTTAGGCGCCGCCAACAGTACCTTCAAGCACGCCATCGAAAGCCTCATTGAACACCGCAGCCGTGAAGGGGAAGAACTCAAGCTACTGATCGAACAGCGGTTGGACGGCATCAGCGAACACATCAAGCACGTGCGCACCATTCTGCCTTCCATTCTTGATGGCCAACGCCAACGCCTATTAGAAAAGCTCGAAAACTTAAAAGCCGAACTGGATCAAGATCGACTGGAACAAGAAATGGTCTACTTGGCTCAAAAGACCGACGTAGACGAAGAGCTGGACCGGCTCGACACCCACGTGACCGAAGTGCGCCGCACCCTGACACAAAAAGGCAGTATTGGTCGCCGACTGGATTTTTTAATGCAAGAGCTCAACCGCGAGGCTAACACCTTATCCTCCAAATCCATTGTGGCCGAAACCACACAATCGGCGATTGAGCTAAAAGTCTTGATTGAACAAATGCGCGAGCAGATCCAGAATATCGAATAACCTGAATAGTGAAGGTGCAGCCATGCTCGATAAAAATAGCCTAATCCAAGCCGTCAAAAACCTGATGCCAGATGTAAGGTTAATTTACCTGTTTGGCTCTCAAGCAGATGGCAGTGCTACGCCTTCAAGTGATATTGATGTAGCCGTGCTACTGGAGAAGAAGTTAGACCCCGTAATACGCTTCGACTTGGAGCAAACCCTCGCCATCGAGTTCAGCCAAGACGTCGATTTAGTGGATCTATTAACTGCATCGACCGTTTTACAAAACCAAGTCATCATGAATGGCAAGCTACTGTTTGGTAGCGAAAACGAACAGACGAAATTTGAGATGCAGATCATGTCCATGTATCAGCACTTAAACGAAGAGCGTGCGGATATTTTGCAGGAGTATTTGAAATGAACGATTCGATTCTCAATAAGCTAGCGACCATTGATCGCTGCTTAAAGCGCATTCGAGACGTCTATACGTTAGCAAAAGACAACTTCGACACAGACTACACCAGCCAAGATTCGATCGTTTTGAATCTACAGCGTGCCTGCGAAGCCAGCATTGATGCAGCTAACATCCTCAACAAACAGCATCAAACAGGCATTCCGCAAAGCAGCCGCGACAGCTTTGAACTGCTCAAAAAAGCAGAACTGATCTCAGCCCCACTTGCTTTAAATCTGCAGAAAATGGTCGGACTTCGCAATGTGGCAGTCCATGACTACCAGACACTAAACCTTGATATAGTGAAGCATGTGGTTGAGCATCGTTTGAGGGATTTTGAAGAGTTTGTAAAAAGTATAAAAGGTAACGACCTTTTGAAATAGGAAAACTGCTACTCAGCTTTTATAAAGTCTAGGAACGGCCAAAGCTCTGTGTAATAGTTTAGATAATAGGTAATACCTTAACCTTTTCATTAGAACCTCCGTAAACTGTATATACATACAGATTACGCTTTTTCATTGAAAAAACCAGGCTCTATTTCTTATATTTTTTAGGAATAATTCAGCTGCGTAGATACCCGACTGTTGCGTAAAATCCCTTTAACGCCTGCTCAATCAATAATGGGACTATATTCCCATAACTAAGCCAAAACAGGGAATACAACCCCTCTTTTACTGATACCTACATCCTACAGTAAATTTAGGGCACGAATGACTCATCGGTTTTTTCTAGCGTAGCGGTATGCTTCGTAAGTGTGTTTCGATTGCTTCAATCATCGAATTGGTAAGCGGTAAATGCGCTTTTTCTTTCGCCCAAATTTCATGAAAGCCTGCCACGGTTTGCTTGGCAGTATCTAACACCAATTTTTCTGGCAACATGGCTTTAGCCGCTAAGTGTGATAACTCATCCAGCGTGAAATCGCTGAATTTCTTGCTACGGCTCACCTTTAACGACGCACTATCATCGGGGATATAAGGGATGGTTGAGACAAAGTCATAAGCGGGTGCAATGGATGCAGTGCGCTTGTCTTTGTAGATTACAGACCAATTTTTCAAGTGCATATCCGCATTGCCAATTAGGGTATTGAACACCAACCTGCGAGTAAATTCTGCGATGTCCTCGTCTTGACCTTCGATGCCGATAACCTGAGCAATATTGCGCATAATGGCGGCAGTGAGTGGCCTCACTGCCGCTTGTTTTAAGTTACCATACTTTAACGTTTACTCGACTACGATGCGTGCACGACCTAGGTTTTGAATGCGTG
>CBFHKY010000052.1:0-7606 GCA_965656525.1 Pseudomaricurvus sp. | reverse complement strand
ACCTTAACAGCTTATTCAACGTCACAGTGACGTAAATACAAAAGCGTTGGCGTGATGTATATCCCCACGGCGGCTTTTATAATTGTTTAAATATCAAGCTGATAGACTATTGGACGTGATTGATTACGTCGTTTTAACTACCAACTGCGTTTAAAACCAAAACGTTCGGGGGCAACACTAAAATTACAACCAAAGTATGATTTGTGTTCCGCGATCTTTTAAATAATTGCTTTGGCTACAAAATATAGGTTGCCCACACAATAACTAAAAGATGGCGCCGCCGTATTTCATGACTTCTGATCCAAAGTTTCCACCGCCATGCTTTTTTATAGAACTCAATAAACGGCTTATCGCCAGCAAAGCGTCATTTACAACGGGTTATAAGGATTATTTAAACGTTAGCGGGCTAGAGGAGCGAACATCTAATGCCACGGTACAAAAATACTCGTTATTGCTGCTCCTTAGCTAAAAGTAAGACAATCCATTATTGCTGTTTAATATTTCACACTTTTGTATGGCGAGCAATGGTGGGCCTACAAAAACCTTAATGCCTGCTGTTTGCTCTATTTCCGTGTCGACTTTTAACGTTTCAATAATCCTACCATCGCCCTTATTGATTAAATTTTGCTCAGGCATCCGTCAGGCTGTAGATTTTTATAAGGCTGCTGTAAAACTAACAACGTTCATTATTTAACTGGCTTACATTAAACCTGCGATATGTGCGGCAAGCATTCCACCTATGAAGTCTGTTATTATCCGGCCCATTAAAAACGCATAATGATTGTAAGGGTTTTACTATGGAATGGTCTGCCGGTTTGATATCAGGCTTCCTTCAGTTCAGCGCACTGTTGCTGATTTTTTCTTTGGGTGTGGGTGTGCTTTGGATCGGCTATATGTATTGGGTCGATACTCATCAGAAGCAGCACGCTGTTCGCCGGAACTACCCTGTAATTGGTCGTTTTCGCTACTTGTTCGAACACTTTGGCGAGTTCTTCCGTCAGTACTTTTTTGCCTTGGATCGTGAAGAACTGCCTTTTAACCGAGCACAACGCAGCTGGGTGTACAGAGCGGCCAAAAATATCGATTCTACTGTGGCATTCGGTTCTACTCGATTACTCAATCAAGCGGGTGAGGTGTTGTTCCTGAACAGCGTATTCCCTGTAATGGAGGAAGACGCCCAAGCTAGCGCCACCATCACTTTTGGGGAGCATTACGCACGTACTCCTTTTTCTACCAACACGATCTTTAATGTATCGGGGATGAGTTTTGGCGCGCTTTCTGTACCTGCAGTGCGGGCGCTGTCTAAAGGCGCAAAAAAAGCGGGTATATGGATGAATACTGGCGAGGGGGCTCTCTCGTCTTTTCATCTTGAAGGCGGCTGTGATTTGATCTTCCAAATGGGTACAGCGAAATATGGCGTGCGCAAGGATGATGGCACGCTCTGCGCCGATAAGCTCAAAGGTATTGCCGAGCACGATCAAGTGAGAATGTTTGAAATCAAGCTCAGCCAAGGCGCGAAACCGGGTAAAGGCGGTATTTTACCCGCGGATAAAGTCACCCCGTTGATTGCCTCCACTCGCGGTATTCCTGAAGGCCAAGCCTCTATTAGCCCCAACGGGCATAAAGATATTCGTGATCTTAATGAGCTGTTGGATATGATCCATCGGGTTCGCGAGATCACAGGTAAACCTACCGGCTTTAAAGCCGTGATTGGTAACAGTGAGTGGATTGATGAGTTATGCCACGCGATTGCCGCTAAAGGGCTAGAGTATGCACCAGACTTTATCACCATCGACAGCGCCGATGGAGGCACGGGTGCTGCACCACAGAGTTTAATCGATTTTGTCGGATTGCCGTTAAAGCGGAGTCTGCCACTGGTGGTGGATAAACTAGAGGCACATGGATTGCGCCAACGCATTAAGGTGGTGGCATCTGGCAAGCTGATTAATCCATCCGATGTAGCTTGGGCGCTTTGCATTGGTGCCGACATGGTCGTGAGTGCGCGCGGCTTTATGTTTGCACTGGGTTGCATTCAAGCACTGCAATGCAACAAAAACACTTGCCCTACCGGTATTACCACGCACAACCCAGATCTACAAAAAGGGTTGGACCCAACCAACAAATCGAATCGCGTGGCTCATTATGTTAAAAACATGGTGCACGAGGTCGAAACCATTGCCCATTCTTGCGGTGTGGCTGAGCCGAGGCAGTTGCGTCGCCAACACGCCCATATTATCGATGCCAATGGATTGCCAGTTCCGGTTAAAGAGTTCTACGGCAACCCAAGTCAAACACCCGCCACGACTCATAGCGCGATGAAAGGTAAAACTGTCGCAACCACACCGCTAGCGCGTGAAACGGCTAATGCTGAAGAATAAAAAAGGTTTGATGATGAATGAACCGCTTCGGTATGTTTAAGCCGAAGCTTCCGCGGCACAACGGGCGCAAATACACGCACTACCCCTTTGCGCTTTTGGGACACGTTCTAACAGTTCCGGCGGGAAAGCCGCCGTAAAACACCAGCAACTTGGGTTTGATGCACACACCTTTGATTGCTGACCGCTAGGTTGTTGTTTTTGCGTTTGTGAAGGGTCAGAACCTGATTCGCTTGAATGGGTGATAGAAGGCTCTGCCGTCATCACCACTCGACTATCCTCCATTTGAGGCGATGTTTCTAAAAGAAAGGCCTCTTGCGAAGTAGCCACTTGCGCGCAACGATTCTCTTCGCCACACAGGGGGCAGCGACTCGGGTCAATTGTCACTCGGCGTTCAACTGATCGACGATGGGCTTTAGGGTCTGCTGCCAAACGTTGTCGTCGATAACACCCACGTGACGGTAACGTATCAAGCCGTCTTTATCCACAATATAGGTTTCAGGCGCACCGTATACCCCTAAATCAATGCCTAAACGGCCACTTTTATCTACGATGTTGTAGCGATAAGGATTGCCTAATGTTTTCAGCCATTGCTTCGCAGCGGTATCTTCATCTTTGTAGTTGATACCTACAATGGCAATACCTTGCTGTGCTAGCTCTATCAGGTAGGGGTGCTCTACTTTACACGCCACACACCACGTCGCCCAAAGGTTGACCAAGGTGACCTGCCCTTTCAGCGCTGCTTCCGTCGTGAGTTGATCTGGCGACGCCAAGGTCGGTAATGAATAACTCGGCATAGGGCGATCAATAAGTGCTGATGGCATCGCCGTAGGGTCTAAACTCAACCCGCGCCAAAACAGCACGGCCAAAACGACAAAAATTCCCAGCGGCAAAAATAACTTTAATCGAGACACAGTGTTTCCTTAAATATTCACACAACCCAAGCTTTACCCTCCGACGTTAGGAGGGTGTTGCAGGGTTTGCAAGTGTTGATGCCGAGGGTGCAGCGGCAGTTTTTGCCGATAAACGGTAGCGTTTATCCAGAATCGCTAGCATGCCGCCCAGCGCCATTAAAATAGAGCCAAGCCAAATCCAGCGTACAAAAGGCTTATAGTGCACACGCACCGCCCAAGCGCCATCGTCTAATGGTTCGCCCATGGCCACGTACAAATCACGCCAGAATCCAGCATTGATTCCTACTTCTGTCATTAAGTTACCACCGGACAAATAGCGTCGTTTTTCTGGCTTTAACACATCGTACAGTTTGTCGTTTTTATAGAGCTCTACGGTTCCCATATCCGAAATATAATTCGGGCCACGTACCTTCTGTGATCCCTTAAATTCGTAAACATAGCCGCCTTGCTCTATCTGTTCACCCGGCGCCATTCTAATGTCACGGTGATCGGAATAGATGGTGTTGAGGCCCGCGCCCAGTAATGTCACGGCCACACCTAAATGCGCCAAGACCATACCGTAATAACCCAATGACAAACCCGCCAGACCTTTCAGTTTATTGGATTTGTTACGCACACGGTAAATAACATCCGCAAACATGGCCAGCGACAACCAGCTGCCCAAAAACACCGTGATGGCGGCGGTGAAAGAATACGTATCCGCCATGAAAAATGGGCATAACGCACCGAGTAACAGGCTAAGCACCAGTGGTTTTTTCAACAAATTGGCGATGGTTTTCCACTGATTACGCTTCCAGTTCAAAAAGACTGCTATGCCCATCAGCACCGCTAATAGCGACATCAGAGGCACAAAGAAGAAGTTAAAGTACGGTGGCCCTACAGAGATTTTCCCCCAGTTTAGGGCATCCGCAATAAGGGGGTATAAGGTGCCCAGTAAGATGGTCGCGGTGGCCACTACCAGCACCAAATTGTTGGCCAGTAAGCCCGATTCTCGCGATAACCACTGAAAACTGGCCGTAGTTTTGACGGATGGCGCCCTAAAGGCATAAAGCGTGAGCGACCCACCTACAACCAGTGCCAAAAAGCCTAGAATAAAGACACCACGCTCTGGGTCAGCCGCAAAGGCGTGTACCGATGTCAACACGCCAGAACGTACTAAGAAAGTACCTAACAGGCTGAGTGAGAACGCAAAGATAGCCAATAACAACGTCCAACTTTTAAACACACCGCGTTTCTCTGTCACGGCTAGCGAGTGGATCAACGCAGTACCCACCAACCAAGGCATGAACGATGCGTTTTCGACCGGATCCCAAAACCACCAGCCGCCCCAGCCAAGCTCGTAATACGCCCACCAGCTACCCAGTGCGATCCCTAAGGTTAAAAAAGCCCATGCCACAGTTGTCCAAGGCCGCGACCAGCGTGCCCAGGCACTGTCTAAACGGCCGGAGAGTAATGCCGCAATAGCAAATGCGAAGACCACAGAAAAGCCCACATAACCCATATACAGCATTGGTGGGTGAATAATCAGGCCGGGGTCTTGTAATAATGGGTTCAGATCGCTGCCATCGGCAGGAGTGTTCGGCAAATTGCGATCAAACGGATTGGAGGTGAACAGTACAAAACTCAGAAAACCTACTGAGATCATACCCATAACAGCCAGTACTCGCGAAACCATATCCAATGGCATTTGCTTACTGTACACGGCCACGGCTAATGCCCAGCCTGCCAGAATCAAAACCCAAAGCAGCAAAGACCCCTCGTGACCGCCCCACAGCGCACTAACTTTATACTGCATGGGCAGTAGGCTATTGGATTGGTTCGCAACGTACGTTACGGTGAAATCATCTGTCACAAAAGCCTGCAACAAACAAAAGAAAGCCAGCAGTACGAACACAAACAGGCCAGTTGTTAAGCTGCGGCTAGAGCGCATTAGCACCACATTACCGCGATACGCGCCCCACAAAGGCACCACAGACAGCACAGCGGATAAGAACAGCGCTAGAATCAACGTAAAATGGCCAATCTCAGGAATCATATTGCATTCCCTCGCAAGCTTCTTGGTGTTCACCGGTATTTTGCATTGCTTCTGCAACTTCTGGTGGCGTATAGGTTTCATCGTGTTTCGCTAACACTTCGGAGGCTTGAAACACACCGTCACCATTGAGCTGTCCATTCACTACCACGGCCTCACCTTCGGCAAACAAGTCGGGCAAAATACCGGTGAATTGCACCTCTACATTGGCCGCGCCATCGGTGATTAAGAAGCTCACATCCAAATTCTTGCCTGAACGCACTACGTGACCAGGCAACACACAGCCGCCCGCCCGAATGCGTTTATTAATCGGTGCTTCACCCGATACGATTTTTGAGGGCGGATAAAACAGATTGATGTTTTCACGCAGTGCATACACCAATAGCCCTATAGCCACACTGGTGAACACGACGATAAAAATCACGACATAAAGGCGCTGTTTACGTACCGGATGCATGATGTTGTGTTTCCTCTTTTACCACTAAGGTTATCAGTGTAGCTGTGCCGAATTCACTGAGGGGGTCGGTTTGAATCGCGATTTTCTGCTTCTTCTATACGGGCCTGTCGACGCAACTGATCTATCAAGTTTTGTTTACGTCGCATGGGCGATACAACTAAGTAGACTAAGCTCAGTATGGTGATGATGTAGCACGACCACACATAGCCGCCGTGGCCAGACATGGCCAGAAAATCCGCCAAATTAGCAAATTGAAAAGTCATGTTTTCACCTCACTGGCGGTTGTATTGACACTGCCGAGGGCCAAATCTTTCACCCAACGGGTTTTTTTCTCACGCTCCAGCACTTCACTGCGAACACGCATAAGTAAGACCAGTGCGTAAAACACATAAAAACCAATCACCATCACCAACAGAGGGTAAAACATAGACGGGTGAATGGTGGATTCTGACGTGAATTTGATGGTGGCCGGTTGATGCAAGGTGTACCACCAGTCTACGGATTTATAGATAATCGGGATATTCACCATCCCCACCAAAGATAAGATAGCACTGGCTTTAGTAGCGGACGCCTGATGTTGATACGCCTCTTGCAGTGCAATCACCCCCAAATACAAAAATAATAAAATCAGCATGGAAGTGATGCGTGCATCCCAAACCCACCAGGTGCCCCATGTCGGTTTGCCCCAGATGGCTCCGGTGATCAGCGACACAAAAGTCAGCACGGCCCCAATGGGTGCCGCACTCTTCATGACCATATCGGCCAGTTTCATTTTCCAGATCAAGCCAATCGCACCACTGATGGCCATAACGTAGTAACCCGCCAGCGCCAAAAATGCCGCCGGAACGTGGATATAAATGATGCGATAACTGTTGCCCTGCTTAAAATCCGCTGGCGCAAATGCCAAAGCCCAAATACACCCCCACACCAATAACCCAATACTGATAACCGCCAAGCAAGGTATCCAACCGTTGGTTTTTTCGTAAAACCAACGCGGGGAACCCAATCGATGAAACCACTGCCAGCCCACTGTCTACACCTCAAATCTGGTTGAAACGTTCATTATCGTAACTTTTTCTGCTTGCAAAGCTGTACCTAGTTAAAACTTCTTAACAATGTGACGGGCTAAAAAGCTTACGCAAAACGTCTACAAAACTAAAAAACTTAGCCTTTTCATACGCTCGAAAGACTCTAATTCAATCAGCCATTAGCACTGATTCTTAAGGCCCCCGCCGCCGCAAGAGGTGCCAATATCGTGGCCATGGCCAAAAAAGCACCCAATACTGCCAGCTGCCCCCCCACAGGGAAGCCTTCGATCACACTGTTGACAGCACTGGCACCAAAAATCAACACGGGAACATACAACGGCATGATGATCAAAGACAACAACAAACCGCCCTTGCGTAAAGACACTGTTAGCGCGGAGCCAATCGCGCCAATCAAGCTAAGACTGGCCGTACCCAATAACAGAGAAACCAACAACGTCACGTAGCCTTCTTCAGGCAGAGACAGCATCACCCCCAATAAAGGGGCCATAATCGTGAGCGGCAAACCTGTGGTCAGCCAATGCACCAACACCTTGGCCAGCACCTGAAAGTACAGCATTTGCGGCGATATCAGCAGTTGCTCTAGTGACCCATCTTCAAAGTCACTGCGGAACAAACCATCTAACGACAGCAGAGTGGCCAATAGTGCCACCACCCAAATCATACCCGCAGCCAGTTCCGACAACACCGAAGCCTCTGGGCTGATCCCCAGAGGCACCATGGTGATCACCATCAAAAAGAATAAAATAGGGTTGGCCATTTCACCGCGATGACGAAACGCG
>CBFHKY010000051.1:0-7955 GCA_965656525.1 Pseudomaricurvus sp. | reverse complement strand
GGTACCGTCGTCGTCGAGTTGGCGACCGGGGACGACGGGAGTGAGATCTGCGCAGATTTTGCTGATGTGACTACCCGTTATGTATTCGGCCAAATTGGCTGCGTGCACGCCGATGTCGCCGATACAGCAGCTGATGCCGGCCTGCTCTGGATCAAGGCGCCAAGCCGCTTGCTTGTTGTTGGCTTCGTCTTCCGTAGAGGCGAGCCAGCCCTGCGGGTATTCCACTACCACTTTGCGGATTGCTCCCAGTTGGTTGGCAGCGACTCTTTGCCGCGCCTCTTTTACCATGGGGTAGCCGGTGTAGGCGTGAGTCAGACCGTAGAGCAAACCGGTTTTATTAACCAGGTCGCGTAGTTGCAGGGCTTCGTCAAGGTTAAAGGTAGCGGGCTTGTCAGACATCACATGAAAACCTGCACTCAAGGCAGCTTGAGCCACAGGAAAGTGCATGTGATTAGGCGTGACAATAGCCACAAATTGCATCCGTTGTTCGGCAGGCAGGGCATTCTCGCCCTCTATCATCGCTTCATAACTGGAGTAGATCCGATCGGCAGACAAATGCAAGGCGGCACCTGAGCGTGCGGACTTTTCCGCGTCACGACTAAAGGCACCGCAAACCAGATCTATTTCGCCATCCAGTGCTGCAGCCCAGCGATGTACGGCACCGATGAAAGCGCCTTCGCCACCACCGACCATACCCATTCTGACTTTTGCCATTGATGTTCTCCTTGTGTTCCTGTTTGTATCGGAAGTGCGATGGTTTTGTTGGTTGATCAGGCTCCGTAGCACTCCCAACAGCCGCGTTGCATCTTCGGCTTATTGTCAAAACTGGTGTATTTCACAACTGTCGTAGCCCCAGTGACCTACGGACTGAGATTCTGGCACTCATTGCCGTTTAATCCGGCCGTCCAGATCACGGCTTGCTCTAACAAAGAGACATAGTCCGGTTCGCTGTAGCTGGCGGCGGTGTGACCGAGGGCTGAATAGAGGGCCCGCCCCTGGCCTGAGCAATGTTTCCAAATCATTGGATGGTCTTCACCCATACTCAGGTCTTGGCCACGGAAATCGAGCTCATAGCTGTCCTCATCAATGGTGACGAGGATGTTATAGCCTTTGGTTCGTGGGCTGCCTTCAAACGAATACCACTCGTCAGTTCGCACCCAAGGGGCAGGCAGGTGATTGACAATGCTGTGGTCAGACTCCGGATGCAAAGCCGCTTGTTGAAATTGATTGGGGTAGGGGTGGGCTGTAAAGCGGGCGCCCACTAGCGAATCAATATACCAGTCCCATTCCGAAGAGCTGTCGCCGGCACCGTGCAGGCCAATCCAGCCGCCACCGTTGTCAATCCAGTCTTTCATGGCAGTGCGCTGCTCTGTTGTTAGCACATCACCAGTAACATTATTCCAGATGATGGTGTCAAAACGGGCCAGATCGTCCGAGTTGTGTACCGCAGCGTTTTTGGTGACGTACACGGACCAGCCGTTTTTCTGTCCTAACTGGCGGAATAACGTCTCGGCGGCGGGAATAGCTTCTTTGTGCTCGAACGAATTGGTTTTGGAGAACACCAGTAGCGCTGGGCGTTGGAGTTCAGGAATGGCCGGCGCCTCGGTTTCGTACACAGGTACTTTCCAGAATCCACGGGAGTACATTTCGTACACCGCTTTGGCCGCAGCCAGTAATACTAGAATCAGCAAAGCAGCTAGCAGCCGTTTAATCCAGCTTTTACGGGAGGTTGAAGTCATAATCGGTCTCACACGTTGTTATTGTTCTGATCTTTTGTTTGCCCGAGATTGGGGTCACAGTCTGAAAGAATATTTTAGATACCTATGCGCTAAATGTAAACGTTTACACGTGCTGGCGGATTGGCTATCGAAAAGGCATGTTATTAGCTCATGCTTACGGTTTTTCTATTTTTGCTTTCCTTGATTCTGCACGTATGAATCTACCTTTTGGCTCAAATATGAATCATAGAAATTTACTTATTAAAATATACTGAACTCTTTAGAACGGAGGAGGGCTGGTGAGTCGTTACCGCATACCCCGTAGCAGTGGCTACCGCATATTGCAGACCCCGTTGGTAGAGCAGACGGTGGGGTTTTCTCGGTTTACGGAGCGGACACTAACCACTCTGGGAGAGGTAAAAGCTTGTACCCAGCGGGTATTGACGCAGGGCTACGCAGTTGATGACTGGGAGTTGAATGATTCGGTACGCTGTCTGGCCGCACCGATACACGACAGTTCAGGACAATTGGTGGCGGCTCTTGGTGTGACTGCACCCGCTGCCCACTTCCCCAAAAGCGATATTCCCCGTGTTGCCGATCAGGTCAAAGAACATTCCCGCCGTTGTTACGCGGTATTGCGAGGTGACTCTCCGGCAACGAAAGCACACATTGAGGTGAAAGATAATGCAGGAACTGTTTGATTTGAGTGGCAAGACTGCACTGGTGACCGGCGCCAGTCGCGGGCTGGGGCAAGGCATGGCCGAGGCGCTGGCGGCAGCGGGTGCCAAAGTTGTTTGTGTCAGCAGCCGCCCAGGCGGTTGCGAGCAAACTCTGTCACGCATCAGTGCGGCCGGTGGCAGAGCTGAGTCACTTGCGGCGGATTGCAGCAGTCGCTCGGAGCTGCAACAGTTGGTGCAAGCTCTGGATGCGCGTGAGGATGGCATTGATGTGCTGGTCAATAACGCGGGGACGATTTACCGCGCTGCCGCCGAGGATTACCCCATGCAAATGTGGGATGAGGTGATGCAGGTCAATGTCAATGCCGCGCTTTACTTGAGTCAGGAACTCGGCCGTAACATGTTGGCAAGAGGTCAGGGGAAGATCATCAACATTGCCTCTCTCCTTTCATACAGCGGAGGCATCCGTGTACCGGCCTATACCGCCTCGAAACACGCCATTGCTGGCTTGACCAAAGCACTGGCCAATGAGTGGGCAGGTCGCAATGTCCAGGTTAATGGCATTGTGCCCGGCTATTTCAGTACCGATAACACGACATCCCTGCGTGAAGATAGTGAGCGTTATCAAGAGATAACCGCCCGTATCCCCGCCGGACGTTGGGGGAATCCTGAGGATCTGGGGGGAGCGGTTGTCTTTCTGGCCTCGCGAGCCAGTGATTATGTCAATGGCCATCTGCTAGCCGTGGATGGTGGTTGGCTCGCCCGTTAAATACTGACCGATAACCAGAGGATCTTTTATGTCTGTCAATTTTCGTATCCAACACAACGTTCATCCCGAAGACTTCAAGGGCTACGATACCCAGACTTTACGGGACCGCTTCCTGGTCTCCGATCTGTTTGTTGCCAACCAGGTTGAACTGGTTTACTCCATGATCGACCGTTTTATTGTCGGCGGAATTATGCCGACCACTGAAACGGTGGCACTGGAAAGCTTTGAGTTGCTTAAGTCTCCCGACTTCCTCACACGTCGCGAGGCCGGTTTTATTAATATTGGTGGCGCGGGTGTGATCACGGCCGATGGCGAGCGCTATGAGCTGGATTGCCGCGATGCGCTTTATCTGGGGGCCGGCAATCAGACAGTGACCTTCGAGTCTGTCGATGTCGCAAGGCCTGCACGTTTCTATTTCAATTCTGCCACCGCCCACCGGTCCTGCCCTAATCGCCACGTACGGTTCGAAGATGCTGTAGCGGTGGAATTGGGTAATGGCACCAGCGCCAACGAGCGACGTATCAACAAGTTGCTGGTTTCCGATGTGGTAGAAACCTGTCAGTTGCAAATGGGGTTAACCGAGTTCAAGCCCGGTTCAGTCTGGAATACCATGCCCGTGCATTTGCACAGCCGTCGCAACGAAGCCTATTTCTATTTTGACCTGCCAGATGAGCAAGCCATTTGCCATTTTATGGGTGAACCCACTGATACGCGCCACCTTTGGTTAGGCAATTGTCAGGGCGTTATCTCGCCGTCCTGGTCGATTCACTCCGGTGTCGGTACGGCAAATTACGCCTTTATATGGGGAATGGCGGGCGAGAATCTCGACTATGACGACATGGAAAAATTTACTCCCGATCAACTGCGTTGATTGAAAGAGGATTGCACGTGAAGGTAAAAAGAAAGGCGCTAGTTGTTACCGCGGTACTAATCTTGGGGGCTCTCGCTTGGTTTGCCAGCGGTAATAAAAACGAGACTGCAAAAGAGACTGCCAACCACCCGCAGGCCGATGCGCAGTTGGTGGGTTCGCTCTACATGACTCTATCCCAGCGCGAGGGTAAGCCGCAACACTACCGCTCTGTGCAACAGGCGTTCGATCAGATTCTGGCCGCACCTTCTACCCATCCAAGCGGTGGTGCCAGTTATCGAGGTGCAGGATGCCAAAGCTAGTGACAGTGCCGATAAGGTGGCAATTTGACGATACAACATTCTTAATCATTCCTCGAGATAAGGGGGCGGGATGGTGAGTTCTTACCGCATCGCCACAATGAGCTTGCTTGTCGTTCGTTAAATCATTTTGCCATCATGCGCTTACAGAGTCG
Organism: Pseudomaricurvus sp.; assembly: GCA_965656525.1. Lineage (GTDB taxonomy): Bacteria > Pseudomonadota > Gammaproteobacteria > Pseudomonadales > Cellvibrionaceae > Pseudomaricurvus. The sequence continues at coordinate 3,469 of CBFHKY010000051.1, read as the reverse complement.
TGAACAACGACTCGGTCCCACAGGTGGGCGTGCTGTTCGATAAACTGCTGATGAAGAGGGTGGTCTTGGTAGGTTTTTTGATCCTCCACGCTGTCGAACAGCATGATTTCTGCAACCTGGAAGCTGTTATCTACCACGTCACGCTTTTCTGTTATGGCAGGAATGCCGACGTGAAGGGCTTTTACCGATGGAACCTGCGCCAGCTGCTTAACTCCATCAATCAAAGCCTGACGGTCCTCTTCAGACTCGGGGTTCTTCAGCCAGAAGTAGGCAACATGCACCAAGCCCTGGAGATTCCCTTTTATACCGATTTCACGCTCGCCGCCGGAGACTAAGGAAGTTGCCAGTGAGGCGCTTGCCAACGTACTGGCTGTTAGGAATCTACGTCTACTGGTGCGTCTATCAGCACTGTGCTTTTCTTTGTTCATTTCGTCTCCAAAATCAATGGCCTATTAATGGTTGATGATATTCTTCTGGCACGCTACCCGAGCACTATTAAAGGAATGGTATTACTGTTCAAGTGAGTCGCGTCTTGAAAGATAATCCTAAACACCTCTGCCTGCCATGTAAACGTTTACACTCTGAGATGGGTTGAGTAATATAATGGCCGATTGAGAGTCTTGCTTTAGATGATCATAATAAAAAAGGATATTAATCCATGAAGAATTTCTCGAAGCCTCAGCTAGGCGTCATGATGTTCCTGCAATTTTTTATTTGGGGCGCATGGTTCGTCACCTTAGGCACGTTTCTGGCTAATAATCTGGCGGCCTCCGGCGGTCAGATCGGTATGGCATTTTCTACTCAGTCCTGGGGAGCTATTGTTGCACCGTTCATTATTGGTCTGATTGCGGATCGCTTTTTCAATGCTGAGCGTATTCTCGGTATACTGCATTTATGCGGTGCTGGACTTATGTATGTCCTGTATTCCGCGGATGACTTCTCGCTGTTCTATCCTGCTGTTCTGGCTTACATGATTGTTTACATGCCAACCTTGGCGCTAGTGAATTCCATCTCTTTTACCCATTTAAAAAGCCCAACACGGGAATTTGCCAACATTCGAGTGTGGGGAACTATCGGCTGGATTGTTGCTGGCCTTTTGATCAGTTTCGCTTTTTCTTGGGATTCTGCCAGTGCTATTACTGCGGGTGAACTTAGGTATACCTTTTTGATGGCGGCCTTTGCCTCGGCAATTTTAGGGATATTCAGTTTCTTTCTACCTGCAACACCCCCGCAATCAGCGCAAGAGGGTACAACACTTGGCAGCTTGCTTGGGCTGGATGCTTTGCAGATGCTCAAAGACCGGAATTTTTTAATTTTCTTTATCGCATCTATTCTGATCTGCATTCCGCTGGCATTTTACTATCAAAACGCCAGTCCGTTCCTGACCGAAATTGGTGTAGAGAATTCCACTGCCAAAATGACCGTCGGCCAAGTCTCCGAAATGTTATTGATGTTGTGTGTGCCTCTTTTCCTGACGCGTTTTGGCATCAAGCTGACGTTAATGCTAGCTATGGCCGCTTGGGCATTGCGCTATGGTTTGTTTGCTTTGGGCGAGAGTGGCGATCAATTATGGATGTTGATGATTGGAATCGCACTGCATGGAATATGCTACGATTTCTTTTTTGTTACCGGTCAGATATACACCGACAATACGGCAAAACAACATTACCGCAGCTCGGCCCAAGGGTTGGTTACCCTAGCAACCTACGGCGTTGGTATGCTTATAGGCTTTGCGGTTGCAGGGCATATAACCGACCGTTACGCCACACCAGCCGGCCACGATTGGTCCAGTATTTGGTTTGTTCCAGCTTCACTGGCTTTGGTTATATTGGTTCTATTTAGTTTATGCTTTAAAAGTAATCGGACAGTGTAACTAAAAATAATTTAGAGCTGTCAAAAAGTGAGCTCATTGGATCAGAAACTATAAGGCGGTGGGAATGATTTCGCGGTTTTTTTTAAAAGCAAAAACATCAGGTGTCTTGCTACTGACATGCGCGGCTTGGCTGGGCACGGTGCAAGCCCAGTCAGAAATAATCTTAGAACAACCCTCTGAGATTATTTCTGTGCAACAAGGACGCATCAGTGGTGCATTTGAAAATGGTGTTGAGCGCTTTCTAGGTATTCCCTATGCTTTGCCACCCGTCGGCCAACGACGCTGGAAAATTGCGGAACCGATTAACCCGCATCAGGGCACTCTTAAGGCCAATCACTTCGGGCCAGCGTGCATGCAGCCTGACAACCCTCGCGTGCCAAATCTGGTCATGGATGAAGACTGCCTAACCCTGAACGTCTGGCGACCGGAAGCTGTTGAATCACCTCTGCCTGTCATGGTGTGGATTCATGGTGGCGGCTTTATCGGTGGCAACAGTCATATCCCCGGTGAAGTCTTAGCAAAGGAGGGCGTGATTGTTGTGTCACTCAATTATCGACTTGGCCCCCTTGGATTCTTCGCGCACCCCGCACTGAACTCTGATGTGGCTAACTACGGGTTGACCGATGCAATACTGGCATTGCAATGGGTGCAAGAAAACATTGCCGCGTTCCAAGGTGACCCACAGAACGTTACCATTTTTGGTGTGTCAGCGGGCGGGATGATGGTTGACCTGTTGCTGGCCAGTAAACAAGCTGATGGACTTTTCCAAAAAGCCATTGCGCAGAGTGGTTACATTACTTGGCCACTACCAACGACCCAGAATGAACAAAAGAAGTCGGTGCTGGATATCAACAATCAACCGATACCACCGGCCGAAATAGCTGGGGAAACACTGGTTGCGCCAGTATTAGAGAAGGGGGCAACACAAAAGGCACTTCACAATTTGAGTGCAGATCAGTTAGTAAAGTTGGTCAGCGGTTTTTCTCGTCCCATTGTGGATGGCAATACTATTGAAGATCAGCCATACCGTTTGGTTGGAAGTCGATCCGAAAACATTGCCTTGATTACGGGCGGCAACAGTTTTGAAGGTAGCATTATGCCCCATTCAGGCATACCCATGAGTGAGTATCAACAATCCTGGTCAGAGCAGGATGAACAACTACAGCAACTCTATGACGAGGATTATCGTAAAAATCCTGAACTCGCTTACAGTCGTGCTTTTGGTGACGAGCGCTATCTATTAGCAGCGTATTATTTGGGGCAAACCTGGCAGAAGAAAAAAGCGCCAGTCTGGCTTTATTACAATGACGTGGCACCGTCTGTTGACGCCCCTGGAACGCCTCACGGTATGGATCAGTATTTGATTTTTCATGGAGATAAGATCCCGCCATCGGATTTGAAAAAACTGGGAGACAACCTACGGCGTTATTGGATAAGTTTTGCAAAAAACAGCAACCCGAATGGATCTGGGTTGCCAATCTGGCCCGCATATACAGATGCAGAACCTCAATGGTTGAGGTTGGGTAAAAGTGCCAAAGCAGATGTCGTTAAAAAAGACATCATGCCTGTACTTCACCAAAGATTACTGCTGCGTGA
>CBFHKY010000050.1:0-10407 GCA_965656525.1 Pseudomaricurvus sp. | reverse complement strand
AAGGTCTGCGTTTTGCGATTCGTGAAGGCGGCCGTACCGTTGGTGCTGGTGTTGTAGCTAAAATCATCGAGTGATCTCGGTAGTTTTTATGCTCTGAAGGCGCGAGTGCCGTATGGTACTTGCGTCTTTTGTTAAGAAGTTCTTTCTCTTTTAGGCCAGTAGTTCAATTGGTAGAGCACCGGTCTCCAAAACCGGGTGTTGGGGGTTCGAGTCCCTCCTGGCCTGCCATTTTCTAAGTTTGTTGTTGAGGTTTATAACCGCATGAATGCGAAAGCTGAAGCCAAAGGGTATCGCTTCGATGGCTTGAAGTGGCTGGTGGTGGTGCTGTTGGTCGCTGCAGGTGTGGTTGGCAACGCATATTATTCAGAAATGGCGATTTTTTACCGCGTCATTGCTTTATTGGCTGGCGGTGTCTTGGCAGCGTATGTTGCTGTAAATACAGAAAAAGGCATGGCGTTTTGGACTTTGCTGCGCGAAGCGCAAGCAGAGATGCGTCGTGTGGTTTGGCCATCCCGTCAAGAAGTTAATCAGACGACCTTGATTGTTCTCGCGGTTGTTGTCGTGATGTCAATCGTTTTATGGCTGCTGGACACCTTTTTAGGGTGGCTTGCATCCTTGATCATCGGATAGAGGTGGAGCATGGCAAAGCGTTGGTATGTGGTTCATGCATACTCTGGTTATGAAAAGAAAGTTGCTGCTGCACTGAAAGAGCGTGTTGAACTCACAGGCATGCAAGAGCTGTTTGGTGATGTGCTCGTTCCTACAGAAGAAGTCGTTGAAATGCGCGGTGGCCAAAAGCGCAAGTCTGAGCGCAAGTTTTTTCCTGGTTACGTGTTAGTTCAAATGGAGCTGACAGACGAAACTTGGCACTTGGTGAAAGAAACCCCCAGAGTGATGGGGTTTATTGGTGGCAAGGCGGATCAGCCCGCACCAATCACCGAAAAAGAAGCCAACGCTATTTTACAGCGTGTCGATGATTCTGTTGATAAGCCTAAGCCCAAAACTATTTTTGAGCCAGGTGAGATGGTTCGCGTAATTGACGGGCCTTTCAATGACTTCAATGGTGTCGTTGAAGAAGTGAATTATGAAAAAAGCCGGTTGCAGGTGGCGGTACTGATTTTTGGTCGCTCAACACCCGTAGAGCTAGAGTTTAGTCAAGTCGAAAAGACCTAGTTTAAAAAATATGGCCCTCTTCTGTGTTGTGCAGAGGAGGGCTTTCGCGTCTCCGAAACATCTGTATATATTATGGACAATTGGAGGAAGGGGAGCCAATGACGGTGCGCTGTGCCACAGCAATCCAGAGGCGTTAAAACCCAACATTGGGAGTAACAATAATGGCTAAGAAAGTTGAAGCTTATATTAAGCTGCAAGTGCCTGCTGGACAGGCCAATCCGAGTCCACCCGTAGGTCCTGCATTGGGTCAAAAAGGTGTAAATATCATGGAGTTCTGTAAGTCGTTTAACGCGCAGACCCAAGGTATGGAAGCAGGCTCGCCCGTACCAGTAGTTATCTCTGTATACGGTGATCGCTCTTTTACATTCACCATGAAGACTCCACCGGCTTCCTTCCTGCTGAAAAAAGCAGCGGGTATCAAGTCTGGCTCAGGTCGTCCAAATACTCAAAAAGTCGGCAAGCTGACTCGCGAGCAACTGGAAGAAATTGCTGCCATTAAACAGCCAGATTTAACCGCTGCTGATATGGATGCAGCCGTTCGCACAATCGCAGGTTCTGCTCGTGCGATGGGCCTTGAAACTGAAGGAGTTGTGTAATGGCTAAGCTATCTAAGCGTCAGCGCGCTATTCGTGAAAAAATTGATCGTACCAAGCAGTACGGCATCGATGATGCAGTTGCGCTATTGAAAGACCTCTCTAGTGTGAAGTTTGGTGAGACTGTAGACGTCTCTATCAACCTGGGTATCGATCCACGTAAATCCGACCAGTCGGTTCGTGGCGCTGCTACCCTGCCAAATGGATCTGGTAAAAACGTTCGTGTAGCGGTTTTTACTCAGGGTGCTTCTGCTGAAGCAGCCAAAGAAGCAGGTGCTGACATTGTTGGTATGGAAGATCTGGCTGAGCAAGTGAAAGCGGGCAACATGGATTTTGATGTTGTGATTGCTGACCCGGCTGCCATGCGCGTTGTTGGCCAGTTAGGTCAAATTTTAGGCCCGCGTGGTCTGATGCCAAACCCTAAAACAGGTACTGTAACCCCAGACGTGGCAACAGCAGTTAAAAATGCTAAAGCTGGTCAGGTACGTTACCGTGCAGATAAGGGCGGTATCATCCACGGTGCCATTGGTAAATTAACGTTCGACGCAAAGTCGTTGAAAGAAAACCTAGAAGCACTGATTGGCGATCTTAAAAAAGCCAAGCCTGCTACGGCTAAGGGTGTGTACTTTAAGAAAATTTCTTTGAGCACAACCATGGGCCCAGGTTTAGTACTCGATCAGTCTAGCTTGGAAATCTAATCCAGCAGACAACAAAACTTTGGGGTCTGCTCATCGCTTAGGCGTACAGCAGGCCGTCAAAGACCGCAGGTGGTGTCAGTGTTGATGTCTCGCGATTTACGTGAATAACATTTGCCGCCTTAATGTCCTGCGCAGACGGTGAGACCCAATTCAGTATACGAGCTGTTGTATTTTATATGGCAGCTCACTGGATTTGATCACCGAGAACCGTTCCTCGTAGTATTGGGGAATAGAAGAAACGATTGGCGCTCCTGCTGTGAACGAAACGTTGCACAGGACAGTTGAGCTAATCAAATCCAGGAGAAATCTTGTGGCATTAGGACTTGAAGACAAAAAAGCGATTGTCGCTGAAGTCCAGGAAGCTGCTCAGGGCGCTCTGTCTGCTGTAGTTGCTGATGCACGTGGTGTATCGGTATCTGCTATGACAGCCCTACGCAAAGAGGCTCGTGCAAGCGGCGTTTGGGTAAAAGTCGTTCGTAACACTCTGGCACGTCGCGCAGTTGAAGGCACTGCTTACGAATGTTTGACTGATTCATTCGTAGGTCCAACTCTGATTGCATTCTCTAGTGAACATCCTGGCGCCGGCGCGCGCATTTTTAAGGATTTCGCCAAGAGCAATGACAAATTTGAGATGAAAGTAGCTGTCTTTGAAGGTGAAGTGGTTGACATCAATATGCTGGCAAGCTTGCCAACTTATGATGAAGCAATCGCTAAGCTAATGAGCGTGATGAAAGAAGCTGCTGCTGGCAAATTGGTTCGCACTATTGCGGCCATTCGCGATCAAAAAGAACAAGAAGCCGCTTAATCGCATTGTCGATCAAAGGTTTTTTATACAGTTTAATGAGAGCCGATCGTACAGATCAACGCTACTCAAGTTAATGTAGGAATAGACTCATGTCTCTGACTAAAGAAGATATCATCAATGCTGTTGCCGAGATGTCCGTTAAGGATGTTGTTGAGCTGATCGAAGCAATGGAAGAGAAGTTTGGCGTAACTGCTGCTGCTGCTGCTGTTGCTGTTGCTGGCGCTGACGCTGGTGCAGCCGCTGAAGAGAAGACCAACTTTGACGTTGTTCTGACTGCAGCTGGCGACAAGAAAGTTAACGTGATTAAGGCCATCCGTGCCATCACTGGCCTAGGCTTGAAAGAAGCCAAAGGTATGGCTGAATCAGCGCCTGCAACTGTACTGGAAGGTGCAGCGAAAGACGCCGCTGAAGATGCTAAAAAGCAGTTAGAAGAAGCTGGTGCTTCTGCAGAGCTGAAGTAATTATTGCTTTGCAGGACATAAGTCTGACAGTCGTAAATATTGTCTGACTTCAGGCTGGCGAGCAATATGCTCGCCGGCCTTTTTGCCGTTTGTGGCTAACGGCATGAGACCAAACTTTTGTGAAGAGGTTTGGCACTTGAGCAAAAGCCAAAGTAGTCGGCAGGTCTGGCGAAGAGCCGGTCCGGGAACGCCCTCCGCGAATAACCTCCACGACCTTGGTTCGTGGCGAGACCAAGCCTTATCCGTGAACAAGCTGGGGAATACTGATGGCTTACTCATACACTGAGAAAAAACGTATCCGCAAGGATTTCGGCAAACTGCCGCACGTCATGGATGTCCCATTCCTCCTGGCGATACAGTTGGATTCATACCGTAAATTTACTCAGGTAGATGCACCGCCTGAAGCCCGTTTGGATGTTGGTCTGCACGCGGCTTTTAAATCTGTATTCCCGATTGTGAGTTATTCGGGAAGTGCTGCCTTAGAGTACGTCAGCTATGTGCTGGGCAAACCTGCCTTCGACGTTAATGAATGTATTTTGCGTGGTGTAACCTATGCGGTTCCTCTTCGCGTGCGTGTTCGACTGATCATCTATGATAAAGAGTCAGCGAACAAAACCATCAAAGATATTAAAGAGCAAGAAGTGTACATGGGTGAAATTCCACTCATGACCGATAACGGCACTTTTGTTATCAACGGTACTGAGCGTGTTATCGTTTCTCAGCTGCACCGTTCACCTGGCGTATTTTTTGATCACGATAAAGGAAAGACTCACTCTTCCGGTAAACTACTGTATTCCGCAAGAATCATTCCTTACCGTGGCTCATGGTTAGACTTTGAGTTTGACCCAAAAGATATGGTTTATGTCCGTATCGATCGTCGTCGTAAGTTGCCAGCAACCATTCTGTTGCGTGCACTAGGCTATACCTCTGAAGAAATGCTGGAAATGTTTTACGACACCAGCCGCTTCATGATTAATGATGGCGAATATAAGTTTGAGCTTGTTCCTTCCCGCCTACGTGGCGATGTTGCTACGTTCGACATCACTGATGGTAAAGGGAAAGTAGTTGTTGAAGAAGGACGTCGTATTACTGCGCGTCATATTAAACAACTGGAAAAAAGCGAAGTGACCGAAATGGTGGTACCACGTGAGTACCTGTTCGGTCGCAACTTAGCTAAAGATTTGGTCGATCAAGACAGCGGTGAGCTGCTGTACGAATGTAACACCGAGATCACCGATGAAGTATTAAGCAAAATTGAAGAGATGGGCCTTGAATCCATCGAGACGCTTTATACAAACGAATTAGACTGTGGACCATTCGTTTCCGATACTCTGCGCATCGATCCTACTCGCACTGAGCTGGAATCTTTGGTGGAAATCTATCGCATGATGCGTCCAGGTGAGCCGCCTACAAAAGAGTCGGCAGAAGCCTTGTTCCAGAACTTGTTCTTTACTCAAGAGCGCTATGATCTTTCTGGCGTTGGTCGGATGAAGTTCAACCGCCGTCTTGAGCGCGGTATTGATACGGGTGAAGGCACCTTGTCGAAAGACGATATCGTCGATGTTATGAAAACATTGGTCAATATCCGTAATGGCCAAGGCCATGTAGATGATATCGATCACTTAGGTAACCGTCGTGTTCGCTCCGTCGGTGAGATGGCGGAAAACCAATTCCGTGTTGGTCTGGTGCGTGTTGAGAGAGCCGTGAAAGAGCGTCTTTCTATGGCTGAATCTGAAGGTTTAATGCCTCAGGATCTGATCAATGCTAAGCCTGTGGCTGCTGCTGTAAAAGAATTTTTTGGTTCTTCACAGCTGTCTCAGTTTATGGATCAAAACAACCCGCTGTCTGAAGTGACACACAAACGTCGTGTGTCGGCATTAGGCCCCGGTGGTTTGACTCGTGAACGTGCAGGTTTTGAAGTGCGTGACGTACACCCGACTCATTACGGTCGAGTGTGCCCAATCGAGACTCCAGAAGGGCCAAATATTGGTCTGATCAACTCACTGGCCACTTACGCGCGGACCAACAGCTACGGCTTCTTGGAAGCACCGTACCGTAAAGTAGTCGATGGCGTGGCAACGGACGAACTTGAGTATCTGTCGGCTATCAACGAAGCCGGCTACATCATTGCACAGGCTTCTGCCGAGCTGGATGCCGACAACCGTTTTGTTGAAGATCTTATTTCCGTGCGCTACATGGGTGAGTTTACCCTGAAGTCATCGGATGAAGTTCAATACATGGACGTATCGCCGCGTCAGGTTGTATCGGTTGCCGCTTCATTGATTCCGTTCCTTGAGCACGATGATGCAAACCGTGCATTGATGGGCTCAAACATGCAGCGCCAAGCCGTACCAACCTTGAAGGCTCAGAAGCCTTTGGTGGGCACGGGTATGGAGCGCAACGTCGCATCCGACTCCGGTGTTTGTGTGGTTGCTAAGCGTGGCGGTGTGATTGAGCGTGTCGATGCGGGTCGTATTGTGATCCGAGCTCACGACTCTGAAACCGAAGCCGGTGATGCTGGTGTGGACATCTACAACCTCACCAAATACACCCGTTCGAACCAAAACACGTGTATTAACCAGCGCCCAATTGTAACAACCGGCGCCATTGTTGCGCGCGGTGATATCTTGGCCGACGGCCCATCTGTTGATTTGGGTGAGCTGGCTCTGGGGCAAAACATGCGTATCGCATTTATGCCTTGGAACGGTTACAACTTTGAGGATTCCATTCTGGTTTCCGAGCGAGTTGTACAAGAAGATCGTTTTACCACTATCCACATTCAAGAGCTCACGTGTATTGCTCGCGATACCAAGTTGGGCAGTGAGGAGATCAGTTCGGACATCCCGAATGTCGGCGAAAGTGCTCTTTCCAAATTGGATGAGTCTGGCATCGTTTACATCGGTGCGGAAGTTGGGCCTGGTGATATTTTGGTTGGCAAGGTGACGCCCAAGGGTGAAACCCAGCTGACACCAGAAGAGAAACTTCTGCGTGCGATCTTTGGTGAGAAAGCTTCTGACGTTAAAGATACGTCTTTGCGTGTACCTTCTTCTACTCGCGGAACGGTTATTGATGTTCAGGTCTTCACTCGCGATGGTCTTGAAAAAGACCCACGCTCGCTGGACATTGAAAAGTCTCAGCTAGACGCTGTGCGTAAAGACCTCAATGAAGAATACCGCATTGTTGAAAGTGCCACCTTCGAACGTTTACGCGATGCATTGGTTGGCCAAACGGTCGCTAATGGGCGAGGCGTTAAAAAAGGTGAAGCCCTTACCAATGAAATGTTGGATGAGCTAGAGCGTAGCGATTGGTTTAAAATTCGCATGTCGGAAGACTCTCTTAACGAGCAGATCGACCGTGCAGAAGAGCAACTGATTGAGCGTCGTAAGATTCTTGATGAGCGTTTTGAAGATAAGAAACGCAAACTGGAAACGGGTGATGATTTAGCGCCTGGCGTACTGAAGATTGTTAAAGTTTATCTAGCCATCAAGCGTCGTATTCAGCCTGGCGATAAAATGGCTGGTCGTCACGGTAACAAAGGTGTTATTTCCGTCATTATGCCGGTAGAAGACATGCCTTATGACGCCAATGGCGATACCGTTGATATTGTGCTTAACCCGCTGGGTGTGCCTTCACGAATGAACGTTGGTCAGATTCTAGAGACCCACTTGGGTATGGCTGCCAAAGGTTTAGGTACTAAAATCGACCGCATGATCCAAGAGCAACGCAAAGTCGCAGAAGTGCGTGGTTTCTTAGACGAGTTGTACAACAAAACGGGCGATGCAAAAGACAAAGAAGATCTGGCGAGCTTCTCTGATGTCGAGATCATGGATCTGGCGAACAATCTGCGCGAAGGTGTGCCAATGGCTACTGCCGTGTTTGATGGCGCGCAAGAGAGTGAAATCAAAGATCTGCTGCGTCTTGCCGACTTGTCTGATACTGGGCAAACAGAGCTTTATGATGGTCGTTCTGGGGATAAATTCCAGCGTCCAGTGACAGTTGGCTACATGTATATGCTGAAACTCAACCACTTGGTTGATGATAAGATGCATGCGCGTTCCACTGGCTCTTACAGCTTGGTAACTCAGCAACCGTTGGGTGGTAAAGCTCAGTTCGGTGGCCAGCGTTTCGGTGAGATGGAAGTGTGGGCACTTGAAGCTTATGGTGCCGCCTATACCTTGCAAGAAATGCTGACCGTGAAGTCGGATGATGTCGCCGGCCGTACTAAGATGTACAAAAATATCGTCGACGGCGATCACCGTATGGAGCCCGGCATGCCAGAATCCTTTAACGTATTGGTTAAAGAGATTCGCTCCCTCGGTATCAATATCGAGCTGGAAGCTGACAGTTAAGTCAGTGAGTAGGGCAGCGTGAAAGCGCTGCCCTTTGCCGGAACTCCTGCCGCAAAGTGGCCTTCAATAGAACCTATGCTAATTCACAGGTTCTATAATGTTACAAAGCAGGACGAATTGTTAAAAAACAGAGCCTAGAAATCCTCTAGGCTCGACTTGAGACAACTGGAGACAGTCCCTTGAAAGACTTACTTAATTTGCTGAAGTCCCAGGGTCAAACTGAAGAGTTTGATGCGATCCGCATCTCACTGGCGTCGCCAGAGATGATTCGTGCTTGGTCGTTCGGTGAAGTGAAAAAGCCTGAGACCATCAACTACAGAACTTTCAAGCCAGAGCGCGAAGGTCTGTTTTGTGCCAAAATCTTTGGCCCAGTAAAAGACTACGAGTGTTTGTGTGGTAAATACAAACGCATGAAGCACCGTGGCATTATTTGTGAAAAGTGTGGTGTTGAAGTAACGCTGTCGAAAGTGCGTCGTGAGCGTATGGGACACATCGAACTGGCCAGCCCAGTTGCACACATTTGGTTTTTGAAGTCTCTGCCTAGTCGTATGGGTTTGTTGTTGGATATGACACTGCGCAATATTGAGCGCGTGCTGTATTTTGAATCTTACGTGGTGACTGAGCCTGGTATGACTACGCTCGAGCGTGGGCAACTGCTGACCGACGAGCAGTACTTCGAGGCTATGGAAGAATTCGGTGACGAATTCGACGCAAAAATGGGTGCCGAAGCCATCCAAGAGTTGATGAAAGACATCGACCTTGAATCGGAAATTCAACATTTGCGTGAAGAAATTCCTAATACCAATTCTGAGACCAAGATTAAGAAGCTGTCTAAGCGTCTGAAATTGTTGGAAGCGTTTTTTACTTCAGGCAATAAACCTGAATGGATGGTAATGGCCGCTTTGCCAGTGCTTCCACCTGACTTGCGTCCGTTGGTTCCTCTCGATGGCGGTCGCTTTGCGACTTCAGATTTGAACGATTTGTACCGTCGAGTGATCAACCGTAACAACCGTCTTAAGCGTCTGCTTGATCTGAGTGCGCCGGACATTATCGTGCGTAACGAAAAGCGTATGTTACAAGAAGCGGTTGATGCGTTGCTGGACAATGGCCGCCGTGGCCGAGCCATCACTGGTTCTAATAAGCGCCCGCTGAAATCTTTGGCCGATATGATCAAAGGTAAGCAAGGTCGTTTTCGTCAGAACTTGCTTGGTAAGCGTGTGGATTACTCCGGTCGTTCTGTGATCGTGGTTGGTCCTACCTTACGTTTGCATCAGTGTGGCCTGCCCAAGAAAATGGCACTCGAGCTGTTCAAGCCCTTCATCTTTTCTAAGCTGGAATTACGTGGTCTTGCTACCACCATTAAAGCGGCTAAGAAGATGGTTGAGCGTGAAGAAGCCGTAGTATGGGATATCTTGGATGAAGTGATCCGTGAACACCCAGTAATGCTAAACCGTGCACCCACGCTTCACCGTTTGGGCATTCAGGCGTTTGAGCCCGTATTGATTGAAGGTAAAGCCATTCAGTTGCATCCATTGGTATGTGCGGCCTATAACGCCGACTTCGATGGTGACCAAATGGCCGTACACGTACCACTGACGCTGGAAGCTCAGTTGGAAGCGCGTGCGTTAATGATGTCAACCAACAACATTCTATCGCCAGCATCCGGCGAGCCAATCATCGTACCTTCGCAGGACGTGGTATTGGGCCTGTACTGGATGACCCGTGAGCGTGTTAATGGTCTTGGCGAAGGCATGGTGTTTGCGGATACTAAAGAAGTATCACGTGCCTATCTTTCGGGTAGTGTGGAGTTGCAAGCACGTATCAAAGTGCGTCTAGAGCAGCACGTTATTCGTGAAGATGGTGAAGTCGATATCAGCACTTCCATCATCGATACTACTGTAGGTCGTGTGTTGTTGTGGGAAATCGTACCTCAAGGCATGCCGTTCGAATTGGTTAACCGTCCGATGGTTAAAAAAGCCATTTCGCAAGTGATCAACTACTGCTACCGCATTGTTGGCTTGAAAGCGACTGTCATCTTTGCTGACCAATTGATGTACACCGGTTATGAGTACTCTACTAAGTCAGGTTCTTCTATCGGTGTGAACGATTTTGCGATCCCTGCTGAAAAACATGCGTTGGTGGCCGCTGCTGATCAAGAAGTGAAGGAAATTGAAGGTCAGTTCTCCTCAGGTCTGGTAACTCAGGGTGAGAAGTACAATAAGGTGATCGATATCTGGTCTCGCGCCAATGACTTGGTAGCGAAGTCTATGATGGAAGGCATCAGTAAAGAATTTGTTATTAACCGCGACGGCGTAGAAGAAGAGCAAG
>CBFHKY010000049.1:6680-10482 GCA_965656525.1 Pseudomaricurvus sp. | reverse complement strand
AAAAGAATTAGCGGGTGCGTTGGCTAAGGTTTGGTAGCCGAATGATTGAACCTCCCCAAAGGCTTCCCCGAAAGCCATTGGGGGGAGGATCGAGCAGCTTATAGGTATGTGCGATATTAGACGGCCTGAGTACTCGCACCCGCGAACGTGCGGGCCCCTAATTCATTATCGATCATCAGCAAACCATAACCATCGGATTTCACCAATTTCAATTTAGAAATAATACCGCCAAGGCTGGCTTCTTCTTCCACCTGCTCATTCACAAACCACTGCAACAAGTTGTAAGTGGCGTGGTCTTTTTCTTTCAGGGCTAAGTCACTCAGTTCATTCAATCGGGATGTCATTAACTGTTCGTGCTTAAGCGACGACTGAAACACTTCTAACAAAGTGCCAAAATCAGAGGCCGGTTTGGCGATGGATTGCAGTTCCACATGAACACCTTGCTCAACCAGATAGTTGTAAATTTTAGTGGCGTGCATGTGTTCTTCTTCGTACTGACATTTGAACCAAGTCGCTGCACCATTAAAGTCGTTGTGGCTGCAGTAGGCCGACATCGACAAATACAAGTAGGCGGAATAGAACTCATCGTTCAATTGTGTGGATAAAGCTTGTTGTACATTTTCAGAAATCATTACAGTACCTGATATGTTCCTAGTTGAATGAATGCCGTGACTGTCAGTATACACCTTATGGTATTTACCATGGACTGCACGGGTTAACCGATGGTCGTGGCTTAACGGCCGTTATTGGCTCATCTTCCTGATCACGGCTTTGCAATGCGCAGGATTTGCCCATCGTCGGTAGAGACATACAAGTTACCCTGTGGGTCTTGTTGCAGGGCACGAATACGCAGGTTTTGATTCTGCAGTAAGCGCTCTTCTGCGGTTATCTCTTGTTGTGCATTCACCGTTAAGCGATTTAAGTGGGTCAGCTTTAAAGCACCTAAAAACAAATTACCCTGCCAGGCTGAAGTCTCGGCTGTCTGATAGCACAGTAAACTGCCGGGGGCGATAGAGGGAATGTAGAGCTTTTTAGGGTCAGCCATACCGGCTTTGTGCTTGGCCTCGCCAACGTCTATGGGGCCCCAATACTCTTTGCCGTGGGAAACCTCGGCCCAGCCGTAATTGGTGCCAGAGGTGATCCAGTTCACTTCGTCGCCGCCTCGAGGGCCATGTTCGCTAGACCACAAACCGTTTTGGGCCTGATCGTAGCAAAGCCCTTGTGGGTTGCGATGGCCGTAGCTGTAAATTTCCGGTAGGGCATTGGATTGGCCGACAAAGGGGTTGTCCTCAGGAACGCTGCCGTCTAAATGTAGACGTAAAATACTGCCCGCATGTGTGCTCAAGTCCTGCCCGTTAGGGCGGTGACCGCGATCGCCAACGGAAAAGAAAACGTGCTGGTCATTGTCGAATGCAATACGGCTACCAAAGTGACGGGCCGTATCCGAGACGGATTGCGTCACCAGTAAATCACTCAAATTCACCAGTTTATTATCGATTAACTGCGCTCGGGCCAGAGTTGTGGCGGCCGTCTTTCCCTTTGGCTTACTGTAGGTGAAGTATATCCACGGTGTGCTATCTGACGACTGTGAAGACGAGTGATGGACCACAACGTCCAGCAGACCACCCTGACCCTTAGCCCAGACTGCCGGCACATTGCCGATGTTGGTGAGTTTTCCGGTCTGTACGTTCAGAAGCTTCATGCGCCCTTGTCGCTCGGTAAATATCAGCGTATCCGGCGTTAGCCAGTCCATTCCCCAAACGATGCCCTGCCCTTGGACGAGTGCTTCGGTGGTGACCGATTTGGCAGTCGGGGGCTCGGTAGAAAGTGCCTGTACTTGGCTGATGTTGAGTGCAAAGATGAGAGACAACAGTAATTGTTGTGCCCGCCCTGAACGTTTTTGTTCATACAGCTTTGTAAGCGGTAGTCGAAATGAAGGGAAACCAGTCATAAATTCTAACCATGCGCCGTGTAACATAATGGGTTCTCCTTATACGAGAAAGCATCGAATTAGGATTGTTGAGTCTGCCATAAGTGCAACCTCAGCACTCGTGTCAGTGGGTAACAGGCATGGTGACGCGATATGAACAGGGATGCACGTAAAAAGTCAGTAGAGAAACAAGAAGAGCGTGTACGTAGGAACTCACTTAATCATATATGACGTAAAGCTCGAAAGGAGAAAGCCATGCAAGTGGGTATGATCGGTCTGGGTCGTATGGGGTTGCCAATGCTTGAACGCCTGTGCCAAAAAGGCTGGAAGGTGTGTTGTTATGCCCGGAAGCCAGACGTTATCAGCCAAGTGACGCAGCTGGGCGCGCAAGTGTGTGAGTCCGCCCAAGCGGTAGCGCAAAAAGCCGATCTTTTGATCATTTGCGTATACAGTGATCACCAAGTGCAGAATCTAATGCTGGGTGATGCAGGGATTGCATCGGCAGTAAAAGTGGCCTCTGTGGTTGTGATTCACACTACGGGCAGCCCTGCGACCAGCGAGTCAGTCGCGGCAGCACTGGCGGATCGTGGGGTGCGTGTGATAGATGCGCCAGTAAGTGGTGGCCCGCACAACATCCAAGCGGGAAACATCACACTGCTCGTGGGGGGCGATGCGGCGGCGTTAGAGTACAGTCGGCCTGTATTGAGCGCGTATGCGAACCCTATTTTGCACATCGGCAGTGTGGGCGCGGGGCAAAAAACCAAATTATTGAACAATGCCTTGTTTGGTGCTCAGATTGCCTTATTGACCGAAATCGACCGCCTGATGGCAGCTTTTGATTTGCCCGCCGAGACGGTATTGGAAGCCATCACTCATTGCAGTGGCGACAGCGCTGCACTGCGGCTGGCGAATCGTTCGGGCTCGGTGTCACGTTTGTTAGAGTCTGCTGGCGCGTTTGTGGAAAAAGATCGCGCGGTGGTGGCAGGGGTTGCTGCAGAATTGGGAGTAACGTTGGGGGGCCTGGCCATAGAGCCGCTTTCAAGTGTGTAAGATCCCGTGAGGGGTTAGCGACAAACTTATGACTGAGCGCAGGCGCTGGGGAATTATCGCTACTGCTTTCAGTCTGAACTGATATAACACCTATTGATAGAAACTTGAGAGCCTTATGTTGATTCGTCGCCCTTCCGATATTCCAGAGTCTGACATCACACCAGAATCGATTTACCTGCGACGTCGCGAATTTATGCGCGGCTCACTGTTGGGGTTAACCGCCGCGGTGGGTGCCATGGCGGCACCGTCGGTATTTTCGGCCGCCGAACTTACAGGGCGTCCGCTGGAGTATCGCCCAGTTATCAAAGAAACGTCACAAGGTTTTTTCACGGGCGAGGCCAAAACGCCCTACGAAGATGTCACCCAATACAATAATTTTTATGAATTCGGGACCAGCAAAACCGATCCCGCAAGAAACGCCGATCAACTCACCACAGATCCGTGGACGGTTGAGATCACCGGCGAAGTCGACAAGCCTGGCCGTTACAACCTAGAAGACTTACTCGCGAAAGTGTCACTGGAAGAGCGCGTATACCGCTTGCGCTGCGTAGAAGCGTGGTCGATGGTTATCCCTTGGGTGGGGTTTCCCTTAGCGCAATTGATCGCTCAGTTGCAGCCCAACTCTAAAGCCAAATACGTGGCGTTCGAGACTCTTTATCGACCCAAAGAAATGATTGGCCAACGTTCTGGTTTTAGCACTATTGATTGGCCTTATGTCGAGGGTTTGCGGATGGACGAGGCCATGCATCCACTGACGTTAATGGCGACTGGGTTGTATGGCCGTGAGCTGCCCAATCAGAATGGTGCGCCGCTGCGTTTGGT
>CBFHKY010000049.1:0-6581 GCA_965656525.1 Pseudomaricurvus sp. | reverse complement strand
TGTGCCTTGGAAGTACGGCTTCAAAAGCATCAAATCTATTGTCAAAATTCACTTCACTGAAACCGAACCGAAAACCACGTGGAATATGTTGGCGCCCTCAGAATACGGTTTTTACGCCAACGTTAATCCAGCGGTAGACCACCCTCGTTGGAGCCAAAAGTCTGAACGACGCCTGCCCTCCACTTTATTCAATCCAAATCGCATAAAAACCCTGCCGTTTAACGGTTATGCCGATCAGGTGGCATCGCTTTATACCGGCATGGATTTGCGAAAGTTTTATTAGACCCCGCGAAATACTCGATGTTTCATCAGTCTCTTTGTTATCAAACTGCACGTTATTAAAAGGTTGGGGCTCATGGGGTTGTCTTTAAAAAATGCCAAGCGGCTGGTGTTTGTGGTCTGTCTGGTACCGCTGGCTCTGTTTTTCAGCAACATTGTGATCACGGGTGGCGGGCCAGACCCCGGCAAAGAATTAGTGCTCTTTACGGGTGGCTGGAGCATTCGCTTTTTGTTATTGAGCCTGCTCGTCACCCCTGCACGGCGACTGTTTCGCTGGCAGAAGATACAGGCGTTTCGGCGTATGCTGGGCTTGTACGCTGGGTTTTATCTCACGCTGCATTTTCTTGCCGTGATGACGTATTTTGTGGGCTGGAATTGGGCTATCTTTCTTGAAGAGTTTTACGAGCGACCCTATATGTCGGTAGGGATTATCGCGGCAGTGTTAATGGTGCCTTTGATTCTGACGTCTAACCGTTGGGCCATGCGCAAACTGGGGCGTCGTTGGCAAATGCTTCACCGCTTGGTATACCCGATCACTATTTTAGGTTGTGTGCACATTATCTGGCTGGTGCGTTCCAGCTATGCAGAAGCACTGCTCTACACGGGTTTGACGATATTTTGTTTGGGGGTTAGATTGTGGTTTCGCTATCGAGGCCGCTCCCAGCGTCGGGCATCATAACTCGGCCACTTTGGATGCAAGTTGGCGGATCAAAATCAATCAGGTGGTCATGTTTCATTAAAGTGGGGTGGGGTAGCACACCACGGTACAAATTAACGGTATGCTGTGCCCTTAACGTGGTTTTGCTATAAAACGGTAAAAGATCATCTGTATTTTAATAAAATCGCTTAGATAAGAGCATTTAAGAGAACAGTAGCGCTGTGTACCGCGATTGCGATTAAGGTTTAGTATCGCAACAGTGACGTTATACAATGCAACAGTCAGACACATTAAAAGGGGACAATAATGAAAAAAGCACTGCTTATCGCCGCTCTGGCGAGTTCAATATCACTGGTGGGTTGTTCAGATAATGGGCTACACGATGCCATGGAAGACATGGGCGGCTCTCTGAAAGCCACCTATCAAGCTGAGTCGGTGGATGTGATGAAAGCTGAACTGGATAAATTTATGGCAGCGCTGAATTCGGCGAAACAGCAAAAAGTGATTCCTGATCAGCAAGCGGATTTTGAAGAAGGCCTACAAGAAGTGGAAACACTCATCCTGCAAATGAAAGCGGCGTTGGATTCAGGCAATGTCGAGCAGGCGAAAGCGATATTTCCTCAGTTGAAAGAGGTGAAAGAAAAGTACCATGAGATGTTCGAAGTAAAGTAATGCTTGTTGACATGATGGTTTTTCTATAAAAGCGGCCTAGAGTCGCTTTTTTTTGTGGGGCTGGAGCCTACACATGGTGAATGTATATTTACGAATACGGTGAGCGACCTGAGGCGCGCTCAACCCGACCCTTGTCAAGGTTTCATCTAGTGCACTAAGCTGGACGTGAACTTTGTGCACATGGCCGGTTCGAAAAGACCAGCGTGGCAAATTTTCTAACTGGGGTACCACAATGGAGCATAACCAGAAACTTCTGAGCTTTCTGAAGCAGTTCTTTATCCAGAGACCCGAGCTGCATCACTCCGATTACGATTACCTTGTTCCTACAGGGGCGTTTTATCAATTACTGGATAAAGAGCGTTTTCGGGCGGATCGCTTGGGTAACACCTTTGCATTAGTGACCATATCGCTACCTGAAGCGTTAAGAATCCCCAAAAACTTGCAAGAGCTGGTAACGGAAGTACACCGCCAAACGCGTTTGATCGATGAGCTGGGCTGGTTTGCACCAAGTGTGTTAGGCCTGTATGTGTTTAACGCTCGTCACGAAGAGGCCGAGTTAACGTTGCAGCGTATTCGCCAGCATTTACGCTGCCCTGAGTGGTTGGACGATGTAGAGATCATGGTATACCCAGACATGCACGTCGAGGCGCTTGAAATCCAGCGAAGCGAAACTCAAAAAGAGTGTGACGCTGTGAATCAGCGCATTCAAGAACGACTCAATCTGCATCTTTCGGCCATTATCCAGCCTTCGGGTGTGGCCAGAGAGAATGCGCAAATCAGTGGATCTAGCCAAAGAGACAGTGCAACCACTAGGGATATATCAGCCAGCGGAACGTTTCTAGTCACCTCGCAACGCTTGCCTGAAGGTACGGAATTTGAGCTCGGCATCGTATTGCCTGTGGACGAACTCAAACCGTTAGCTGGTGACGATGAAAGCCACGAAATTATGCTTAAAGCGACTGGGCGGGTAGTGCGTATCGAAGCCGACGGTATGGCGGTTGCCTTTGATGAGCCGCACACAGTACCGTCGTTGCAATCGGGTCAGTAATCCCTTTTTTATGCGAGCAAATTGTTACCATTCACCAGTGTTAGGCATGGAAGCCCAAGGCTCCAGCGGCGCTAGGCTATCCCCTTTTTGCAATAACTCCACCGAAATATTGTCTGGTGAGCGCACAAACGCCATGTGACCATCGCGGGGTGGACGGTTGATGGTGACGCCGCCATCCATCAGGATTTGGCAAGTTGCGTAAATATCATCCACCGCAAACGCCAAGTGCCCAAAATTACGGCCGCCAGTGTAGTCTTCTGGATCCCAGTTGTAGGTTAGCTCGACGGTGGGGGTTTTGTGTGCTTTTGCGTGCATGGCATCATCAGGGGCGGCTAAAAAAATCAACGTAAAGCGCCCACCTTCGTGATCTTGACGGCTGACCTCTTCTAGGCCCAGCAGATTGCAATAAAAATTCAGCGAAGCGTCTAAGTCTTTAACGCGTACCATGGTGTGCAAGTATTTCATTGTATGTCATCCCTTGTGTACCGATTGTGTACACGGTTTGGTGGTATGAATTCATGTTGCGTGAGCCAATAACAGACCTATGCTGTTGATACGGCGCTGGTGCTCGTAGTGTTGTTTCTTAAGGGGCCAGATTCTGTAGAAAAGTACCAACGATGTAAACCGTGCTGCTGTTGCTCATCAAATAAAAGAAGCCTGCTAACCTGCGTTTGCAGGCTTAAGGCGCTGAGATTATGACGAATACGAGCCCCTCGAACAGATCGCCTCACTCTGCTGTAGTCGTTCAGAAAACACCAGCCAGCCAGAAAACACCAGTCGGCCGGAAACCATCGGTTCAGTTTTCAACCGCAAAACGTCGCTGGGTGTTGTTGCGTGGATTAGGCCGGGAGCAGCGACATTGGGGAGCGTTTCTCACGGCATTAACCGTGGCGTTTCCAGAGGATGTCTTTATCCCGTTGGATCTCCCAGGTTTGGGAGTGAATCGTCAACAGCCTGCACCGTTATCCATTCACGAAATCGTTGATCACCTGCGGCATGAATGTGCAGATTTATTAGCGCAAGGGCCGATACACCTTTTGGCCATTTCTCTAGGGGGAATGGTCGCGGCCGACTGGATGGCTCGTTACCCCGATGATATACAGCGCGCGGTATTGATCAATTCAAGCAGTCGCTTAAATCCTATGCCGCAGCGCATTCACCCACGCGCACTCTGGCAGTTGCTGAGTTCAGCCGTCGTGGCACGATGCACCCATAACCCCGTCCGCTTTGAGAAAAAGGTGGCACACTGGGTGGTGAACACGTCGGCCAAGCGCGATGCATTAGCGCAACAATGGGCCAGCTATTACCCGTTAAAGAAAATTTCATTGCGAGCCATTTTCTGTCAGTTGTCGGCTGCTGCTGCGTTTAATCCCGCGCCTGTGATACAGCCTTTGCTGGTTTTGAACAGTACGGGCGACCGTATGGTAAACGCGAAATGCAGTGAAACCTTGGCGAACTTTTGGCGACAAAACAATCCGCATGTTGTGCTTCATACACATTCATCGGCGGGGCATGATTTACCGGTGGACGATACCCCTTGGATCATAGAAAAAATCAGCGCTTGGGTTAACCGATCGGCCTAATACACACACTCAATAAACGGATTCGTTGGCCGATAAGTTTTTATTCGTGGTCAAATTGTGTAAAGCTTATTGATGCCAAAGTCGGTTGTTTTAATTGTCAGTATCGTTCCTGAACTTATTGCTCGCGTTGCGCCTGATCTGCGTGCGCAAGGGTTTTCCTTGTGCGTATTAAGTAAAGATTGTTGGGTGGGTTTACGCTTGCTGGCTCCGTATATAAAGCACTACGCCGTGTATGATAAGCCGTATTGGCAGTCGGGTTGCCCGCAAGCGTTTGCAGAATTTACCGAATCTTATTGTCGTAAGTGGAACGTTGATATTATTT
Source organism: Pseudomaricurvus sp. (assembly GCA_965656525.1). Taxonomy (GTDB): domain Bacteria; phylum Pseudomonadota; class Gammaproteobacteria; order Pseudomonadales; family Cellvibrionaceae; genus Pseudomaricurvus. Next base: position 2,019 of record CBFHKY010000049.1, on the reverse strand, counting down.
TGCCCTTAGAAATTCCAATGGCTCGTATCGCAAAACAGGCAGAAGCTTTCTTGCATACGCCGATGGTGTATTTGTTTGATAATGATAAGCGTGACCACTTTAACGATAAGTGGAACTTCTATCGTTTTCTCAAAAAGCATGGCCTCGATACCCCAAAAACCTACCGCATCGATCAATTTGATTTGATGAACAACCGTGATTATTCGTTTCCACTGGTGTTAAAGCCGCTCGGTGAATGCGGTGGTGAAGGGGTGCATGTGTTTAAGCAAGCGAGCAAGCTAAAACAATACATACGCGGCAGTGGCGTACAACCGCCAGTGATTTTGCAAAACTTTGTGCCGGGCAAAGATTACGCTGTGCATTTGTTGGCAAAGGAAGGTGCTCTCATTGCAGGGGCCGTTATGACGTTTACTGGCAGCCTGCGAGAGCGCGAATTTGTCGATAGGCCACAAGTGTTGGCTCTGGTCCGTCAAATTATTCACCATATGCAATACGATGGTATCGCGGCGGTGGATATTCGGCACGATGAACAAACCGATACTTATCACGCGATAGAAATCAATCCTCGCATTGGCAGCTCGTATTACTTCTACTCGAAAGCCGGTATCAGTCTATGTGGTTTGTGGTTGAAAACGGCCTTAAATTCAGAAGACTCAACCGTTTTTCAGCCTCTGGAACCGTGCAAAGTACAACTCAATTTGTTTGAACGCTTGCAGCCTTTTCTGAGTTCAAGCTTGTCTGAAACGGTAGGCAATATTTTTTATGCAGTGAGCAAACGCCACCCGTTTTTGAAAATGATTCACAGCAGCGTAATGGCTCGACTACAGCGCTTGTCGCGATAAAAAATAATACCGATTAGAATACCCGTGCTCCATCGAAGGAGCATCTAGTGAGGTGTTGTTGTGAACAAAGTCCATCAGGGGTTGCCGTTTCCCCGTCGCGCCATTGCAGCTTTTGCGGTGTGCTCTGGTTCCCTTATGTTGATGATCGATGCGTCGATTGCCAATATCGTATTGCCAACGTTGGCGAAAGCGTTTGGGGTCACTGGCGCGCAGGCTGTCATGGTCGTGACGGCTTATCAGTTGATTCTTGCGATGGCGCTCATGCCATTGGCCGCGCTGGGCGCGCGCATTGGTTTCAGCCGCCTCTACCGTGCAGGTTTGATTTTGCACGGGCTGGCGGCGGTGTTGTGCTTTTTTGCCGATTCGCTGTTGCAGTTGATCTTAGTGCGTTCATTGCAAGCCGTGGGCACCGCCGCGGCCATGAGTGTCGCCTTTGGCTTGATCCGTACGATTTACCCGCTCGACCAACTTGGCAAAGGCATGGCCATCAATACCATTGCCAATGCCAGCGGCACCGCGCTAGCGCCAGTTATCGGTGGCTTGATTCTGTCGATGGCCAGCTGGCAATGGGTGTTCGCCGCCGCCATCCCTTTTTCCATGTTAGCCCTATTGTTGAGCCGTGCATTACCAGACGCCGAACCGCAAAAAGAACCGTTTGATGGCCGTGGTGCCTTACTGTGCGCGGTAACGTTTGGCTTGCTGATTTCGGGCATGGAGCTTACCACGCATGGCCCATCCGTCACTCTCGCACTGCTTGTGATCTTATTGGGTGGGCTGATCGGCTGGCTGTTTGTGCGCCACGAACTGCAAACCCCGAACCCAGTGTTGCCCGTCGATTTGCTTAAGCAGTCGGCATTGTCTTTGGCGCTATTGTCCAACTTTTGCAGCGTGCTGGCCTCTATTACGGTACTGTTGTTTCTGCCGTTTTTATTGCAAGAAAGCTACGGTTTTACACCGTTGGAAGTTGGTGGGTTGTTGATGTTTTATGCCTTGGCCAGCGTAATAGTATCCCCTACCGCGGGTTACCTTTCCGACAAAGTGCCTGTCCTGATGTTGTGCACCACAGGCATGATCGTGGCCAGTAGTGGCTTGTTCTTGGTCGCCAATCTGCCACCAGAGCCTGAACGGTTTGACATCATCTGGCGTCTTTGGGTGTGCGGTGTGGGCTTCGGGATGT
>CBFHKY010000048.1:0-10531 GCA_965656525.1 Pseudomaricurvus sp. | reverse complement strand
CGCTTCCGATCAGGATTTTGCGGTTTATGCTAATGGGGTGAGCCATTACGCCCAAGCGTTTGATGTTGCAATCCACGCATGGGTTTTTATGACAAACCATGTCCATCTGCTTGCTACGCCTTATAGTGATGGCGGTATTTCAAATACGATGCAAGCGCTTGGGAATGAACGATGTAAAGATGAAATAGAGCGTTTACATGGCAGGAGAGTCAGGCAGGCTCGAATGGGTAGGCCGATGATTGGCATGCTATAAGTTTTATCTGACCCTACTTTTCTAATGTTGGGTTAAACGTTGTCGTCTTCCGGTGCTTATAAGCAGCATTTCATAGGAACTGTCGTCCCTATGAAATGCAAAAGTCGTCCCATTAACTGGCCACTTTTAACTCTTCTTCTGGTCCGAAAAATTCGTAATGGCGCTGACTCTGAGGAATGTTTAATTGATTTGAAATATCATTAATACAAGCCATAAACGGTTTGGGTCCCAAAAAGTACAGGTCTACATCATGATCTTTCGGAAGCAGAGATTGAAAAACCTCTTTCGTTATAAAACCTGTCGCATCAGGTTTGTCTTTTGGTAAAGGTTTTTCATAAATCACATAATGACGCAAATTATTGTACTGTTGAGACAGGTTGTTGAGGTGTTCTTTGAACGCATGATGCGACCCGTTGATCGCTGCATGAATAAATACAATTGGGCGACCACTGGATATACAGCTATTTAGCATACTGAGAGCTGGAGTAATACCAATGCCACCTGTGGCAAAAACCAGAGGGCGCCGTGTATTCTGAGTTGCAGGGTCTAACACAAAGTTTCCAGACGGAGCGGTGACCCTGACGATGTCTCCTTCTTTTGCTTCTCTATGTAGATAACCGGATACCGTGCCGCCTTCCTCATGCTTGACTGATATTCGTAACCCTTTCTTACCTGGTTTGTCTGACAGGCTATAGTTGCGTCTCACGCTCTCTCCATTAATGGTCAGTATCACAGTAACGTATTGCCCAGGGATAAAGTCTATTATTGAGTCCCCTTCGCAAGGTGTTAAATAGAAAGATGAGATAACATCGCTTTCCTTGATGATCCGATCAATACGAAATTGGCGCTCTCCGCGCCAGCCACCTCTGCGTTCACTGTTACTTTGATAAATTTCTTCTTCCACTTGGATGAGTAAATCAGCCAGTTGTTGATACGCCGCCTGCCATGCATCGGCAATTTCTGGTGTTACGGCATTACCCAGCACGGCACCTATCGCTTCCATTAGACACTCTCCAACGATAGGGTAATCTTCCGGAAGAATGTTGAGTGAACAGTGTTTATGAGCAATGAGTCCAACTGCGTTACCCAGTTTTTCCAATTGATCGATGTGAGTGGCGTAGGCTACCAATGCGTTGGCTAAAGCCTGGCGCTGTGTCCCTTTTTGCTGGTGAGTTTGGTTAAATAATGTTTTTACTCTTGGGTAACGTTCAAACATAAGTGGATAAAAGTGTTCTGTGATTTCACGAGCGTGTTGCCCAACAACGGGGGCTGTGGCTTTGATAATGTCTATTTGTTTTTGGCTTAACATAACCTTGTTCCTTTGTATGATGTTATTTGCTTGTGCGCTAGTTATTGGTTTATCTATCAACCGACTGAAGTCTTCCTTCCGAGGTTTGGACTTTCTCGCCTTTGGCAAAAAAGTGTTTGGGGGAGCGAAACGTTTTAACGTCCCCGTTATCAATTTGAATGTGATGCAGTGAACCACTTTTACCACTCGCTTCCTGGGCCTTTCCTCCTAGCTAGGCTCCAATTAATCCACCCGCAATTGCACCGGCAGGCCCCTCAGCGGCCCCTCCAACTAGAGACGCTGCCCAGCCTTCCAGCATGTATCCAGATGTATTGTCTGGGCTGTGACCAATCACTTCGTCGGCATGAACTAATGCGTGTGAGGAGAGGGATAACGTGGCGGTAACCAGTATAAGAAATGCTTTTCTGTACGGCATAGCGTGGGCCCTTATGGTTAGCTCGGGGTGAGAGCAAACTGTGATTGTGTTTCTTGATGTATATTTCAATTTATATGCCAATATTCAACCTGTTGATTTTTATGATCTTTTTATTTTTTGTGGTCAATATGACAGCGGTTAAATGTGTGTCAAATTGACACTTGGTGTGGTATTTTTGACAACATGTCACTAGAGCATTACATCCGTGTTATTGAGGATCTGAGTCAAGATCTTCCTGCTGAAGCGCGCTACCGACGTTTGTTGGAAGCTATTCGTTACACCATCCCGTGCGATGCGATTGGTTTGTTACGTCTAGAGAATGATCACTTGCGGCCTGTCGCCTTCTTGGGGTTAAGAGAAGAAGTGCGTGGCCGTCATTTTGTGGTTGAGCAGCACCCCCGCCTTAAGTTGATACTGAATAGCCATCAGCTGGTAAGGTTTGAGGCTGATTCTTTATTGCCCGATCCCTATGATGGCTTACTGCATGCACCTGAAGTTCTGCATGTTCATGACTGCATGGGAATGTCCATTTATATTGACGGTGAGCCTTGGGGGGTCATTACTATGGATGCCGTGCGAGAGGGGCAATTTGATGAGGTTGAGCCTCATCAGCAAACAGTAGCGATTTCATTAACTCGGGCAGTTATTACGGCGGCAGAGCGCATCCGTCAGTTACAAAACCAGTTGCATCATGGTCATGAAGTAACTGCAGAAATTAGTCGTGAAATGGCGTCTTCCAAAATTATTGGTCGTAGTCGAGTTATGCAGCGATTGATTGAGAATGTAGATATTGTCGCTCCGACTCCGCTAACCGTACTAATCGACGGTGAAACTGGAGTTGGAAAAGAATTAATTGCCAAGCGTCTGCACCTAAAGTCAGAGAGACTTGATCAACCATTGATACAGTTGAATTGCGCGGCGTTACCGGATAACTTGGCTGAAGCAGAATTGTTTGGTCATACCCGTGGGGCTTTTACTGGGGCCAATAATTCAAGAGCAGGTCGTTTTGAGCTAGCTGATGGTGGGACTCTGTTTTTGGATGAAGTGGGAGAGCTGCCGTTGCCTTTGCAGGCTAAGTTGCTGCGAGTCTTGCAAGAAGGTGAAGTTCAAAGAGTGGGGAGTGATCAATCGATCAAGGTTGATGTTCGGGTTGTTGCAGCAACTAACCGCAACCTAGAGGATGAGGTTTTCGCGGGCCGTTTTCGAGCTGATTTGTTTCATCGTCTTAGGGTTTTTCCAGTAAATGTACCACCTCTTAGAGAGAGGGGTAACGATGTTTTGCAATTAGCCGAATTTTTCCTGGAAAGAGATCAGTATCGTCTGAAAATCCGTAAGCTAATTCTGTCGGAAGCTGCGAAACAAGCTTTGTTGCAATACCGCTGGCCGGGTAATGTCAGGGAGTTAGAGCATGTTTTGAGCCGAGCCGCACTTATGGCCATTCGCACGCAAACGTCATCAGGTTTGGTTCATATCGATGCGGACAATTTGGGGATAGAGTACTCTTCAGGAATTGAGAAAGATGAAAGGGTGGTCGTTAACCCTCAAGCGGAAATTACTACTTATGACAATGCTGTCAATTTCGGATCGCTATCTGAGTCGACAAAGCAATATCAAAGAAGATTGGTAGAGGCAGCACTCAACGAAAAAGAGGGAAATATTTCAGCGGCGGCGAGATTGTTGAGCCTTGATCGTAGCAATTTGTTGAGAATGATAAAAAGACTAGGCATTAGCTCTAAATGATTTGTCTACAGTCAGAGCTTTACCGTTCGGCTTCAGTTGGTATTAATACCGTGTTCGAGTGCATATTCTACAAGCTCAGCCAGATCCTCTGAGCTGATATCTATAAATGACTCTAATCTTTAATGAAAGCATATCCAAGATCCTGAATCTCTTTTCCTCTCGTGACTGCAGCTAAGGCAACCGCGCCACCTGGAGAGTGAAGGCATCTTGTATAGTGCATTGCGAGCCCCAAAAAACCAACGCAATAATAGTGAGAGGGATCAGATAAAACTCATGGCACCATTATCTTTGTGTTAATTTTCTTTCGGTAGCGAGAAGATCAGATGCTCTTAAATGGTTAAAAGGATTTGGCCATGGCACGGCTCCCTCGCATCAGTCCGCTGGGAATCCCCCCGCACATTATTCAGCGCGGCAATAACCGACAAGTCTGTTTCGCTTTCGATCGGGGTTTTGCGGTTTATGCTAAAGGGTTGAGCAATTACGCCCAAGCGTTTGATGTTGCAATCCACGCATGGGTTTTTATGACAAACCATGTTCATCTGCTTGTCGAAACAGACAGACTCCACAACTGAACGTTCCTGCTCTACAACTAATGAAACGTATAAATACACTGTGCCGATATAAGGCGCTCTCTAGCTAATTCATGAAAACAGAGAAAAAGCATATATAGAAGTTTCAGCTATACTGGTGCTAGACAAGATGAGATAGAGCCATTGAAAATTGCTATATAAACAGCGATGACTACTCCAAATAGGCGCCCCCCCCTGTTATGTTAAGCAAGCACCTGAGTATTATTTGAGTGGATATTGAAACCGAGTCTCGGGAAAAAGATGAAAATTACGTCAAAACTTACTTTATGTAACGAGCCTTCGGAAGGCGAGCTTGAGAGAGTCATCCAAGAGACTCTGAGCGCTGGCGCAAAAAGTCTATTTATTCTAGCCTGCGAGGCCGATAAGTGGCACTCCAAAGCTGTGGGACCTTTGTTGATAGGCCTGAATGTTCCTGTCTTTGGTGGCGTATTTCCCAGGATTATATTTGAGGGTCGGTTACTTGATCACGGCACATTGGTCGTTGGCCTAAATGATGCTGTTGAATTATTTTTAGTAGAAAGCCTGGATTCAAGCCGCCATGACATTAATGAAGAAATTCAAATAGCTTCGCAAGGCATATGCAAAGCAAAACATTTGATTACAATTGTGGATGGGCTAGCAGAGAATATCGAGAGTTTGATAGAGGCTCTGTACGGAATTACAGGACAGAATACGATCACGATAGGATGCGGCTCGGGATCGCTTGACTTTGTAAAGCGGCCCAGCCTATTCAGTAATAAAGGTATGATTCAAAATGCGGCTTTAATAGCGGCCATACCAACACCGTTTAATTTAGGTGTTTCTCACGGCTGGGAGGTTTTAAAAGGTCCTTATCTCGTTACAAAGTCTAATGGAAATATCTTAGAAGAATTAAACTACTCACCAGCCTTTAACGTTTATAGAGAACATGTTGAAGAAAACTCTGGATTGAGGTTTAGTGATTTTGAGTTTTTTGATATAGCAAAAACATACCCACTTGGGATTGAAAACCATGAAGGAGATATATTGGTTAGAGACCCTATCGTCTTAAAGGGCCAGTCATTGGTCTGTGTTGGTGAAATAGCTGAAAACTCTGTTGTATATTTACTGAAAGGCAAGCCCGAAAATCTCATTATGGCTGCTGGTTCTGCCGCTAAAAAAGCTTATCAAAGGGAATGTTCCATTAACGAAGACTCGTCTGTCATTGTTTTTGACTGTATCAGCAGAGCATTATTTCTTAACAATGAATTCGAAAAAGAGCTTGAATCTATAAAAGCCAATATTGATGAACATGAAGACTTTTTTGGTGCTTTAACACTTGGGGAGATAAGCAGCACAAAAAACGGGCCGATAGAATGGCTAAACAAATCAACGGTTATTTCTGTTTTCTAGGTTTGAAATGAAAACTATTCAGATAATTTCATTACAAAATGAACTTGGAATGTCCATAGGGTTGCATTTAAATCTAAAAGAAATGCTCAAGGAATTCACCAAAGTCTGCATTCGACAGATGGGGCTATCAAGCGTCCATTACTATATTCTACAAGATGAAGAGGGAAACACTGTATTGCCAGAGGCAAATAAAACCTATGAAATCAAACATCTAATAAGTATACCTGAAAGAAGCAAAAGCAATCATGGGTATAATTTTTCATCCGCTCTGAAGATGATTCATGAACACGAATTTACAAAAATATCCTATCAAGAAAACAAAAATACAAACGAACACATTTATTATCTTCCACTAGAGGGCATCGGCGTTATATCGCTTCATCGATCCTCTAGGCCACTTGAAGATATAATTCTTAATTTATTAACCCCAATTCTTAAAAGACTTAGGGTTAGCTGTTTGGCTTGTATTCAATATGAACACTTACTTCATCAAATCGAAGCAACGAAAAAAGCAGAAGAAAAAATTAGATATCAAGCTTTTCATGATGAACTCACTGGCCTGCCAAATCGGCGTATGTTTATTGAGTACTTGAAAAAAGATATGTCGCGATCTGAACGTCATGGTTTTTGGGGTGCTGTATTATTTCTGGACTTAAATCGTTTTAAGGCAATAAATGATTCTCTTGGTCATGCAGCTGGGGATCAACTTTTAATTGCGGTTTCAAAAATACTAAAAAACATTATAAGAAAAGAAGATACCGTTTCTCGTTTTAGCGGAGATGAATTTGTCATTCAATTTTCTAAAATAGGGGTCGTTAAACCTGAAGCAATAAAGGCTATTAAATCTGTACTACATAAAATACACCAAGAGTTCTCAAATCCAATAAAAGCCGATAATCACACCCTAAACATCACTCCCAGTATTGGTGTTGAAATATATCCTAATGGAGATTTAACGGCAGATGACATCTTGCATAATGCAGATACTGCGATGTATCACGCCAAATCTCAAGGCCCTAACAATTCATTCTTTTATGATGAGAAGTTATCCCTTGACCTGATATTCCGCTTAGAATTAGAAAAAGAGCTCCAATCTGCGATAAAAGATACCGATCAGTTTGAGCTGGTTTATCAGCCTCAATATGCCACTAACAACACTTGCATAGGTGCAGAAGCCTTAATTCGCTGGAAAAATCCCAGTCGTGGTTACGTTTCACCCGCACAATTCATCCCAATTGCAGAAGAAACCGGATTGATGCTAGATATTGGTCGATGGGTTTTACTGCAGGCCTGTAGGGATTTAAAGGTATTAAAAGAGGATGGGTTTCCTGATAACTTCAAAAGTATCTCGATCAATGTAAGTGCAATACAACTATCTAGAGAGAACTTTGCAGATGAACTGTTGGAAATTGTTAGGGAAAATTCAGTACCTGAAAATATGTTAAGTATAGAGTTAACTGAAAGTGCGCTCATTAAAGATGTTAATGAAATTATAGGTATTATCTCAAAGCTTCGAAAAAATGGCATAAAAACTTCAGTTGATGACTTCGGTACAGGCTATTCATCTCTTTCCTATTTGAGTCAACTTCCAATTGAAACATTAAAAATTGATCAAGCCTTTGTAAGAAATATTCATTCAGATAACAGCAGTAGAGCTATCGTCATTGCAATTATTGCATTAGGGAAAAGCTTAAATCTTAATATAATTTCGGAAGGCGTTGAAACTGATGAAGAGTTACACTGTTTAAAAGGGCTTGGATGTGAGAATTTCCAAGGATTTTATTTCAGTCGACCCATTCCTTTTGAGGCACTTCGAACATTAATTTTTAATTGCAATAATTAAAACCCGCTACTCTAGTGCACGTCACGGAAATACGTAATCAGTGGGTCAGTTAATTCGTGGCCTATGAATACTGGGCGGACACCTTAATGCGCAAAGAGGCTCCCCAATAATATAGGGGTAAAAAATACACACAAGCCCATTTAGACTGTTGGTTTAAAAGGATTAAATGTTGACGTTTTTTTGATGTTTTGTCGGGAATTTAGAAAGGATTAAGTCATAATAGGCCGCCTAGCTGCCCGCTTTCCCGTCCGTTAGAAATCGAGGGCAGAGGAGCGCTCACCTCAGCATCAATGTCTTGATTTTGTTATAGCCAAATCGAGCATCATTGGTTGATCTTCGTCGGAAATCGTATTGCCATCTCAGCCAGATTTACGTGCTTCCAAATGATGTCATCTGCCTGAAGTATGGACTCTACTAACTCAGCCCCGCTGAGCCCCCTTGGCAGTACTGCCGATCAATTCGGGCAAATAAAGGCATTGTTTTGTGGAAGAGGGAGGGGAATCATGTCTGATCAGGAATCATACACCGATCACTGGATGCGTCGTTAGAGAGGAGCACGGTATTCCTGAGCCTGTCATGGGTCAGCATCCGATAGAAAGGTTCGCTCGAACTGATCTTTTTACTGAATCTAAAACTACGGCAGCGCAGTCAGATACCCAAGGATATGGGGTGGACGAGCCTGAGGGTTGCAGGCAAGTTACCCCTTGCCCAATAGTGACTGCAGCAATACAGATACGCAAAGAGCTTCGACAGACACAGGCCTCCTTTGCTAGGTATCTCAAGATAAGCCCAAGAACGCTCAGAGACTGGGAGCAGGGGCGTCGCCAGCCCAGCGGTGCTGCTGTGACGTTATTGGAATGGGTAGTTGAGAATCCAGAGTGGATACGGGATATGGACAGAAAGGCGAAGGCTGAAGCCAGGATGCGGCGCCTGATGGGCGAGTAATCAACTTTATTCGTGTTAATCCATTTTAAGCCGATTAGCTCTTGATACCTTGACTGTACCGTCGCTGTGTTAGTATTTTTCAGAAGTTCATTAACGTTGACGGACTACTTTGTCAGGCACCTTAGTAAGGGCTGAAGAGCTGTGCTGGGAGGATTGTCGTACTTGGGAGAGGTGGATAAATTGTCCAAATACGATGTGCAATCATCGTAAACGGCCTACCAATCTGGTTCTGATGGTCAAGTTTTGGTGAGCAAGCTTGGCATCATAGACTCGGCAGAAATGGATGAAGCAGAGCTGGTGCTTCTCGAAAAGCTCTACGAACGGATACTTGTGGAGCAACTTCCTGAGGGTGGGATTACCTCTGACTGAGTCCAGCCACTTTTGGCGTGAGAAAAGGGATGGAAGGGACGGTCCCGCAAGCAGGTTAATTGCTCCCAACACTGCAGGGGGATCGGCTGTCCAGGTTTTATCTGTTCCAGTAATGCCTGCTTGTGATCAAGAAAGAACTGCAATTGTTGCGTGGCAAGCAGGGTATAATTAGCAAAAGTGTTGCTGCTGACACTACTGGGCCACCAATAGGCGCCAGCCATCTGCTGGATGACATCCATCAGTGATGTGATGGGGACGTGATGATGATTCTCCCGCAGATAAACAGCATCAGCGGTTAACTGGATTGGGCGATATGAGGCATGGGTTTTACCGGTAGGTATGATTAACGACTTTTGTGTCGTTAAAGGCAGTTCGATTTGACTATCTTTGTTGAAGACACAAAAAGATTGAAAGTCATAAAGATTCTCCAACCACAGAGCATCGAATAGCTCCTGCAACAGTAGTCGGTCTGCTGTGGGGAGGTGCTCATTCCCGTGTGGCGTTGATTCAGTTTCCATACCCGTTTTCCTTGCCTGTATCCTAGAGATGCGGGCATATCGCCCAGCTATTGTCTTAAACGGCTGTTTTAATCGTCTGACTTAATCACTAATGTGTGACCAAGCTCAGAAGAGCGGTAACTGCGTACCGACGTTTCTGGCTTCGGCAAGCTTCAGGAAGTGTCTGGCACAGACCAAGTCGTCGACGGCCATCCCCATGGGATTTAAGAGAATAATTTCGTTGTCGTTTTCTCTTCCGGAACGTTGGCCGGTAACCAGCTCACCGAGTTCTGCGTGGAGTTACTCGCGACTAAAATTACCAGCCAATACCAGCTGATTAATAATCTTTTTCTCCCGGTTACACTGGTCCCAGTCATCGACAACGACCTTGTCAGCCTTGATGTAAACGTCTTTGTGTACATCCATAATGGATACATTGGCGACAAAGCAGCCAGGCTTTAACCATTCGTAATGGATATACGGAGAATCGGTTACCGTGCAGGTGACCAGTACGTCAGCTTTTTCAATCGCCAGCTGAGCTGAATCGTGGATATGAAACCTCACCTCGGAGAAGCGTTCTCCCAACTCAGTGGCCAATCCATTAGCGATTTCCCAATTGAGATCAAACAAATGAACGTTACGAATAAACGGGAACTGCTCTATCAAGGTGACAATCTGCATCCGAGCAATCGGCCCTGTACCGATACAGGTAAGGTCATGGAATACCGACTTGGCCAGAGAGCGTGTAGCAACGGCGGTGATAGCTGCGGTCCGCATACCGCTGATCAAGCTGCCTTCCATGACTGCAACCGGGTAGTTGGTTTGTGCATCATTAAGGATCAAGGTGGCGCTGGCACGAGGCAAGTTGTATCGCTCGGGGTTGTGTTGACGGCTGCCGACCCATTTGATGCCCGCAATAGGACTTTCTCCGCCAAGGTATGCCAGCATGGCAATGATACGATCGGCGATATGACCTGCACCGGACCAGCGCAGGTAAGGTTTCAGTGGTTGCACAAATTGACCGAGTGCATGCATGCGGAGGCCTTCTATAATAGCCTCTAAGTAAGGGTTGGATTTATCGCCACCAAGGCTAATCAAATCGCGCTGGCTTAAGTAGCGTAGGCTCGCGGTGGGTTCGTCGTCAGTTTTTTCAGGGCGAGAGGGGGCGTGCAATGTTGATAACATAGCGTGGACTCCAT
>CBFHKY010000047.1:0-12025 GCA_965656525.1 Pseudomaricurvus sp. | reverse complement strand
GTTTTTGACAGCAGAATCCGTCCAGTCGCACTTAAAAGCCGGTGCCCAAAAAGTCATCATGAGTGCTCCTTCAAAAGATACCACTCCCATGTATGTGTTCGGTGTAAATCATCAAACTTATGCGGGTGAATTAGTCGTTTCGAACGCTTCTTGCACCACCAACTGTTTAGCGCCAATTGCTAAAGTTTTGCACGACAAGTGGGGCATTAAGCGAGGCCTCATGACTACGGTACATGCTGCAACGGCGACTCAGAAAACAGTTGATGGTCCATCCAGCAAAGATTGGCGCGGAGGACGAGGGATTCTAGAAAACATTATCCCGTCCACCACTGGTGCTGCAAAAGCGGTTGGTGTCGTTATTCCAGAGCTGAATGGCTTGTTAACCGGTATGGCTTTTCGCGTCCCTTCTGCGGATGTGTCAGTAGTGGATTTGACAGTAGAATTGAATACGGCTGCAAGCTACACCGATATTTGTCTAGAAATGAAAGCCCAAAGTGAAGGGGCTCTTAAGGGGGTGTTGAGTTACACCGAAGACAAAGTGGTATCAACAGATTTCCGAGGTGAAGCCAGTGCGTCTGTATTTGATGCCGGAGCAGGTTTGGCGTTAGATGAGACTTTTGTGAAACTGGTTGGCTGGTACGATAACGAATGGGGCTATGCCAATCAGTGTTTAAAAATGGTTCAAGTTATATCTAGCTCACGTTAATACTTTGCCGCTGTAATATGGCTTCTGATTACGAGTAGCTGGCTGTGCCCATTTAACGTACGAATAGGACAGAAAAACCGAAAGTAGCATTAGGGACAGAGATGGAGTATTGGCAGTTTTTAAGAGAAAAGGTGGGGCCAGAAAAAATTATTATTCCAGGTGTAGATTCAGCGATTGTGTGTCAAGGCAAGATCCTGCTGATTAAAAGCACTGATACAGATAATTGGCTTTTGCCGGGTGGCTTGCAAGAACTAAACGAAACTGTTTTTGAGACAGCTATCAGAGAAGTTAAAGAGGAGGTGGGTTTAGAGCTGACGCCTAAGAACTTGATTTCGGTATATTCTGGCGGCAACTGGGTTCGTCTTTACCGCAATGGTGATCAGCTGCAAACACTGACTTTTCTTGTCGGGATGCAGGTTGATTGTGATCTATTTGGGCTTGTTCAACCCGACCCAGAAGAAATTGCGGATTTTGGTTGGTTTGATTTAAATGACTTGCCTGAGCCTATGCAAGATTATTCGGCGAGTATGTGTATCGACGTCCAGAGATTCCAAGGGACTACCTTTCTTCGTTGATCGTTGGCATAAAAGTGTGCCGTGGTTTCGAAGCATTCGATCCGCCTAAAGGGGTATCAAGGGGTGGGTTTTGATTGTTGGCTCCCGCTTATAATTGACACTTATTGATTTGCCCTGCTTAGCCCGCCGCGCTACCATGCCGCCACGTTTATTTTAAGAGTCTCTCGTTTGTATTCGATGAGGCAGAGATGTGTTTGAAGGGTGGCCTTTTAAATGCGTGGTGTAAGCAGTAAATAATTCGAGGAAATGGCAATGACAACAAAAACGGCGCTAGTGACCGGTGCAGCTTCTGGTATTGGTAAAGCTTGTGCGAAACGTTTCGCAGAAGATGGTATGGCAGTAGGTGTCTTAGATTTAAATCTTGAGGCCTCTCAATTGGTTGTGGATGAAATCATCGCTGAAGGTGGCCAAGCTGTGGCGCTTCAAGCTAGCATTGCAGACCGTGCGCAAGTAGAAGCAGCAGTTAGTAAGTTGCGTGATACGTTTGGCCCTGTGACCGTATTGGTAAACAACGCTGGCATCGCACCTTTTATTCCGTTTGAAGATCTTACCGATGAGAACTGGGATTTGGTGTTTGAGATCAACACGAAAGGTACGTTCATTGTTACTCAAGTGGTGTTCCCAGATATGAAAGCCGCAGAGTGGGGCCGTATCATCAACATTTCTTCTTCCAGTGCTCAATCAGGTAGCCCTCAGCAAGTGCATTACTCGGCCTCTAAAGGCGCAGTAATGGCGATGACTCGCTCATTGTCTCAGGCTGTTGGTAAGTTCGGCATAACCGTTAACAACATCCCGCCAGGTGTTGTGTTGCAAACGACAATGTCTGAAGCCGCTGTTGGTAAAGGTATTGATCTTGATAGAATGAAGAGCATGATTCCTGTTCAGCGTACAGGTGTGCCGAATGATATCGCTAGCGCCGCCTCTTGGCTCGCGCGGGAAGAAACAGGCTATGTTACTGGGCAGACAATCGGTGTGAATGGTGGTCGCGTTCCATCCTAATTGGATGTTTCGATAGTAGGATAGTAGAGGGAGCTCTTCGGCTCTCTCTTTCAATCTGTTTCTCTTTGTTATGTCGTTTTAGCGTTAGCTTTCTTTGCGGCAAATAAAAAAGGCTTACCCGAAGGTAAGCCTTTTTTAATGTAATATGGTAGCTAGAGGCGGACTTGAACCGCCGACCCCAGCATTATGAGTGCTGTGCTCTAACCAGCTGAGCTACCTAGCCACTACCATTCTCGAAGAGTTGTTTACCCTGTGAGAGGGCGCGTATTCTCGCCATTTGACACGGATGTGTCAAGAGAGGGAATCAAAAAAATGATAATTTACATGGTCTTAGCTATGAAGGACTCATTGCTGACACCTGAGTGGGGTGACTGAGAGCCTCTCATCTCTGAAAGAGAAAGGTCGTAAGTGCCGACCTCTCTGTCGAGTAGCCGCTGTGTGCTAGACGTTAAAGCGAAAATGAACGACATCGCCATCAGCGACAATGTAATCTTTGCCTTCTAGACGCCATTTGCCAGCATCTTTTGCGCCTTGCTCGCCATTGTTTTGAATGAAGTCTTCGTAGCCGGTAACTTCAGCGCGAATAAAGCCTTTTTCAAAATCGGTATGAATCTTACCGGCAGCTTGAGGAGCCGTAGATCCTACAGGAATAGTCCATGCACGCACTTCTTTAACGCCTGCCGTGAAGTAGGTGTGCAGGTCTAGCAGGTTGTAGCCGCCGCGAATAACGCGATTTAGGCCGGGTTCTTCCATGCCTAGGTCGGCGAGAAACTCGTCACGCTCTTCATCGTCCAGCTCGGCAATTTCTGCTTCCAGTTTGTTGCAAATGGGGACAACCACGGCATTTTCTTGCTCGGCAATTTCGCGAACAGTGTCTAAGAACGGGTTATTTTCAAAGCCGTCTTCATCCACATTGGCGATATACATCGTAGGCTTCAGAGTCAGCAAGCTAAGTTCTTTCAATTGTTTGATTTCGTCTTCGTTTAGGCTAAAGCTACGCAATGGCTGAGCTTCATTAAGATGCGGCAGTACCTTTTCCATCAATGCCTTCATTTTGATGGCGCCTTTATCTTGGCCTTTTGCTGCTTTAGTAAAGCGTTGAAGGGCTTTTTCGCATGTGTCTAAATCGGCAAGTGACAGCTCGGTGTTGATGACTTCTATGTCTTCTGCAGGATTAATTTTACCTTCCACGTGAACCACATTTTCATCTTCAAAACAGCGTACAACGTGGGCAATGGCGTCGGTTTCACGGATGTTGGCTAAAAACTTATTGCCCAACCCTTCGCCTTTGGAGGCACCTGCCACTAGGCCCGCAATGTCTACAAACTCCATGGCCGTAGGGAGCACGCGTTGCGGATTAACGATGGCTGCGAGCTTGTCGAGGCGAGGATCGGGAACAGCTACGGTGCCTTCGTTTGGCTCAATCGTACAAAAGGGGAAGTTCTCTGCTGCAATGCCGTTTTTTGTCAGTGCATTGAAGAGGGTGGATTTGCCGACGTTTGGCAAGCCGACGATGCCGCATTTAAAGCCCATGCTAAATTCTCTTGAGACGAACGGTGGTTGGGGTCCGAGCCATGTCTGATCTCGCTGACGGCGTCGAAAGGTGCACTATTTTACATGAGAGCCGAAGCAGATTCGACTGTTCCCGCTGCTCCTTCTTTCTTCTAAGGCGATAATATTCTGCCGAATGCTATTGAGTGCTTGAATGCAGAGTTTTCATGGCATCGTTCCATTTGCCATCTACTAACAAGGGCAGTGTTTTACTGGCGGCATAACTGGCATCCTCCGTCAGATTGAATTCATCTGCAGGGGCCTTCTTAAGTACGTAGGCTGACACGAGCTTTGCGTTGCCAGGGTGACCAATGCCAATGCGCAAGCGAGCAAAACTGTTGTTGTTACCCAGGGCACGTATGGTGTCGCGTAGGCCGTTATGACCGCCGTGACCACCACCAATTTTCAGCTTGGTGACCCCGGGTGCCATGTCCAGCTCATCGTGCGCCACCAAAATAGATTCAGCTGGAATCTTATAAAAGTTGGCCAGTGCAGCAACAGATTGACCGCTGCGATTCATAAAAGTAGTGGGTATTAATAGGCGAATAAGCTTGGTATTGATGGTGGCGACACCAGTTTCGCCAAAAAACTTTTTATCGTAGTTCAGTGTGGCGCCATATTGTCGGGCGACTTCTCTGACAAAATCTTCGCCTGCGTTGTGACGAGTGTTGCAGTATTCACTGCCTGGATTGCCCAGACCGACAATCAATTGAATCGGGGTGTCCATAATGTCATCTTGTGGGAGTTAGTGTGTACAAATAAAAACGGCCGAGAGTGTCCCCACTCATCGGCCGTTTATCAAACGAAAAGCATCAACCTCTGGGAGGATTAAGCTTCTTCGCCTTCACCTTCGCCTTCTTCAGACTCTTCTTCGCTTACGCCTTTAGGCTTAATGATGGAGCAAACTGCGCCGTCATGATCTTCGCCGTGGGAAAGTTCAACCGAGGTGACGCCCTTAGGTAGGGTAAGGTCAGAGATGTGAATGGTTTGACCCAGCTCAACATCGGCAAGATCTATTTCGATGAATTCAGGCAGGTCAGCTGGCAGACAAGAGATTTCAAGCTCAGTCATGTTGTGGCTTACAATACCGCCTTGTACTTTAACGCCCTTGCTGGTGTCTTCATTCATGAAGTGCAGTGGAGCTTTTACAGTTACTTTCTTGTTCTTGTCAACGCGCAGAAAGTCAGCGTGCAAAACCAATGGTTTCGCTGGATGACGCTGCAAGTCTTTCAGCAGAACTTCTTCACTTTTATCGCCAACATTGATGGTGATAACGTGAGAATAAAACGCTTCATTTTCAAGCTGTTTTACTAGGTCTTTATGCAGCAGTTGGATATTAACTGGAGCAGCTTCACCACCGTAGATGATACCTGGGGTTTGGCCTTCCAGACGACGCAGGCGGCGGCTCGCACCTTTCCCCGCATCCTCACGGATAGTAGCATTCAATACAAAATCTTCAGACATGTGTCTTTCCTCAATATTTACTGTTGGGTTCCGCGACCAGAAACGTCAACAGGTTATGAAACGCCAAAGCCTGCAGGTGCAGGCTTTGGCGGTGTTCTTAAGCCAATGTTTGATAAGGCCGAAGGCCGATCAGCGGAACATTGCACTCAAGGATTCTTCGTTGCTCAGACGACGCATAGCTTCGGCAAGCATGGTTGAAAGCGTTAGCTGGCGGATTCTACCACAGTTCTTGATTTCGTCACTTAAAGGAATTGAATCTGTGACAACTAATTCATCAAGCACGGAATTGTTAATGTTTGAAAGAGCCTTGCCAGACAGTACGGGGTGAGTACAGTAGGCCACAACTTTTTTGGCGCCAAAGTTTTTTAAGGCTTTTGCTGCGCCGCACAGCGTGCCCGCGGTATCTACCATGTCATCAATCAGCAGGCAGGTGCGGCCTTCCACATCACCGATCAGGTTCATGACTTCGGCCACGTTGGCTTTCGGGCGGCGTTTATCAATAATCGCCAGCTCAATATCCAGCTGTTTTGCTAGTGCACGTGCGCGCACTACGCCACCAATATCGGGGGATACCACGATGGGCGCTTCATAGTCTTGTTGATTGATGTCGTCGAGTAAGACTGGGGATCCGTAAACGTTGTCCACGGGAACATCAAAAAATCCTTGGATTTGCTCGGCGTGAAGGTCAACCGTGAGTACGCGGTCGATTCCAGCGCCAACCATAATGTCGGCCACCAACTTGGCGGTAATGGGAACGCGGGCAGAGCGGACACGCCTATCTTGACGGGCGTAACCAAAATAAGGCACTACGGCAGTGATGCGCCCTGCTGAAGCACGGCGCAGTGCATCCACCATGATGATCAGTTCCATGATGTTATCGTTGGTGGGTGCACAGGTAGACTGCACAACAAATACGTCTCGGCCGCGAACGTTTTCGTTCAGTTCAACGGTGATCTCACCATCGGAAAAGTGACCGACAGTCGCGTCGCCCATAGGGATGCCAAGACGGTCAACAATAAGGTTGGCCAGTTCTGAGTTGGCATTGCCGGTAAAGACCATTAAGTCAGCCACGTGCGTTACCTTTTCGTTTGCGGATATGGAAGTTGTCATAAATATTAGTAGCCAACGAGATAATTGCAGGAATTGAAATCTTAGTGCCACTAATACAAAAACAGCCGACCTTCGCAGATCAGCTGTCATTAAAATGGCTGGGGTGGAAGGATTCGAACCTTCGCATGACGGGATCAAAACCCGCTGCCTTACCGCTTGGCTACACCCCAGTAGCTTTTTAGAGCCCTAATATTTGGTGAACTTGAGACAAGTTAACACCTTGGGCTACAAACCCTTGCATATGCTTTGGCAATAGCGCCAAAATTTCATTTGCTTGGGTCTCTTGGTCGAATGCTGCGAACACGCAAGCTCCGGTTCCGGTCATCTTGGCATCGGCAAATTGACTTAGCCACTTAAGTGCTTCGTCTACTTGTGGGTAGAGTTTTTGCACCAGTGGTTGGCAGTCGTTTTGGCCACCCTGCTCAAGAAAGGCCGCTACTGTAATGTCGGAATGATCTCTTGTCAAATCTTTATGTGAAAAAATTGCAGCGGTCGAAACATGGCAATTAGGCACCACAATTAAAAACCATTTCTTAGGCAATTCAACGGGTTGCAAGATTTCTCCCACACCTTCAGCCCAAGCCGTATGACCGCGAACAAATACCGGAACGTCGGCCCCTAGTTGTTTGCCCAGCTCTGCCAGCTCAGCGAGATTGAGTTCTAGTCCCCACAAGCGGTTAAGGCCCAGTAGAGTTGTTGCGGCATTGCTGCTTCCACCACCAATTCCACCGCCCATAGGCAACTTCTTTTCCAGCTGTATATTGGCGCCTAGTGAGCTGTTTGTGTGAGCCTGTAACAGCTTGGCAGCTTTAACAATCAGGTTGTCATCGTGAGGGACGCCTTTTAGCTCAGGGGTTAGTCGAATGTGTTTGTCTGAGCGAGCTTCAAAGTGCAGTTGGTCGCCATCGTCGAGTATCTGAAACAAGGTTTGTAGTGTGTGATAGCCATCATTTCTACGTCCGGTAATGTGCAGAAATAGATTCAACTTGGCCGGCGCAGGCAAGCTTAGTGTAGTCATAACGTTCTTTGGGTGTGAGTTAGTCAAATTGCCAATCTTTCATGATAAGCGTGAGCTTAATTTGGCCTTGCTGGAGTGTAAGCTTGGTCGGTAGCCAGCGTCCGTCACGAAGGTTGTATTCGCGGTAATGCAGCTTCCAACCTTGCTGATTGAGCTCAACCATTTGTTGTTGGCTGTTGCGCTCAATTTTGACGATGGGGGCATTCGGAGCCGGCAGTGCTCTTACCCAATACAGCAGTTGGCTGACAGGCAACCCCCAGCCGAGCTGTTGTTGCATAAGAGTTTCTGGGTCCTTGGCACGGATATTCTGGTTGTTATGTTCAAGAGTAACGCCGTGTCTATCGCCGTGAAGTCGGGCAGCTCCTTGCCCAAGAGGGCCATTGAGTCGGATGTCGAAAGCATCGTTCGATTGCTGCCAGTTAAAGTATGCGCTGCCTGATTCATCCGGCAGGCGAAAGCCAAGTTTACCTTTTAGGTTCCAGTGTTGTTCACTGGCAAGACTTTTTAAAGGGGTGAGCGTTTGTGGCTGCTGGGCACAGCCACTCATAACGCATAAAAATATGAGCCATAAACGGCTCCATTTCGCTCTCGCACCAACAGCAACAAAGGCTTCCAGACGAAGATTTTGAGGTGTGGATGGTTGTGCCCGAAAAAGACGGTTCACACATCTGTTCATAAAAATATACATTTTCATCATCTGGTAATGGCTAAGCTGTCGTTGGCTGTAAGGCCTACAAGCGACAGCCTAACAATAAACCGTCTAGGCGGGTGGCGCACTGTGCTTAAATTCATGGGCCGTGGTATTTAAGGCGTTTGTTTTAGCCGTTCCATTACCGCAGGGATAATTGTGCTGTCAGGGTTGAGACGAAGGCCTCTGTTCCAAACTTGCTCGGCTTCTTCCTTGTCGCCGCTCACCCAAAGGACTTCTCCTAAGTGTGCGGCAACTTCGTGATCAGGAAAGGCTTTCATGGCTTCTCTTAACCGCAGAATGGCATCGTCTAGATTTCCCAAGCGATATTGTACCCAGCCCATACTGTCCATAATGGCTGGATCATCAGGCTTGAGTTGCAGCGCCTGATCAATCAGCGCCAGCGCTTCATCAAAACGGTCTGTACGGTTAGCCAGTGTATAGCCGAGGGCGTTCAGTGCTGTCGCGTTATTGGGCTCGTATTTCAAAATGGTTCGCAGGTCGGCTTCTAGATCGGACAGTGCATCCAGTTGCTCATTGACCATGGCGCGACTGTAAAGCAACCTCACATTACTGGGCGATTGCTCTAAGCCATGAGTCAGAACAGCTAAGGCTTCCTGTAAGTGGCCGTGGGTGCTTAGCACTTCGGCCTCCAGCAGATAAAAACGTTCAGCTTGATTGGGGAAGCGCTCTCTTGCTGAGTTTAGGCGTTGGTGCGCCAGCTCTTTGCGGCCATTGGTGACCAAAATGTCAGTTGTCTGCAGCATGGCAGGCAAAAAATCTGGGCCAGGTTCGACTTCGATATAATGCTTTAACGCCTCTTCTAATTGATGTTGCTTCTGAGCAATGCGACCCAAGTAGTAATGGGCTGAAGATTGACGCTCAGGAAACTCAAGCAGTGTTTGAAAGTGAGTTTTGGCCTGATCAAATTCATCTTTTTCCATAGAAATCAGTGCCAGAGAAAACCGTAATTCGGGGTCGTCTGGGTGATCCGCCACCATTCGCTCGAACTGCTCTTGCGATTGCGTAAGATCAGAAGATGCTAACAGCCTTGCGTATTGTAACCGCAGGCGCAGGTTGTCGGGATTTTGTTCTACCATTGAAGCGAGTCGCTGAATAGCGTCTTGCGCGTTGCCCAGTTGGCCTAGCAATTTGGCTTCCAAGACGGCAGCGGGAATAGAATCTGGGTCTATGTTTAAAGCGCTTTTGGCAAATTTAAGCGCCTCTGGTAGCTGCTTTTGCTGCTGTTTTAGTAGACCTAAACCGATGAACAAATCTGGGTTCTTGGGGTGTGCGATAAGCTGCGCTTGAAAGTCATTGACCAGCTGTTCTCTTTGGATGTCAGTGGCATCAGTGGCGTTTGCCGCTATATTTTGAAACAAGCTGTTTTGCCCGTGGCCTAATAACATCGCTGAAAAGCGGCTGGCTTCTTGTAGGCGGCCGGCCTGAATCAGCTCGGCGGCCGCGATAAACTGGGCTTCGCGATTGTTCGGGTCAATATCTGACCAGAGCAGGGCGGTATCCAATGCGATCTGGCGTGCGTTCAAGTAGCGGGCGATGCGAGTTGCTCTTGCCGCGACGGCGGCATCACGGGTTTGGTGGGCCTGTTGTACATAGTTGCCTAGGGCAATGTCATAGCGCTCACGATTGCCGGCAAATTCAGCGACCAATAATGCGTATAAAGTTTCTGCCTCAAAGGGCTTAGCCGATAAAGCAGGGGGCTCTGAGACGGTTTCTGCAGGCTGACTGGTGGGTGCTTCGATGTCTTTTTCGGTCATTAGCCCTGAGCAGCCACTCAGAAGCCCAAGCCCTATTATGCATGAGTAAGCCGCTGACTGTCGTACCAGCTGAGCAACGCCCTTCGAGAGAGGATGCCTGTGCAAAGCGCGGTGGGGTTGCACTGATTGATGTTTTTGCAATGTGAATTGGCTCAAATGAAATCTCGCATCCACTGTTGTGTGTATTATCAAAAGCCGAGTCAGACTCTGCTAGAGAGCTCGATGCCCCGCTTTTATAGTTGTGAATCAATCCGTATGGAGCAGTGATGTTATGAAGAACGACCACAGTTAAGACAACGATACCTGTGAATCGTTGCCACACTCAAGGAGGATTATAGATCTTGATGAGTGAAGTGGCATAGCGGCAGTCCACCATGCCTTATTTACGCTCAGATTATGATGTCTTATAGACAGTTGGGCAATTTGGGATGCTTTTTGACATAATAGCCCGCCGGAGTTAAGCCGGCCCTGTATCAGAGGTGTTGGGCGCCGCCCGCAACCTGAACTTTATACGCCAACGACAATGCAATCGATTTTATGACACTTCTGGCTCTAGGCATCAATCACAATACCGCTTCGCTGGATATTCGCGAGCGAGTCGCTTTTGCGCCAGAGCAGATGCATCAGGCGTTGTCGGCTGCTCGTGAGCAGCTTGGGATTGAAGAGGTGACGATTCTCTCGACTTGTAATCGTACCGAAGTTTATATGCAGCTTCCGGCAGAGGGAATGGTGAGCGCGGCACATGTGCTGCGCTGGTTGGAAAACTATCATCTTTTGCCTGCTAACTCGTTGGACAGCTGTCACTACTGGTACCAAGGTGACGGCGCTATCGAGCACATGATGTCGGTTGCAGCAGGTTTAGACTCTATGGTGCTTGGTGAGCCACAAATTCTTGGGCAAATGAAGTCAGCCTACTCTGTGGCGTGTGATGCGGGTTCGATCAGCCGCTTTTTGCACAGTACTTTTCATCAAGTGTTTGCCATTGCTAAGCGAGTTAGGTCTGAGACCGCCATCGGTGAAAACCCGGTGTCTGTGGCTTATGCAGCGGTCTCTCTCGCGCAGCAAATCTTTTCAGATTTACGTAAAGATACCGCGTTACTCGTGGGTGCTGGTGAAACTATAGAGCTCGTGGCACAGCATTTATCACAGAAAGGTATTAAAAAATTATTGGTAGCCAATCGCACGCTGGACAGAGCCCAACTATTGGCGGAAAAATATTCGGCCGAGGCCATTTTGTTGTCCGATATTCCCGAGCAGTTATACCGTGCTGATATCGTCATCACATCCACCGCCAGCCAGTTGCCGCTATTGGGTAAAGGCGCGGTCGAATCGGCACTCAAAAAACGGCGCCATAAACCAGTGTTTATGGTGGATATTGCGGTTCCCCGAGACATTGAACCCGAGGTAGGTGAGCTTGCGGATGTGTATCTCTACAGTGTGGATGACCTGCGCGAAGTGATCGATGAAAACCGTCGAACACGTGAAGAAGCCGCGTCAAAAGCGCGTGAGATCATCAAGCAAGGTGTGCAGCAGTACCAATGCGAATTAAGGGCTTTAGATTCAGTGGCCACAATCCGTGCCTACCGCCAAAAGGCTGAGCAGTTGCGTGATCACGAACTGCAAAAAGCCTTGCGTTCCTTGGACGCAGGAATACCCGCAGAAAAAGTTGTGAATCAATTGGCCCGCGCGCTTACCAATAAGTTTCTACATGCGCCAACGTCAAAATTGAAGCAAGCCAGCGCGCGCGGGGATAACCAGCTGATTGACCTTACCCATGAGTTGTTTGACTTATCAACAGTCGACTCAGATTCGGACGAGTCATAGGCGTTATAGGTACGTTTGTTTTGCCTTGGTTGTAAACGCTGGAATGATGGTAACCAGAATTTTCGTCAGTATTATCAAGAGATAACGCATGAAAGCATCGATTTTAGAAAAACTGGAAAATTTACAAGATCGTTATGGAGAAGTGGCAGCCTTACTGAGTGATGGTGAAGTGATTTCTAATCAAAATCGCTTCCGTGAACTGTCAAAAGAATATGCCGAGCTTGAGCCGGTAGTGAAATGTTTCAGTGACTATCAACACATCATGGCGAATGTGGCTGAGGCCCACTCATTGCTGAAAGATGGCGATGCGGA
>CBFHKY010000046.1:4022-13880 GCA_965656525.1 Pseudomaricurvus sp. | reverse complement strand
GACGAGGTGCGCGCTTGTACCGCGGCGCTGGGCTCACCCGTTTCGCCACCGTAGAGCTCGCCTTGCTGCAACGGGAGTACCGGTACCTGTAAATCAATGCGGTCCAGTAATGGGCCAGAAAGCCGCAAGCGATAACGGCGCACTTGATCTACTGAGCACCGACAGCGATTGGGATCACCAAAATAGCCACACGGGCAAGGGTTCATGGCGGCAATCAATTGAAACCGAGCAGGGTATTCTACTTGGGCACTGGCGCGCGAGATACGAATAGAGCCGGTTTCCAGTGGCTCTCGGAGCACCTCTAACACTTGCCGCTGAAACTCTGGCAGCTCATCCAAAAACAAGACCCCATGATGCGCCAGTGAGATTTCGCCCGGTCGTGGCTGGCTTCCACCACCCACTAAAGCCGTAGCGGATGCCGTGTGGTGGGGGCAGGCGAAAGGCCGCTGTGGTTCACCAAGTTGCGAGTGATCATTGAGGACGGATTGAATACAGGCGACCTCGATGGCCTCCGAACGGGTCAGAGGGGGCAATAAACCGGGGAGACGCGAAGCCAGCATGGATTTCCCCGTACCCGGTGGGCCATAAAACAAAATGTGGTGACGACCAGCCGCGGCGATTTCCAAAGCGCGCTTGGCTTGGTGTTGGCCGCGAACATCGCTGAGGTCTGGTAAGCAAGGTTTTATTGCGGTTGTTTTCGGGTTGGGGGTGACTCTTTTCAGTGGTGTTTCACCTTTAAGGTGAGCACACACATCTAGGATTGATCGTGCACCAAAAACGGTAGCGTTATCACACAGTGCGGCTTGGGGGGCGTTGTCGATGGGGCATATCAGTTGATGCTGTTGCTTCTGACTGGCAATGGCGGCAGGTAAGCAGCCGGGAACTGACCGTAGGCCTCCATCCAATGCTAGCTCGCCCAAGAACTCAGTGTGGCTGAGTAAATCCGATGTCAGCTGACCAGATGCCGCCAGAATGCCCAGTGCGATAGGCAAATCAAACTGACCGCCATTTTTGGGTAAATCGGCCGGCGCTAAGCTTACCGTGATACGGCGAGCCGGAAACTGAAAGTGGCTATTGATCAGGGCACTGCGTACTCGATCGCGGGATTCTTTAACCGCTGTGGCGGCCATACCCACAATCGACAGTGCGGGTAAGCCATTGGAGATATGGACTTCGATTTCGACACTTGGGGCGTGTATCCCGAGGTGCGCGCGGGAAAAGATACGAGCTAAAGACATCGCAGAATGCATCCTTGCAAGCTAACAAAGCAGAGCGTTTTATCCTCGTTCAGAGTCGATACGGTTTCAAGCTTGTCGTGAGGCCCTGCGTTCAAAAGCGCTATGTCATCGCACTTTTGTATGAGTTTACAAGTGAGTTAAATAGGGTGTGCGCCAACCAAAGTAATTTATGGGCGAGAAGACAGCTGCTGTTCCAGCTGCGCCAGATCATGTTCCAGCTGCTCGACCTTGGCTCGGGTTCTTAATAACACGGCTTGCTGCGCATCAAATTCATCTCTGGTGACGAGGTTCATTTTTCGCAGTGTGGCTTCTAACAGTGCACGCGCCTCTTTTTCTGGAAGGTCGCTGGTGTTTCGGGGGAGGATAGAGGAAAGCTCATTAAATAGGTTTTTGGCCATTTGATCGATCATGTTGGCTCCTGTGCCTTACCAATACGTGTGCACATTGTAACGGTACGGGGTGAATAGTAATACCGCCGTCACCATGTGTGACAGGCATCCCAATTAAATCAGTATGTTACAGAATTATTGAAGAAGCCACATTGACTGCACCACTCTAGTGCCTATATTGGTGCAGGCCCAACATAAGTGCACTTTGTTTGGGCTTTGGCGCTTGCTTTGCTTTGTGCTTATGCTTTTCTTTAGTGCTTGATAATTATAAGTTATTGATATTAAAGGAATTATAAAAACTGGCAAGCAATGTGCTAATACAGGGCAAGTCGTTAGGAAGGATAACAAGCCTTGGTATAACAAGGTACTCGGCTTGCCGTTTAGAACAACTAAATCGAACGTGAAACAAGAGGAAGACACATGAAAAAATTAACTCAATTGGCTGCTGCTGTTGCTCTGACTGCTGGCGCTATCTCTGCTGCTCCTGTTATGGCTGAAGTTTCTGCCTCTGTTGGTGTTGCAAGCACCTACTTGTGGCGTGGTTATGATCTGGGTAGCGGCACTCCTGCGGTATCTGGTGATCTGTCTTACAGCGAAGGTGGCTTCTACACTGGTGTTTGGGCCAGCTCTGGCGACACTTCTGTAGGAACCGAGTACGACCTGTACGCTGGTTACGGTATGGAATTCGACAGTGGCTTTTCTGTAGACCTGAGCGTATGGAACTACGTTTACCCTACTGGTAGCGACGAAATTGACATGGGCGACCTGACTGACGTAATTCTGTCTTTGGGTTTTGCTGGTGTTAGCTTTTCTTACTACGAGCCAGTTGCCGGTGGTTCAGACTACAACTACTACACCTTAGGCTACGGCATGGGTGATTTCTCTGCCACTTTGGGTATGCACGATAACGCAGATGGCGAAGATCCAATGCACTTGGACATCTCTTACGCTTACAACGATAACCTGAGCTTCACTTTGAGCCAGTTTGTTGCTGACGAGTCTGATGATGATGACCTGAAAGTTGTTGTTTCTTACAGCTTACCAATCGAATAAGTACTTTCTGTTATTGGAAGGGAGGGCCGGGAAAGGCCCTCTTTTCTGGTGAACCTGTGTAACGTCGAAGGAGCACAATATGAAACTCGTTACGGCAATTATCAAACCTTTCATGCTCGATGCAGTGCGTGAGAGTCTCTCTGAGATCGGTGTGCAAGGTATCACCGTTACAGAAGTGAAAGGATTCGGTCGTCAGAAAGGCCACACGGAGCTTTATCGTGGTGCTGAGTATGTTGTCGATTTCCTGCCTAAAACCAAACTCGAAGTAGCCGTCAGTGACGGTCAAGTAGACACCGTGGTTGAAGCGATCAGCAAAGCGGCCCATAGCGGCAAAATTGGTGATGGTAAAATCTTTGTCTCGTCTCTGGAACAAGTTATCCGTATCCGCACTGGTGAGGCCGGCGAGGATGCGCTGTAAGCGTCCTTTATTTATTGACGGAAGAGACGCTTAGAACTTTTTAAACGAAAATCCCCGGAGAAACGCAATGGAAAACTCTATTTTCGAATTGCAGTACGCTTTGGACACCTTTTACTTTTTGGTGTGCGGCGCGCTGGTAATGTGGATGGCAGCAGGCTTTGCCATGTTGGAATCGGGCTTAGTCCGAGCCAAGAATACCACTGAAATTCTTACTAAAAACGTAGCCCTGTTCGCAGTGGCTTGTACCATGTACTTGGTTTGCGGTTACGCGATCATGTACGGTGGTGATTACTTCCTGTCTGGCATTGCTGCTGACGGTGTCGCTGATGAGTGGACTTACGCTCCTTCTGCCGACTTTTTCTTCCAAGTTGTATTCGTTGCAACCGCTATGTCTATCGTTTCTGGTGCTGTCGCTGAGCGCATGAAGCTTTGGACGTTCCTAGCCTTCGCTGTGGTCATGACGGGTTTCATCTACCCAATGGAAGGTTCTTGGACTTGGGGCGGTAACGCTGTATTTGGTATGTACACCCTAGGTGACTTAGGTTTCTCTGACTTCGCTGGTTCCGGTATTGTTCACATGGCAGGTGCTTCTGCTGCTCTGGCTGGTGTTCTTGTACTGGGTGCTCGTAAAGGCAAGTACGGTAAAAACGGTGAAGTTAACGCTATCCCTGGTGCTAACCTGCCTTTGGCTACCTTAGGTGCCTTCATCCTGTGGATGGGTTGGTTCGGCTTTAACGGTGGTTCTGTACTGGCTACTGCGACCGTTGAATCTGCGAACTCTGTTGCAGTTGTGTTCATGAACACTAATGCTGCGGCATCTGGTGGCTTGATTGCGGCCCTGATCGTTGCTCGCATTCTGTTCGGCAAAGCTGATCTGACCATGGCATTGAACGGCGCGCTGGCTGGCTTGGTTGCCATCACTGCTGAGCCTTCTACGCCATCGGCTCTGCAAGCAACTATCTTCGGTGCTCTGGGCGGTGTGTTGGTTGTATTCAGCATCCTGACTATCGACAAGCTGAAAATTGATGATCCTGTTGGTGCTATCTCTGTACACGGTGTTGTAGGTCTTTTGGGTCTGCTACTGGTACCAGTAACCAACGATGGTTCTTCTTTCTCTGGTCAGCTGATCGGTGCCTTGACCATCTTTGTATGGGTATTCGTAACCAGCTTGATTGTTTGGGTAATCCTGAAAGCAATCATGGGCATCCGCGTAACCGAAGAAGAAGAGTTCAACGGTGTGGATCTGGCTGAGTGTGGTATGGAAGCGTACCCAGAATTTACTAACAAGTAAGTTCACCTTAGCTTGCCAAAAAGGCCCGACGGTTATAACCGTCGGGCCTTTTTTTGTGGTTTGACCCATGATTACTCAAGCGCGATGTTTGTAAGCAACCTTTGATGGTGCTGAGTAATTCACTGTTATCAGCTGGCCTGCTGCTGTATGCTCACCACTTGGCTGTTTTCGCAACAGCTGGTTATAAGAATAACTGAGTGATGCCCGAATCATCACTGCAACTGCAATAGGCCGGTTTGATACCGGTGTTCTGTCCAAGGGAATTTGCAATGAAATTAATTACCGCTGTCATTAAACCTTTCAAGCTCGATGATGTTCGTACGGCCCTCTCGGAAGTGGGTGTGCAAGGTATGACGGTTACCGAAGTAAAAGGCTTTGGTCGCCAGAAAGGCCATACCGAGCTGTATCGAGGCGCTGAATACGTGGTCGATTTTTTGCCAAAAGTGAAAGTTGAATTGGTATTGGATGACTCTATGGTTGAGCAAGCCGTAGAAGCCATTACCAAATCATCACAAACTGGCAAAATTGGCGATGGTAAAATCTTCATCACTACAATCGATGAGATTATTCGTATTCGTACGGGTGAAACCGGAAGTGATGCCGTTTAAACTGGCCAATCATTCCCCACAAAAAAGCCGACTGATGTCGGCTTTTTTGTGCCTGTCTATTGGGTTAATCCGTTGCGCAGCCACCATGACGAGCGAGTATTCGTTGGCATCGTCAGCAGCTGCCTGAGTTCAGCCGTCGACCCTATCTGCCCTAGCTCGATTAGGGGCATCAATTGGCAGAGCCACTGTGCTGTGCAGGTCTCTTCAAATAAAGATTCATCCAACAACATAATGCTTGGCCAGTATTGCCTTAGGGCCTGTACAAAAGCGCCATCCATGAAGCGAATGATGTCCCCAGCACTATTGAATTGTGGTGCATTACCGGCCCCGCAACTTGGTGATCTAGCCTTCAAAATAGCGATCAAAGGCGGCGTTATATCTGTTGAGCTGGCGAGTCTTTGGCACCAATCCAGACAAGCTGACGTTAGCGCCTCGTGATAGGTGTTTTCTGGTTGATCCACTTGCTGTAATTGCAGGCCTTGCGCTTGTGTTAACACCCATTGCACAGGGGGCCGAGGCACACCCATACCGGCGGCGACCTCAGGGCAGAATGGGATGACGTTCAGTTGTTGTTTCAGTGTGTCTAATGGGCTGCCAAGGGATTTGTCTTTGCCGTCATAGCGCACGCGCTCACCATTCAGACAGGCGCTCAGAATGACCGTAGGCAATAGGTTTGATGGTGTATGGTGGTGATTGCGCATGATGTTGTTCGAGTTGTCAGTGTTACGCCATTAGGCAGAAAAGGTCTTGATAAAAGATTAAGAACCATAAGTACATAATAATGGGCAAATTAGAGCAAAAAAAACTAAAAAAAGTGGTGTTTACACTGGCGAATTAAAAACCTATTGGACTATATATTAATCGCAATTCAATGTGGCGTTTCGCCTGACAAATTGTGTTTTCTAAATATTCTTTTAGTAGGTTTGAACTATGGATCAAGACGATATTTACGTTCGTGAAGAGGTTGTTGACGAGGTATCGGTGTACAACCGTCACAAGATTAGAGTGCAGTTGCAATCAGAAGTTGAAGCCTTTTTGGCGCGCGGTGGTGCGATTCAGCAAATCGACAACAATGTCACTGCTGATCCGCCACAAAAGCCCAGCAACCAATACGGTTCACTTAGCATCTAGACCGCGGCGGCAAGTCTCTGCTTGCCGTTTTGTTTGTTGATGAACGAGCGTTACCGACTAACTTGTTTCAACGGGGTAAATGATGAGGCAGTAAGCGGTTGAGAACTTCGGCGATATAGCTCAAAAAAAGCGTTCCCATACTGGAGCGATAATAATTGGGGTCGCGGTTGGCAATGGCGAGAACACCGAACGTGTTGCCGTGAATCAAAGGCGCTAGTGCCATTGAACCAATCTGCTTTTTTTGATCAGGAAACAGAAACTTGACTACCTTGGCGTCCAGCTCGCCGCATACGGGGCGGTTGTTTCTGAGTATGTTCGCAATATGGTCGCGAGCGGTACTGAGCGATTCGACCCGAGCATTGGAGTCCGGTAATTTGCTGCCGCTGCCAAACAAAATCAGGCTGGTGTAGTGAATTTTAAAGTCGTTATCGAAGCTGTAGTAGAGGGCGTCGACAATGTCGGCTAAGTCTCGGCCTTCCAACATGGCCAATGTCAGGCGCTTGGTTTTATCAAACAGGCGATCGTTATCCCGAGCGTTATCCAGCAGCTTCGTTAATCTGTGGCGCACGTCTATGTTGCGTTCGCGCAATATAGACACTTGCCGCTCTACTAGGGATACCGCCGTACCGCTTTCATGAGGTAAGGTCAATTCAGCCAGCAATCCCGGATGTTGGGTAAAAAAACCGGGGTTGTTACGCAGATAGCTGACGATGTCCGTTTCGGAAATGTCAGTGTGGTTGTCGCTGGTTGATTGATCGCTCATGGTTATCGTTTTCTGTCTGTTTAGAGTTTTACCTGCCCATGGAAAACCGTGGTGGCAGGCCCCGACATGAGAACAGAGTGCCCCTCCCCTTGCCATTCAATGGTTAAGCTACCCCCCGGTAAGTTAACTTTTACAGGGGAGTCTAGCAAGTTGCGCAGTCGGCCAGAGACAACGGCACCGCAAGCGCCCGTGCCACAAGCTAACGTCTCGCCAGCACCACGTTCGTAAACGCGCAGGTTAATTTCCTGTCGTGACACCACTTCCATAAAACCTACATTAACCCGTCTGGAAAAGCGCGGGTGTGATTCAAGTTCAGGTCCCAGAGTTTCTACCGGTGCATCTTTTGCGGAATCGACCAACAGAACAGCATGTGGGTTACCCATCGAGACCGCACCAATGATTTCGTGGCCATGACCAGTCTCAATACGGTAGGTCACAGCTTGCTCCTGTGCGTCAAACGGTAATTGTTCGGGGTTGAGTTTGGGCTGGCCCATATCCACAGTGACATCGCCGTTAGGGTTGAGGCTAAGGGTCATAATACCGTTTGCGGTTTCTACCACAATGTCGCGCTTTCCCGTCAGGCGGCGATCTGTGACAAAGCGTGCAAAACAGCGCGCCCCGTTGCCACAGTTTTCAACTTCTGAGCCATCGGCGTTATAAATGCGATACAGAAAATCGACATCGGGGTTCTGAGGTACTTCAACAATCAATACCTGATCGCAACCCACGCCAAAGCGCCGGTCAGCCAGCTGTCGGATTTTCTCAGGCGAAAGTTTTACTCGCTGACTGATACCGTCAATCACGACAAAGTCATTGCCGAGACCGTGCATTTTGGTAAAGCGCAACTTCATGCGACGTCAGTCCTTATTGAGGGCCACTACTGGAGGGTAACAGCGTTTCACCTTGAGTCAGGCTTGCGAGACTTTCGCGGGCGCGAACCACATGTATTTGATCGCCATCCACCATGATTTCGGCGGCACGAGGGCGGCTGTTGTAATTAGAGCTCATGGTGAAACCATAAGCGCCAGAAGACATAACGGCAAGCACATCGCCTTCCTGCAGCGCTAAGTCGCGGTCTTTGCCCAAGAAGTCACCGGTTTCGCACACTGGGCCTACAAGATCCCACGTTTTTGTCGCTTCACTGCGCGGTTTTACAGCGCGAATTTCTTGCCACGCCTGATACAGGGACGGACGAATGTTGTCGTTCATAGCGGCATCAATGATGGCGAAATTTTTGTGAGGGGTGGGTTTTAAGTATTCGACTTTGGTCAATAAAACCCCTGCATTGGCGGCAATAGACCGGCCTGGTTCAAACACCAGTGACAGTGAGCGCTCACCTAGTCTGGCTTTGATCGCGGCCATGTATTCAGCAACGGCAGGTGGTGTTTCCTCGTGATAGGTCACACCCAGCCCGCCACCAAGATCCAAATGTTCAACATGGATACCGTCTTCAGCCAGCGCGTCCACTAACTCTAAGACGCGATCTAAGGCGTCCACAAAGGGCGCTAATGTTGTGAGCTGTGAGCCAATGTGGCAATCCACACCAATGACTTTTAGCGAAGCTAAGCTGGCGGCCCGCTGGTACACACGAGGAGCTTCGGCAATGTCGATGCCGAACTTGTTTTCTTTTAAGCCAGTGGAAATGTACGGGTGGGTGTTGGCGTCTACGTCTGGGTTCACCCGTAAAGAAATCGGTGCCACTTGGCCTGCTTGCGCGGCAACGGCCGCTAGAATCTCTAGTTCGGCTTCCGACTCCACATTAAAGCAGTGTACGCCGACGTCCAGCGCGCGGCGCATCTCGGCGGGGGTTTTGCCTACGCCCGAAAATACGATTCTTGAAGGATCACCACCGGCCAACAAAACACGTTCCAGTTCACCTTCGGATACGATATCGAAGCCAGAGCCCAGTTGTGCCAACACGTTCAGTACCGCGATATTGGAGTTGGCTTTAACGGCATAACACACCATGCCGGGGTGCGTGCCTAGTGCGTCGGCGTATTGTTGATAATGGCGGCTAAACGCTTCTCGGCTGTAGACATACAGCGGTGTGCCAAAATCATTGGCCAGCTGCGCCATATCAACGTCTTCGGCACACAGCGTGCCATTCTGATAGGTAAAGTCTTGCATGTGGTTCTCGGTATTCTGGCCCTGCGGTTAGCTGATGTTGTACGTATGACATCCAATATTGGCTGTTCACCGCAACAGCAACTGTATTCAGGCGATTATTGGGTTTGGGATTCACTCGGTTGTGGCAGGTACAGAGGGCCTTTTTGGCCGCAGCCAGCGGTGCACAAAACCAACAGTGATACGGCGATAAAAAGTGTGATGTGGCGCATTTCGCCTCCCGAATCCGGTCAAAGTAAAGCCGACTAGTATAACGGTCTATCCATTGCGGTTACTAGGTGTAAGACGTGCTCAACCGCCGCAGTATGGTGCGATTTGTAAGAAAATTCGTTTCGTTGGCTTTTCCGTGGTTAAGCTGGGCCTTTTAAGTGGTCTCGATCCGAATCTTGAGTGGCGTTTGTTACGGCGCTGCAAATTGTATTAATGAGTGTGTTTATCGCGTCACAGGATCAACCCAAAAGATCAGTCGGGCGCAATCGGAGATGGGTGCTGAGGTGAGTGAAAAGCAGAGCGTCTACACCTGTTGGAGGCACGGACGCTCTGTTCGATCGGGCGAGTTTGAGGTTAAACCCGAAGCGCCAGCTGGCGTTTGGCGTTACCCGCGGCGATTCGGACTTGCTCGGGAGCGGTGCCGCCAATGTGATTGCGGGCAGCTACGGAGCCCTCCAGAGTCAGCACTTCAAACACATCAGCGTCAATGGTATCGGAAAACTGGCGCAGTTCTTCCAGCGTCATTTCTGAGAGATCCTTGCTTTCGGCAATGCCGTAGGCGACCGATTTGCCAACAATCTCATGAGCGTCGCGGAAGGCCACACCTTTGCGCACTAGATAATCCGCCAGATC
>CBFHKY010000046.1:0-3922 GCA_965656525.1 Pseudomaricurvus sp. | reverse complement strand
GTCGCGGTCGAAAAGCCTCTCTTAGCGGCTTCGTACATGCTGTCTTTTCGAGCTTCGATGGCGGGAATCATGTCAGCGAAGGCGCGCAGGCAATCTTTTACGGTATCCACCGCATCAAACAGCGGTTCTTTGTCTTCTTGGTTGTCTTTGTTGTACGCCAGTGGCTGAGATTTCATGAGCGTCAGCAGAGCGATCAGATGGCCATTGACTCGGCCCGTCTTGCCGCGAACCAGCTCTGGCACATCAGGGTTTTTCTTTTGTGGCATGATGCTGGAACCGGTACAGAAGCGATCTGGCAGATTGATGAAGTTAAACTGGGCCGAGGTCCACAGCACCAGCTCTTCTGACATACGCGACATGTGTGTCAGCAGCATGCTGGCAAAGGCGCAGAATTCAATGGCGAAATCCCGATCGGATACAGAGTCTAAGCTGTTGCGAGTTGGGTGGTCGAAGCCCAGCAGCGAGGCGGTTAGCTCACGGTCGATCGGGTAGGTTGTACCCGCCAACGCAGCAGCACCCAGTGGTGATTGGTTGAGTCGTTTACGACAATCTTGCAGGCGGCCAAAGTCGCGTTCCAGCATTTCATACCATGCCAGTAAATGGTGACCAAAGGTGACCGGCTGTGCAGTTTGCAGGTGAGTAAACCCCGGCATGATGGTATCGGCTTCCGCTTCGGCCAAACCGGCCATACCCTGTTGCAGGCGGGTTAGCTCGGCGCTGATGGCATCGATTTCATCGCGTAACCACAGGCGGATGTCGGTAGCCACCTGGTCGTTGCGCGATCGCCCCGTGTGGAGTTTTTTACCGGTGATGCCAATTTTGTTGGTGAGCGCCGACTCCACATTCATGTGCACGTCTTCAAGCGGGATAGACCACTCAATCTCACCCGCTTCGATTTCAGTTTGTACGTCGGTAAGGCCATTAATAATGGCTTGCAGCTCTTCTGGTGTTAGAACGCCGGCTTTTTCCAGCATTGTGGCGTGTGCAATCGAGCCGCGAATATCGTGGCGATAAAGGCGCTGATCAAATTGAATCGAGGCGGTAAAGCGCTGTACAAAAGCATCGGTCGGCTCATTAAAGCGCCCGCCCCACTGCTGGTTGGTTTTGGTTTCCTCACTCATAATTGGTCGCACACTCTGGCTAGGCATCGCCGTGGTAGACGGGGATACGGGGTGAATTTGCGGGCCTTACGCCATTGGTTTTGGGACACAGGCGCTAACAACCCTAAATAAAGCTGGTTATTATAACTCAGCTGGCGGAGCGACCATAGGATTGCAATGCGTCTTGCTACAGTGCTCTCTTGGTTATTGGAGTTTATCGCCAGATGATATTGTTATTCGCGCTATTGCTGGTGTGGCAGTGGTCGGCACGCTTTTGGCCAAACAGGTTTTAAGGAACACTATGCACAAGCCGCTTTTCTTTGATCGCCGAGCATCGGATCGCAAAGAAGCTTTTTTGCCAGACATGTGTACGCTGCAGGCGGTCTTTCTGTTGATTCTTTTGGGTGAGCTTCTGGCGCTGGCACTCACACTGGCGGTGAGCCCTTCTTTGCAATTGAACTGGACGCGCTTGGGAACGCATTCTTTTTTGATTCAGTGGGTGGTGTTGTTGAGCGCCGCCCTACTTTGCCCGTTGCGTTTTTGGTTGATGAATATCCCAGCTTGGGTGGCTGGCCTGCTGTGCTTTTTCTTGGTGATGGTGGTAACACTGATATGCTCCGTACTGGGCCTGGCCGCGATGGATATATGGCGCTGGCCCGATTGGCCGGTTGTGGCGAACAACTTACTGATTGCGGCGATTTTTGGTGGTGTAGTACTGCGCTACCTGTACGTACAACAGCAGTGGCATAATCAGCAGCAGGCTGAGTTGACCGCAAGGGTGCAAGCCCTTCAAGCGCGTATCCAGCCGCACTTTCTCTTTAACAGTATGAACACCATTGCTAGCCTGATTGCTATTGACCCTATAAAAGCCGAACGCTTGGTAGAAGACTTGGCCAGCCTGTTTCGCGCCAGTTTGGCAGAGCCGGGTTTGGTACGGCTGGCGGATGAGCTAGAGCTGTGCCGTCAGTATATGGCCATTGAGCAATTGCGTTTGGGGGATCGCCTTCGTGTGGTTTGGCAGCTACCGAGTGCGGAGGATTTGCAGCAGCGGTTAATCCCCAGCTTGCTGTTGCAGCCCCTGCTGGAGAACGCCATCGTTCATGGCATCAGCCCGCGCCCAGAAGGCGGCGAGATACGTGTCATGGTTGGGGTGGTCGGCGAGCAAGTGCAGATTCAAGTGCTCAATCCCGTGGCGGAATCCGGTTCTGAGCGTCGTGGGAGCCACATGGCGTTGGATAACATTCGGCATCGGCTGTCGGTGTATTTTGGTCCAACGGCACAATTTTATGCTCAGCAACAGCGGCGAGAGGACACGTATGAATTCAGGGTGGAAATCAGTTACCCAGCAGAACGTCTAAAAGACGGTTTTGCGAAGTCATAAGTTACCCCAAAATTGTAAAAAACAGGAAAACTTACACAGCATTAGTGGTGTAACAGAGCAAACAGCGGATGCGCGTATGGATGTCATCATTGTGGATGACGAGCCTTTGGCAAGGGCTCGGCTAGAAAGAATGTTAGCGGATGAAACAGACTACACGGTGGTAGGCTCGGCGGGTAATGGCCAAGAGGCACTGGCATTGGTCATGACTGCTGACCCCGACTTGGTACTGTTGGATATCGAAATGCCAGAACATAATGGCGTGACGGTGGCTAAGCAACTGTTAGCACTAGAAGACCCGCCTGCGGTGATCTTCTGTACCGCCCATGAGCAGCACGCGCTACAGGCGTTTGCCGTTAATGCGGTGGATTATCTGCTCAAACCCGTGCGTAAAGATCAATTACTGCAGGCGCTGCAAAAAGCACAAAGCCTGAATCGCTTGCAGCGACAGCTGTTAGCCGAAGCCGGGCCTGTTGTTGAAGAAACACGTCATCATGTCAGTGCTCGCAGCAGTCGTGGTGTTGAGCTGATCCCTCTGGATCAAGTGCACTTCTTTGTCGCCGATCAGAAATACGTCACAGTGCATCACGAGAACGGCTGCACTCTGATCGATGACACCTTAAAAGAATTGCAGGGCGCGCTGGGTGATCGTTTTGTACGGGTTCATCGCAATGCGTTGGTAGCCGTCGCCCGTATCGCCGCGATGGAAAAGCGCCGCGATGGTCAGTTTGTGTTGCGGTTGTTGGGTACGGATGAGCGCCCTGTGGTGAGCCGCCGACACGTTGCGGCATTGCGTGATTTGCTCAAACACCTTTAGGCCTTAATGCCAGTGCCCTTGTGTTGAAAGAAGCGTACAGCGTAGAGCTTTGTTATCATGTCTGCCGTTCAATCGTCTTCAAACACGATAAATCCACCGACAGAAGACCTAGATCCGAGATTATCTATGACCCAATTGTTGCGCATTGCGACCCGAAAAAGCGCGTTGGCCCTCTGGCAAGCGGAATACGTCAAAGCTGAGCTGGAGCGCCACCACCCTGATTTGACGGTAGAGCTGGTACCGATGACCAGCCGCGGTGACAAAATCCTTGATGTGCCGCTGGCCAAAGTGGGTGGTAAAGGCTTGTTTGTGAAAGAGCTGGAGCATGCCTTGTTGCATGACGAAGCCGACATCGCTGTGCATTCCATGAAAGATGTCCCAATGGAGTTTCCCGAGCAGTTGGGGCTGGCTGTGATTTGCCCGCGGGAAGATCCGCGCGATGCCTTTGTGTCTAATCACTTTAATTCTGTCACCGATTTGCCATCGGGCAGCGTGGTGGGCACATCCAGCCTGCGCAGGCAGTGCCAACTGTTGTCTAAACGCCCAGATCTACAGGTGAAGTTTCTGCGTGGCAACGTCAATACTCGGCTGAGAAAGTTAGACGACGGTGAGTACGACGCAATTATC
>CBFHKY010000045.1:0-13958 GCA_965656525.1 Pseudomaricurvus sp. | reverse complement strand
AGGCCATATAGGTCAGTGACGGATTAACGCAGGAAGAAGACGCCATAAATGAGCCATCGGTGACAAACAGATTGGGGACATCATGGGCCTGATTGTGTTTGTTGAGGACAGACTGAGTCGGGTCATCCCCCATGCGTGCCGTGCCCATTTCGTGAATACCAGAACCGGGGATCGACAGTTCGTCCACATCACCAAACGACATGGTAAATGCCGCACCACCCGCCTCCATAATACGTTTACCCTGCGCCTGAATGTCTCGCGCCATGGCTTTTTCGTTCTCGCCCCAGTTGAACTCGAACGCCACTTGCCGCATGCCATAGCGATCTTTCTTATTGCTCAAATACACACGGTTTTTGGGGTTAGGCAGACATTCGCCAAAGGCGCCGGCGTAGAACGTCCAGGTATTTGGCAGCTGGCTCAGACTATCTTTGAGGCCTGCGCCAAAGCCCTTTTTGTTAAACTGCCCCATCCAGTTACTGCTGTTGATGGCGGTCTGATAGCCATAACCACGCACAAAATCCAGCTCTTCTTCTTGGCCTGGTAAGTTACGGAAACGAGGGATGTACAAACCGGCTGGACGATTACCGTAAAAATACGTGTCGCGGTTATCGGCAAACATGCCCACCGTACCCAGTCCCAGAAAGTGATCCATCAAGTTCTGTCCCAGCACGCCGCTGCGGTTGGCCAGGCCATTAGGGAAGGCCTCGCTGGTGGAATTAAGCAACAATTGTGTGGAGCCTACAGTGGACGCACACAAGAACACCACCCGCGCAGTAAATTGGTGACGCTCCAAAGTTTCCGAATCAATCACATGCACTTTACTAATGCGCTTGGTGTCTTCATCGTATTCCAGTTGCTCCACCACCGAGTTAGGGCGTAGAGTCATTTTTTGAGTGGCACGGGCCGCCGGCAATGTAGAACTCTGAGAACTGAAGTAGCTGCCGGTGGAACAGCCGTTTTCGCAGGGACCACAATAATGACAGGCTGACCGACCGGGCAGATTTTCAGTGAGAATCGCCGTACGGGCGTTGGTCAAAGTGATCTCCGGTGCATTTTTCTTCAACCGTTCTTGGATGGTTTCCTCGACCGCAAACCAGGGCATGGGCTTCTGGAATTCGCCGTCTGGGAGCTGTGATAGACCTTCTTTGCGACCATTTACACCAATAAATTTTTCGACATAGCTGTACCAGGGCGCAATCTCGTCGTAGCCCACCGGCCAAGGAATACCGTGGCCATCTTTGGCGTTGGCGTTGAAATCTTGTTCACTCCAACGGTAAGTCTGACGTCCCCACATGAGTGAGCGGCCGCCGACCACACCACCGCGGAACCACTGAAACTCTGAGCCTTCGTCAGTGGCATAGGGGTTCAATTTATCGTTGTTCCAGAATTGCATGTTGGCCGTGCGGAAAGCATAAAGTTTACTTTGCACTTCATAGTTTTCCGCCTCCAGCTCACGCTGGGGCTTACCGTTAAACGGTATTTTCCAACTGGGGGCGTGCTCACCCAAATACCCAGCGCCATGCTGCAGGTCGCGACCGCGTTCCAGCACCAGTACCCGCAAGCCTTTTTCAGTCAGCTCTTTTGCAGCCCAGCCACCGGTAATTCCGGAGCCCACGACAATGGCATCGAAGTCGTAATTTTTTGTGGTAATCATATCTGGCTATCCGTATTCAGTTCAGTCAACTCAGCGGTAAAAAGCAAAAGGCGCCCAAGTCGTGTCGCCCGCTTTACGCGGATAATGACCGTCAAATTTCATTGGCATGGGGTTGTAACGCAGTACCTGCTTGGCACCCACTTCCGAGGTAAAAAAGCCCCAGATGGTCAGCTCTTTAAACTGACAGATAAACGGCGCATCACTAATGTAAGCACGGCGCACATTGCCTTGTGCATACCAAGAACTGTCACCAGCGGCATTTTCCAACGCCTCCAGTACGGAAAGTTGTTGTTCTGCTGTGAGTTTGTCATAAGGCGCTCCCAGCTCCCGCGGGATACGTGTTTCTAAATCCTTCAGGCCGGCCATAAACAGTGCACGCTCATCATCGTTGAGCCAGTCCTGTACCATCAGCTCAATAAAATGCGGCACACCGGCATCAATGGCCCCTGGCGTATCGGTCCGCGGAATAACAACCTCAGCGGCAGCGGCCACTATTTCACGCTGTTGTGGCGTGAACAGGCTCGCGGGCTTTTTGACGTAATCATCAGCCGCTGCCAGATAAGTCATTTGCGACTGACTCAATGCCAGCGCATGCCCAGACATGCTGGCAGTACCCACCAAAACCGCGGCACATTGAAGAAACTCTCTTCTGTTCATTATTTTATCCTCTCACTGCCTAGTGACACCTCGACAATCACTCTGCTAAAACAACCGTCGAACTCCGCCAACGACGAATGCAGTAAATTAAAGCACAATAATGTAAACGTTTACAGTGGGTTTCTGCAAGGAAAAGTAAATGCCAGAGGTACGGCCCCTTGGATGGGGGCGAAATTAGATTCGCGAGAGTGATTAAACGCGACAACACAGTCAATCCAAGCATCGACTCTTTGCCACAACAGCTCTCGTGTGCCATCAAAGTTGTGCCTGTTTCCTTACGCGGGTACACGAACACATCGACGGAAGTTTCTGCTAGGTAGGCTTTATCCACCTTGATCATTTCTCTGACGCTACCTAATATCAATGATTCCGTCCCCATTCATTATAAAAAAGCTTCATTGAAATGAAGGTATCAAACTAAAACCAAAATGGGCCAAGCAGAAAGCATCGAGCATTCTCCCCTCTAACAATACGCAGTAACCAAGCGACAAAAAAAGAACGACAGCAGAACACTCACAGGCATACAAGGAAGCTAGTTACGACGTTGTTTT
The DNA here is from genome assembly GCA_965656525.1 of Pseudomaricurvus sp. Lineage (GTDB taxonomy): Bacteria > Pseudomonadota > Gammaproteobacteria > Pseudomonadales > Cellvibrionaceae > Pseudomaricurvus. The sequence continues at coordinate 11,096 of CBFHKY010000045.1, read as the reverse complement.
AACCGCTTCGCAATCAAGGTATAATAGCTTCTATGGCCAAATAAGCACCCTGAGACGCCGGTTCAGTTGCACTTCCAGTACAGTAGGAAGTTAATGTAACACTGACTGTAACAACAGGCAGGGAATTGAAGAGAATAGCCTATGAAGATCAATAGGTTAGAAGGACGCTTCAACTCCACCGGTCATCAAAAAGCCTCACCTCACAAGGGTGGGGCTTTTTTATTTAGCTACTTACCACGCAGTTTTATCACTGCTTGCCTATTTGATTCATACCAACTATTAAAACGAGCCCCTTATGACTGATACCAATACCAAACGCTCTAACCGCAGCCGTCGCTTGCGTAAAAAACTTTTCTTAGATGAGTTCGCCACACTTGGCTTTACCTTAGACTTTGAATTTACCGATATTAAAGAAAGTGGCGAAGAGCTCGACACCTTTATTGCAGAGTTTATGGAAGCAGCTATCACACCAAACGATTTGGTATTTATCGGCAGTGCCTGTGCCGAAACATTTGCCGGTGTTGTCATTTGTCGCGAGCGCTACAGCTCGGTTACTGCAGAGCAGCGCCAGCTAGTAAGCGATTGGTTAACCAATAATAGCACCGTAAAAAATATCGAAGCGGGCGAACTGACCGACGCCAACGAATTGTTATAATCCCTTGTTCCATCGAGTTGGGCAGGCTGAAGTAGATTAATACTTTAGCAACTCAGCTTTATCATCTTATCTCTTTAAGCTGAAAAACCTTATCGATCATGGACGATCGTACCCTCTCCGAGTTACTGAACTTTTTACGCCAACCCCGTTTCATATCTATTCTCTTAACGGCATTGATAATTGAAAGCTCAATAAAGATTAGGTAATCACGGTTGCTCAGCCGAGATGGCCTCGGCTGAGCAACACCATCAGTAAGAATAGTTCAGTGATAAACCCACTTCTCGCGGACGCGCATAAGCGGCTGTAAACCCTTGTGCGCTCGAAAAGCCGTGAGCCAGATAATCCTCATTGGTCAGGTTACGACCGTAAACACCAATGCGAACACCACTGTCATGAAAGAGGTAACCGGCTTGAGCACTGAGCGTGCTGTAAGGGGATTGCTCAATCACCTGATAGGTATCGTGATAAACGGTTGAAGAGTAACTCAGTGTAGTACTGGCCTCAAACACACCGCTATTGCTGTAGCGTTCATAGTCGAGCGTTACGTTTCCTGTAAACTCCGGCGCGCGCGTCAAACGCTCACCCGTAGCATCATATTGAAACTGCACAAAAGTACCGTTGCTGGAGCGAGTGGTGCCGTATACCGCAGCATCAGGGAAATCTTCGTACTGAGCCGTTGGAATCCATGAAGCGTTAGCTCGAATGGTTAGGCTGTCAGACAATTGGTAACTGGAATCCAGATCAAAACCAAATATCTCGACCGGCCCAGTGTTTTGTACAAATACGGCCGTACCATTAAACCCTTGTTCTTGTTTATTTTTATAGTCATAAAAGAAGCTCGCAAGGTTAAATGTGAAGCCAGGGGTTGAGTATTTCAAGCCAACTTCATAGGCATTGTTTTCTTCTGGATCAACCTCTTGATAGGGTGGTGTGCTGGCACCGTTATCAACACCCGCCAAGCCGCTTTTTTCACCTTCGGAATACGTTGCATAGACATTCATTTGCGGTGACAAATCATAACGAACGGTAATGCGTGGCACAAAGCTACTGAAAGTTTCTTTGCGTTCAATAGTCGTCGGGACAATAATTCTATCGGTGTGTGGCTCATGGGTGTAGCGCCCACCAAGGATCACGGTAAGGTCATCACTGGGGTCGATCTGCACTTCGCCATATACGGCATAAGACTCAATATTAAACGCCACTTTTTTCACCGGCACGCCACCTGGTGTTATGGTCGCTTGAATACCAGTATCTGTCGTAGAATCTTGATTGTAATAAAATAAGCCACCTGTATAGCTGTAAATACCAAACTGCTCGGATGAGAAATTAAACTCTTGTGAGACGGCTTTGTTGGTCGCGATATAGCTGTAATCAATACAGGCAAACGCCCCTAGGCAAGCTGGAGCCGATTGCGAGTGATTCAATGAGGTCTGGTTAATAACTTCTGTATCGTGGTAAGCGGTAATTGAGGTTAGCGTTCCTAAATCAGCAATATCGAATTTGATATTGGCGCTAGCTCCACTGCTGTTAACCAATGCATCGTTGTATTCCAACCCAAGCCCACTATCGAAAGCGGTATGATAAGGCTTTGTGGGGACAACAGAGTTCGGGTAAACCGATGCAGCAACAAGGCCGTTGAGTGGCGTTTGTGATTGTAAACCTTCATCGTTGTGATCCAAATAAAAAGCGCTCAATACCGCCTTCATTGAATCATTCGGTTGAAATAGTAATTTAGCACGTGCATTAGAGCGACGAATTTTACCGTATTGATCGCCATTAACATCGTTAGTAAGGAAGCCGTCGGTATCGTCATAACCGCCAGAAAAGCTAGCCGCAAGAACATCATCGACAAGAGGCAAGCTAACAAATCCTCGAACCGCGTGATGCGGCGATCGCTGGCTATTACCATCACCCGTGTAGTAGCCGGTCTCGACGGTTATGTCACCGGTCTGTTCAAAGCTTGGATCTTTCGTAAACACTCTAATAGCACCACCGACAGAGTTTCGACCAAACAGTGTGCCTTGAGGGCCTTTTAATACCTCGATACGTTGCACATCGGGCAAATTGGCACCCAATAAATTACCTTGGCTGTAATACACGTCATCAACATAGAATGCATTAGGGCTTTCGCTACCATTGGTGCTAACGCCTGTGGACAAGCCTCGAATGGCCGGCTGTGTTAAATTACCAACACCACCAAAAGTCAGACCAGACACCACATTTTGCAAATCAAAAATATTCGTGACGCCCGCTTTACTGAGTTGACTGCTCGATAGCGCTGTTAACGTTATGGGCACATCTTGCAAGCTTTGTTCACGTCGTTGTGCCGTAACGACCACTTCTTCTAGAGTTTTACGGCTCGAATTTACGACATCGTCTGTTTGCGCTATGGCACCGCCAGAGCCGGCAAGAAAACCAAGAAGCGCTGCAACTGCACTGGTATTTTTTCTCATCTCATCATCCGTTTTATTTATCGTTATATTTAAAATAAGATGATTGCTGAGCGATGCTTTTAAACCTGTATCATGGAGCAACTTCTGAATACCCTGCTCCACCGAGAAACGTCCTTTTAAAGCATTCGCCGTTTTCTCTTTAACCTGGTCGTAAGGAAACACCAGAGTTAAATCGACTTGCTCAGCAAACAATGTAAGCGCCAGGTCGGCACGTTGCTGAGGAATATTAAAAAGAATGCGGTCTTTTGTGGTGAGTGCTTCTGATGCCAATGACGCAACAGGCAAAAGAAACACCACCACAATCAAACACGACAACACACACTCAGTTATCTTACCCTCTATACGTGCACGACTTCTGCGCCCGTGAAAGTGAGACGAATCATGTAAATGTTTCCGCCATAACAATTGGTTTTTTATTTTATTATTCTTGAACGAAATGCTTATTGCGCGTTCCTCTTAATTAATCAACCGCGGCTTCAAGTATCAATCGTTATCGCATAGAGTGAAATCAAAGGCCGATATCGTATTGCACTACTGGGATTATTTTTTTCTTAGCACCACTGTTTTCTCATCCTTGTATTGATAAACAATATTAAAGTTTTCTCGCAATGTGATCAGCAACCCTTCGACATCCCCCGCTTTGAACAAGCCCGCTACCCGTATTGTTTTAAGCTCTTGGTCGAGCAGCACAAACTCTACGGGGGTATAGCGTTCTACTTCTCGAACAGCATCCTCGAGCGATTCCCCACGAAAGATCAAATTACCCTGCCGCCATGAAAGTTTCACTTCAATGTCTTCTACAGATATATTGCTAATATCTGACTGATCGTCACTGAGTATTGTAGTTTCACCTGCGGCCATCATTCGCGGTCGCCCCTCTAGCTTTATTGTCTGCTCTATAGCGGTCGGATCAACTGCACGGGGGAGCACACCAACCTTTACCTTACCCTCCACTACCATCAACTCGATATTTTGATCGCTGTTAATTTCCACACTGAACTGGGTGCCCACCGCTTCCACGACTTTGCCACCAGCCACAACGCTCAAGGGTCGATTTTTGTCTTTCGCAACGTTGATGTACATTTCACCTCGTTCCAAGGTGAGCAGGCGGTGGTGATCGGTATACTCAACAGTCATCCGGCTATTGGTGTTTAATACTAAGCTTGTGCCATCCGAAAGGGTCACATCTGCGTGTTCGCCTATACCCGTCTGATAAACGTACTCCGTAGGGGCTGGATACGGGTGGGATTTGTCATTGATAACGCTAAACCACAGCATCAGCGCACATACAAAGACTGACGCGAACGCCGACGTCGCTATTATCGGCCAGAGAATCTGTTTTTTGGGAGCGGGCTCAAACAAAGAAGATAATCGACCCAACGAATCCATCTTATCCCACAACAGAGCCATTTCTAGGAGCAGCTTTTCGTTCTCTGGGTGCTCCGCCATCCAGCACTGTAATTCAGCAGCATCTTCTGAAGACAGGTTGTTATCCAATCGCGCAATCCAAAGACTGGCCTCGTCGTAGCGCTTTTTTCGGCTTACCATTGGATAAACATTACTCATTCGTTTGCCTCGATGCAGTCTTTACAAGACCGCTAGATACTGTAGTTTTTCGCTCCTGATGATCGTATTTATTATTGTATTTTTGCATAAATATCGTACAGCGTTTTATGCCTTGGGCGATGTGTTTTTCTACGGTGTTTTCACTAAGGTTAAACTGGTGAGCAATGTCCTTCTGCGAATACCCGTAGACCTTCTTCAATACAAAAACCCGACGACACTGAACAGGGAGCTCTCGCACGGCCTTACAAAATAGCGAAAACTCTTCATCAGAAGCCGCTTCTTCAAAGGTTTGATCTGCAAACTGAGCCACTTCTTCAACCGTTAATTCCGATAAATCCTCGGTGCTTATCGTCAGGCGAGTTTCCGCACGCTTTAGATGATCAAGCGCCAAATTACGAGCGGTTTTGAATAAGAAAGCTCGAGGCTCTTTAATACGACGTCCATTCTTCTCTATTTGACACACGCGCACATAAGTTTCCTGCACAATATCCTCTACCTCCTTGGGTGGGACAATGCGCATCAACGTACGGGTAAGGCTAGAACGCAAAGCGAGATAAACCTTGTATATACCTTCTTCAGCAGCCATTTTTATTATTTTATATGCCTTTAGAAATCGTTACTCTGAGTTAACGACGCAGCTTATGTTTTCCGCCATAGGCTTTGAAAAATACACCCTAGAGGTTAAATACCCACTAACATTAAGCTCTTATGCTTGTTAGTGCCGCCCAAAGAGGAAGATACCTCATCACGTCTTAACTTTTATGTGGCCTTGGTCGTGCTGTGGCCTTGATAGCGCTGTGGCCTGGATGGTTCTGTAACCTTAATAGTGCTTTACCTTAATAGTGCTTTGCATTCTTTTCAGTCGGTTTTATCCCAAAGAAGAATGTGTACATTACAGGAACAAAGCCTAGCGTGAGGACCGTACCCATTGCTAACCCAAATGCAATTGTACTGGCCTGACCATAGAACAAGACATCTTTTGATAAGATGAGCGGCATAAGGCCAATGATTGTAGTACAGGTGGACATTAAAATAGGGCGTAAGCGCCTTAAAGAGGCACTGATAACAGCTTCATAGTTTTTGTCATTACGATCATCAGTAGAGAGCGTACTTCCGTCATTGCTTTCTTTGATTTCGTTGCGCTCGATATTGATGCGATCAATCAAAATCACCGCGTTGTTAATAATAATCCCCGCGAGAGCGTAAAGCCCTAAAATGACCATAAAACCAAAATTTGCCTGCATAATCAAAAGCCCCAACGCTGCACCAATAATGATGAGCGGAACGGTTAAAAATACAATGACCGTGGAGCGATAAGAACGGAATTGCGCAATGATGATTAACGCCATGATAGCAATACACAACGGTAAATTCGCAAGAATCGAAGCTTGCGACTCGGCTGAATCCCCTACAACACCGGCATATTCTATTTCATAGCCCGGTGGCAATGTATCTTCAATTTTTTTTAGGTTAGCCTGTAAAAGGGGCACCATGCTCTGCGCAGACATGATGTGATTTTTGGCCTCTACCGTTACCGTTCGAAATAGGTTTTCGCGAGCCACACGGGCAAACTGTGTTTCATAACGAATATCAGCGACCTGTATTAAAGGGATATTTGCGCCACTTTTGCTGGAATATACACTGACACTTTCAAGGCGACCCAAATCATTACGCTCATTAGCAGCGGCGCGAAAAACAATAGGAAAGATGTCATCGCCCTCACGAAACTCAGAAACGCTACGCCCAGAAAAATACGTTTCTAATGCCAGTGCAACATCGTTTGAACTGATTCCAGCACGGCGTGCATTTTGCTGATTAACCTCGACTTTGATTTCAGTGACGCGGCTCCCCCAGTCATTCTTGATATCGTATGTGCCGTTAATATCGCGCAATAAATTTTCTAACTGTTGCGCAATACCATAAATATAATCTTTATCAGGGCCTTTAACCTGAACTTCAATCAGAGAAGAATCAGACGGCCCCAAAAACATTTTAGTCACACGCCCCATCACACCAGGAAACTCTTGGGCAAACATGTCCCGCAGCCCTGTTATCGTTGGTTCGGCCAATTCACGGCTGCCAACGTCAATCATAAAAAATGCTTTTGAAGGTTCTGGATCAATAGGCGTTAGAGACAAAACAAAACGCGGGCCACCAAAACCACCATAGGCTGCGTATTTTTTGATATGAGGAAAGCGTTCTTCATCCCCTATTTTTTGCAAAATATCTTGAATGGTCGCGTCAGTTTTTCGCATAGATGTGCCTGCGGGCATATCCAAATAAACCAGCACCTGCGCACGATCAGAATCGGGGAAGAACTTCTTAGGCACTAAATTCATAGCCCATCCCCCCACAAGAAACAGTAAAATCATAACAACAACAAAAGCAGTCCTAGCTCGCATAATCGTTCTGAGCGCTCTTTCGTACATAGGGTTAAGGCTATCGAAAAAACTATTAATGTTTTGACGTAAACGATTTTTCTGACATTTATCCTCTTTTTTCACAAAACGATAACAGCAATAAGTCGTAAAGGTGAGACTAAGGGCCCATGAAGTCAGTAATGCGATTAAGACAACCAAGGATATAGAACGCGTATATTCACCTGCATCACTTTGTGCCAACATCAGCGGTAAAAAGACTAAGATCGTTGTCAGCGATGATGTTAGTGAAGGTATTGCAAGAGTACCCGACGTATTCCGAATTGCCTCACTCCGCGTTTCTCCATCTTCAATGCGTTTTTTGAAATCTTCCGCCATGATGATGCCATCATCGACCAGTAAACCTAGCGCGATGATTAATGTAGCAAGCGACATACGCTCTAGCGGAATACCTACAAAATTCATCACTGACAGTGTGATCAGAATGGCGGCAGGTACAATCGAACCCACGATCAGACCGGTTCTTAAGCCTAAAAACATAATGACCACAATAGAAACAACCACCACGGTTTGAAGCACGCTAAAACTGACTCCAAACACGGCATCTTCGACCACATCCGCTTGACGGGTCATATTTTCTAAAACATAACCGGCAGGAACCTCTTGATTAATTTTTGCAATCATCGCTTCCATTTTAGGGGTAAACTTAAGCACGTCGATGTTATCGTGTTTCGCGATCGCAAAAATTATGGCCGGCTTCCCGTTGTAGTAGGCTGTTTTAAAAGGCGGGTCGACAACACCACGACTGACGGTGGCGATATCGCGCAGCAATATGGTTTCTTGTTGATTGGGTAACGTTACGAATGTATTTTTGATGTCTTCGAGGCTTTCATAATTCCCAGAAGGCTGAACAATAAAATTTTTGCCATTCGCATCAATTTCACCGCCAGGCCGTATTATATTTTGGCTTCTAATAGCCTCAATCAATTGGTTGGGCGAGACACCCAATTGGGCCAGCTTGGCATTTTCAGTTTCGATAAAAATACGTTCTTGTTGAACACCAAGAATATCAATTTTTTTTGTGCCCTCGACCTTAAACATCATGTCGGCGATGTGCTGAGCCATATCTTGTCGCTGCCCCATATCAAACGCAGGGTCAGCAATCAGCGCAACGGTCAACACGGCAACGTTACCAAAGTCATCATTGACCCGATAAGGGGAGGTACCCTCAGGCAATGCGCTGCGAACAGCATTAATCTTGTCCCTTAATTCGTCCCATTGCTGTTCAAATTTATTGGACTCAAGGTTTTGCCTTAATTCTGCATGAATAATGGATGTGCCAGATAGGGATACAGAGCGAATTTCAGCCATATTAGGCATTTCTCTGATGGCTTCTTCCACGGTTTTGGTAATGAGCAACTCTACTTTTTCGGCCGACATTCCCAGGTACTGAGTGGTCACAACCGCTTCGCGGATTTCGATTTTTGGATCTTCTTGTTTAGGGAGCTGGTAATAGCTATACGCACCAAAAAGAATGAGTCCAATCACGATGGCCAGCATGAATCGGTTATGATGAATCGCGAGTTCTGATAGTGTCGGACGTTTCATGATCTTAAATATCTAACCTGTAACATCTAAGGGTTAAAGCGTTTTGTTGCGCCATTGATCAGTGATACTTTTTGTTCATCGTTTAAAAAGTCCACACCCGCTATAACAATGCGGTTGCCTTCACGCAAATCCCCCTTCACAAGCGCATGCTGATCAAAAAGCGACAACATCTGAACGGGTACTTTTTTAAGCCTGTATTGTGGATTTTCTGAACTCGACTGCTCACTCAAAACGACTTTAAAAACAGAATGGCGATTATTTTCTTGACCCATGATTGCGCTTACAGGTACAACGACCCCTTTCTCTAAGCTGGCACTTTTTTTCTTTTCAAACGTCACTTCGGCACTCATACCACTTTTGAGCGCGGTTGTGTCATTGGGTAAAACGGCCAACGTGACGGGAAAAGCATTAACACTTTCTGCCGCACTGCCGATCTCTTTCACGCTAGCCGCAAAACGTCTGTCGATAACAGGCACCTTCACGTTGGCTTCTTGACCAATCCTAAGGGTAGACAAAATAGATTCAGGTACGAGCAGAGACACCTCTAAGCCTTTATCACCTTGGATTAAAAACGCGGCCGTACTGGGTTGAACTTTTTGCGCCGGCTCAATATAGCGGGCTGATACTGTGCCGGAATAAGGCGCCCTTAGCGTGGTATCGTCTAAGGCTTCTTGTGCCATTTCCAACCGAACATTTGCAATACCTACTTTATTCTTGGCGCTTTCATACTGAGCCTTTGATACATCAAAGGTGGCACGCGAGACCGCTCCTTCTTCAACCAATAGGGCCTTTCGATCAAAATCGCGTTCGGCTTCAAGCAACAGAGCCTGAGCTTCAGATAACTGACCTCTACGTTCTCGTACCGCCAATACATGATCAATTGTCTCAAGTTGTGCTAAAGGTGCGCCCTCGTCAAAAGCTTCACCAATGTCAAAATAGACCGTTTCAACGGTGCCGGTTGTGTCAAAAGTTAGCGTTGTTGTTTCGGCAGGTTGTATAACCCCAGAGATCACGCGAGCATCTGTGTTCTGTGTCTTCTTAAGCACCAGAGTCGCCACTGGCTTGGGGGATTGCTTAGGTGCACTTTCTTCAGCGCACCCTACCAACAGCAGCCAAAAAGCTAAAAAAACAATTGTCTGTTTCATAAATACCTTTTAAAAATCACAGAGACCTTTACCAATCGAGTTAATCAGCTGATTGGATCATGTTTGCACATTTTTTATTTGGATCAAAAGTGGGCCGATAATACTTTTCAAGCATTATCGATTTGTTAGATTGAATGCAGGCTGCGGCTTGAACTCTTGCTTATTTGTCTCAACAGGAAATAAACGAGATTATTGTTTCACCTTTGCGAGGCTAGGCTTATTCAAGATCAATATCAAGCATACCGCCGAACAAAGAGCCTGAACCAGCACCACAGATAAAATCGCACTCGGTAACAGTAAAGACAAACCGGCAATCATTCCGCCTACTGCAAACTTCGTTGCGCCCATTAGTGCAGACGCCGTGCCACTGTGTTGCGGAAAGAAATCCATGAAGCAGGCTTGCGTATTGGGAGTAATTGCCCCCATGGCTCCGATAGTTATCATCATAGCAGGCAGAAACAACCAAAGCTGTGGATAAAATACAGTTACTAGAAGCAGCATAAGAACACCAACCGCCTGCATGATGATGCTGGCTCTGAGCATCTTCACCGCTTCCACACTTTTAAGCATCGCACGATTGAGAAAGTTCATCACCAGCATCAGTACAACATTAGCAGAGAACAGCATCGAAAATTGTGCAGGCCCTGCGCTGAAATGGCTCTGATAAATAAATACTGCATGAGTGATAAATAAAAGCAGCACTGTAAAAGCAAAGGTCTGCAATACTATAAACCGCAATGCGGGTTTGACCTCAAATACCTCACGGTAGCGAGCTAGAACACTGATAGAGGGCAAAGTTTGTTCAATTCTATAGCCCTCTTTAAATACCATAACTCGTAACAAAAAAATTAGAAGTGCGGCATAGCTGCCCAGAAACCAGAAAATCGAGGGCCAGCCCCACTGCAAAAAAAGGAAGCTACCAAAGGCTGGCGCAACTGCCGGTGCGACAATAGTCATCAGACTAATAAGACTGAAACATCGCGCCGCCTCCTGTCCCGAAAGGTGATCACGAACTAGGGCTGGAATACATACCATTGCCCAGCCGCCACCAAACGCCTGAAAAGCTCGCAAGACATAAAGCTCGATCAGACTATCGACCTGCGACAACAGTAATCCGGAAACAGAACACAATACCAGTCCTGCTGACATGACCATCGCACGTCCAAATCGGTCTGACAGAGGCCCGCCTACCAGCTGCCCCATAGCAAGCATAAATACATAGACCGCAATACTGAGTGAAATGTGGTGAACACTGACCTGCAGATTTTCGGCGATTGCGGGAAATGCAGGT
>CBFHKY010000044.1:0-16639 GCA_965656525.1 Pseudomaricurvus sp. | reverse complement strand
CTGCGAAAGGAAGAGTGCACATAGCTGGAGAGATGATCTTCCAACTTGCGCTTCATCTGTGGCTCGACGGCCAGCGATTTGACAGTACCGATACCGGTCATAGACTCGGTCAGAAACGCGGTATTGGCAGCGCCGTGCTTAAACTTCTCATCCAGTCGATGCCGAAGAATGGGGGTAATGATGATGGACAAAATGACATAAAAGGGAATGGTGGCCAGGACAATCCAGGTCAGAGTTGGACTGTAGTACCACATGACTGCGAGGAAGACGAAGACAAAGAACAGATCAATCACCAGCGTCAGCGCGGTGCCGGTAATGAAGTTGCGGATGGTGTCCAACTCCCGGACACGGGCGACATTCTGGCCCACCTGCCGAGCCTCGAAGTACGCCAGCGGCAGCCCCATCAAATGTCCATACAAGCGGGACCCCAGCTCCACATCCACACGGTTGGTCGTGTGGGTAAGCAAGTAGTTGCGGATACCACCCAGCAATGCATCAAACAACACCACCACAAAGAAGCCTACTGCCAACACATCCAGCGTGGTAAATCCCCGGTGCACCAACACCTTATCCATCACCACCTGAAAGAATAAAGGCGTCACCAGTGCAAAAATCTGTAAAAAGAATGAGGCCAGTAACACTTCAGAAAAAAGCTTACGATATTTGACTAGGGATGGAATAAACCACGAAATATCAAATTTCTGATTAATGGCATCCGCCAGCGTGGCGCGCTTACTTAATGCAATGATTTCGCCTGACCACAGCGACCGAAATTCATCCAAAGGTATGGTTTTTGGGGAGGGTTCTCTCAGATCGTGCATTAAAACCGAAGCGACTCGCTCGGGATTGCCCTGTTCAGTCTGAGCGACCCTTGCCAATACAAAATAAGTGCCATCTGACGCTTTGGCGATGGCTGGCAGTACAGAGTTATCGAGACGTTCGACAGATAGCGACAGCAACTTCGCTTTCAGCGTTAACGCTTTGGCGGACTGCAACAACTCGGTATTGGTGAAAGTTTGACCGGGCTGGCCAAACTGATGCGCCAGCTGATCAGCTTCGGCGGGTAATTGGTGAAAGCGAGCGACTGCAACAAGTGAATTGAGACCGGTATCCATAATCTTCCGTGATTCAAACCGCACCCAAAGTGCAGATAATATCCTTACAGCCAACACTTTCGTGTGTTAGCACTACCCATAGAGACTAATTTTTACAGCAACCGCAATTCATTTTCATGACAAATGAAAACGATAATCACTATCTATATAAAAATAAAATTGTCAACTACTCCTGCAAAGACGCCTAGGATAAAACCACAAAATTCAATCGTTAGATGAGACAGAGTTAACACCGTTTATATATTAAAAACTGGAAAAGCAAAAAAGTCGAATTTAGGCTGCCCCCCTAAACATAGTGTCTTTTACAGGGCGCGTTTCTCGCTGTGTTTTATAACCGCTTCAAACTTTACCATGATGTCAGGGTCTAAACGGGTTCCTGTTTCAGTGCGAAGTATCTCCATCGCCTGATGGTGTGAGCGAGCATGCTGGTAAGGTCGAACACTGGTCATGGCGTCATAAGAATCTACAACCCGAAGTATTCGGCTTAGGCGAGGAATATCTTGTTTTTCGAGACCGTCGGGGTAGCCAGAACCATCACAAGATTCGTGATGATGCCGGATGATAAGACCAACATTTGAGGCCGCAGTAAGCCCTGTTGCCGCAAATATTCTCTCTCCAATTTCAGGGTGCTGACGCATAAACACCCAATCATCTGAGGTTAGTTTTCCAGGCTTCAGCAATACGCTATCGGGTATACCTATCTTGCCTAAATCATGAAAACAAGCACCGACCCTTAGCACATTTAAGTCGGCCTCAGACAAACCACAAGCAGCACCCAGTTCAGTTGCTAGGTAAACAACACGATCACAATGAAAGCGAGTGTAAGCGTCTCTTGCTTCTAGAGCTTCGGCGATAGCGGCCGCACCAGGAAAACTAAAATAATCTAACTTGTTAATCATGCAAGGCTCCATACCTGTGGGTAAAGAATTCGTATGAGTGCCCAATAAAACACTTTAGAGGGTCTTTTATATGGAGGGCTTTCATATCGCGGGCTTTCTCACTATGTACTCCTTGTTTACAACTGTCTGAAAGAAACATCTAAACCGGTAAAAACGATGTCATCACTGAACTGAAGATTGCCGACCCTGCTTAGCATCAATCGTCTCAATAAAATGGTTGCCTCCTTTAATAGCGACAATGGCAATGTCTTTCATGGTATGTACGTTGTCAGCAGCTAACTTTCTAACCAAAGAACTTCACAGTATTAGATCTACAGTAATTATCGCCCTTTGAATAAATTGACTTTTTAATTAGCCTCAGCTTTACACACTTAATTTGTAAAATTTACTCATCTTTATGCGATAGAGATTCACAAATACCAATTTAAAGAGTGTAGTAAAGATTATGAAAACTATTTGATAACCCTTAGACAATAAGGGTGTAAAAGAAAAAACGTACCTTAAAAAGATACATACTGAACTTTGGCCCAATGCTTGCAGTGTTAACTCTTACAAACATTTGATGCATACATTGAAAAACGTACACGCATCAATTTTTTCACAACGCTAACCAACAAAGGATATTGTTATGAGTAACGATCGCATTGAAGGCAACTGGAAAGAACTGAAAGGTAAAGTACAGCAACAATGGGGGAAACTCACTGATGACGACATGGATCAGGTTGAAGGCCGCCGGAACGAACTGGTAGGTAAAATTCAAAAAGCTTACGGCAAGACTAAGGCCGAAGCAGAAGAAGAAGTAGATAACTTTTTAAAGTAAGGAGAGCAATCATGGCAACAGCAACAAACAACAAAGAAAAAGAGCTAGAAGCTAGCAAGGCCGCTGCATCGGATGCTTATGAGAAAATGTTAGAAGCCAAAAACCATTTCAAACTAGCGGCCGAAGCGGCCGGTATCGATCTAAAGCAAGATACTTTAGATCAGATGCTAAAGGGTCGTGAAAAAGCCGAAGCCGTTGGCAATCAAGTGTCGACTTACGTACAAGAAAAACCTTTGACAACACTGGGTGTCGCATTTGCCACTGGCTTCGTTTTGTCGCAATTGATAACTCGCAAATGAGTTCAAAGCCTACTGCGGAAGAGTCATCAGCTTTGGGCTATCAAACTAAAGGTAACGACTCTGAGAAAAGTACCAACACTCAAGCCGACACCCCAGAAGCCTTGCCGCAAGAGCTTATTGAACAATTAACAGCTTGGTTTCAACACTCGCTCGCGGCAGGCGGTGAACTGGCGGACTTATTTCGCTTAGAGCTTCATCTGGCCCTGAGCGATGCTCGGCGTCTTCTGCTAGTATGGGTCACGTTAGTGCCTTTTGTGATGCTTAGTTGGTTATCCTCGGCTGTGTTGGCAAGCTGGCTTGTTTATGAGGTATCCTCTTCTGCAGTTTTTGGGCTTGCAACTTTTACGTTGTTGCAATTACTAGTTACGATTTTTTTGTTCATTCTGAGAAGTCGTTATCGTAAGCAGCTGGGCTTCCATCGTACTAAGAAACATTTAAAGAGACTAATGCAAGGAGCTAAAGATGAGCCGACGAACACAGCTCAAAAAGATGGATAACTTGGAACAAAAATTAACTCAACGAGCAAATAATATCCGTGAGGCAGCACAGAAAACTCGCCTGAATTTAAGGAAAATCAAGCCAACTTGGATGATTGCCTCTGGCGTTTTGGCAGGTGCCGTGATGGGCTGTTTGGGAATAAAACGCACTTATTCTTTTGGCCTTACCTGTAACCGTTTAGCGGCTCCCATCAAGCATATGTTTCTGCTTGGTTACAACGTAGGAGCCGAAAAATGAACGAACTGAAGCAGGACGCTTCTAGCAACGAAGATAATAGCGTTACCACGTCACACAAAAAGATCCCGCCTTTCCAAACGGCGTGTTACTGGCTGTTGGCATTAGCCGTATTTTACACCTTGTATTTTGCTAAGACACTGTTTTTACCCATTGTGGTTGCTGCACTTTTTTCGTTACTACTGAGCCCGCTGGTCAGTCTTTTTAAACGTTTTTATATTCCACGTGTACTTTCCGCCCTATTGTTTTTAGCGATGATAGGCGGCCCCTTTCTGTTGCTAGGCATACAGCTGGCCGAACCCGTACAAAAGTGGGGCCAGAGAATCCCCACACTGTCAGCGCAACTAACGGATGAACTGAATCAATTCAGAGAAAAGATATCGTCCTCCCAGTCGCAGAATCAACAATCATCGTCCACATCAAGTACACAAGATGATAAAGCGTTCTGGCAACTCAGTTGGTTTAGTAACGATGCATCCGAGACAAAGCCGAAAAAATCTTCTAACTATGACAGCGCGATTTCAGAGCGTTTTATGCAAGGTGGCGTAGAGCTGGTAGTGCAAATGCTCGGTGCTACACCAGCAGTCTTAGCTCAATTTTTAACGTTCCTGATTCTTGTTATCTTCATGCTGGTATTTGGGCCTATGCTGTACAGTAATTTTATCAGCCGCTTTCCTCAGGTGCATGACAAACAAGCCGCAGATACGTTAGTGGCGGACATTCAAAAAGACTTGTCGCGTTATATTCTGACCGTAACGGTCATCAACACCTTTTTAGGTATCGTAACGGGTTTCGTATTATGGGCCGTGGGTGTTGAAGATGCGCTTCTGTGGGGAGTAATGGTCGCGTTACTGAATTTTGCCCCCTATGTAGGGCCAGTTATTGCTATGGTTATCCTCTACTTAGTTGGGGTCATGCAATATGGCCCTGTGTTGATGGCATTGCTACCCGTGCTGATCTTTTTTTCTATTAACTTGCTCGAAGCCCAATTCATCACACCTACTGTACTGGGTCGTAATATCAGTTTAAACCCGCTAATACTGATACTCTGGCTGGTATTGTGGGGTTGGATTTGGGGTGCAGTTGGCGTATTGATAGCAGTGCCCTTATTGGTGTGCTTGAAGCTTGCCGCCGCCCGCCTAGATGTTCTGACTCACTGGGCTAAACTCATTGAAACGCCTGGCTAGAGGCGCTAGGCGCGCGCTGTTTGCCTTCATTCAGAGCCGATGAAAATATTATCGGCTGATACTGCTGGGTATTAGGCTTTATCTTTTTTGAACGGTTTAGAAAAATGAAAAATAAGAAACCCCACCATGGATAATATCAGAGCAATTTCATAACGACTGTAAGCCACTGATATACCAATGGCTGCCGTGATCCACAAGCCTGCAGCCGTCGCAGTGCCTTGTGCCCCTTCCTTATTTTTAAAGATAGCACCACCTCCGATAAAGCCCATACCCGTTATGATGCCGTACATCACTCTGGCTTCAGCATCAGAGCCTGAATACACATCGATACCCACGAGCATAAAGGCACATGATGTGATCGATACAAGAGGGAATGTTCTTAACCCCGCCCCGTCATTATTCAGTTCTCGATTGAAGGCTATCGGAAGCGACAGTGCAAAGGTTATCCCTAATTGAACCAAATGAAATTGAATTAACTCTAAATCAAGCTCAGTAATAAACACAGTATTCTCAAGGTTATGTTAGTTCTGGCCCTACAATCCAGTGGCAGAGCCTAGTTCATTTTCTCGGAATGTCTTCCAAGACCACCAATGGTTTTAACAATGTCATCAGACCTATACTTTTCTTTTATTGGCAGTGCTGTTGTCGCGCTTGCTCGCTGGTATTGTTCACCAACCAGCGAAATATCGATCTTTGTGCAGGCAGATAGGCCAAGTATTCGGGGTGCCACTGAACACCAATAACGGGACAATTGATGGTTGACTCTACGGCCTGAGTAATTTTATCGAGATCCCAACCTACACGCCGCAAGTTGTCACCCGGAAGATCCACAGCCTGGTGGTGCAAGCTATTAACACGCAGCTTAGTCTTGCCGGTAATTTTGGCCATATCAGAATCGGGCTCTAACCAGACTTGCTTTGTCGGCAGTAGTCCAGGGCGATTGTAAGTGAGTCGTCTCATCTTACGAATATCGGGATGCAAGTTGCCACCAAGGAGAATATTAATCAATTGCGCGCCACGGCATATCCCCAGCATTGGGATGGTATTTTTTAACCCGCATTGAACCCATTGGATTTCCAGTTTATCACGCTCTGGGTCAAGCTTTACTTTTGCATCAATTTGACCGCCATAATGTTCAGGGCTGATGTCGTTTCCGCCACCAATGACCAATGCGTCAGGCAGATCCCCACGCCAAGGGTGACGAGTCGAAATACGCACGGGTGTGGCACCACACAATCGCAGCGCTAGCGAGGTACACCACCAAGCTGGAGCCCAGCGTCGATGATTACCGGTAACGCCTATACGTGGTCGGCTACCCATCCCCGAATCCTTTCTACCCAAGTGGTACGTTTAACCCCAAGCAGGGGTCTGTCTGCCTCAAGAAATGCTTCACTCAATGTTCGTAGGGATACATCATCATCAGCAAGCTGCTCAACCACACACCAAAAGTTCCACGAAGTCGCGAGGCTCCATCGCGGATCATCAATGTCGCAATTGGGCAGACGATAATGGAACGTTGGGCGAGATTTGATCTTAGGGTCGTCAATCGTCGCACGAACACGATCGGCGTCGATATGAGCAAACATTGGCAGCATATCCAGTGCGCGGTTACGGGTTGCATTGTGTGCCAGATAATCATCCATCAACATTGCGATATCTGGGTTCTCTCGCGTTAACAACTGTTTAATATACGCTTTATCAAATAAGTCGATGTAGGGGCTGACACGCCTAGCCAAATCAACGTCATGAACATCCACTAACCACCATTGCAACAGAACAAATGCCCTTAGATAACGGTGGATTGTCGCGGCATCCAGTGCGGGTATTTCAGGATTAATGTGCACCCCATAGGCCGCAATCAATGATTCCTCCGTCCCTTCCGCTCCGGCCTCTCTAAGAGCATCCACTAGGTCATTAAGATCACCTAATGCGGTTATGGGCAACGGGGGGCAAACCACCTCGATTGGCACCAAGAGCGCTGAAGCCTCAGACAATTGTTGCAACCAAGCATCAGGCACATCAATGTATTTGGCATCAACGGTTCGTTTCAAAAAGTCCCAATCGACTTCCACATTGAAATCACCCATGCCTGATGCCACAGCGACCTCGGCGGCAGTCTCTTCGGTCACATGACCGTTGAGAGCGGTACAAACCGTATTCACCGTATCGCGCAGCGCAATACCGGAAAACTCAAGTTCAAAGCCAACAGTGCGCGCTTTTCCGGCGCTGTTTTCGATCGACGCTGGTAATTTGAAGGTTACAGCTGATGTCATTAGCGGACTCTTAGTTATGACTCTTAGTTATGGTTGCGCGGAGTCTGTTGAGAGCCCCAAACGGCGATGAGCAAACCCCATACGGGTAGCCAGCGACATGGCCATCAATACGGCGTGGCAACTCAAGATATTACCATCCAAGCACTTTGCAGTACCTGCAGTCTAATCTAATGATCAATCAAGGGGCAAATGAAGCCTGCAGGTTATGCCATAAAGATGGCTGCCTCCGAAAATTAGCTAAGATACTGAGTAGTACATAATGAATGCAGAAAAAGCCTTGCAGTAAAAAAATTGACAGCCACTATGATTTCAGACTTATACTTTGGAAAAAGCGACTAAAAAATGTTTCAGGCGACAGGTGTATTCTCTACCATGGCCGACAAAGTAACACCTTTGGCTGACACAGACCGCTGGGCTATTTCTTATAATAAAAGTACGCCCAATAAAAAAGTGTTAAAAGGTTCGGATTATGGAGAAACGTATTCTTGATCTACCGACTGAAACCATTGGCAGTATTCCCCGCACAGAAAAACTCATGCAAGCTCAGCGACAGTACGATGCGGGTCAAATTGATGACTTGACCTTAGAAACTTATTACGACGAAGCTGTTCAACAGACAATCCAAGAACTTGAAGCAACAGGGTCACCCGTTATTGGGGATGGTGAACAACGAAAAAGCCACAGTTTTGCAACCTATTCAGTAGAAGGCGGGGAAAACTTCGCGCCAGACGGGCTTGAGATTCCCTTTCAAGATGGTCATATTCGTCAATTACCGCGCTTAACCGCTGGGCCTTTCCGTCTCACGATGTCTGCAGCAAACACCTTACCATTTGCTATAAAACACACCCAGCTACCCATCAAGCAAGCCATTATTTCAGTATCGGCATTAAGCTGGTTTTATCCGGTAAAGGGTATTGCTAACTACAGTCGAAGTACATTTCTAGACGATTTAGTCAACGAACAAGAAAAAGAGATTCGTGATTGCTTTGAAGCTGGCGCACATAAAGTTCAAATTGACTTCACTGAGGGGCGGCTGGCCATCAAGCTCGATCCTACTGGCAGCATATTGAATGGTTTTATCGACTTAAACAATAGAGTGTTATCACGATTCACCGCCGAAGAGCAGCAACGCATTGGCATCCATACTTGTCCCGGCGCCGACCACGACTCCACACACAGCGCTGATGTGGATTATTCTGAACTTTTACCCAGTCTATTTGAACTCAAGGCCGGCCATTTTTATATTGCCATGGCGGCTGAAAAAAAACCTGATAGAGCATTGAGGATTGTTGCTCGTTACTTAAAGCCTGAACAGCGCGCCTTCATCGGTGTTATCGATGTTAATGATCCACACATTGAAACACCAGAAGATGTCTGTCGGAGAGTTTTGGAAGCCGCTCGTCACATTCCCTTAAGCCAGCTAGGCACGACAGATGATTGTGGTTTTTCACCGTTCTGCGATGATATTTCCACCTCACGAGCAACCGCTTTTGCAAAAATTCGTGCACGCGTGCAAGGTACGGCAATGGCAGCCAAAAAACTGGGCGTAGGCCCATGCCATGACTGATCCACACGCGTTTCCTCACAGCTTTGCGATCTTTGACGCCAGGTATCGCTTGATTGACTGGAATTCAGGCTTTGCTGAAGAATTTGCTGATGCTGCGCCACTGTTAACCAAAGGGATCAGTGTGCGCGACATTCATACAGCCTGCTTATTGCCAGAACGAGCATTAGACTTTTCTTGGGCATCGTACCAACAGCAACCTGATGCCATTGAATACATCAGTAACCGACGATCTGTTTTGGTTACTCAGCAGCTTAGCCTAACTGGCAATGTTTTCCGTTTCGCCCAAGTGACCTGTAGCGCACCACAAATTCACCCAGCTTTGCAGAACAATAAAACCGAGTTATTGCGCTCAACAGCCTTGCAAACCTCAGCAGCAGTACTCAAACATCGTGATCAAGAAAGTCTTCGTTTGAATGAGTTACTAATGACCGATGAGCTAACCAGAGTGGCTAATCGGCGTTCTTTTGATGAGCGTTTACACAAAGAATGGCAACGCCACAAACGCAGTCTATTGCCTTTATCTATGATTTACATCGATGTGGATTTTTTTAAAGAGTATAACGATTTTTACGGTCATCAACTCGGGGATGATTGCCTCAAAAACATAGCATCAGCATTGAAGGCAAACCTTTTTCGCCCCAGTGATCTAGTCGCGCGCTATGGTGGAGAAGAATTTACATGCATCCTACCCGAGACTGACATTATAGGAGCCACGCGGATCGCGAAAAAACTGGAAGCGGCCATAAGATCACTGGCTATTGCGCATGAAAAATCAAAAACGGCCCCCGTTATAACAATTAGCTTAGGTGTAGCCACAGCACAAAGAGTATCAGGGAACGACCCATCTATCCTTGTGACAGCGGCAGACCAACTGCTCTACGATGCCAAAGCAAGTGGCAGAGGTTGTGTTCGCTTTGCCATTTGCTGATTCAGCAGCACAGCAAATCCCTCTAAAAACCATTTGTTCCCACCTCAACACTCCATCTCACATCACTAGCAAATAAAAACCAATGCCTGCGATACTTGCACCTAAATATCTTAAAATTTGGGTGCCACTTGAGAATTGCGTGGCAACCCACCCAACGGAAAGACCCATAATGTGGATTGTTGCCGTACCAATAACAAACCCCAAAACATAATACGCTGGGCGGGCTAAAGAAGGCATTTCTGTGCCATGAGCATAACCGTGAAAAAGAGCGAAAAACCCTACAAACACCATTGCCAGAATCGGCAAAAGCTTTTTATCAATGGCAAGCGCAACACCTAACGCCAATACAGACGTTGAAATACCGGTTTCAACCGACAGTAGTGGAATACCGTTCAAGCCCAGTACACCACCGACCAGCATGATCAATACAAACGTCATTGGGACTAACCATAAAGACTTCCCTCCCATTTGCGCACTCAAGATCCCCACACTTAACATTGCCAGCAGATGATCAAATCCAAGTACAGGGTGAGAGAAACCGGCTAAAAAACCTCCCCCACTGACAGCATGAGCACAGGCAATACTAGGAAAAAGCATTGTAGCAGTGCCTATAAAAAATAATTTTTGTAGCTTGGTCATATAATTTCCATAGGTGTATGTTCAACGTGAAAAAACACGGGATTAACTGTTAGATACTCTTTCGGGCCGCTATATACGATACGCTGCTTGGTTTTTCAGGCGACGCGTTTCTAGCTTCTGTCTTAACCCTCTACCTATGGCAGAATGATATAGGTGATGGCAACATACCGCAGTAACTTTCCTGCCGCCACCAAGATAAGAAACCATCGTAAACGAATTCTTAAAACACCTGCCATAACCGTGATCGGATCACCAATGATTGGCACCCAAGCAAAACATAAAGCAAATAAGCCATACTTGATAAAACGCTCTTCTGCTCGGGCAAAATCATTTTCCGACATCCTTAGCCACTTTTTTACAGCAAGCAGTCCAGCCCAGTATCCTAAGGCATAGTTGGTTAGCGACCCGAGTACATTACCCATTGTTGCGACAATCACTAACGTTACGGGTGATAAACCACTTAGCAACAAAGCGCTTAAAGCAATTTCTGAGCTTAACGGTAAAATGGTAGCCGCTAAAAATGCGGTTACAAAAAGACCGATATACCCCAGCTCTAAAAAATAATCCATTGATGTCCAGACCTAGGTTCAAGCCAATAGGGGCTGGCCCGTTTTTATACACGCTTATTTGATACCCATTCATTTTACCCTAAAGCATAAAGGATTAGCATGGGCTAATGGCTGCAGGGCTTGGCTTAATTGCTGTTCTTACCGGCTTTACTTTCGATAAAATGCTGGCTTTTTGGGTCGGTCGCTTTTCCAAACCAGCGTCTGCAACTCGGATATTCTTCGATTCGGCAGTCAATGCCTTAGCGTTTCCTTGTGTTTAACCACGTTGAACGCCGTTCTTTACTCCGCAGCAACAAGATCTTCCGCTACTGAAACCCGCTCCAATCAAAAACCGTGAAATCATTTTGACTCGTTCAAATATTGCGCACCTTACTCAGGCCTGCCCTATGATAAGTCGTACACGGCTGGGGAAGAATACCGCTTTGTACAATTCACAATGTGATCGATCACAACATAAAGATTGCAATCATTGACTCAGTCAGATTCACTTTACTGTCGCACACCCAGCCTTGAGCCTATTACTGTGAACACTCTCGATCAACACTCAAAAAAGCAAGCCCCGTCAATTTTTAAAGACCTGCACCCAAGGAACCTTCATAACCAAGGCTACGACTTCCCTGTTCTTATGGAGTGCTATCCAGCACTCACCGTTTATGTAAAACCAAACGCTTATGGCGAGCCTTCCATCGATTTCGCAGACCCATTGGCCGTCAAAACTCTCAACGCGTCGTTATTGCACCGATACTACAACATTGTCGATTGGGATATTCCAGAAGGCGCACTGTGCCCGCCTGTTCCAGGCAGAGCCGATTACATCCATTACATAGCAGATTTGCTCGGTCTTGGATGTGCCGATAAACAAGCCAACATCAAACTACTGGATATAGGCACTGGAGCCAATGGTATTTACCCACTACTGGCCTGTCAGATATACGGTTGGCAGTGTGTCGGCAGTGACATTAATGCTCAGTCGCTTTCGAACGTAGACAAGATTATCGCCAGTAACCCATCACTCCAAGGGCGCTTCACACTGCGCACGCAACATAATAAAAATCAAATTTTTGAAGGCATCATCCACAAGAATGATTTCTATGACGTCAGTGTATGCAACCCGCCCTTCCATGCCTCGCTCGATGAAGCGCGTAAAAGCAGCCAACGTAAAATCAATAATCTTGCCAGCAGTCGCGGAAGACAAACCACAAAAACACACACTCCGACTTTAAATTTTGGAGGAGCTGGAGCAGAGCTGTGGTGTAAAGGTGGGGAACAACTGTTTCTGAAAAAACTCGTCAGAGAAAGCCAAATATATTCAACTCAATGCCGCTGGTTTACCAGTCTGGTGTCAAAGACTGCCACCATTAAGCCAATAAAAAAATTGATTCATAAGCTCGGTGCAAATGAGATCCGGGAAATAAACATGAGACAAGGGAATAAAATCACAAGAGTAATGGCTTGGACATTTATCTGAGGCGCGCCCAACAAGGCGAAAAAAATACTCAAATCGCTCAATCATTAAAATCAGAGGGGTTTGCCGACTGATGTTATGTGACTTAGCGTAAGTGGTTTCTCCCTCTTTTCAATGACTCAACTACTCTGCTTTATTCCCCGGCGAAAAGTGCAACAAAGTCCAACCAGCGCTGACCTTAAAAGGTTGCTCACTCGAACAGATCTGTAATTTCCCTTGCGGTGACAAACCGCCAAGCAACAACCAGTCTTCGCCAGGCTTACCCAGCCAGCTGTTAAGCTGCTCCTGATCAAAATCTTTACTCAGAAGTGTTGCTTTCACAGCCCAGCCTTCGTTCAAACGTTGCTGCAGCGTTTCATAATCCCAAGAAGGGTCAAAAGCAAAATAACCACGCTGCTGCAAAGTCAGCCGTTTTTGCTCCTGCTCTTCCTCTTGGTGTGGTGCCAACTGGAAGGTACGATGGTGGCCAAAATTGTGGCCCCGCGCTTTGCACACCAGTGCGTTGTAATAATGATTGTCGGTGGCGCATAGCAGAAAACTCAGGTGCTCGTCTTCCAGTTCATAACCGGCATGCTCAGAGAGAATCTCCCCCCGATACGCTTTAATGCCGCTCATACGAATCGGTTTAAGACGCTGGTACGAACCATCGGTGACCGCCACATTCACGTTTAGCTCCATCAACACTTTCGCCAAAGCTTGTGTCCAAGGTGAAGCACCAACAATCAGCAGGCCGTTTTTTTCTTCAGCTGCCAAAGACATCTTGCGCGCCAATGGCCCCAGCGTTAGCCCGTGCGTCATGACGGTGACAATAATCATCAAAAAGACGACGGGCATAAGAATCTCGGCATCCTGATAGCCCGCAGCCATCAGTGCCGGTCCAAAAATCCCTGCTGTGGCAGCTGCAACGATGCCTCGCGGCGCAACCCAGGACAGCAACAGCTTGTTTTTACCGCTCATTGGCGCCCCCCAAGTCGCCAATACAATGGTCATTGGGCGTACCAACAACAGCACAACCAGTATGAAAGCCAGTGCTCGCCAATTCAACAACGTCAGCTGAGCAAATTCAAGCTGGGAGGGAATGACAATAAACATGGCCGAGAGCAGTAAAATGGTCAGGTTTTCCTTGAAGTAATGCAGTGGCTCAAGTTCGACCAGCTTCATGTTACCAATAACCAACCCCATCAACGTCACGGTCAACAAACCAGCTTCATGCTGGATAAGGTTGCTGAGCCAGTACGCGACCAGTACCAGCACCATCAAAAGCGGCGCTTTCAGGTGCGGAGGAACACTGCCGCGCCGGTAGAGCCAGCCCACCAGCCAGCCGCCTAGTCCACCGAGCACAGCAGCCACCGCGAACGCCGCACCCACTCCGGTAGCCACTTGCAACCAGCCGCCTTCGGCAAGAGTAAAGTACTGAAAAGTAAGCACGGCCAGCAGAACGCCCACCGGATCGTTAACAATTCCCTCCCATTTGAGCAGTGCCGAAGACTCTTTATTGAGGCGAGCCTGACGCAGCATAGGCAAGACCACCGTTGGCCCAGTAACCACCAAAATTGCCCCCAGCACCCAAGCAACGGGCCAGCTCAGCCCGAGCACAAAATGAGCCGCCAAAGCACCCAACACCCAAGCCAACGGTGGGCCGATAATGGTCAAACGGCCAATCCCGTGACCGACACGTCGGACTTCGCCGAGTTTCAGATCCATGCCGCCTTCGAACAAAACAATGGCCACGCCCAAACCAATCAACTCTGTCAGTTCTGACTGTGAAAGTTCCAGCTCGATGATGCCGCTACTGGGGCCAAGAATAAGGCCCACAATAATCAGAACAACAATAGCCGGCAAGCGCACTCTCCACGCCAACCATTGGCTGGCGAGACCAGCGGTCAAAACAATCAATATCATGGTCGCAAGATGCACACATGCCTCACTTCAAAAATCTAGGTAGAAACCATCAGCCCATCGATGTTCATGATTTCGAGCCAATCGCAAAGCTCGTAAACGATAACATACCGTAGTGAATTAGCCGATGATCGCGGTTCATCGGCTAATTATTCGCGACACATCAGATCGAATAATCTGTCAGCTGCTTGGGAGAATTAAAAATTAATGCTGTGTTCGCTTAAGTGATTTCATCATCAGAGCGTGCAGAAACATCTAAACACTCTATTACCTCTTTTTAAGCGCTTATTTTTTGGCTTGAGCTAACGCGGCTCTTCTCGTTATTGTTTTGGTTAACTCTCAGCATTAATAGTTTTGAGTGACTTGTCAGAAAAACACGAACAGAGCCCAGCCAGATACTTAGGCTACGCTATGATTTTTATCATTCTCTATATACGTTAAGGCCGCCGTCAAGGCATCATAACGCTGAGAGTAAGTGTGATCGACGGGCACTAAATCTACTATGTGAAACCGCTCTAATTCTTGACGAGTTTTCTCATTTGGGCAGAGTAAGAATACTTGGCACTGTGCGTCTAAGGCATCTTTTAATGCATTCTCGAGGGCAAGGCCCACCGTCACATCGATCATTGGAACATCGGTTAAATCCAGAATCATCACGTCGTAATCGCTAACGCTGGCATGTTGTCTTGCTATGGCTTTAGACACACTAAAAATCATAGGCCCAGACAGGTAAAGAAAAAGCAGCTTGCCATTAGCGCGCTCTAAAGCCGCACGTTCTTTTTGTGTAAGAGGTAAATCGTCGTCGTCCTCTAGAGAATCACTGATGGATCGAACTGTGCGATCTTGCTCTCGGCTCAACCGTTCAATAATCACAATATTAGAAATGAACACACCCAGCCCTACCGCTACGATCAAATCCACAAACACGGTTAAAAGCATAACGCCATACATAATCGTCATGCCTTTATAACTGATTTTGTGGGCGCGCTGGATAAAGCTCCAGTCAAGAATGTTAAAGCCTACATAAACAGCAATACCTGCTAACACCGCCATCGGAATAGGTTCAGTGAGCCCGCCAGCAATCAGTACCACTAGAGCCAATACTGCTGCACGAACAATACCCGACAGAGGAGAACGCGCACCGACTTGAATATTGGTCACGGTACCCATGGTTGCACCAGCCCCTGGTAAAGCACCAAACAAGCCGGCCAATATATTTGCAAATCCCTGTCCACGCAGTTCTTTATCCGAATCGTGCTCTTTACGAGTCAGAGAATCACCAATCACAGCCGTCAATAAAGTATCAATACAGCCTAATGTCCCTAATACCATGGCATCTATCACCATGGCAGTAAACACTTCGGACTCAAAGTGCGGCATGACAAAAGATGGTAAGCCGCCGGGGATCTCACCAATACGACGAATAGAATCCGTATCAAAGAGAGTGATAGAAAGCAGAGTAACAGCAACTAATGCGACCAACTGTGGTGGCACAATTTTTTTATATTTCTTAGGTAAAAAGAATAAAATGGCTAGGGTCAATCCACCTAAAAACAGCTCATTAAATTGAATATTCGCGAGCGTATTGGGCAGTTCGACTAAGGTCCCTGTCACGCCTCCCGGAGGTGCGGCTTGGCCCAACAGCGGAGCAATTTGCAACAAAATCAGAATAACGCCAATGCCAGACATAAAACCAGACACCACGCTGTAGGGCATAAGCGTCACATACTTACCCAGCTTCAGAGTACCCAGCAGCACCTGAAAAGCCCCAGCCATCATGACAATGGTAAATGCCATCGCTAAACCCGTATCTGGGTAGTCGGCCATCATACTGGTTAAAACCGACGTCATGATAACCGTCATAGGACCGGTAGGTTCCGATATGAGGGTTGATGATCCGCCCCATAAAGCGGCAAAAAAGCCCACCATAATGGCTCCCCACAGGCCCGCTTCTGCCCCCGCACCCGATGCCACACCAAACGCTAACGCCAGTGGCAAAGAGATAACCGCCGTAGTCACCCCTCCAAATATGTCCCCTTTTACATACACATCTTGAAAACGAGTACTCAGCACAAATCACCCCCTGTAGATAACAGCGCAATTCTAGCAAACCTTAAAGGCGCTAAGGTAGCTTCCTTTTATTGGCTAACTTCACAGCTGATTATTAGCCGAATACGACAACGCCGAACTAGAAATACCTGCTCCGGCCGAACTTATTGTAGCCGACGAAAATTCCGGGGTTTTTAG
>CBFHKY010000043.1:4552-17189 GCA_965656525.1 Pseudomaricurvus sp. | reverse complement strand
GCTTTGCGAAATCGTTTTATGATCACGAGAATTTTCAAAAAGGAGGATCTGCTATTTCCACAGCGTTAACTGTTTGTTCAGGGTTTGGAGCAACTACAGCGGTATGCGCTCCGGCTGGCTTAGCTGTAGATGGAGCCCTAATTGCTGAAGAGGCTCTACACGGGCATTCACAAGCGGCCCTCGTTAATGCGGCTGCACCGATGGCCGGGCAAGCTGCAAATGCAGGGTCATATCTTGCAGAGGTTCCCGGCAAGTATGGAAGAATTATCAGTTCTGTTGTGAACCTTTTTACTAGTAAAGTCATAGTGGAGAATGATGCCTTTCATGAACACAATTAAGAAATACGGCGCATTGCTTGTTTCAGGGATAGGCGCGGCAGTCTATGCTTTTCTATCCGTACGAAGCGCTTTAGACGTGAATTCGTTGATAGGTTATTTAGTTATCTATTTGTATTTTAATTATGTTCTTGTCGCTGCTATTACAGGGAGAATTGTTTTTCTTCCTTACGGTGAGCCAGTTGAAGGAAACAAGCGCTGGCCAGCAAGGTACTTTTTGTCCGCAACGGCTTTCGCTTTGATGATCGCGTTACTACTTGCGCTGAAAATAAATTGAAATACGAAAGAAATAAATAGGACAGGTGAATAAATAGGATAGGCACCAAATAAATAGTAAATAAATAGGACAGGCACGGTTTAAAAGAAGCTGACAAATAATAAGAGACTACGAGTGGTTTTTCTTTAGCTTGTTTTGATCGATGGCAGATAGGGAAGTCGCTAATAGACAACAAACAAAAAAGGGGTCAGGTCTTTGATTTATGATCTTCTCCCGCTATACTTTCTCGGCATGAAGCGGAAGGGAAAATAAGTTAATGGCCAGACCACTAAGGCTGGAGTTTTCCGGAGCGCTGTATCATGTAACGGCACGCGGTAATCGACAAGAGGCGATTTATGAAGACGATACTGATAGAGAAACCTTTATATCGATATTTGCCGATATTTGCGATAGCTATCACTGGGCGTGCCATGCGTACTGTTTGATGGATAACCACTATCATCTGTTGATTGAAACGCCCGAGGCGAATCTGTCGCGGGGGATGCGCCAACTCAATGGTGTCTATACCCAAAGATTCAACCGTGCTCACGGACGGGTCGGGCATGTTTTTCAAGGACGCTATAAAGCAATTTTGGTAGAGAAGGATAGCTATTTACTGGAGTTATCGCGGTATATAGTTCTCAACCCGGTGCGTGCCAGTATGGTGCGTTCGGCCAGGGATTGGCCCTGGAGCAGTTATCGCGCGACAGTAGGGCAGACCAACGTTCCGGGCTTTCTGCGTACGGATTGGTTATTGGCGGGGTTCGGTCGGAGAAAAGGTCTAGCCGTAGAAAAATACAAGCAATTTGTCTCTGAAGGTAAAGGACAGCCGTCGCCGTGGCAGGCTTTACGCAATCAAGTGTTTTTGGGTGATGAGCACTTTGTCGAAGCGATGCAGTCACTAATTGATGGAGAAAAAGAGCTCAGTGAGATTCCATCCACACAGCGGCGTCCTGTGGCTAAGCCAATCAGCGAGTATGAGGCGTCAAGCGCCAGCCGAAATAGCGCTATAGTGAATGCTTATCGCAGTGGCGGATACACACTGAAAGAGCTCGGCGAGTATTTTGGTTTACACTATTCAACGGTGAGCGGTATTATAAAAAATAATAAATCAAAGACCTGACCCCATTGATGTGACCCCATTGATGATAGTTGTTGAGAAAAGTGGATGAGAGTGTGGGTGAACGATAAATAATGTTTTTGAAATCAAGATTTTCTGATTGCAGGTTAAGTTGTATAGAGTGATATTTCAAAGTAGTTAATTGTTATCTATCAGTTTTTAATTTTATATTGGATGGGTTTGATATGTTTATTAATGAAATTTACAGCCAGGAAGATTGTGATAAATACAACATTAGAGAAATACAGTCAAAATACATTGCTGGAGCTTGTGGTTCTGAGCAATGGACCGTTGATAAAGAGAATGAAATTTTCCTGATGCAACTTACTAGTGGCAGAGAAGAGTTTCAAAGAGATAGTCAGTGGTGCTTTTTGTTTGAGAAAAAAGTTTATGTGTTAGACATTCATACCGACAGAAGCGATAAGCTCGATGATGGCAGTAAGATTAGTTATAAAACGGTAAAAAGAGTTTCGTCGTTGGGCGATCGCTTCTTTGAACCCAGCATTGATGATTATGCCTGCATTATTCCTCATGTGAGAGAAGCTTTTAATGCTTATAAGGGGGGCGGAGTCTATTCACGATCCGACAACTATAGACACGACATTACTTTTGCTTGCTAATTAAGGATGATGGATATGATTTCATTGGATGAAGCTTTAACAAGACTGCAAGCAATTAATACGGAAAATCTTCCAAAGGTCACAGGTCAAAAGGGTCACAAAGGGGGTCAGGTCTTTGATTTATGATTCTCTCCCGCTATACTTTCTCGGCATGAAGCGGAAGGGAAAATAAGTTAATGGCCAGACCACTAAGACTGGAGTTTTCCGGAGCGCTGTATCATGTAACGGCACGCGGTAATCGACAAGAGGCGATTTATGAAGACGATACTGATAGAGAAACCTTTATATCGATATTTAATGCGTTCGAACACACACTCGGCAGACAGGGACCGATTACGATTCGCGTCGAAGAACACGAGTTATTCGTCACCAATCAGGTGAATAGTAACGCTGATGGTCTGAATTACCAACCGAGGTACAAGGTTATGGTCTGGGCTTAGGGATCGTTCAACGACTTTGTGAACGTAATGGCTGGTCGTTTTCGTTACACGTTGATGAGACGCGTGTGGCCGCTCGTCTTTCATGGTGATAACGGCAAACCATTGCGAAGGAACTTTCAAAGGGTTTTCTTAAAAAAGTTCGTTTTCGGCAACAGGGTTTATAATAAATGGCGAAGTGGCGAGAATAGGAGATAATGCTAAGCACATTTTTTAACGGGTGTTTATTGAGAATACAAAAATCATTTTGAGGATAAGCTAGCATGACAGATCGTTTTTCTACAGGTTCGTTAGCTATACAAGAGGTAGAGGTTCATAGCGAATGAAATATCCAATTAGTGGCTCATGCCAATGCGGAAATGTTACCTATAAACTTTCTAAGCCCCCGGTTGCTGTAGCCGTATGTCACTGTAAGCAATGTCAAAAGCTCTCGACGAGTGCTTTTAGCATTACCGCAATGATAGATTCAGACGCCATTGAGATAAACGGTGAAATGAATGAGTGGAGCAGAGTTGCTGATAGTGGAAATACAAGCTCAGCTAAGTTCTGTCCGGTGTGCGCTAACCACATATACCATTACAATCCGAGTAACCCTCAACACTTAATGTTGAAGCCGTCCACTCTTTCAGAGACCAGTGACATCAATCCTACTATTCACGTTTGGGTTTGTGAAAAGCAAGACTGGATACAAATACCAGAAGGTGTGTCGACCTATGACACACAACCCTAAACAGCTAATAAACGCGTCAATTGGAATTCGTAAGCTCGCACCTAATACCCCAGTGTTATAGCACCCGGGTATTAGGGCCTTATATTGTTCTTTGTATGTTGTTTTGATGGGTGTTGTTGCGCTGCAAGAAAATGTTACTACACGTTCTTGCAGCGTCGAGGATGTTCATACAAACGGGCCGCTTTCCTTGATATTCAAGCCTTGCCGTTGCCGGCCACACTCAAGCCTTTGCAATCGTCTGAGAGAAGAGCGTCTCTGCAAAGCTGCGATAGCTGTGCAGCGAGCGACCGAGGATTCGGGTCAGACGCTCGACATCGCCAGACTGGGGGATCATGCCGTCGCTGACATAGCGCTCGGCCATCAGGCGCATTTCATAGGCGGTCCACTTCGGCATAAAGGTCGCCATGTTCTGCTCGAACTCGCTTGGATCGTCGCCGGTAACAGCATTGAGCAGGAACAGGCTAGTGATGCCGCTAAAAGCATTACGTAGTGATTCAATATCAAGCAAATCGCCTTTCGCGACTTCCACGACCTCTGGAAAGTTGGTCTTTGCTGGATCACGGGTCAGCACGCGCACTTGAACGCCGCGATTGACGGAAGGCGCAGCCTTTATTTATTCGGTGTGTCGGGCAGGCTGTAGTTTCTGTGTATGTTTTGAGCATTGATGGTAAGCAGCAGCGCGGTCTATTGTCCGAGTGTAAAATCAATAACAGATACTCAGTACAAACCGATAGATTTCCTTAGGCATCCGCCAGTAATAGGGTAGCCTTCCAGCAGAATGTTCAGTGAATAGCGTTTTTGGTTAATCAGGACTGCATACAGCGTCGCCGAGTTTATCCAGCTGACCGATACGGGTGGCATGGTTCTCTAAGATGCTGGCTAGAGCTTGGCGTTGAGTACCTTTTTCCTTTTCAGCTTTCTGTGGCTATTTTGATAAAGTCTTCAGCGGGCATTGGGCGTCCGAGGTAATAACCCTGTAAGTAATCACATCCTAAAATTTTCAGGTAGTCTGCTTGCGCTTTAGTTTCTACACCTTCGGCAACAACTCGTATATCCAGCTTTTTAGCCATGACTAAAATGGTTTCAATCACAGATTCTTTTGTACTATCTGTACCTATGCCGTTTACAAAAGAGCGATCAATTTTCAGAGTTGTCACGGGAAAGCGAGTTAAGTAGCTCAGAGATGAATAACCTGTACCGAAATCATCAATAGAAATACCAACGCCCATGTCGGCTAAAGTGTATAGAGTTTTGGTGTTCTCTTCGAAATCATCAAACAGCAAACGTTCAGTAATCTCTATAGAAAGAGGCTGATTATTACAAGACGCCTTGATAAGTTCCATCCAGTGATTCAAAGCGTTATCTTTGGTGTGAAACAACCTTGGCGATACGTTAACCGACAAGCCCACGGGGTTGGTTCGATGTTGGTTTATAGTAGACAGGGTGTTCAGAGCACGGGTTGTAATCAAATAATCAATCTGATTCACCAAGCCTGTTTCTTCGGCTAGCGGTATGAATTCATCTGGTGTTATCCATGTTCCATCTTGTTGTTGCCAGCGCGCTAATGCTTCGCAGCTGATAACAGCATGAGTTTGAGCGCAGAAGATCGGCTGTAGATAAGCGTCGATTTCGTTATCACGCAGGGCTACCACGAGGCGGTTGTAAAGGTTGTGTCGGTGTTCTGATTTGCGTTGAATTTCATTGGTGTAAAAGTGCCAGCCATTGCGACCGCTTTTTTTGACTTCGTACATGGCCCTGTCGGCATTAACAATCAATTCTCCGTGGGTATCGGCATCGCCTGGGTAGAGGGTAATGCCGATACTGGCACCACAGTGAATGTCTGCACCTTGAATCTCAAAAGATTGATCTAAGGCGGTAATGATATTCTGGGTAATTTTCTCGGCTACAAAATCATCTTTAATGTTGCTAATAATCACCGTAAATTCATCGCCGCTGTGCCGTGCGACCGTGTCAGAAGCACGTAAACAGTTACAGATTCGTCGAGCGGCTTCTTGTAAAACCAAATCACCTTGACTGTGCCCGTAGTTATCATTGATGTCCTTGAAATTATCTAAGTCGACGAAAAGCACAGCAATAATGGTGTTGCTGCGTTTGGCTTGCGTCATCGCTAGTTCAAGTCGATCTTGAAACAATGCTCTATTCGGCAAACCTGTCAGGTTGTCATAGTTGGCTTGGTACTCAAGTTGCTCATGAGTAATTTTCTTTTCGGTAATATCCTGAATGGCGCCAATCATTTCTGGTTGATGATGTTGATCCATTACAGGGTCGGCGATTAGGCGAAACCAGATGTTGTGTTCTTTTGATTGCACTTCAAAATCAATGCTGCTGTTTTTGATCAAAGCCTGACGAAATTCATCAGCAATATTGACGCCAGAAGGGGCGTGCAAATGCATAACGGCCTGTTCGATAGTGAGTTCGGCAGATTCTGCGTTTAGGTTCAGTAGAGTTCTGGCTTGTTCTGAGAGTTCACTGATTTTGCCAGAGCGGTCCATCCGCCAGCCACCAACTTTGGCAACGGTTTCAACTTCCCGTAAAAATTCGGTGTGGTGACGCAGCACCGTTTGGTAATGCTGTTGGTTTTTAAGATTGCGCCGACGCGCAATGATCAACAAGATCAGTAAAAAGGCGACTAATGCAGAAGCAATTCTGATGATGAATAATCTAACGATGTGAGCACTTGGATTGGCAATACTGATAGCGGCGATTTGCCAAGACCCATGACCAAAATGGATGGTTTGGGTGATAGCATCGGGATGATTGAACAATTCTTGATGGCCATAGAATGTATTTCCTCCAGCGCCACTGCTGTCTTGGCCTCTTATAGAGACTCGAACATCAAGATCTGGATTGAGCAGCCCGGCTTGACGGTACACGTGAGTCACATCGATGGGCGCGGAAACAATGCCCCATATTTTCACCTCGCCGTCTTGGTCAATAATACGAATGGGAGTCCGACCAATGAAGGCTTTACCTCCTTGAAGCAAGTCCACAGGTCCAGCCATGACGGGCTGACTTGTTTCGATAGCCTTTAAAACTGCTGGACGCTGCTGTGCGTTGCGGGTGTAGTCAAGACCAATAATGGCTTCGTTACCTTGGTGTGGATAAACATACTTAACCACAAGATCGGGAGCCGCCGCTAAGTTAATCAATTGCGGGTCGAGCGCCAGAATGGTTTGTGCGTAGAGTTCAAATTCTTTTTGAGTGAGATCAGGGTTAGCCGCGATGTAAGCTGCAACGCTGCTTAATTCTGCAAGATTGCGAGCGAGTGACTGCTCTAAATTGGATCGAATGGTATATAGGCTTTCCGTGGTTTCAATGGCTTGTTTGGCTCGAATATCGTTACGGTGCCACAATTCAAATCCTTGCTCTATGAATAACATGAGAAAAAGAACAGTAGCTGCCCACATGCGAGAAGATGCGCTATTCAGCGCGGAATAAAGTGCCATCCAGATCAGTAAAGTGGCAATTGAGGCTTTAATAAAAGTATCACTAAAAGCGAGAATACGTTTCGGCTTATCGATCAGTTGCGCAGGGTTGTAAGGTGTTTGTATTTCACCTAGCCGCTCAAGCGTGTCGTAGATTTCTTGCCAGCGTGATTCATCAATGTGACCCAGTTCGACATAAGGGGTAAGCGTGTACTCATCAATAACCTGAGCAAAAGCTTGATTGTAAGCGCCAAAATCTTCGTATTTGTAAACGTAGCGGGGCAGTGTGGCAGTAATTTTTTCAGCGATTTCGTTTCTATGGCTCATGGCGTAGCGCCAACCTTCTAAGGTGGCTCGGAGAAACTTTTCTACTAAGTCGGGGTGCTCTTTTGCAAATTGACTCGTGGTATAAAGGATGTCGCCGTAAAAGGGGATGTTGTAGTCGCTAGGATTCAGTGAATTTAAGGTTAAACCTTGTTCTCGGGCCTGCGTTCGAGCCGATACACCGTAGGTCATGATGGCGTCTGCTTTGTCGGCCATGAGAGAGTCGACATTCACTGGGGCATCAACAAATTCTATTCGGTTGATATCAAACCCACTCATGTAAAACATGGCGCGAGCGTCCAGCTCGGTACTGTCGGAACTGGCTGTGGCGATGCGCAATTTAGAGGCCTGATGGACGCTGTTTAAGGGTTGGTCGGGGAGTGAAAATAACGCAGCAGGGGATCTCTGGAAAATGGGCGCCAAAACTTTGATGTCATGGCCCTTACCTTTATAAACAAAGACATCGGTGCCGCCAATGGTGAAGTCTGCACGACCGCTAGTGAGCTCTTCAATGGGGGAGCGGAGTAGGCCTTCGGGGGTCGACAGAGAGCGGATTTCAACATCTAAACCTTCACGTTCATAGAATCCTTTCCATAGTGCGGCGTAGTAACCAGCGAACTGAAATTCGTGTTCCCATTTTAGCTGCAGCACGACACGCTCGTTTTCCGTATCTTGTGCATGCGCAGTAGCAGCGCTAAATAGCATTGCTAATATGTAGATAACACAAGTAAACAGGGGGCGAGTCACTCGTAGGGCTAAGGCTGATTGAACGGTAAAAACGTCAGTATTGAGTTTCGTGGCAGGTTCTACAGAGGTGCAGCTCTCAGCAACACAGCGATGCAATTGCATGTTTATGAGTACCTGTTTTTGGATGGCGTAGAAACAACGGTCGATCTATAGCTTTGTCTGTGGGGGCTCTCATGAAAAGCTTAGACTAATAATGACTATCACGAATAGTGATTATAGTAGAAAAGTGCAGAATAAAAGTCTATGTGGTTGATTTTTATGCTTAATATGTGATTTTTGTTCTATTAATGTGCTGGGTGAGTGCAGGTTACTTTCATAGATAAGGCTTTTATAGATGGGGCTGTCATAGGTGAGGCAGTACTACGTCTGCAAAGCTGAGCATTACGTTACTGGAAGCGCGCACTGCATTCGGATTTATTCACAGAGCCATTGAACTTGTTTGTTAAAGGTTTTCAGTGCCCCACGATTGGGTGAGTTGATTTGCAATGTGTTGTGAAACTGTACCGTTGCACTGACTTCGTTATTGGCAAGGGTGAGGGTATAGCCATCGTGACCGAGGTTCGCAGACAACCCGTGATAGTGATACTCACCATCTTTTTGCTTGCCATGTTCCTTGATGCGTTCGAATGCGAGTAATAATTCACGCGCTGTAAGCTTGCTGTCGTTGTGCATAATTTGCCACCTGATCTGTTAGAAAATATGTCAAGAGCCAGCTGTTATGTGGTTTAACTTTGTACACTTTAATTACGAGTGAAATCTTTTAAAAGATCAACACCAGCCCACACAGTACATTGGTAAAAAATGCACTCTGAACATCAGTAAAATTTACCATGCGATCTGTAAATTATTATCAAAATGCAGAAGTTTTATTGAAATTAGATTTCTAACTTGCTGATTATTAAAGGAAAATAAAGTTGGCCTGAAAATCGCTTTGTGTAGAGTGACATTCAAGCGAAGGAAAAAGATTATGAAGAAGTTTAAAAAATCTATGCTTGCCGCTTTAGTGCTAGGTTCAACGGCTATGGGTACACAGGCAGGTACATGGGAAAATGAAAGCAAAGATGCATGGATTGATGGTAAAGCAGAAACGGTACTGTTATTGAATACACACCTTAACAATTTTGACATCAACACAGATGTAACGAACGGCGAGGTGATGTTAACCGGTAAAGTAGACAGCAATTTGGATAAAGAGCTGGCAGAAGAGCTGGTACTGAGCCTAGAAGGCGTATCTGACGTGGATAACGAGCTTACTGTGATGAACAGCAAAGATACGGAAAGTATGTCTTCCAAGCGGGGCGATATGGAGAGTGATCTATCTGACGCTAAGATCACCACGGTAATCACTACTCGATTCTTGTTCAATTCAGAAGTAGATGGTGGTGATATTGATGTCGATACCGATTATGGCGTTGTGACACTTGAAGGCACAGTGACGTCGGAAGCCGAGCAGCAATTGGCAATGGCTATCGCCGAGAATACTGAAGATGTTCGCGATGTGGTTGATGAGTTAGTTGTGATAACTCAGTAAGGCATCAGAATTCAAAGCCCAGCATCGCTGGGCTTTTTTTATTTTAAAGGAGTGCTCATATGGACTTATTGCGAATTATTTTCTCTGTACTCATTCCGCCGCTTGGTGTTTTTCTTCAGGTGGGGATAGGTGCCCAATTTTGGATCAATATTGTACTAACGTTATTAGGGTATATCCCGGGCTTGGTTCATGCGATTTACATTATCGGCAAACGTTAAATGCTAGTCTTTCACGGTTAGATTGATAAAAACGGGGGTAGAAGCACCTAACGTTGCACACAATGTCTTTGTCCGCTCTAATCGTTTCTGGCCTCATTTGCCGTGCGATTGGGGCTGCCTCTGCGACGCCGATACCGCTCACTCATACGCGACATGGCTCGGCTGGAACTTACCATTACAAATACCAGCGCGGATAAAATCAATCCAGAACCGACCCATTGTAACAAGGTCACTTGCTCGTTCAGAGCCACAATACCAGCCACTAAGCCAACGACGGGAATCCCCAGTGAAAACGGCGCCACTTTACTGGCGGGGTGGCGGGTGAGTAGTGTGGCCCACATCCAAAATGCCAGACCACTGGCCAGCCAGCCTAAATAGAGCACCGATGCTAAGCTGGTTGGGCTGCTTTGTAGCCATTGCCAGCGCAATTCCGGTGGATCAAACGTGGCGCTGATGGTCATAAATAAAAAGCTGGTGATCAGACTGCTCCAAACCAACAGGGCCAACGGATCACAATTCAAACCTTTAGCCTGAAAGTGCTTGATTAAAATGTTCGAGCTGGCCCACATGGCAGCGGCACAAAGCGTCAGAATAAACCCTACCACGGTCAGGCTGCTAAGGGCTGAGCCATTACTGTTGCCGACCGTTACGCTTAAGGCCACGCAACAGAGGCCTGCCCCCGCGAGTGTCATTCCAATCTTAGAGGCGGTCGAAATCTTTTCGCCCAATAAACTGGCCCCCATAATGGCGGTAAAAAAGATTTGTGTTTGCATTAATACTGAGCCCAGCGCCGCAGTCATTCCCGATTCGAGCGCGAAGAATAATAGGCCAAATTGACCAACGCCTTGGGTTAAAGAAAATGCTATCAGCAATAATAAGGGGATGCGCGGTCTACGAATAAAAAATATCAGTGGGAATACCACCAAAAAATAGCGCGCAGCACCTAGTTGAAACGGGGTGAAATCCTGCAGTGCGTATTTTGTTGGGACAAAGTTTAACCCCCACAACAAAATCACGAGGCCAATGGCGAAATAGTCTCGCAAATGTAGTGTGTTGGCTTGAGCGGGCATGATGCTATCTCGAATGAGCAAAACTGCTACTTTCGCAGAATCGGCTCACAAAGGGTGTGTGGGTCGGCTACAGGTTTATAGCAGCTAAAACTCTAAAACTTAAAGTGCGGCGATTATAGCGGCGTTAACTGTATTCTGCACATGCAGCCACGGGTATGCGTAAAACTGCACTGTAATATTTCAGTGGTTGCGCCCATGTATCTTTAAAAGGTAAGTGCTTTATGGATAGCTTATTTGATTAATCATTTAGTGCCGTCTTGGTGACTTTGCCAATTCGGATAACGGTTTTATTCAAAACGTTGTGAGCTCAAAATTTTTAGAGGCGCCAGTGGCTTTTCTAGAGGTTTTCTAGAGGGGCCAGCGGCGCTTGGCTTAGCGCTGGAAGGGTGGCTTCAGGTACAATGCTTTTTTATTGAATTTGAAGTGAGATGCTCGTAATGCTGAAAGCGCTATTTTTTGATATGGATGACACCCTCTGTGATACGCGAAAGGCTAACGATACGGCTAAACGACTGCTGGCAGAGGCCATTAACGAACGTTACGGTATTGGTGTAAATGGTACTGATTTCGCCAACGCTTATATTAAAGGGATCTACCGAGAATGGAGCCCTGAACAGAGTGATCGTTACTTACCCATTGCGCAGCACGAAGGGGAGGGTGTCTTTCGGGTTCAGCTGGTTAAAGACTTATTGCAACAGCAAGGCTTGCCGTTGATCAGTGATGAAGAGGCCAATTGTTGGCAAGAGCAATTTGATCGCGACCGTATCGAAGCATTTGATTTTTACCCGGGTATCGCAGAGTTTCTAAAAGAGGCACGAGCGCTGTTTACCTTGGTCGTAATCACCAATGGGCCGGTGTTTTCTCAGATCCCTAAGGTGGAGCGTGTAAAACTGGCAAATTATGTGGATCACGTGATCATCGGTGGGCAAGAGCCAGAACAAAA
Organism: Pseudomaricurvus sp.; assembly: GCA_965656525.1. Taxonomy (GTDB): domain Bacteria; phylum Pseudomonadota; class Gammaproteobacteria; order Pseudomonadales; family Cellvibrionaceae; genus Pseudomaricurvus. Next base: position 5,412 of record CBFHKY010000043.1, on the reverse strand, counting down.
GCCCGCACGATCTATTTTTGCCAAGGCGATGCAGCTGGCCAATTGCGAAGCACACGAAGCCATCCATGTGGGCGACAGTCTTGCTGCGGATATTGCAGGTGCACACAGCAGTCATATCACCACCGTCTGGATTCAACATCAGCAGCCTTTGGATGCCGAACTGGGGATCGCCCCCCATCACACATTATTGCATCCCAATGAAATCCCCACACTGATTCGTTCTCTGATGGATCAGCCTGGTTTGAAATAAAGTGTGTTGTGTTTGCAGGGAGCTGGCCTTGTGAGCCAAAACCCCTGGAACCCAGTATAAAAATACACAAGATGGAAAGATAAAATGAGTACAGTCCATGTTACCTGCGCCAGTTGCAACGCCAAAAATCGACTGCCGCTGGACCGCTTAGGGGATAAACCCAAGTGTGGTAAATGCAAAAAGCCGGTGTTTCAGCCCAAACCTATTCAAATTAGCGCGGCGAATGTGGCGGCAGTGCTCAATCACAACGATCTGCCCGTGTTGGTGGATTGTTGGGCGCCGTGGTGCGGCCCTTGCAAAAGTTTTGGGCCAATATTTGACCAAGCCAGTGCGCAATGGCAGCCCGCCTTGCGTTTTGCTAAGTTGAATACCGAATCCGAAACGGCTATTGCAGGGCGCTGGAAGATTCGCTCTATCCCCACGTTGATTTTGTTTAAGCAAGGCAAGGAGCAGGCTCGGCTTTCGGGGGCTGTGGCACTGCCACAACTGAAAAAGTGGCTTCAGCAGCAGGGTATAACCGTACAATGAGAGTTTGTAATGCCTGCGCTCAACAGGTGACGCACCCTGCTAATATGGGGTAAGGTGCGGCACTCATGAGGGGCTGACTAAG
>CBFHKY010000043.1:0-4454 GCA_965656525.1 Pseudomaricurvus sp. | reverse complement strand
GTCCTTAAATTTTATCCGGTTTTTATCCGGGCGTATTTTCCGTAAAATAGCGGTTACGATTAAGCAACGGTTGTAATTTTAATGGTTAGCGAAACAATGGTTAATGCAACAATTACGGATTCTGCACAAGAATATCTGGCTGAACTATTGGCCAAGCAGGATTGTGAGGGTATCGCGATTCGTATGTTTGTGAGCAATCCCGGCACCCCACAAGCAGAGACCTGTATTGCCTATTGTCGACCTGGTGAAGAGCAAGAAGGTGATGTAAAAGTCGAGCTAGACAAAATTTTAGCCTACTTCGAAGAGCGCAGTGTGCCGTATCTAGAAGACGCCAAGGTGGATTATTCTGCTGACCGTATGGGTGGCCAGCTGACGATTCGTGCGCCTAATTCAAAAATGCCTCAAGTATCCGATGACAGCCCCGTTGAAGATAAGATCAACTATGTCCTCTTTAACGAGGTTAACCCTGGTCTGGCTTCCCATGGCGGCAATGTGACGCTGGTGGAATACACCCAAGATCAATACGCAGTCTTGGAGTTTGGTGGCGGCTGCCAAGGCTGCAGTGCTGTAGACATCACTTTGAAAGAAGGTGTTGAAAAAACCTTGATGGAAAAAATTCCGGGCTTGCGCGGTGTCCGCGATATGACCGATCACACCGATACCTCTCAAGCCTATCTTTGATAGCATTAGCAGAGTTTAAAACGGAATCTTAACTCTGCTTACGTTCTTTGCTCGTCAGTTTCATTTGTCTATTGTTCTGTAGAGTGGATTCCTAGAGTCGTTTACTTTTAAAACGACTGAATAAGAAACCCACTCCGGAGCCATGTCTATGCTGTACAAAACCATCCTTTATGAAGTGGACAATGGTGTTTTGACCATCACTTTACATCGCCCCGACGCCATGAATACTTTCACAGTGGAAATGTGTAATGAGTTGGTGGATGCGATTCACTGTGCCAGCCATGATGATGATGTTAGCGTGGTGGTTTTCACGGGGGCGGGAAAGGCTTTTTGTGCGGGCATGGATTTGAGCGTGCAAGGCAATGTCTTTGGTCTAGATGATACACAAGCGCCTACGATGGCATCTTTTGACGCACACCGTAATGATCCGGCGTATGTAAATGGTGTTCGCGATACCGGTGGGCGAGTGACATTAGCACTCTACGACTGTAATAAACCCGTAATCGCGGCGCTAAATGGTGTGGCAGTAGGTGTGGGCGCCACGATGACTTTAGCGATGGACATTCGTTTGGCATCCACTCAGGCGCGAATTGGCTTTGTGTTTAGCAAAATTGGCATCACTCCTGAGGCCTGTTCCACATGGTTTTTACCTCGTATTGTGGGTATGTCTAAAGCACTGGAATGGAGCTACAGCGGTGAAATACTGTCGCCGGAAGCTGCAAAAAACGCGGGGCTTGTGACTGCTGTGTATGAGCCGGAGGATCTGCTGCCTGCGGCTTATGCTATGGCGCGCAAGATCGCTGATCATACTTCGCCGGTGGGTGTGGCCTTAACTCGTCAGATGATGTATCGCAATTCTGCGCAGCCCCACCCCAAAGATGCTCATAAAATTGAATCTTTAGCGATTTTTGAACTTTCACAAAAAGATGGTAAGGAAGGTGTGCATGCGTTTTTGGATAAGCGCGCAGCTGAATTTACACAGAAAACCTCCACCGATATGCCGTCTGTGTATCCGTGGTGGGATCAATAGAGCGCAATCGACACATCAAAGAAGGTATTACCAAGCAGGCTTTGCATTCGAGGTTTTAAGCGCGCTATTAAAAACAAAAAAGGCACCTATTGGTGCCTTTTTTGTGGGACGCTGATCTTATCGTTTGCAGTTAAGACCGACGGCTCTTTAGGGCATCGCGCAGTTTGTCGGCCATACCTTTGATGCTTGTCTCAGTGGTTTCCCAGTCGATACAGGCATCGGTAACAGAGACACCGTATTGCAAGTCAGCCAAATTGCTGGACAGCTTTTGGTTGCCTGCACCAATGTTACTTTCAATCATCAAGCCGATAATAGAACGGTTACCTTCCAAAATCTGGTTGGCGATGTTGTCCATGACCAACGGTTGGAGATCGTGGTTTTTGTTGGAGTTAGCGTGACTACAGTCCACCATGATATTGGTCGATACGCCGGCTTTTTCCAGCGCCTGCTCACAGAGAGCCACATTGACTGAATCGTAGTTTGGCTTACCGTTGCCGCCGCGTAAAACCACGTGGCCGTAAGAGTTTCCTTTGGTGTGAGTGATGGCTACTTGACCATCATTATTGATTCCCAGAAAACGGTGTGGGCTGGATACGGATTCCAGCGCATTAATGGCAACGGTTAAGCCGCCATCCGTGCCGTTTTTAAAGCCCACAGCAGAAGACAAGCCGCTGGCCATCTCACGGTGAGTTTGAGATTCGGTGGTGCGAGCGCCAATCGCTGACCAAGAAATCAGATCTTGGATGTACTGTGGCGAGATGGGGTCTAGCGCTTCTGTTGCAGTAGGCAAGCCCATTTCGGAAATATCCAACAACAACTGCCGGCCAATGTGTAGACCCTCTTGGATTTTGAAAGAGTCGTCTAAATAAGGGTCGTTAATCAGACCTTTCCAGCCCACGGTGGTACGGGGTTTTTCAAAATAGACGCGCATGATGATAAAGATCGTGTCGGAAACTTCTTCCGCCAGCGTTTTCAGGCGTTGTGCATAATCTTTGGCGGCTTCGACATCGTGAATCGAGCAGGGGCCAATCACAACCATCAAGCGGTGATCGGTGCCGTCTAAAATGTTGCGTACAGTCTGTCGGCCTTCAGTAACAACTTTACGGGCCAAATCAGACAGTGGCATCTCATTTTTCAGATTATCTGGTGAGATTAAAATCTCTTGCGAGACGATATTAAGATCGTCTACAGCCTTGTCAATCATGGAACTACCCAACGTGATTATCAATTTATAAGGTGGGCCATTCTACTGAAATTTTGCCCTTTGTGGGAATTTATCCGCCGTTTTCATGATTCAGCGGTGCAATCCGCCACCTCTAGCACGTGCAAATGTGATAACAGCGGAAAATACAGGGCCATTTTTACAGAGGTCGGTGGCTCTGCATCGCTGGCAAATAACTGCTGATAAGTCAGTAATTGTGGCCCATAGCTTGCGGCTTCTTGCTGTACAAACGCTTCCAGAGACTGATTTGCGGCGGGCTCACTGGATTTGTAATCGATAATCCAGCGAACACCGTCGGCAATAAATGTGCGATCAATAATGTATTGTCTAGGCTTCTGCTGGTTGGTCCAGAGCGGCAATTCACAAGCCGATTGGTCGTGCTGGTGATTCAATAGCCAGCGCCCGGTAGCGTCATCCAGTGTGCGTCTTATTGCCAGTTCAACCCGATGACTGGCTTGGGTCAGTGCCGAGGCGGAGAGCCCCAAGTTGCGTAACTGGCTCACCCAGCTGCTTTTTTGTTGGCTAATACGCTCTTGTGTCCAGTGTTCTAGTCCTTCGCTGGCAATCTGAGCCAAGCTGCGATGCAGGACTGTCCCCGTGTGGCGAGCTGCGCGATGAATAAAGTCGTCGCCACTGACTTGATTTTCTTCATCGTCAAATTCGCGACCACGATAACGACTGAGTAAGCTGCTGGGCACTAAGCTGGGGCGCTGCCAGTCAGGTGTTAGCCGGCGAATGATCGGCAGGGCGCTAACAGCCGCCGCTGTGTCGCCATCGCTAGCCTGAGCATCCGCGCATTCATAGAGCACTGCGTCGCCCTGTACGGTTTCCCATAAGCAGTGCAGCAGTGATCCAGCGGAAGGGGCTTTGAGTTCGTCTTTGTCTTTTTTGCGTTGAACATTACCTAAAAGGTGCAGCCGTTTAATGGCACGTGTGCAGCCTACGTACAGCAGTCGTGTGGCTTCTAGCGAATCTTTCAGTTTTTGCTCTTCGCGCAGGTAGCGATATAAGCCATCGTCGTCTTCGCCGGTGGCAGAAAGAGGGCTCAACAGCAATTGTTTGTCGTGGTGTTGGTTGATGCGCTCTTGCCAGAGGATCAGCTCTTTACTGTTGCTTTGTGTGGTCTTGTCCAAGCTTGGGATGATAACCGTATCAAATTCTAAACCTTTTGATTTGTGGATAGTCATCACTTGAATATGTGGGTTGGCGTTTGAGGCCGGGCGTGCATACAGCTTGTTGACCGCCAGCTGAAAGGCACGCCAATCTTCAATTTTGCCGCCTACATCGTGCTTATCCAATAGCGTGAAGAAATCTTCTACATCCAGTCGATCGGCGGCGTGAAACAGCGTGGCAGGGCCGCCTAAAGCAGTCCACAAGCCCTCTACCCATTGGCGAAGGCGTTTACGTCGGCGGTTCTGCCAGCTTAAGTTCAGCAGTGGCAGAACGCGAGCCAAAATATTGCGCCCTTCGCGGCTGAGTGCTGTTAATGACCCGTGATCTTTTAGAATGGCCAAAATGCTG
>CBFHKY010000042.1:4492-18064 GCA_965656525.1 Pseudomaricurvus sp. | reverse complement strand
CAAGTCATTGTCTTCGGCAATAATTTCATTGGGGTTGTAATGGCCGCGCAGTTGTTCAACCTCGTGTGCCTGTAAACCAAACAAAAAGAAATCATCAGCACCCACCGCATCGCGTATTTCGATGTTGGCACCATCTAACGTGCCAATGGTAAGCGCACCATTCATCATAAATTTCATGTTTCCGGTGCCAGATGCTTCTTTTCCCGCTGTCGATATCTGCTCAGACAAATCAGCACCAGCACAAATAATTTCCATGGCGGTCACACGGTAGTTAGGCAGAAAAGCCACCTTCAACAGGTTTGATGCTTTTGGTTCATTATTTACTACAGTTGCGACGTTGTTGATTAATTTAATGATCAATTTAGCCATAAAGTATCCTGGGGCTGCTTTACCGCCGATCAACACACACCGCGGCACCATGCCTGTCGTATCACCACGTAAAATTCGATCGTACAAATGAATAACGTGTAACACATTCAATAACTGACGTTTGTATTCATGAATCCGTTTGACTTGAACATCGAACATCATGTCGGTATCAAACTGAACGCCACAGCTGTCTGCAACCAGCTCAGCGAGTGTTGTCTTATTGTGCTTTTTAATAGCCGCCCACTTATTTTGAAACACTTTTTTATCCGCGAAAGGTTTCAATTTCTCCAGCTGATCCATTTTCGTTAACCACTCATTGCCAATGGTATCGGAAATCAAGTTAGCCAATTTAGGGTTACAAAAAGCCAGCCATCGACGAGGTGTGACACCATTGGTTTTGTTATTAAACTTATTAGGCCACAACTCATAAAAAGTTTTGAACAACCCGCTTTTGAGCAGTTCGGTATGCAAAGCAGCTACGCCGTTCACTGAGTGGCTGCCCACGATGGCTAAGTAAGCCATGCGGATTTGCGGCTCACTGCCCTCTTCTATAATCGAAAGCTCCTTGAGCTTGCTTTCATCATCAGGCCAGTGGCTCGCCACTTCTCGCAGAAAGCGTGCATTGATTTCGTAAATAATATCCAAGATTCGAGGCAACATTTCACGAAACAGTCGCACTGGCCAGCGCTCTAGAGCTTCGGGCAATAGTGTGTGGTTGGTATAGGCCATGGTCTGGCTGGTAATGTCCCAAGCTTCATCCCAACCCATACTTTGTTCGTCCATCAACAGTCGCATCAGTTCGGCAACCGCAATAGACGGGTGAGTGTCATTCAGTTGAAAACCGTTTTTGTCCGAAAACTCACTAAACCCTTCACCATGGTGTTGCTGCCAGCGAGCAATCACATCTTGCAAACTGGCAGACGATAAAAAGTACTGTTGACGCAAGCGCAGCGCTTTGCCATTTTCACTCACATCGTTGGGGTAAAGCACCATGGAAATTTGCTCAGCTTCGTTTTTTGCCGCTACTGCCTCGGTATAACTGCCTTGGTTAAACTCATCCAATTTAAATTCTTCTGTGGCAGTCGCTTTCCATAAGCGTAAGGTGTTGACAGTGTCATTACGGTATCCAGGAATGGGCATATCATAGGGAACGGCTAACACATCGTCTGTATCGACCCAGCGCATACGCACGCACCCTTCGGCATCAGTTTCTGTCAATGTATGACCGTAGAACTTAACACGCCGAATATTTTCTGGGGCTTCAAATTCCCAAGGGTTGCCTTCTTTCAGCCAGTGATCAGGAAACTCCAACTGAAAGCCGTCTTTAATTTTTTGGTGGAACATGCCGTAATCGTAACGAATGCCATAACCTGTCACGGGTAATCCTAAAGTCGCGCAACTGTCCAGAAAACACGCGGCTAAGCGCCCTAAACCACCATTGCCCAAACCTGCATCGCGTTCTTCTTGCGCCAGTTCTTCTAAAGTCACACCATAATTTTTTAATGCTTTTTGCAGCGCCTCATTCATGTCCAAATTAAGCACCGCGTTGGTGAGAGTACGCCCCATTAAAAACTCAAGGGATAAATACGCAACACGTTTTGGCTTTTCCGTGGCGTACTTTTCTCGTGTGGCACGCCAGCGCTCCACCAGCCGATCACGAACAGTAAGAGCGGCCGCTTGGTATAAGTACAAGTGACTACCATCCAAGCGATCATTACCTAATGTAAGATGCAGATGCCGAGCAAGATCCTTATGAAAAGATTTTTTATCGAGGCCAAGCCATTCTTGATCTATCGCTTTTTGTGGTTTAGTGGATTTTCCCATCGTGCGTACCTCTAAAGTTCAGTGATGGTTGTGGTGGACTTAACGCGCGCCAACAACATCGCTGAGGAGCAGGAAAATAACCGCAAGCGACTTTCGACGATGCAGTTATCAGGTTCTGGAATACCCGTTGAAAGACCGGTATCAAACAATACTTCCCAATTTTCGACATCATCCAATTCAGGTAAATGAAAAGTGATGGCTTCACGTCCGGCGTGAAAAATCATCAATAAGTATTCACGCTGCTCAGTGCCTGGAATGATATAACTGGATAAATTGCCAACAGTTTTCGAGTGGTGCTCCCCCCAGTGGCGAGTTTGCATGACTTGCCCAGAAGCGCTGTACCACTCCATACTGGGATCATTAGGATCGCTAGGTTCATGAACGTATTGATCCAGAGCAAAAAGATGGAACCGTTTACGCAATTGCAATAAATGTGTTGTAAATGTTTTTTGCACTATGGCTTGGCTGGGTTGGTTCGCCCAGTCCAACCAATTCAACTCGCTGTCTTGGCAGTAAGCGTTGTTATTACCCATCTGTGAACGACCTACTTCATCCCCCGAGAGAATCATAGGCACCCCCTGAGAAAGAATAGTGGTCGCAAGAATATTTTTCTGCTGACGCCACCGCAGTATATTGGTGAGCTTATCGTCCGTTTTGCCTTCTTGCCCAAAGTTATCGCTGTAGTTTTCATGATGACCATCGCGATTGTCTTCGCCATTGGCCAAGTTATGTCGCTCTTTGTAGCTCACCAAATCCGCAAGCGTATAACCATCGTGGCTGGTCACAAAGTTAATACTTGAAGAAGGGCGACGACCCGAGTGCTCAAACAAGTCACTAGAGCCATGAATACGACGCGCAAACTCTGGTAGGATTCCTGGGTCGCCTCGCCAAAAACGTCGCACGGTATCCCGATAACGATCGTTCCACTCACCCCACCCCGCAGGAAAACGTCCCAGTTGGTAGCCGCCAGGGCCTATATCCCAAGGCTCAGCGATAAACTTGATGCCAGACAACACAGGGTCTTGCAGTAAGGCATCAAAAAAGCCGCTGCCCTGATCATAGCCGTGTACTTCTCGACCCAGTACCGGAGCTAAATCAAAACGAAAACCGTCCACCCCCATGACAGTCACCCAATAGCGCAGACAATCCATGACAAATTGCACCACCCGAGGGTGAGACATATTAATAGTATTACCACAGCCGGTGTCGTTAATATAAAAGCGCTTGTCTTCTGCCTGCAGGCGATAGTAAGACAGATTATCAATACCCCGAAACGACAACGTTGGGCCGAGTCGCCCACCCTCTGCGGTATGGTTGAAGACCACATCTAAAATAACTTCCATACCCGCATCATGAATACGCTCGATGGTACGTCGGCACTCTAAGACATCACCGCCACTCAAATACCCTTGGTGAGGAGTAAAAAACGATAACGAGTTGTAACCCCAGTAGTTGGTTAACGATTTCTTAGTCAGAAAGGATTCGCTAATGAAGCTTTGTACGGGCAACAGTTCAATACTTGTTACCCCCAAACTCTTCAGGTATTCCAAAGCCTTGGGGTGTGATAACCCCGCAAAAGTACCGCGGTCGGTCTGCGGAATGTCTGGGTGCAGCATGGTGAAACCCTTTAAGTGGGTTTCATAGATAATGGATTTCGATTTCTCGATTCGATTCGCAGGTGTCACAGTAAGTGATGCTGGATCAGCCACCACTTTGCACTTGGGCATAAAATGCTGATTGTCTTGGGTATCTAATACGGTGTCTTTATCCGCATCGTCACTGTCGAACCCATAGTGAGTATCCGACCAAACAAAGTCACCCACCAGTGCTTTGGCGTAAGGGTCGAGCAACAATTTATACGGATTAAAGCGGTGTCCGAGATGGGGTTGATAAGGCCCGTGTACACGGTAACCATAAACGGTGCCCGGTTGAGCCTTAGGCAAGTAGCCGTTCCAAACATGATTCGAAACATCGGGCAGATCGTAACGCTTGATTTCATGAGTGCCGTCATCGCTAAATACACACAGCTCCACCCGAGTTGCGTGTTCAGAAAACAGGGCAAAGTTGACGCCATCATTATCTGGGGTCGACCCTAGTGGGTAGGGCAATCCGATGAGCAAGGTATCTGCAGTCATAATCATCTACTCGCTCGGGTTATTAAACGTGGTGGCGATGCCAAGTGCATCCCTGTTATCCGTCAGCGCGGAGGTGTCTTCCCAAGAAAAAATAAGCGTCGCCAATGGTGGCAGCGTCAGGTTAAGCGACCAATCGCGCTGATGGCTGTGATAACTTTCAGCTTGCAAGACGCCTAAGTTCCCCTGCCCTGTGCCACCGTAATAGGCACTGTTGCTGTTGATGCGTTCACGGTAGAGCCCTGCCTCTGGCACACCTACACGAAAGTTTTCGTAAGGTGTTGGGGTGAAATTACACGCCGTGATGGTAATACCACCGCTGTCAGGGTCACGGCGAGCAAACACAAACACCGCTCCAGAAGGATGACTGGCTTCGATCCACTCAAAACCTTCGCGAGCCGCATCCCGACCATAGAGCGCAGGGAGAGATGTGTAAGTGTGATTTAAATCACGCACCAAACGCTGCACTCCGGCATGGGTCTCATGGTGCAGTAAATGCCAATCCAAACTTTGATCGTGGTTCCACTCAATACGCTGAGCAAACTCACAACCCATGAACAATAATTTTTTACCTGGGTGGCTCCACATAAAGGCTAGGTAAGCTCGCAGGTTGGCAAATTTTTGCCAGTCGTCCCCCGGCATTTTTTCCAGCAGTGAACGCTTCCCATGCACCACTTCATCGTGGCTGATGGGCAACACAAAGTTTTCATCAAAGGCGTACAGCAGGCCAAAGGTGATCTCGTTGGCGTGATATTGTTTGTGAATAGACTCCCGCGCCATGTAACGCAGCGTGTCGTTCATCCAGCCCAAGTTCCATTTGAAACCAAAACCCAAGCCGCCGTGAGCTGTCATTTGGGTCACGCCTGGCCAAGCGGTGGATTCTTCAGCCACCATCATCACATCCGGGTAGTGGTAATAAGCGCGTTCATTCACTAACCGGAGTAAATTAATCGCGCCGATATTTTCTCGTCCACCGTATTGATTTGCGAGCCATTCGCCAGGCTCGCGACTGTAGTCTAGGTATAACATAGAGGCGACGGCATCGAAGCGTAAGCCATCAAAATGAAACTCGCCCAACCAATAAAGCGCATTGCTCAGTAGATAGCTCACCACCTCTGGGCGGTCGTAATCAAAAATTAAAGTATTCCAATCGGGGTGAAAACCACGGCGTGGGTCAACGTGCTCGTAAAGCGCTGTACCATCAAAGACCCCCAAACCGTGTTCATCCGTCGGGAAGTGTCCCGGCACCCAGTCCAGAAGCACGCCGATGTTGTTCTGATGCGCGCGATCAATCAAATAGCGCAAACCATCAGGATCACCAAAGCGCGAACTGGGAGCAAACATCCCGATAGGCTGATAACCCCAAGAACCATCAAATGGGTGCTCACTGATCGGCATCAATTGCAGATGAGTAAAGCCCATATCCACGACGTAACTTATCAGCTGTTCAGCGATATCTTGATACTGTAAGAACACACTCCCATCGCCACCGCGACGCCAAGACCCAAGATGAACTTCGTATATGGCGATGGCAGATGTGTGGCTTTGTCTTGCACCGCGGTTTTGCATCCACGCTTGATCTTGCCATTGATAAGTTTCTGGGCTGATTACAGTGGCCCCAGTGTTCGGCCGTAACTGCATACGTTTAGCAAAAGGATCCGCTTTCCAAGGCAGCGAGGTACCGTCGGATGCGGTAATGGCAAACTTATAGTGCGCGTCAGTGAGCGCTTGCGGAATAAATAATTCCCAAATACCGCACTCATGATGCTTGCGCATCACATGTACTCGTTTATCCCAATGGTTAAAATCCCCCACAACGGCTACACGTTTTGCGTTCGGTGCCCACACCGCAAATAAGACACCATCAATACCTTGCTCACTGTGGTGATTTGCGCCTAAAAACTCGTAAGCGCGCTCTTGCGTACCTTGATTGAACAGATAGCAGTCCATTTCACCCAGTTGTGGCGGCAAACGATACGTATCATCCACGGCAAGAGTGTCGAGCGGATAATGCACACGCAACTGATAAGCCATAAACTCACGGCTTTCGACAAACCCTTCAAAAAGCCCGTCTTCGTGCAGTCGCTCACACTTGGCCAGTATGCCCTGCTCACCAGCACTCACCACATCCACGTCTAGCGCACCCGGCAAAAAAGTTCTGATCACTTTGATTAACGGGTTGTCGGTTTCATGCATACCCAGCACAGTAAAATGATCCAAGTGCTCGCCTGATACAATGGCATTAATAGTCGACGTATCTAAACGGTTACGCTGTTGGGTATCTACGATGCTCAAAATGTGTGTTGCCTGAATAGTATATTCATCGTTTAAGGCCTTTGTGTTATCAACACCATCATTAACATGGCTATTGTCCGCGCCCCTCAACCAGACCCGCTAACAATAATTGCGCTTGCTCAGAAGCTAACAATTGTTCGACCGTGTGTGGTAGCTTCCTACGCCAGTTAGGGTATTCATCACACGTGCCAGGAATGTTTACTGGCAATTCGGTAAAGCAAAGGTCTTCCAGTTGCACCGATACCAGTTGCGATGCGATACGACCGCTGGTGTGAAAAATAGCGCGGCACAGGTCATAATCAAAAGGTCGATGAATATTGAAATCTTGCCAGCTGTGCGGCAAAAGACCGGCATTGTTGATCCAATGCAACACTTGGATGAGATCAGATTCACGCGCATGGATGGTCGCTGCCAAGATACCCTCGTCGTCCATGAGCCCGATTTTTTCGCGCAGGGTAATGTCCGTTTTGTTCCACCATGCGGTTAACGTAGGCACATCATGATTGGCCACCATGGCCAAACATTTGGGTGAAAAATGCTCTGGTCGCTTAAACACAACGTTGTCGTATTTCTCAAAGTAAAATAGAGCGTTCGACAAAATGGCCGACTGCGACATGCGCTCACGAATTTCCGGTGGCACAACGCCTAAGTCTTCCCCAATCACCACGCAACGCTGGCGTAAGCTTTCTAAACGCAATATGGCAAACAGATCGGCAACCGGATAATGCACATAGGCACCATCGCCGCTGTCACCGTTGTTAGGGCACCACCACAAACGCATCAACGCCATAATGTGATCAATGCGCAAAGCACCGCAGTGGGACATATTGTTTTGCAGCAGGTTAATGAAATGCGCGTAACCGCTGTCTACCAATTCCGTGGGTTTCATTGGGGGCAAGCCCCAATTTTGCCCTTGTGGCGCTAAAGGATCTGGCGGTGCTCCAATGCTGGCCTGCGTACAAAATAGATCGGGGTTTAACTTCACCTCGGCACTGTTTCCACTGCTAGCCACCGCCAAATCCCGAATTAACCCCACTGCCATGCCTTGCGCCAAAGCGGTTTGCTGACAGATTTCCAGTTGAATTTCAGCCTGCCATTGCAAGTAAAAGTGGAACAGAGGATCCCGAGCGTTATCAAAAGAAAAACGATTTTTACTGGCTTGATCACGGGCAAAGACTAAGCCAGCCTCGCCTTTGTAGGTGACGTAATTATGAAACGCGCTTGCTCTAGGTGTGTGTTTCTTTAGGTGTTCCTTCTTAAAAAAACGGAACATGCGATTAAAAATATTGTACTTCAGCTTAGTTACGGCGGTGTAATCCACGTGTGATGCGGCACGTAACGCCGTTAATTCTTGCTGAATAGATTCTTTACCTACGTATTCTTTGAGCGCAGCATTATCGAAATAATCCTCTACCCGTAACGGATCGATATACAACGGGTTGAGGAAGCGCCGATCCATAGGGCTGTAAGGGCTGCAGTTTTCTGGGTAATCAGAATCCAACAAATGTAATGGGCTGAGCACTAAAAAGTGAACGCCCAATGCCGCGGCTTTGACCACGGTGTCTTTTAGATCGGAAAAGTCACCCACACCCCAATTATGATCTGACGTTAAGCTGTAAACCTGCACAGACAAACCCGCCAACTTATGCCATTGAGCCAGCCATTCGGGGTTATAAGCCATTGCCGGTGCTGCAATCAACGTGGTCTGTAAGCGCTGCTTCATCGAAGATAGAGTGAGGCGATGATAACCCGGCGGCATTGCCGGCAACGGCAATCTGCGGGTACTGATGTTGCGGGCGTTTAATCGGTGGGTCGCGGTTTCGTATAGTTCATGGGGCGCAACCGAGCCCGATAAGGATTGCCCCTGTTCAGTCACAACATGCCAGTGAATGGCTACCGGTAAATCCACGTAATCCAACTGGATAGGGATCTCTACCGGCTGCTCGGCATCGATAACCAGAGCTTTTGGCAGCCATGTTTCAAGACGCTGGCTATTGATCTCAACCAACCTCGACTGCACCGCCGCAAGGGTACTGGTGTCGACGTTCAATAGATCTAGAACCCGTAAGCGATTTTTGCGGTCGATCGCTACGGTTTCACCGGCGTAGTTAATGAAGTCTGTCGCGACGCCATAAGCGCTTAACAGCTCATCCAAACAAGCTTGTTCATTTTCCGTTTTCAAGCAGACTCCCAGATAATAACAATACGAACAACTAACTACTCTTAATAGAAATTGTGCTTGCTCTAGGTACCCCTTACCTAGTGATATCAGGGGTTGGTCCATTGTCTACCGATAGATCTTACGCTAACGCAAAATCGTTGCCTGCGCTACGAATAAGTATGGTCATTGCGTATCTTAATAGGTAAGCATAAAACGTTCCCATGAATGCGGGCGATAAAAAAATAGTCGAGTTTGTACCGCTGTCATTTTTAGGCCCGCGACCAGACAGGACTGGAGTAAAAAAATGGTCATTTCAAATCGTGCTGAACACTAGGAATCACTCGGAAAAACGGATGAGCACTAAAGCACTCGCGCCATTATCGAACACACTGGTCGATAATGGCGCGAGTGCTTTAGTAGAAAGAGGAGTAGAAGAGTTGACGACAGCAGAAATCCAAGAGAGTAACCGATCATCATAACGAGCAGCCGCTATAGTGATAATAGTTCGCTGCGCAAAGTGGTTACCGAGAAGAGTTATAAATATCACCTCCAGCGCCGACATAATCCCGCAATACACGCCGTGCGGAATCTCGTTCTATAGCTGTAGTCACTTTGATCTTCCGCTTTTCTAATTCGCGAACCCAATCAGGCGGTTTCGGCCCCTCATCAAAGCCGATACTTCTCACATCTTCATCTAAAGCACCGCTGATCACGTGGCGAACACCACACCAAGGAATAGCACCCAAACACATGGCACAAGGTTCTACGCTGGTCATCAATTCATAGCTGGGTAAACCTTTAGCACCAAGATCGTAGGTACCGAGCACTCTTTGAGCTAATGCGATTGCCACCATTTCCGCATGCAGCATGGACAGGTTCTGAGTCACAGCTACGTTAACGCCCAATGAAACCAACTTTCCGCTATGGGATTCAAATATGGCGGCAGCAAACGGGCCGCCGGTCTTCATTTTGATGTTCATCGCCGCGGCTGACACCACAAACTGCATGCGGCTAGAAGTATCCCGAGTTTCATTATAGTGACCAGTAAAAGCGTCAAGCCAGCCTGGTAGATCAAACGAGATCGCGGTGGGTTGCTGGCACATTCTCAGCCTCACTGGGTATACAGTAACGTATTGATAAGGTTGACTCTTTGGCGCGGGGGTTTTCAATCGAGTCCCCTTCACCATGTAGCGAACCGACGATCATCCGTATCCAGCAAAGTCGGCCGCAAGTAGAGCTGCTAAGTTACAGAGATACGCATTCAAATTAGAGGATAAGGGTGAAGTTGGCTCTTTGTAAAAATAAGCCGGTGTGGAACACCGGCTCTGTACTCAATTATCGCTAGTATCTGGCAAGTAAGCGCCGTCTTCGTCGTGGACTTCCTGCCCTGTAACCGGCGGATTAAACGCACAGATCAAGCGCATGTCTTCAGTACCGCCACGCAGAGTATGCTGGTCATGTTTGTCTAAGGCGTAAAGAGTGCCATCGGTAATTTGATGGGTTTCGCCAGTGGCTTTGTCCAGGATACTGCCGTTGCCAGCCACACAATATACGGCCTCAAGGTGATGCTTGTACCAGAGATTGAGTTCTGCGCCCGCAGGAATGATGGTTTCATGGAAAGAAAAACCCATGCCATCTTTCTTCAGCAACATCCGACGGCTAGTCCAACCCGGGCCAGTGACTTCACGTTCCGTACCGATGATGTCTTGAACTCGTACAATTTTCATACTTCTTCCTCTTCTGGTCATAAAATTTAGTATCAATAGGTATCGGCTAGCCAGTCTGTTGCCAGCCGATCCATCAGTCTAAACGTACGACTACCATACCTGAATTCGCGTCGTAAATCAGAACCAAAACTTGGCACGCTTATCCTCCCACTGCTCTCCCCTCTGCCACCAAAAGCTTCTCAGCCCACGTATTCACTGGGTTTAGAGGCTGATCACAATCACTACCTTGCCTCTCACGGTTGACATGCTCTGCGATTAGTCTCAGGCTAAGTAGCTATGAAAACAGCTACAGAGAAACCCGCAACCCAATACAAATTAGTCGCGGACGCTGAAAACAGGGTGATAGACCGTGGTCTGACGGTCAGCAACCCGCGGGCAAACGTTTTATTTTTCAAGCCCGAGCCCCGAGCTGGATTAACTTCGCCCTCTCTACAGGCACTTATGCGCGACCTGCGCCCTCTCTGGATCAACCTGATCCCCATCAATGATGTCAAACAACTCGTGAATCTGGCTCAAAGCGGCTGGATTCTGGACCGCTGACAACCCTTACAAGCCATCACTTGTCGCGCTAAATCTTTAAACAGATGCACGCTGCCCCCCCGTATTTTCACACTCAGGAGAAAAACGCATGTCGAAATCACCAGAAATCCCCAAGGCCACAGAAGTGTCAGGCTGGACCGATCCGACATTAGATTCAGTCCGTGGAACGGAAACACCCAAAGACCCCAACAAGGGATACATTGCCTTACTGGGTTGGAGCGTTAACGCCATTAAGGCGGCACAGAAATTTGACCGTCGCTATGTCGTGGTCGCACCAGACTGGGCAGCTGATTTTTGTACAGCCAATAAAATCCCCTATATTCAATGGGATTTTGTGCGCCTGAACGATCGCTCTATGGAAATTGCCGAACGACTAAAAGCCGATGGTGTTGATGTCGCGATTCCACTGTTTGAAGAAACGGTTGAGTGGTCAGGCGCGATCAACTCGGTGCTCATGGACAACCCGCGCATGTTTGGCCAATCCATTCTGTTTCGTGATAAGGCATTGATGAAGCGCCGAGCCCAGCTGGGCGGTATACGTGTCGGGATCTTCGAAGAAGCCCATGAAAAAGATGACATCATCCGCTTTATGAAGCGCGTTAATCAGACATTGCTGAAACTCGATGGCGACCCCGATGATCCCATTCACGTCAAAGCTTTCGACAAAGCTGGCTGTCTCGGACACCGAATGATCCGCACGCTTGAAGAAATTGACAACATTCCAGATGAAGAATACCCACTGCTCATGGAAAGCCACCTTGATGGCTGGGAGTTCGCGGTAGAAGCCTGGATTCACGACGGTAAAATTCAGTTTTTAAACATCTCTGAATATGTGACGTTAGGGTACTCGGTGTTCGTTCCCGCTACCCACGAGCTGGAAAGCTGGCGCGATGCAATTACCAAGCAGATTGAAAAACTCATCAAGACATTCGACATTAAATTCGGACTGATTCACCCAGAATATTTTGTCACCGCAGATGGCGAAATGTACTTTGGCGAGATCGCTTATCGCCCGCCCGGATTTAAGGCGTTTGAGCTGATTGAGCGAGCTTATGGGTTCAGTGCTTACCAAGCGTCCATGTTGGTATTCGACCCCAAAAGCACCCAAGAGGAAGTGGAAAACTTCTTCCCCAAAGAAGTGGAAGATGCCAAAGGCTACGCCGGCTGCTTCGGTGTGTACCCACGCCGTCGGGTAGTAAGTCAATTGGACATGCCCAAAGAAACCACAGAGCATCCGTACTTCGAATCCCACGAACTGGTAGCCCCCACAGAGGAAACCGTGCCAGATCGAGCTGCTTTCGGCACACACTGGGGCTTAGTGTTTTTCTTTGGGGATGACCCTATAAAAATGCGCGATCTCCTCAAGGCGCAAGAAGAGCTCGATTTCTACGTATAAAACACGTGCATGGCGTCGCCGCGATGACCGATAATTGGGTCACTGGCGACTTGCCATTGCAAGGCCTTTCCGCCTCACGATGCACTGACAACGGGCTATAGCCAAACAGCCGCCATAGTTCGTTATTTTATCCACCTATCCACCTATCCACCTATCTGCCTGCTATTCACACCACTAGTATTACGCGCACATTTAACTATGCTTTAGTGAGATTCAATCCAACTAAGGTCGGTTTATTCCCAGTGATTATTGTGCGCGTTCCTCTTCACAGTGCTCCTCTTACCTCCGCCTGGGCACTGATACTGGCTCTTCTGTCAATGATTATGGTGATGCATGCTTCGGCCACCACAGCTCATCAAAAGCCCGACATACGCTTCGATCACCCGCTGCCGGATGCCGATACTCGCCATAAGCTAGGCGGCCTCTTCGACATCGTTCAGGACTCGTTCGGCTTTATCTGGATGAGTGGAGAAAACGGCCTCGGGCGCTACGATGGGCGGACACTCAAGCTCTACCAAGGCCCTTTGACACAGTCCAGCGGACTTGTCCTGAACCTCATCGTCGATCAAGAGGGCGTTTTTTGGCAGGCGGGAGAATCCGGCCTGACTCGTTACCACCCTGAAACCGACAATTTCAGCCATATCACCCAAGTGGGAAACACCTCTTTTTTAGAGGGCAATGTCTCTGGAATGGCGGTTGCGGCAGACAATACACTCTATGTGGGTGGCGCTTCTGGCTTGCATATCATCAGCCCAGACCGGCAATCCATGCAAGTTCACCCACTGCGAGACATTCGCAGCTTGGCTCTTAGTAGCCAAGGTCGAGTGTGGCTAGCGACTGGGAGGGGAGTCGTTGTGTTTGACCCGGAAACCGAACGCGTTGACAGCTTCACCCATGACCCAGATGACTCGAACTCACTGAGCAACAACAACGTCAAAGATATATTACCCGATAACCAAGGGCGAGTATGGATGGGCACCTATGGCAGCGGCCTGAGTCGACTCGACTTGAACACCGGCAACTTCACCCACTTTACGCAGGAAGAAGACCGCCTTGGTTCCAATGTGGTGATGGATATCCTGCAAGACAGTGAGGGAGCCATTTGGGTCGCATTGGATCAGGGGGGGT
>CBFHKY010000042.1:0-4396 GCA_965656525.1 Pseudomaricurvus sp. | reverse complement strand
ACCGCCTTGGTTCCAATGTGGTGATGGATATCCTGCAAGACAGTGAGGGAGCCATTTGGGTCGCATTGGATCAGGGGGGGTTGGCACTGTTCAACGAAAAGACGCAGTCCTTTCACCACTATCAGCATTCGCGCAGTAACCCTCGAAGTCTGATCTCGGATCAGCTGCGTGTTATCTATGAAGATAGCAATAAAGACCTCTGGATTGGAGCCTACCCCTCCGGCGTCAGCTTCTATAACCGCAGTTCACAGGCTTTTCAGCACCACATCCATGTACCGGAGGATCCCAGCAGCCTTAGCGACAACGTCATACTCAGCATGTTACAAGCCCGCAACGGCACCATCTGGGTGGGCACTGAAAACGGGCTTAATGGGTTAGATCCGGACACAGGCATTTTTCGACGCTACCTCAGCGACTCCAGCGCCCCCCAAACGCTAAAAGCAAAACCCGTACTCTCACTCGAAGAGGGTATCGACGGGCAGCTCTGGGTCGGTACTTGGGCCGGCGGTCTGCATCGATTTAACCCCGAGACAGGCCTCTTCAAACGTTATCAGTCCGACAAGCATTATCCCAACATTATGAACACCAATTTCATTTGGGACATTCTCCTCACCAGCGATAATACACTTTGGATCGGCACTCAAGGAGCTGGCCTGCAGCGCTACCACCGCGAAACTGACAGTTTCAGTCAATATAAACATTTGCCGAAAGACAACCAGAGCATTGCCAATAATTTTACTCCAGCGCTTATGGAGGATCGACGCAATAAGCTATGGGTGGCCACCTTTGCTGGGCTGGACATTTTCGACCCAAAAAAAGAAATTTTTACTCACGTCCCTTACGGTACAAAACAAACCAATGCCACGCGTACTAAGCAAATTCGCGCGCTCTATGAAGACAGCCGCGGCTTGATATGGGTGGGCAGCGAAAACCAAGGCGTAGAGGTCTACAACCCCGAAACTCAAACCTTTTCTCATCTCGGTCTTTCCGAGGGGCTACTGACGTTTAAAGTTGCCAGCATTATTGAAGACGACGATAACAATATCTGGCTTGCAGCCAGTAACGGATTGGCACGAGTCTCCGGCTACGGTTCCAACAACTTAAGTATCAGACACTTCGGACGTCAAGACGGCATTGCCGGCGCCAATTTTACTCGAGATGCCAGCCTGAAAGACCGTGACGGCAATCTGTACTTCGGCAGTACAGAGGGAATTACGGTATTTCGCCCCGATAACCTGAAGGCTATCACGGACTTCCCCGTACTGATCACGCAGTTCAAGCTCTTCAACCAAGAGCCTACCATAAGCTCAGATGACTCCCCATTGAATGCTTCGATTCTGGTCACTGAGCACGTAAATCTCGATCACAAAGACAACATGTTTTCCTTTGGGCTAGCGGCACTCAATTACCGCCAGAGCGCATCAATACACTACAGCTATAAGCTGGAAGGTTTCGACCAGCAATGGAACAACATTGGCCAAAATAGCATCGCCACCTACACCAATATCAGCCCTGGGGAGTATCGCTTTCACAGTCGCGCCTCTATCGATGGACAAACCTGGGTAGAGGGCCAAAGTGTCACGCTCACGATTCGGCCCTCGCCGTGGCTCACTTGGTGGGCGTATACGCTTTACGTACTGACTTTCGGGGCGCTACTCACCTTTGCACACAAGTACTTCACCTTAAGCATGAAAGCAGAAATTTACCGAAACAACTCTCTCACCGATCCACTCACTAATCTGTACAATCGCGCAGGTATCGGCCAAGTAGCCCTAGGGATCTTCGCCAGCGCGGAAAGCAAAAAAGATATGTGCATGATGTTAATGGACATAGATCACTTTAAGCAGGTTAATGACCAACACGGCCACAACGCCGGTGACACCATTCTGCAAGAAGTTGCCACCACCATTCAAAATTGCCTGCGCAACAGTGATCGTGTTGGGCGCTGGGGCGGCGAAGAATTTATTCTTTTATGCGCGACTAAGAGCAACGCCAACAGCCACTTGCTGGCCGAAAAGGTTCGCACGGCAGTGGCGACTCAAACTAGCGCAGAAGGAATGCCGACCCATATCACCGTCAGTATCGGTGTGACGAACTTGTCACCCAACGATAGCTTTGAGACCGCTCTCAAGCGTGCGGACGATGCACTGTACAAAGCGAAGGCAAATGGCCGTAACTGTGTCGTTATCGATTGAATGGCGGCCTACCGGCCAGTGCAAAACATCGGTACTTAATTTCGTACACGGCTTTGGTATGGGCGCGTTAAAATCGCTGGAGCTGCATTAAGGCTCTTTAGGCGTGCTGAACTTAGTCATCAACACAAAAGGAATCACGAAAGGTCCAAAAACACCGCCCACCCCCCCAAAAAATACAGCGTTAGCGCCACGCTTTTGCGCCAGATGATGGCACAGAACAATACAAACCAGCGTGACAAGAACGAGAAAAGGGATCATGGTAAACGACCTTTTGAAGTGTTGTGGCGCTGATTAACGCTCTTATTTGTTCGGGCTAGGCGGTTTCTGGCCTGTAGGCAAGGCTTGCCCGCTGGTGCCTTTAACGACATATTGAATGGCTCCACCAGCTTTTAAAAAGGCGGCTGTTTGCTCTTCAATTGTAGCGGTAGTCAGTGAATCTTTTGTAGGCTTCTTGCTCATGATAGTCTCTCAATTAGATTGTCGATTCTACTACCGTAGCAGTAGCACCTTTTAGTGTAGTCGATGGTCAACGGCAACTGTGCTTTTGCCTCTATTATGGCTGTTTACGTCCGAGTCACCATAGCTGTATCAGATATCGCTGATTTTACGCGCTCACCAACTTGATGACTTTACCCTCAAGATGGCTTTGCTGTGCGGCATCGATAATCTGCATAACGTGAACGCCTTCGCTCGCCGTAACGGGTGAACTCTGGTTCATGGCTATCGACTGGTACAACCCTTCATAAAAGTCGAGATAATTGCCACGAGGGGAAACAACCGTGCAGGCTTCGCTTTCGGAGTTGTCTCCGGTATAAAGTTGGCCTGCCGCCGTATCAGGTTCTTTGCCATAGGCGTCGTCGTCGGGTGTCATGCCTTGCTTGAGTTGTGCTTCCTGAACATCTGACCGTGTTTTGATAAAACAGCCCAACGTTCCAAACAGAGAATATTCGGGCAACGGCTGCTTATAAAAATACCCGCCTTTCACACGCACACGCTTGTCGCCATACATCATCAGAATATCAAAATAATCATCGACCTTGGATTGCTGACGTGTTGTGGCAATTTCTGCAAATACAGCTTCGGGCATACCGAACAAAACCAATGCCTGATCGATAACATGTGGGCCGAGATCCTTAAGAATGCCGGAGCCAGCGTTCGGTTGTTCTTTATGCGTCTTGGGGCTGAGGTTCGGGTCGTATCGTGAAAAAGCCAGATTCGCTTCAACAACATCCCCCAAGACACCCTGCTCCAAGACTCCGCGTACCGACAGGAAATCACTGTCCCAGCGACGATTTTGAAAAACCGCTAACGTTTTCCCCTTCTGCTGTGCCAGTGCGCGCAGTTCGATGGCTTCATCAGCGTTGCCAGCAAACGCTTTTTCCACAACGACATGTTTGCCGTACTCCAAAGCTTTTTTGGTGAAGTCGTAGTGGGTATAAGTTGGGGTGTTAACGACGACAAGGTCGATTGAAGGATCCGTCAATACCTCCTCGATCGTATCGTAGCTTTTGGCAGACGGGTAATGTTGCTTGATCGCTTTGATCGAGCGCTCCCAGCTACCCACCAAGTTGAAGCCTGGGTGGAGCGTGATGAAAGGTGCATGAAAAAGCTTGCCGGACATGCCGAAAGATAAAAGTGCAGTATTAATCAGCGTCATTGAAATATTTGTACCTATTATTTATTAAACGTAGGTCGTCAGACTAGAACTTGGTCGCCAGCGGTTTTGCTGTATCCGTCTGGTCAGTGATTTCCGGTGGCGGCTTTCGGCGTTACATACTTAAAGTTACACGCCGTCGTCGCCACCGGATTTCAACACTGTCAAAGCAATGTCTATTTGTCTATCGGAGCAGGTGACTTTTCGCGGGCAGCGCTGCGAGCCGCTTCAAGATCCTTGACCACTTGCGGACGAATCAGCGCCCAATGGAATTTGGCATCTGGATTCAACGATTTACTTTGCCCAATAAAGTGCGTTAACAGCATATCCCGATAAATGGGTCGAGTAATATCAATGACCTTGTCCCACTGCACCAAGGCTTCCTCAAGATGAGTAATGGCGCTCGCCTTGTTTTCTGCGCCGCCAGCTAGGCGATAGGTTTGCAAAGCTGTTGCACCACGAATTTTCTCCGCCAGATGAAGGCCAAGGTGTGCCCAGGCCTTCACGTCCGCGACTTCGTACATCAACGCGGTACTCGCGCTGGTGT
>CBFHKY010000041.1:0-18694 GCA_965656525.1 Pseudomaricurvus sp. | reverse complement strand
GCTGGTAGCTTGATCCCGTCAGTTGGGCTTGCAGGTACTCAGTGAGGGATTGATCCCCGATATCATCCTCTGACAAATCTTGCGCAAAGCTCGAGACAATCACCTGTTGTTGACGATTCAACAGCGTGATGTCGAGCGATGTCAGGCGTTTAAGCTCGGCCAGTGATTGCTGATTAATTTCAAACCCTAGCAAACAATAAGCAATCAGGCGCGGCGCTTTCACAGGCAGCTCGATAATCTGAAACAATGAGCCGTGAAACTCCAAATAAAGCGCGTGCTGTAGCCGAATTGGCAAATTATTCAGGCTGTCGGAAAAGGTCTGCTGATCGTTCATGATTGTCGACGATGTAGAAATCAGCTCGCCTTCAGGGGTCATCAACGCCATCAAATCCGCATTGATACGATTACCGTGGTTTTGCAGCACACTGGCGATAGTGGCTTGATCTTCTGTAGCAACGGCCTGTTTGAATCCGAAATCGGCGGTCAACACGGTAGCGGCTGTGACCAATAACTGCTCTTTAGCGGCAAGGTGCTGTTCTAAAACATTCACCGCGCTGTCCATGCGACGATCGATTTGGTACTGATTGAACTCGGCAGTACGCCACCAATAGGTCAGCATCAACGTGACGACTGTCACCAAAATCATGGCCACACAAAGTACGGTAATCTGTGTGCGAAAGCTGTGTTTAGCGAACATTTCCAAACACGTTCTCAAAGGTGTTGCGCGTTGGTGGTGTCTGCAAATCCAGCGTAACGGTATAGGCTTGTTGAGCACTCTCTAAAGTATCAAGTGCTATGCGCTGCAGGGTTTCTGGGCCTTTTTGAGCGTTGGCGTGCCACAGTGTCATTGTACTGATGTTGTCGGGTACATCCTTGAACTGAATCAAACCCTGGGCATCGGATGCCTGCACATAAGCGCTGCTGGCAATATAGATATAACCCACCATAGAATCGTGGATGTTACAGCCTAAAACAGCAACGCCATGCTGACCAAAGCGAATAGGCTGCTTTGGGCGGCCCTTATAAAGCTTGAGTTCAAACGGTTTGGCTTTTGAAAACGAATACACATGGTGACGGATATCATCACTGTTGGGGAAACTGACATCAGCTCCCTGTGGCACAATCAGTTGTCTGGGGGCAAAGGTTTTGTCGACTTGATCCATCACATACGTTGCAGAAGACAAATCATCCGGTGATGGCGCAGTTTGATTCGGATTGGGTAAAACCAGCTCAATCACAGCATCGGCTACAGGATCGCCCTGTGGGTCCACAATTCTGAAAGAAAGATCTTGGCTCCAGCACAACGGGGGCAAAAAGATCGTGATCAATGCGACGAGAACACAACGATACCGGCAATGCATAATAACTGGGCGTAAAGACATAGAGCAGTTCTTGTGAGAGTCAGGGTGAATAAGCGTACTGAATTCGCATTGCACAGAACGCTGTTTTATCAGTATGGCAAGAGATACTGCCTTTATCAAAGCGGCCTTACGCTTTGGGTTAGTCGATAGGGCATTAAAGGTTCAGCCAATCAAGACGATACAGCTTAATACTCACTGCGAACTCTCATCATTGTTGCTTTAGATTAAGCCTATTTCTGCAGATAAATTTGTCTTTTATGTAGAAAGGTTGGCAATTCACTGGTGCTGGTGGTTCTGCATACTCTGACTCTGTCATAAGGCCTAAACCATGTTCGGTTCACTCAAATCCAAGCTGCTCAGCGTGATAGCTGCGGCTTTTATTCTATTGCTAGGCGTTCTGATTACCCAGCTGATCTACGAACTGGGCAATATGAAAGAGCAACTCGTGAAGCAAACCAAAAACACCATGGAAGTCGAAGTCTTGGGGCGTTTAGAGGCTGAAGCTTCTGGTCTAAGTCACAAAATATCAGCCTTTTTGAATGGGCTGTATCGTGTTCCCCATGGATTGTCGGCCGTATTGGCGCAGAGCTCTGCCAGCGATGCCCCTCTGTCTCGTGATCAGGTAAACCAGCTTGTGCGACACCAATTGTCGGCGCATAAAGACATCAGCTCACTCTATGCTCAGTTTGAGGCTAACGGCTATGACAACCAAGATGAGGCGTATCGTGAATCTGCCTTTTTGCACAGTGTGCCAGACACCGGAGTATTAGAAGTGTATTGGTTGCGAGAGGAAAACGGCGGCTTGGTACAAGAGCCAGTGACCGACTCTAACGACAAGTATATCGCTGTCAAAGACGAATTCGGACAACGGGAAGCAGAATGGTATCTCTGCTCTCGGGATAGTAAAAAAGCGTGCACTTTACAGCCTTATCTCTATGAAATTCGCGAAGGCTACGAAGAACTCATGACCAGTCTCACTGTACCAATCATGGTGCAAGGGCAGTTTCGTGGGGTGGTGGGTATCGATGTGAACTTACCAGTCATTCAGCAGCTGATTGAAAACTTGCAAGCCAACCTTTACGGCGGCAAAAGCCGCATTACTTTGCTGAGCGACTTAGGTTTGATAGTGGGTTCCAGTGCTTACCAAAAGAAATTAACACGCCCCCTGAGCGAAGCCATGGACACATTGGGCGGTCAGTTGACGGCACTGCACAACCAAACTCAATCAACTCTCTTTCACGAGGGCACTTATTATGTGGCTTACCCGATGCCCATCGCCGCTTCAGGTTCCGCGTGGTCTTTGCTGGTTGAACTGCCAGAGGAGGTGGTGCTGGGATCTACTCATGAGCTGACGGAAATCATGAATCACAACATCAGTGGCATGTTAGGAAGGCAGGTGTTGTTGGCGTTGATTGCGACGGCCATTGTCATGTTGGTCGTGCTGTTGCTGGTACGCTCCATTGTGCGACCTATCCGACAGCTGAATGAACGGGTACACAACCTTGCCAGCCACGACGGCGACTTGAGCAAAACCATTGAGATTCACACACACAGCGAACTGATTTCACTCAGCGAAGGGTTCAACTCCTTTGTCGCCAAGTTGCGAGTGATGGTTAATGAGTTAAAAGTGATCGGTGGTCATGCGCGACAATCGGCGCAGAACATTAAGTCCATTAATGAGCACTCGGCCAAAGCAACTTCTGAGCAGCAAACAGAAATCGTGAGTGTTGTGACGGCCACTAATGAAATGTCTCATACGGCAACCAGTGTGTCCCAGTTAGCGGCTGAGGTTTCCGCCAATGCCCAGAGATCCCTAGAAACCATTGTGCTTTCTCAGCAATCGCTGACCCGCTCTGTGGAACAAGTCACCGATCTATCACAAGAAATGCAGGTGGCTGGCAGCATTATTGCGGATGTAGAAACTCGCACAACAGACATCAACCGGATATTGGAAGTGATTCGTGCCATTGCGGATCAAACCAACTTACTGGCACTCAATGCAGCCATCGAAGCCGCTAGGGCCGGTGAGCAGGGCCGAGGGTTTGCGGTAGTCGCCGATGAAGTGCGCACTCTCGCCGCGAAGACACAGAACAGTACCGATGAAATCAATGAGCTGATCGGTAACCTTAACGCGGGTGTGAACAAAGCGGTTGCGTCGATCACCAGTGGTACTGAAAAAGCGGATTCAACCCGTTCCAGTGCGCAGGTTTCTCTTGAGTCACTTTCTCAGGTGGTCGAAGACATCACCTCGATTGCCGATCACATCATTCAAGTTGCCACGGCCGCGGAAGAGCAGAGCGCCGTTAGTGAAGAGGTAAGTCGCAATCTGACCATTATCGGTGATGCCGCATCACGTTTAGCCGAAATGACTGACGAATCCAGTCAGCAGGGCAATACGCTTGAGCGTGTTATGAATCAACTGGATGAGCAGTTATCCTCCCTGAAAACCTAAGCGTATCAACGTGGCTGCTAGCGGTAACAAGTGTCTTGAGAGGCAGTTTGACGAACGATGTTATTAGGTGGGTTTTTCAGGGGGCTTATATCTTGGGCCAGCGGTTAAAAAGAGGCGTGGCAACAGGGCGCACAAGTCATAGCTCATGCCCCTGTTCGATCATGTCAGCCTTAGGCGTAAGCGGCTTCGAGCTTATCGGCAAACAATTGAAATTCTGCGGTGGGTAAATCGTTAATGCCTGCTGCTGCGGCTCGGCCACCACCGGTGGCAAATTGACGACAGAGATCAGCTGCGCCCATTTTGTTGTTCAAAGGAGCTCTTACGCTCACCAAATAATTGCCGTCGGCTTTCTCCGTCAGTACCGCATGCGCTCGGTTAGGGTATTGGTTGGCTAAGTCATTGCCAAACACACCGCTCACACGTCGTGCCCATTTTTCGTTAGGCAAGATATAAATAGCGCTGTTCTCGGTTGCCAGTACTGGCTCGTTGCTCTGCGCGGCGGCCATATCATCGTTATACCCTGCTTCCAATCGCTGGAAATCGGCGTTGCCATCTTTAATAAAATCCAGAGGGTTAGGGTAAGCGGAAAGCGTTTTGTACAGCTCAGTGGGTTCAAAGTGAAGGTCACTCAGATCTGAGCCATAACCGTTGTAGTTAATATAAATGCCTAAGTTTTCCAATTGCTCAATGTCGCTTTCGGGCAGTTGCAGACTTTTCGCGAGCGCATGGGCACTTTTCTTTAAGTTATCGCCAAAGGCCCCGACCACAGCCCATGAGCAAAACTGACCTTTTAGGTAGGTGTTCACTAAAATGCTGGTGCAGGTATCCGGCGCTTCGTTAATGATGGCTTGTAAGTTAGAAGCTTCAGGAATCTCACCGGCGAAGTGGTGATCCACATAAAGAACATCGGCTTTAGCTTCCAGCAGGCGCACCAGATCGGCTCTGTTTTTGTCCAAAGAAATATCCAGCGTGGTCACTCGATCGCCCAGCTTAGCATCCACCTGCTTTAATAGAGATATATCGCGCTTTACGCCGGTAACCAATACCGAATCACGGGGTTCGCTGTGTCGCAATTGCAGAAGTGCACAGATGCCATCGGCATCGCCATTAAAAACATCAAAATCGCTCATGGTATTGATAGATCCTATCGTCGTTATCCCGTTTGGGCTGCTGTCTCTTAACGGCACCGCAACGGGTGTTACGGTATCGTTTATGCCGAAAACAGCCGATAGAACAGCAGCAGCGACTCACCATAATCCATTCATTTTATTCAGTAAATCAGGATGTCACGAAGTTAAGTATCGGTAATTCCGATAAAATATTCGACGTCGGCTACGGTGTAGATTCAGCTTTATTTTCTGTTGGTGATGTCGCCTTCTCATACGCGTTAGCTTTGCGGGCTTGCGTCAGCTGCTTTTAAGGGCGATGCGGTTGATTTAACGGCTATGGGCTGACTGGTATCGAGCAGAACCTGCCACTCACTTTCAACGGCTCGACGTACACTGGCTTTACGCAGGCCGCCGGTAAACAGCTTACTGAGTACTGCCTTGGGGGGGTAAATGGATGGGTCTGAAGTGATGGCTGGGTCGATCAGCGGGATAGACTCTGCTACCGGGTTCGGGTACCAAATGTAGTTAGTGTTTGCTGCAGCGACGTTGGGGCGTAAAAGAAAGTTGATAAATTCGTGAGCTTCATTCACGTTGCGCGCCAAGAGTGGAATGGCCAGCATATCAACCCACATTTGCGCACCTTCTTTGGGGATAGAGTAGGCAATCTCAACGCCTTCTTTTGCCTCGGTCATGGCTTGATAAATATCGCCACTGTAGCCCACCACCACGCAGAGCTCACCCTTGGCGAGGCGCTCGTTGTAATCACTCGCATTGATAGAAATGTACGGTGCTAGCTTAGATAGCACCTCGTCACTGGTGCGATGGTAATCCTGCGCATCGCTGGAATTGGGGCTGATGCCCAAATAGTTTAGTGCGGCAGCAAATACCTCGTACGGGGCGTCGATAAACGACACACCGCAAGCGGACAGTTTAGCGATATTATCCAGATCAAATACGAGGCTCCAAGAATCTGTGGGGGCATTGGGGCCCAGCACTTCTCTGACCTTGTCGATGTTGTAGCCTATACCGGTTGTGCCCCACATATAGGGCACTCCATGAGTGTTCTGAATGTCCAGTTCCGCGACCTGCTTCATCAGTGTAGAGTCTAACTTTGAGTAGTTGTTTAGCTTGGCAATATCCAATGGCTGAAAATAACCTTTCTTTAATTGCTTGCCCATAAAGTCGATACTGGGCACCACTAAATCATAGCCTTGACCACCCGTTAATATGGCTTTCTCGACTTCTAAATTACTGTCGTAAGTGTCGTAAATAACGTTTATTCCAGTTTCTTTTTCGAATTCGGTCAACAGCGCCGAATCAATATAATCGCTCCAGTTGTAGATTTTTAGAGATCGTGGTTCATCGGCCATTGCCAGCTGGCTGTTCAGTAAAATACTTATGCTCAATAAAGCAAAAGTCCCAAGCAAACCTATTTTTTTAGACGCCATCAGATTCATAAACACCGCACGGTTGAAGGTGATTGAAGTAAATTACCGGTAAATTAACACAACGTTAAGTCATTCAAGAACGCTTGATTAAGCAAGAACTGTGCACGAGTGTAAAGTGTAGTACTTTTTAAATAAGGGTGGTGCCAAGGAATAAGCGCTCAGAAAATATAGGCCGTAACAAAACAAGTAAGAGTCCCGAACCAGTAAGAACCCTGAACCATAAGAACCCTGAACCATAAGAACCCAAAGGATTTGTAAGCAATTCGTGAATAAGTTGGCTATAGTTACGCTGTTAAACCCTAATACAAAAGGACGGTTCATATTGTGGGTAGCGTGCAGGCCTCTTTCAGGATCACTATCATCTACGCCGTGTTTGCGGCGCTTTGGATTCTGAGCTCTGATCTGGCTCTTGAACTGGTGGTTGAAAACCCGCAAGAAATCACCTACCTCCAAACGCTGAAAGGTTGCCTTTTTGTATTAGTCACAGCGACTATGCTGTTCTTCTTGATGTTGCGCAGTCATCGTCACATTACCAATATTCTCTCTGTGGATTCGCTCACGGGGTTATCCAGCCACTACCTCTTTAAAAAAAATGTTGAGCGAAAAACCAATGAGTGCCCTGCTGGTCACAAAATTGTGCTTTTTTATGTGGATGTGGACGGTTTTAAGGCACTGAACGAAAATTCAGGTTACGAAACCGCAGATCGTTTTTTAATGCGCTTTGCCGCTGAGCTGAAAAAAAGCTACCCATCGGACACATTATTGGGTCGGTTCCCGCCGGATCAATTTGCCATAGCCATCAGTTTACCGCGCACGGATGATCTTCAAGACAGTATTGTTCGCTTAAAGCAGCTTTTTAACAGCGCGGCCAAAGGTCTGAGGCTATCACTAACCTGTTCTATTGGTGTTGCCAGTTTCCCAGAAGATGGTGCTTACTCTAAAGCACTGATGCTGGCGGCGAACACGGCTCTGCGAGAAGCCAAAACAGAAGGCAACGCCACGCACTTTCACGATTCAAAACTGGCGATGAAAGCAGCTCGAACCAAAAGTCTGCTCAACGATTTAAAAAAAGCTATCGACGAAGAATCACTCTCGGTTGTTTTTCAGCCAAAATACAATTTATGGTCTGGCTTGCCTTCGGGAGTAGAAGTGCTGGTGCGCTGGAATCACCCGGCTCGTGGATTTATTCCACCGGATTTGTTTATCCCACTGGCTGAAAAGAACGATTTAATGGCAGGAATTTCTCATCTTGTGATCACAAAGGCTGGTCGTGAACTGGCAGACGCGGGCTTGTTGGGTAACCCCATTCAATCTGTGGCCGTGAACGTGTCGGCGACAGAATTCAACCACCCCGAGCAAATGGATACGTTGGTAGAGCACATTGTTAGTCAGGGGGATCTGGCCACTTTTATTCGCGTTGAAATCACAGAAACCGCCACGCTCAAAGACATGGTGCAAAGTAACGAAGTCATTCATGCTTTGCGCAGCAAAGGGATTACCTTTTCTATCGATGACTTTGGCACCGGCTATACCTCGCTGGCCATGCTCAAAGACTTCACCATCGATGAACTCAAAATCGATCGCAGTTATATTGCCGAAATCGTATCTGACAAACGCTCCATGCACATCGTCAAAGCCATCATCGCGATGGCCGAGAACTTTGGAATCAATATTGTTGCAGAGGGCATCGAAACCCAAGAACAGTTAGACACTCTCAAGCAGCTCGGCTGTAAAGAAGCACAGGGTTACTTTTTGGGTGCGCCCATGGCTATCACGGCACTCAAAGATCACTTGCTTACTGCGCGATTATCTTCGTTGTAGGCAAGTCCTTTGTTTCATTGGTCTCGCTACCAAGGCGTAAAATATTGCGCGCCACAAAAAAGTGTCTGCTCAGCTTAGGACTGGTTTATACCCAATGACTGGTTTACACCCAAGATGGCCCCTCGTATTGAAAGACGTCTACCTGATGTGTTTAAAGTGGTCTTGCTGACATTGGTAAGTGGTTAGGCATGTGTATCAATTTTTGGGGAGCCTCCCATAATCTCAAATTTTTCTAAAAATGAAAGTGCAGATAGATTGTGTTCATTTGAAAGTCCTTTTGATTTGTTAAATTCTATATTTCCGCGAATCGCATCAAACATATTAAATTTTTCGTTCATAATAGGGTCTGACTCAGTGGGATTTCGAAACGTACCGTTGCCAGTAGGAATTAACACCGCACTATGGGAAAAGAATACGGAGGATAGATCCGCGTCGCCAGATTTCATGAGTGCATTTGCCATTGCACGCGCTTCGTTCCGTGACATGTTGGTTGGGTCAATAGTTTGAGCCAAATCTCTTAATGAAGTTGTTTTCTGTGGCTCAACCGTTCTCTCTATCTTGCTAGGCGGCAAATTGTTACCGCCTTTATTGATAGGTGTTGCCGTTGTTGTCTGAAAAACACTATTAACCTGCATGACGGTTTCCCTCTTAACAGTTGCCTAGTGAAGAGCAAGATTTAAGCCATGCTGCGGTGGTATGGGGTGCAGCATAACAATCAGCTGCAGGGGAACAAAGTCGAATAAAAGCGCAGGTTTATCAATCTGTTTTTGCCAGAATCTTACGGGCAATCTTTGTCAGCGCACTAGGCGGATTTTTGGCAAAGAAGCAGGGTATCCATAACGCGACACCCTCCGTGGTTGGCCAATCCCGCCCATTATTTAAGCTCAAGCCCCACAGCGCTCTAAGAGTGTCTGATTTGGAGCGGCAATGCGTTGCCCTTGTGGGGGCTGGCGAAGCACTTGCCGCGCATGTGGTAAAAGGACAATGCAGCGAAGCGCAAGCTATTCTATCGCTCAGTATCTTTATTGATACAGTGATAAAAGAGTGAGCTGTTGCCTCATAGAATGCAGCCGGCTGACATTTGGTATTCTTTCAGGGTTGGGCTCTCCACGCGGTAAGCCTCAATACGACGGTATCCCGTTTGAGACCGCTGAAGTACGGTTTCTTCCTGATTTTTAGCTATACACCGAATCAGGTATTGGTAGCGCGGTTTTATGAATCGGTGATGAGAGCACAAACGAGGATTGAACACCCACAACGCCGTCAATCTTGGTGAGTCTTTGCAGCAGGAACTCATGATAGCTGCTCATATCTTTGACAATAATTTTGAGTAGGTAATCCGCCGTTTGCCCGACGATGAGATGACACTCCATTACTTCTGGGTATTGCTCTACCACACTCTCGAAATGGGTGAACCGCTCGGGGGTGTGTCTATCCATACTGATGTGAACAAACGAGACTAAGGTTAACCCGAGTTTTTTCGCATTTAATAACGCGACATAGCCGTCGACATAACCCGCATCCTCCAACGCCCTGATACGTCTTAGGCATGGCGAAGGGGATAACCCGATCTGGTCGGCGACCTCCTGATTGGAAGCCCTGCCCGACGCCTGCAGGGCTGCAAGAATGTGGCGGTCGTATCGGTCATATTTCACATCTGGATTTGAAATTGGCAGATTCCTCTAATATTTTTCTTTAATTTGATTTTAATTGCCAAAAATCTAGCAAAAATACGGCCTATTAGCAATCGGTGCTCAAGGTAAGTTTTGTATCCTACCCTCATTGTGTCATCACACAGATGCCCAAATCCCTGTCGGTTGAAAACTAAGGAGACTTACCATGATTAACAACCCGGAAACCAAATATATTCGACCGGATCCTATAGCGCTGAGTGATCGCACATGGCCAGAAAACGCCATTGTTGCGGCTCCCACCTGGATGAGCACGGATCTTCGGGATGGCAATCAGTCGCTGGTTAACCCCATGAGCGCAGAAAAGAAGTTGACCTTCTTTAAAGCTTTGGTAGAGATGGGGTTTAAAGAGATTGAGGTGGGTTTTCCGTCAGCCTCAGAGACCGACTTTTCTTTTGTTCGAACCTTAATTGAGGCAGGGCATATACCCGATGACGTGACCATCGAGGTGATTACACAAGCCAGAAAAGAGTTGATTGAAAGAACGGTGGAATCGCTGCAAGGGGCGAAGTCGGCCATTTTACATGTCTACAACCCTACGGCACCGCAGTTCAGAAAGATTGTTTACAAAGCCAGTAAGGAAGAGATTAAAGGCATTGCGGTTACTGCAACCCGTTGGTGTAAAGAACTGACGGCACAGTACCCCGAAACCAAATGGACCTACCAGTATTCACCGGAGACCTTTTCGGCCACTGAGCTCGTGTTCTCAAAAGAGGTTTGCGATGCTGTGATTGCGGCTTGGGGGCCGACGCCAGAGAATAGAGTTATTATCAATTTGCCCACCACGGTAGAAGGCAATACGCCCAATGTATTCGCGGATCAGATTGAGTGGATGGACAGAAACATTAGTCAGCGCGATTCTGTGGTGTTGAGTGTACACCCACACAATGATCGGGGAACTGCCGTGGCGTCTGCAGAGCTTGCTTTGATGGCGGGCGCTGATCGGGTAGAGGGGTGCTTGTTTGGTAACGGTGAGAGAACTGGCAATGTAGATCTGGTGACGTTGGCTTTGAATATGTATGTGCATGGCGTCGATCCGCAGTTGGACTTTTCTGATATCGACAAGATCAAGAAGTTGGTTGAAGAGTCTAACGAGATCCCTGTTCACCCACGGCACCCTTATGCGGGCGAATTGGTGTTTACGGCTTTTTCGGGTTCTCATCAGGATGCCATTAAGAAAGGTCTTGCTGTGCAGAAAGAAGATACACCCTGGGAAGTGCCGTATTTGCCCATCGATCCTCGCGATTTAAACCGTAACTACGATGCGGTGATCCGCGTGAACTCACAGTCCGGCAAAGGCGGAGTGGCTTATATTCTAGAGCAAGAAACCGGTTTTGAAATCCCCAGAAAATTACAGATCGCTTTCAGCCGAGTAGTTCAAGAGGTGAGTGACGCGACTGGGGTCGAGGTGGAACGTTCCAGAATCAGTGAGATTTTCCACAATGCCTATATGAACGATTCTGACCCTTATCAGTTTTTATCGATGAATTATCAGGATTGCGGTGATGGCGTTTCAGCAGTATTGAACCTTCAGAGTGTGAAAGACAACAACAGTTTCAGTTTGTCAGGTCAGGGAAAGGGGCCTCTGGATGCGGTTGTGGACGCGATCAGGCACTTTACCGGACTGGATATTTTTGTGTCGGATTATCATGAACATGCATTAAGTGAGGGGGCGTCTGTCTCGGCAGTCTCGTTTGTGGAATTGCGGATAGAGAGCCGCACCGTGCAATGGGGGGTAGGTGTGGATGACAGTATTGTGCATTCAGCGATAAAAGCGGTGTTGTCCGGCGTGAATCAATACGGCCTTCGCTAACGAAGGCAGCTCGCGTTGTCGAATGGAGCGTAGACGTTTGTGTATTGAGAGGCTTGACGTGCAGTGTTCTTGAGCTTCACCAACATGCCTAAATCTAAAAGCTTTTCTGAGTTGATTTGTGCTAAGAGTTTGCAATCGATTGATGAAGCTCGATCCGGTATATTTAGTGACGTTGAAATATTTTGCAACAAAAACAGAAGACACTCTGAAACACGGGTGTTAGCCCCGTTGATTTTGAAGAAAACGTTGTTATTGCGGCCTAAGTCAGGCGTCTACTTTTTTGTGGGGCGCCCAAATTGTAAACCTTAGAAAAGGAAGCCAATGAAAAATAAAACCTACACCATCAAAACAATGAATCGAGCTGAGATAGATCTGGCGATTGATTGGGCTGCAACAGAAGGTTGGAACCCTGGCCTCTATGATGCCGACTGTTATTTTTCAGCGGATAATAATGGTTTTTTGATTGGTTATCTCGATGACGAACCTATTGCTACAATTTCCGTGGTTAAATACGGTGACGCTTTTGGCTTTCTTGGCTTCTACATTGTCAAACCTGAATACCGCGGGCAAGGCTATGGGATTGAAATTTGGAAAGCGGGACTTAACTATCTTGAAGGGGTGAATGTAGGTCTTGATGGTGTAGTGACCCAGCAAGAAAACTACAAAAAATCTGGTTTTACGCTAGCCTACCGCAACATCCGGTATGAAGGGATTGGTGGCGGTCAATACCCTAACAATTCCGAGATTGTAGAGCTTTCTACATTACCTTTCGAAATCATTGCTGGATACGATCAACCGTTTTTTCCTGTAAGCCGATCGCAGTTTACCAAATCATGGATCAGTCAACCTGAGTGCCACTCAATGGGAATCATGCACAATGGCAAGCTAGCGGGTTATGGTGTTATACGCCAATGCCGCAACGGCTATAAAATAGGCCCTCTCTATGCAGATAGCCCTGAATTGGCTGAATCCCTTTTTCTGGCTTTAAAATCCAAGACAAGTTCATCGGAGCGCATATTCCTTGATACACCAGAGGTCAATCAAGCGGCCGTTGAGTTGGCAGAGAGGCATAAAATGAACGTCTCATTTGAAACGGCCAGAATGTATATGGGCGATGCTCCCGAGATGCCAGTCATGCGTATTTTTGGTGTGACATCTTTTGAAATCGGATAAAAAGGAGTCAGAGCCCTTTTTTCTCTTTTATCCGTTCAATACATCCCACACGTTTGGCCATCATCAAGGTTGTGGCTCAAACAAAAGTGTGAGATGTTCAGTGCTATCGCTGTAAGGGAATATTGCGCCACCATGTGACAGCGGGGTGCTGTGCTTATCAAAGGGATTGTCTTCTTGCTTTGTTATACCTCCCTTCTCTATACCTTGCGAATTTAGTAAATGTAGATGTACCTGACTTTGACAGTATGAGAACTATGGGTATGGCTGCTACCTTAGCCATACACTTGAGAGGGCTTGCGGAAATAGAATATGAATATTAAGAAAGGTCTCTGATTACTACTTTTCAATTCCGTCATATGCCCTTAAGGAAGCGCTAACTATTTTGGCTGAGATTGAATACGTTCAGCTAGTTACAAAAGCAGAAAAGATTCTTTCTGTAATACCTGACGTTCCTAGATTTCAGGATCTTTATGAAGGCGTAGGAAACTATTTTACATTTCCAGACCTAAATGAGCACGAACAGGGTACCTTGCTTATACTGTCCGATCTGAAAAATAAGCCGGAAAATAAAGATAGATTGTTGTCGTCTACCGGAATTGATATGCCCATTTTTACTAGGTGCATGGAAGTCGGTACACATGGAAACTATTTGGAAAAAATCAGGGCTCGTGGGCGAAATATTGTAGCTAGCCCATTTTATTTTTCAGACAATCTGAGTAGCTTGTCGACCTATCAGTAAAATCCGGGTCGTCTGATATCAAAGCCGTTCTGGATATCATGAAAAATAATACGGCGTTATGTGACTAGATGTAAATTTTGAGGTTTTTATGAAGGTTAAATTTTTCGCATTTTTTTTGATTATAGCTATCAGTGGCTGTGCATCGAATAGTGTTGAGCTTGAGAAGTTGAAAAATGAGGTTGAGAACCTCCGTGCAGAGGTTGCTGACTGTAGCAAAAGAAGTCACCCATCTCGTATTGAAGAAACTGTATTGAAGCCCGAAAAATTAAATATGCGAGGTCTATCATATGGTGGAATCGTTCGAGCAGAGGCAAGTATGAATTCATCCAAGCTAATGTCTTTGAAATACGGCGAAAAAGTCACTCTCGTTGAGCGAACAGAAGTGATAAAGGATGGTTATCACTGGTTTAAAGTTCAATCACAATCAGGCCTCATTGGGTATCAATGGGGAGGGCTTCTTTGCTCTTTCAGTAATAAAAGTGTTGGAGCGTTTAGGGTTTGTGCGAATTTTAAGTAAAGTCACATAACAAACGCATCAAGTCGCCGCTGAAAGCGCAGCTGGGACACCAAAACTACGCGGCGGTCGGTTTAGTGCTTCGCCCAAGTTTAGCTAAGTGCCGCTAAAGTTTTACTGTCCCTTATGTGGGCGTTAAGTGGAATCATAAATTATGAAATACCTTATCTTTCTCGCAATATTCTTCCCTTACGTTTCTCAAGCAAGCATTTCTCTTGTTGGGAAAGGTCACGTCGCACATACGCCTATTGAGATGCACTTAGAGGTAAGCGATAAAGGTGAAGCTACAGGACGTTATTTCTACACCAAAACAAAAACCCCAATAGAGCTGAAGGGAAAGCTTATCGGGCGTGAAATTACTCTTGAAACTATTAATAATCCAAAAATAAATGAGGCTTTTAAAGGAAGCGTAATAATCTTCGAGGGTGAAATATCACGTATTAGTGGTAAGTGGTTTGGGACTCATGGTAGTTACGGGGATAACTCTGAGGGCTATGATTTCAACGTTGAAGGTAGAAAGAATCCATTACAAGACCGTAACCTAACGTGCGAAGAAATGGAAGAAGTTCCAGAGTTGGCATTTGAGTTGGAAGATCTAGGCTCAGGCCACGGGTCTCCAAATGATGTTGATTATCGCTGCCCTAAAAGTTTGAGCCAATTAGATTTTCTTCAAAAAGTGATTGGACAGGCAAGCGGTATACGAAGCACCTCAAGGCTACCCCAATATTGCACAGGATCTATTGTTCATGCTCAGTGGCGTTACTACCATTTCGACCTAGCAAAACTTGGATATTACCCTGAAGGCTTTTCCTCAAGAAAAAGAGGAAAGACAAAAGGCATGGAGTATTTTGAAGAGTGGAGTTATCACAGTTTATATAACCGAAGTGTTTATAAGGAGTATATGGTTGAGCTAGAAAAAGTAAGACCTTTATTGACGGATTGGTATATTGAAACGCACGCCATTGATCGTACAGTTGCTCAGAAATATACAGAAAACGCATTGAAAAGAATTTCTAACTATGGATTCGGTAGCTATTTTTACACTTGGAAACCTGAGGAACTGGTGCCGTTTACTGACCAGGCAACGAATGGAAACTATGCTAACTTTCTGCTTTCAATCAATAATGCTTCAGAAAATCAGAAGGCCAATACTCTTCGCAGACTTTTAGCTCACAATGTCAATCGCGAAATCATTGAAAAGTTAGTTTTAGCTATAAAAACACCGCCCCCAAGAAAGAGATCTGAATCCACTGTTTCAAATGCAGTGTATAGCCCCAAGAATATTCAGTTACTTTTAGATGCCGGATTTTCTCCAGATCATCAGAATGAATTTGGAAAAACCGCGTTATATTACGCAATTCAGTTCAGTCAGCATGATTCGGTTAGCGTACTATTGAATAATGGTGCTAATGTAAATCATACATATCAATTGGAGAAAGAAAATAAATGGAGTTGTATTGGTATTGAGAGGTGGGGCAGGACTCCATTGATGCATGCAGCCCAACACTCTGACGTTGAAATGATTCAACTATTGTTGAAAGCTGGGGCAGATTTACATGCTAAAGATATCAAGGGTTCTAGCGCAATCGATTACGCAAAA
This sequence comes from Pseudomaricurvus sp., assembly GCA_965656525.1. Lineage (GTDB taxonomy): Bacteria > Pseudomonadota > Gammaproteobacteria > Pseudomonadales > Cellvibrionaceae > Pseudomaricurvus. Next base: position 2,973 of record CBFHKY010000041.1, on the reverse strand, counting down.
GATAACCTCAAACAAGAGAACGAGAATTTCTTGTCCAAAGAATTAGTGAAAAATCCATTTAAAAAATCACTGCAAAGGAATGCTAAAGCGTCCATTGAGTGAGCCGTTAGAAAAGAACTGATGCGGCGCAAAACAAATTTTAAATTGTACACACATGAAAGGCAGTACAGTTATAGATAAAGGTATATTCAGGCGCTGATATGACTTATAGACAGAGCAAGGCCCGTACTGAATACTGATCCGGCCACGCACTATTTCATCAGCCAAGTAACTAATAAAGGCCTGCCGTTAGTCTTATGTAAGACACTTACGTTTTAGTGTAAGAAACCCCCTTCATGCGAACACAAATATTTATTACTTATCAACAACTTATAAATTTATTATAAATTATTTGTATTTGTGCGCATCCAAATTGATTGCTCATGTGTTTACTCCATACAGAGGCTAACTCTGTTAATCACAAATTTATGGAGATTAATCATGAGAACTAATTTATTGAAAGCTCGAAACATACTGGCACTGTCACTCTCTGTTACTGCAACCTCTGCCTTAGCTGGTCATCACGCTGAAATGGTTCCAAGTGCAGTTGCGGTTCCTGATGGTAATATGAAAGCTATGTCTACCACCGCGGTAGGCACTGTAGCTTGGGCCTGTAAGAAAAGCGATCAAGGTGCCTCATGGAGCTTCGCCGGCCCTGCAGCCGTGTTATCAGATGAAAAAGGTAAGCCAGTAATCTCTTACTATGGACCTCCAGCAACTTGGGGCGCAATGGACGGTAGCTTAGTGACAGGTAAGCAATTAGCAACCGCGCCTGCTGGTGATGGCAACATTCCATTCCAGTTGGTTCAAGCAAACGAGTCAAAGCTTGATGGTCTGCTCAAAGGCGTAACTTACATCCAACGTCTAAACCTAAACGGCGGTGCGGCACCTAAAACGGGGTGTGACACTAATAGCATCGGCAAAAAAGTATTGGTTGCTTATACCGGCGAATACGTTTTCTGGAAAGCAAAGTAAGGGGCTGATTGTTATAAAGAATTAATACTCTTTTATCCCCAGGCGCTTAGGGTTACTCTAAGCGCCTACTTTCAGCAACCTTCATGAGCCCACGTGACCGATATAAATATCAACCAATTGTTAAGCCAGTGCGCACAAGGTGATCGGTCCGCGCTATCTGCAATCTATGATCATGAATCCGCTCGCTTGCTTGGCCTAATAAACGCCATTGTTAGAAATAAGGCTGTTGCCGAGGACATACTGCACGACCTCTTTATTAGAGTTTGGATGAAAGCACACAAATTTACGGCAAAGGATGGTAATGGCTCAGCATGGCTCAGTCGCATGGCTCGCAACCTTGCACTCAATGCCGTCCGATATAACTGGCGAGATTCAAGTTTGTCAGACGATGCCAAAGTACTAGAGATTGATGAGGTATTAAGCCAACTCGGTGAGGATGAATCTTTCAGGCTATCAACTGAAAACCAACGATTAGTGAATTGCCTAAATCAAATCGAGCCTGAGCCCCGCGCAGCGATTGTTAGCGCATACGTCCATGGGCTAAGTCACTCAGAACTCACCAAGCACCTAAGCGCCCCACTGGGCACGATAAAAGCTTGGATCAAGCGTAGCTTGCATAAGCTCAGAGAGTGTATGTCATGAGCGAAGATAAAATTACTGACAATGATGAGCTAAATGAGCGCGCGGCTAACTACGTTATCGGCACGCTCGATTTAACCGAGCGTGAAGCTTTCGAAAATCTGCTTGAGCAGGACAAAGCAGCCCTACAAGCCGTTGCATACTGGCAAGAAAGGCTAGCGCCGCTCAACCATTTAAGCGCAGCCATCAAACCATCTGATCTAACGCTGCAACGTATTAACCGCAGTGTCGATGAGCTATCAGCGATGCAGGCTAAGTCTAAACCTGCCAAAAAGGCTTTCTGGAATGGTCTTGGTCTTTGGCGTTTTGCTACAGCCGCCATGCTGGTGCTATGCCTAGGTCTGATTTTTCAACAAGAACCCGCGCCTACAACCGTCGTCGTTTTAACCGCACCTGGGCAAACCCAGCCAGGCTGGATGGTTACCAGTTATGATGGCGAACAAATCGAACTAAAACCTTTGGTTAGCACAATGGTTCCAAAGGACAAAACGCTGCAATTCTGGACCAAAGCAGAGGGCTGGGAAAAGCCTGTATCTCTTGGTTTAGTTGACCCTAAGCGCAATCTTAAGACTCGACTTGAGCAACTTCCGAGTATTACGCCCAATCAATTGTTTGAGTTAACCATCGAGCAAGCAGGTGGCTCGCCTACAGGTTTACCCACAGGCCCAATCCAATATATCGGTCGCGCTGTTATTGGTATCTAACCAGACTAAAAACTGGCTTGGCGTTAAGCCAACGCACCCAAATGAAACAGTGACGTTTAGAAGCTTTAAACCCAGCCTGAGTTAGAACAGCACAGAATTAACGCTAAAAAGCATTACTGAATATGTAAAAATGAAAGGGGCCAGAGCTCTTTTCTCCAATCAATACATCTCACACATTTGGCCATCATCAAAATTGCAGCTCAAACAAAAATGTGAGATGTTTAGTGCTATCGCCGTAAGGGAATATTGCGCCATCATGTGACAGCGGGGTGCTGTGCTTATAAAAGGGATTGTCTTCTTACTTTGTTATACCTTCCTTCTTTATACCTTTCGAATTTATTAAACGGGGGAACACTTTTTAACTTATAGAAAGGTATACCTGATAATTCTGTTAATCGGGTAAAAGACCTCATTAACATACTGTTAGAGTGTCGAGTTACGATGAAACTTGGAATCAATATCGAGTATGAAGGATAGTATTATGATAAGTAATGAGAACGCTGAGAGAATTGGAAGGCCGATTATCGAAAGTGTAGTAAAGGCCCATGTAGAATCAGATTATGGCGGCGAGATCAGAACGCTAGGCCTACTGTTTGATCGTTAAAAAGCTATCGTG
>CBFHKY010000040.1:0-21075 GCA_965656525.1 Pseudomaricurvus sp. | reverse complement strand
TGTATGAATTAGGGAAATAACTTAATAACACCACAATAATCAAAGCGCTCAACTGCAAGAGCATTGCCCAGTTCACCAATCCGATCTGATAGGGCCAGTGAATAACGGCCGGATAAAGGCTGACGGCTAACAATGTCCAAGCCATTAAATGACAATTGATGAAAGCCTGGCGAGGCATTTTCTTTTGTTCGGTTAACCGCTTGAAATGCTGCCCAATGGTTAAAGAAAAGTAGAAAAAACTGAGTGTACACAGCAACATAATGACAAAGATCATACTTCGGCCTTCAAACCTTCCATTGATGAATTTACCTTCTTTTTGCGAGACTTGGATTTAACCGGTGTCGCTTTTAGGGTTAGCATAAATGCCATTAACAACAGTGTGCCGATAGTCATACTGATGAGGTCAAAAGACAGTCTTTGCCAGTCTTGTAACACGACCGCCGATACCAAGCTGACGGTTGAAGTCAAGCTGTCGAGAATTGGCAGAGTCAAAAACAATGCTGATGCGATGGCCAGTTGCATTAGCCAGCCCAGCTTATGACGGAACACTAAACCGTGTATGCCCATGATCAACCAGGCATAGAAAAAAACCGTGATTTCTAGGGTATCGCGATCCATGGCTGTGGCTGGGATCAATCTGTTGGCCCAGAAATAACAGGCAACGGCACAACAAAAGCCAGTGATACAGCCAACATTCAGTCCACACACCAATTCATAGCCAAACAAGCCCAGCTGACTTTTTGCACGTTTGATGGTCCAGAGAATGGAGCCGCTGGCAACCATAACGCATCCCATGATCCCGGCAATAAACAATAACCAGCGAGTGAAGTAGTTGGCAAAGCGGGCTTCGTGCAGAGTACGTAAGGTGCTGTTGATGGAAGATGTGACAGTGGCGTTCCGTGCATTGGTTTCGGTTTTGATAAAGTCGCCGTTGCCATCGAAGTAAACCAGCGTGCGTGACCGTCTACCCCCTGTAACCTTGTCGGCAAAGGCAGAATTCAACTGGTATTCGGCCGTGCTGCGCATTGGGTTAGAAATTGTGATAGAGCCAACAGCGTCGCCAAGTTCCAGTTCGGCTTTATTTATCATGTCTCGCAGTGGCACAGTAACCGCTTGGTTTGGTCTGTTTATGCCGCCATTACGAGTCATAGGTTTACCAAGACCCCTACGCTCACCACGAGCTATAGTTTCACCACGAGCCATAGTTTCACCACGAGGCATAGTTTCACCACGAGCTATAGTTTCACCGCTATTCTCGTCACGGCTTATGCCCGAACCGCGATTGCCACCTTCTCGTGCGATACCCCCAGTTGCGCCATTATTGCCTCTGGTATTGCCAGTACGTTCACCGGCCACTTGAGCCTGTTCGCTGTTTCTAACGTTGTTTTGTTGACTCGGACCACCACCTCCACGGCCATCCTCCATCCAGAAAAGCAGACTGCCTGCTACCAGCATTAGGCCGGTAAAAGTAATCAGAAAATGAAAGGGGAGGGCCAGAACCGCGACAATTGCGTGGGCGTCGAGCCAGCCCACAGCGCGCTTTTTAGTTCTGAAAGAGAAAAAGTCTGTGAAAATTTTGCGGTGCATAATGACACCGCTGATGATGGCGATGAGCATGGCCATGGCCGCAATACCCACCGTGCTTTGTCCAATGTCGCGATCCAGATTGTGTAATCGGTAATGGAATCGGTACAGAAAATTACCGCCAGCGGTTTCCCTCGGTTCGATGCTTTCACCGGTGGCGGCGTCAATTGTGGCTCTGGGACCACGGCGACGTTCTACTTTCTCATTTGGCATTTCCCAGCGCAGCGACGTCAGGTTGGAACGGCCTTCTGGTAGAGTGATTTGCCAACTCTTAGCAAAGGGGGCTTGCTCTTGCAAAACATCGTAGGCAATCTGCGCGGCGTTAGCCGGTGCAGCCGATACGTGAGTTTCCGGTTGCATCCAGTGGGTTATTTCAGCGCGAAAGAAAGACAATGTACCGGTAACAAAGACGGCAAACAGGAGCCAGCCCATGATGAGGCCACTCCATGTGTGCAACCAGGTCATGGTTTTCCGTAAGGGACCTTTCATGCAGCGTTACCTCCGCCTACAGTAAACCATAACCCCCAAACTACTGCGTTGCAGAGAGTGATTTCGGTCAGGCAGCGCCACAGAGAATTACGCGCAACCACACAAATAATAGTGGCGGCGTAATACAGGAAAAAAATCATACTGAGAAGAGATCGAGCTTCACGATCAGTCATACCCAACAAGCTGCTTGTCCAGAGACTCAATCCCCAGGCAAACAAATAGCCACCAACAAGGGCTGCAATCAGCCGAGTAGTAACACTAGTGGCGTGGCGAAAAGAGAGTTTTTCGGCTTTTGCCATGGAATCCCCCAAGTGTTCGGTATGACAGTTCGTAAGAGCAATGTATTTGGTTTGCCGAGATCTCTTATGCATACAGCTTCAACTTTAACTACAGCTACGAGTTGCGGAGCGGGGTGCATAGTGAGAGACAGCTGGTCGTTCAGGAGTAATGACCAGCTCTGCAAATTGATGGCGAAGGAGTATATAGCTGAAGAGAAAATAAATCTATTTACAAATTGTAACGATATGTATTTCTATTTAGATCTTTTGAGTTTGACAGATTTCACTTAGACTTCACTGTGGATTATGCCTCGAGGCTGCTTGCTGTTGGCCACCTGCTTAATACACATCACAACGATAGCGACCTTCCAACAGTAAGTTTTCCAGTTGCGCTTCGCCTAATTTATCCAGCAATAATCGATGAATGGCGGGTGCCATACCCGTTGCGCTGCCGCAGATATAAAAGGCTGCTCCTTGATCGAGCCAGCTGGATATTTCTGGCCAGCGCTGCAGTAGTCGATCCTGAACGTAACCGCCGCCGTCCGTATCGCGAGAAAATACGCAATCCAGTTTTTCCAGATTGCCGTTACCTTGCCATTGTTCCAGTTCATCTTTGAACAAGCGATCGTATTGTTGGGTCCGCTCACCGAAAATTAACCAGTTTCGGCATGTATCAGGGCGTTGCTGGCGATATTTCAGGTGTGCTCTAAGGCCCGCAATACCGGTACCGTTCCCGATCAGGATCATCGGTTGTGTATCTTCAGGTGGATAAAAAGACGGATTGTTGCGCAGGCGCAGAGCAATACTTTCTCCGTCCTGGAGTTTTTGCGTCAGCCACCCTGATCCGGCACCCAGTTCTCCGTTGTCCTTGTGAAGTTGTCGAATGACTAACTCCAGCGCTCGATCTTCGGGGAGAGAAGCAATGGTGTATTCCCGATATGTGTTTCTTGCCGCTGACTCGGCAGAGGGGAGTGTGATGGTCGCAATGTCACCAGCGTGCCAATGGACGGGGGTGTCATCAGCTGGTACCAAACGAAGATGAAACACTGGCCCACCGGGAGAGCCAGAATTTATTTCTTCGCGGCTATCTAACTTCCACAAGGTTTCCGGCGTTTCATTGAGCTGGAAGTTGGAGGTGCTATCGGTCATGCCTACGGCGATCAGTTGTTGTTGCCATTGCTGTAGCTGAGAGTGCTTGAGCTGATCGACGGTTATCATCTCAAATAACGGTTTGGCTTTGTGGCGTAGCAGTCCTTCGTGTAAGGCCAAACCAAATGCACAAAAATGCTGATAGTTTTTATCCCCCAGGGCCAGAACGGCGAAATGCAATTGAGAGAAGTTATGGTCATGAGATGAAGTGAGCAGGCGTTTGGCAAATACTAATCCGTTGTCCGGTGGCTCGCCTTCACCATAGGTGCTGACCACGAACAGGGCTCGTTTTACCTGAGTAAGGTCATCGACTGTGATTTGATTCAACGGCAAAACCGCTACTCGTTCGGCAAGCTGTTCCGCTTGTTGTTCTGCGAGCTGTTGAGCACTGCCACTCTGACTGGCGTAACCAATCAGCGTGGTAGCATCACTGAGTGTAACTTCTTTAGTCGCCGAGGGACGGCGCAAGCACAGATAGCACAAAACAAAATAAGCCAGCAGCACTACACCGGCTTGCATTAATGGCGACATATTCATCAGCAGTGAAAAGCGATTTACAAAGGAAGAACTTCGAAAGTGGCAATATATGAACCTCTGCGCTCGGTGGCTGGCGCTTTTCCGTTCTTGTCCTTATAGCCCGCTTCGAGGAAGTACATACCGGCACGAGGCCATTTGATTTCCACCTTACCCTTGTTGTCGGTTTTGAGTGTCATCTCTTCTTGGCTGTCGCGGTAGCGCATACCACCTGGGATCACACTGATTTCAACTCCTTCGGCGGGTTCACCATCGATGAGAAAACGAAATTTCGCGATTTCGCCTGCGTATAGATCGTTGGGGTGTGTTTCAGGAATCAGTTCCAAGCCTTGCTGGGTGGCTTGCAAATTGTCAGTACTGGGTTTACCTGCAGTAACGAAGGTTTCCATGCGACGAGAGCGTTGATAAACTTTTAAATCGTCGGCATCTTGTGGCACTTGCTTTTCAAAATCACCAGGCTTTACTTCTTGGCCGCGACCGGGCCAGCGTTTGCGCTTACCGTCCTCAGTCCATGATGCAGAGAGCCCACCGTTGTAGCTGTAAACTTTATAGGTGCCGGGTGAAGCCAGATTAAGGTCGAACGTGCTGCGGTATTTACCGCTGTGAGCATTTTGGATTTTCACTGATTTGCCCTCCGGGCCAGTGACCTTGAGTCCGCCTAGATTCATGGCGTGATGATCCGGATGAAAAATATCATTGGAAATGGCCGCATCGAAGGTGACCCAGGCATCATCACTGGATAATACAGTGGCGGCGGGAAGAACCCATGCGCGGTGTGCCTGAGCAGGAAGCGCAAGGCTGCCGAGACTGGCAACGAGAGCCAGTGCAGTGAAACTCTTTTTCATAAAAATCTCCTGATTGTAGTTACGTAAATATGTAGTTATGTAGTTATGTAGCTATGTAGTTATGGTGAAGTCAGAGTAGGGTATTTATTCGGCTGTCAGTTGAAGCGTGACTTTGCCCAATTCTTTTTGCCCTTCTTCGGTGGTGTTTTGATCTTTCTTGATGGGCCATTGGAACGGAATGCTAAGCATCTCGCGGCCGCCCACTTCTCGTGAGGCTTCTATCATTAGGTGATAGTGGCCGGGTTTCAGATCGCTCAGTTGCTCGGTAAATTCCAGCGTGTGAATTCCGGGGCCGCGGGTCGCGCTGCTGATACCATCAATCGGCATATCCAGACTGCGACCACCGCGGCGCCACCATTGGCGAAGATCCTTTAACCACTTTTCGCCTTTTTGGTTCTTCATATCCACATCGTAGAGAACCGCCAGTTGCGCCGCGACGGAGTTGTCTTCTTCTGCTACCCACAGGGCGACGTAAGGACGATGGTATTCGGCTACGTTCAACCGTGGTACTTCAAGTTCAACCGAAAACGACTGCGCGGTAGCGACATTGGCTGAGCCAAGAACTAGGGCGGCTAAGGTGCCTTTTAAAATGTTGTGCATGAATAAACCTCTTAACGATGAACAAATAGAATGGCAATAAGAACAGGAATGACCAGCCCCAGCGCGGTTAGTGGCCAAGTGCTTGGACGGGAGTGACTGTGTCGTTGCAGTAGCCATAACCCGGTAAAACAGAAAATAAGACAGCTCACCGAAAAGATATCGAGAAACCATTTCCACGCAACGCCGGTATTGCGGCCTTTATGCAGATCATTCAGATAAGAAATCACGCCGCGATCGGTAGCTTCAAACAGAAGCTCGCCAGCGGTGAGATCAATGGCCATCCATGCGTCGCCTCCGGGGCGGGGCATGGACATATAAATTTCGTCGCTGCTCCACTCGGCCTGACGCCCACCCGTATTGATACCTTGAGTGTTCAACCAATGACGCAGATCGGTTGGTAGTCTGTCGTCGGCGGGTTGCTCTGGGGCATTGGCTTGCCTCCTGAGCGCGTCAACCAATTCTGTCGGAAGAGGTAATTCCAGTGTGGTTATTTCAGGCGTTCCGCCGATGGTATCGGCGTGATTGAGGGTGATGCCGGTAAATGCAAATAAAAACATACCTACCAGACACAGGGCGGAGCTTATCCAATGCCATTGACGGACGGAGCCTAAAAAGATTGATGGGAGCATATTGATGATCATTGTTGAACTGCCGGAAATTTAGGCGCGAATAATACAAAAGTTAGGAGCTGCAAAAGAATATTGCCCTTGTTGAGTGTGGTGTAAGGGTGGCTCATAAAAATTAACGAATCTCATTTAACTTAATAATATTTATTGACAATAATAATGATTCTCATTAGATTTCGCAACTATTGGGGGCAGCGACGAATATCTTTAGTCAGTCCTGTTGCAGAATTACTAATCGTCGGAGTGAAACCGACAATACAAAAGGGGTTACCATGAGTGGTACGCATAAGTTACAAGGCACTTTCAAGCGTAATATCTTAACTTTGGCAGTGAGCGCAGCGATTCCGGCGTTTGCTATGGCGGAAGAGGTTCGTCAGTTGCCGATGTCTGAAGCGACAGCTGAAACCGAACAAAGCTATAAAGTGGATCAGGTTTCATCGCCAAAGTTTACGCAGTCTTTGGTTAACACGCCTAAAACCATCACAGTAGTACCCGGTGCCCAGTTGGAAGATCAGGGGATCACCAACCTGAATGATGCCCTACGCAATGTGTCTGGCGTTTCCACATTTGGTGGCGGCGAAGGCGGCGGTGGTATGATCAGTGTCAGTGACAAGGTCACTATTCGCGGTTTTGATGCTCGCGACAGTATTTATGTAGACGGCATTCGCGATGTGGCGGGTTACAGCCGTGATACGTTCAACATTGAACAGCTGGAAGTTGTGAAGGGTGCGAGCGGTAGTCTGGAAGGTCGTACCACCGGTGGTGGTTCTATAAATCTTGGTACCAAGCATGCGCGCATGGATAACTTTGGCAGTGTTGGTTTGTCTTACAGCGAAATTGAGACTGCACGCGTCACTGCAGACTACAACACCATGTTGAATGATTCTGTGGCTGGTCGTGTCAACCTGCTGTACAGCGACGGTGGCGATCCTCTGGATAACGGTGTTGAAGACTACGAAACCACAGGTCTGGCAGGTTCTCTGTTGTTTGATGTGTCGGAAAAAACCAACATTACTACCGATGTTTTTTACATGAAGCAGGATAACACCCCTGTGCTGGGTATTCCTGTCCTAGAGGACGCCGATGGAAATGCGAAACTGCTGCCCAGCTCTTTGGAAGATACGTTCTGGGGTGTTCGTGGTCGTGATTTCGAAGAGGTTGACACTACCATGTTGACCTTGCGCATCGATCATCAGCTGACTGATGATATTTCACTGCGCAGCCAGACCCGTTGGGGGAAAAACGAGAAACAATCTGTGCTTGGTCGTCCGAGTCTTCAGCGTGATACCGATGACATGATTCAGGTGAGTTCGATTCAGTCTCTGGATCAAGAAAATGAACTGTTTGTTACCCAGTTTGACGCGACTTTCCATATCGAAACTGGCTCAATCGTTCAGGATCTGGTGGTTGGTGCTGAATACGCCATCGAAGAAAAAGACAGTTATGGTTTGAGTAATAATCTTGTTTACAGTGCTCCCAGTTTTCCACTTAGCAACCCGGGTTCTGTATCTGTAACCGGCAGTGTGGATCGCAACGGCAATGATTCATCTGCTGAAGGTACCACCAAAGCAATCTACTTTTTCGATACTGTGAAGTTTAGTGAGCAGTGGATGTGGGACATCAATGCTCGTTATGACGACTACGAACTGGAAGGTTCAGCGTGTAGTGGTCGTGGTACGGTGACCTGTACCTCTGGCTTGTCTGCCAATTCTGAGTACACCAGCTGGGGAACGGCCATTACGTTCAAGCCTGCTGAGAACGGTAGTGTTTATGTTGGTTTTTCTGATTCCAGTCAGCCTGTGGGCACTAATGTCCAGTTGAGTACTAATGAAGGTAACAACTCGCTGGACCCTCAGGAAGCGGAAACCTGGGAGTTGGGAACCAAGTGGGAATTGGCAGATGGTCGCCTGCTGCTAAGCGCCGCTTACTATGAAACCACCAAAACAGTTCTGGATAGTGAAGGTCGTGGCCAACCACAGTTCCTGGGTGGTGAGCAGGAGTCCAACGGTTATGAGCTGGGCGTAGTGGGCAATATCACCGATAATCTGTCTATCAGCGCCAATTTCACCAAATTGGAAACTGAAGTGACACAAGATACGAACCCAGATACCGAAGGTAATGGTCTAACTGCGGCACCTGATGAAACCGCGAACATCTGGTTGACCTACAGTGCAATGGAAGGTGATTTGTTACTGGGTGGTGGTGCCAACTACAGCTCTGGAGATTCGTTCTGGCGTCAGAACAGAGCCTACTTTGAAACTGGCAGTTACACGATAGCCTCTTTGATGGCCGCTTATCAGGTGAATGATTCGGTGAAAGTGCAGCTCAACGTAGACAACCTGTTCGATGAAGATTACGTCACTGACTTCAGTGCCCGTGGTCATTATCTGCCAGGTACTCCTCGCACGGCTAAAGTGAGTTTGCGTTACAGTTTCTAAAAACTGCTTGGCAGTCCAATAAGAAACCGGGCCTCTGTGCCCGGTTTTTTGTGTTTTAGTTACAATGAGTTTATGACTGACACTGAAGCCCTACGAGTGGTGTTTTAATGTATGGGTTGAAAGTGAGAGGTCGTGATTTATTACTTTATCGGATTCAATGAGAGTGATTCATGCTGATTAAAATCCCGCAACTGCTATTACCAGAACAAGTACAGGAGTGTCGCCAATTGTTGGAGTCGGCGGAATGGGTGGATGGCTCTGTCACTGCAGGCCACCTGGCTCTAAACGCTAAACACAATTTACAGTTGCCGGAAGACTCAGATACCGCTCGTCAGATTGGTGATTTTATTTTGTCCCGATTAGCGCAGTCGCAAGAGTTTATTGCGGCGGCGTTACCCAACAAAATTTATCCACCCATGTTCAATTGCTATCAGGATGGTGGGCAATTCGGTAATCACGTTGATAACACCATTCGTAAAGTGCCGGGAACGCCGATAAAAATTCGCACTGATGTGTCCATGACGTTGTTTTTGTCCGGTCCGGACGAATACGAGGGTGGGGAGCTGGTTATCGAAGACACCTACGGTATGCAGGAAGTGAAATTTGATGCCGGTGATATGGTGTTGTATCCGTCGACCAGTGTGCATCGAGTCAAGCCTGTCACCAAAGGTCGGCGCTTAGCTTCTTTCTTCTGGTTGCAAAGTCTGGTACGCAGCAGTCAGCAGCGACGTATGTTGTATGACCTGGATAAAAGTATTCAGGCCCTCTCTCAAAGCGATCAATACAGTGACGAAGTCGTCCGTTTAACCGGCGTCTACCACAACTTACTGCGCGAATGGTCTGAAACCTGACTGCAGCGACTCTTGCTTGGTGATCCTTGTTTTAAAATAATGTTTTAAAACGAACGTTTTGAGTTACCTACATTGAAATAAACGTTTGGTGATATTGCTTACTTGAGTTCTTGTGTCGGACTGCTCAAGTGGCATTATCCTCTCGAATTTCTGCGCCAATATTAGTCTTATCGATATTGTGGTTGCCATAAGCATTCACGATTGATGTCGCTGATATGCGCGCAACCGCAGAGGGCCATGGTCACTTCCAGTTCATCCCGAAGTACGCGCAGGATGTGCGCCACACCCAAGGCCCCAGCTGTGGCCAACGCATACATAATGGGACGCCCGAGCAAGACCGCATTGGCACCCAACGCCAGTGCTTTGAAAATATCACTGCCGCGACGTATTCCGCCATCGAACAAAACAGGTATTTCCCCTTGCAGGGCGTCGGCAATAACGGGCAGCACTTCAATGGAGGCCGGTGAGGTATCCAGCGTACGACCGCCGTGGTTGGAAACCACAATCGCACTGGCGCCAACTTGTTGAGCAATACGCGCATCACCGGGATGCATAATGCCCTTGATGATCAGCGGCAATCCGGTTTGTTGTTTCAGCCACTCGATATCTTCCCAGGTAGGCGCGTGTGCCATTAGGTGTTGAAAGATAGCGCTGTCCCCAGTGTGCAACCCCGGTCCCGGTGGAGCCTGTTGGTGGTCGATATTGACGGCCCGCACACCTTCAGGGAGTTCGAAGCCGGATCGGTGCAAGCGGTTGCGAAGCCCATTGACCGGTGCGTCTACGGTAATCATCAACGCTTTGTAGTTGGCAGCTTCGGCACGTTTGACCAGTTTTAACGTGTCTTCCCGGTTGGGCAGGAAATACAGCTGAAACCATTTTTTCCCTGCTGAGCAGCGGGCGACATCCTCCAGAGTGGTGCTGGCCAACGTGCTTAAAACAAATACGCTGTCCTGAGCATTAGCGGCCATTGCGCTGGCGATTTCTCCGTCCTTGTGAGCGACCTTCTGATAGGCGACCGGCCCCAAAAAAATAGGGTGAAGGTAGTCTTCCCCCAGCAGCGTTAGGTGAGTACTGCCACGACTCAAATCCCGCAATACCCGACTGTTGATTTTGATGTCTCTGAAACCACTTTCGTTGTTGGCAAAAGTGACGTCATCAGCTGAGCCACTGTGTATGTATTCCCATATCTCGGGCGTAAGGTTTTGCTGGGCGAAATCCAGATAATCGTTGACCGCTGCAATGGAAGGGGGGATTTGAGTGAGTTCAGGTTGCATGTCTATCTCAAGGTTGTTTTCTGTGTGACTCAAAGCTGAGGGCAGTGACGAAAGTATGCAGTACCCCAATGCTGTTGTCAGGAGGCATTGTGCTTCAGTTGGTGAGTGTCATTGATCGTCATATCGGCATTCTACTCTGTTTTTCGTGTTCACCATAAATCTAAATATAAAAAATTCTCACTTGCATTATTAATAGTGGTATAGTGGCGCCGTTTTGGTTGCCACAGACATGGTCAGGGCAACGCAACTTGAAAGCGGAGGTAAACCTTTTGAGGTATTTCAGTACAAGGGATCGACATCTTATGTCGGTGCTCTCCTGCGTTCTGGGGACGTTATGGAGTGCTGCTGCTAGCGCGGAGTCTCCTCAGGATATAGATCGCCTGACCGAACGCTGGCTAGATACAGAAAGACAAATCACTCTGGTGCAATCGGACTGGCGCGAGCAGGAACCTCTTCTTGAGCAACGTGTTGATCTGCTGGAAGCCGAAAAACGTCAGCTGCAAACGGTGCTCAAAGAGAGCAGTGCCAACAGCGATGACGTAGAGGCTAAAAGGGCAGAGTTGCTCGCACAGCAGGCAGAACTGGAAGCACAACAAAGTACATTGCAGCAGTCCTTAAAAGGTTTGCTCGCCAAATTGGAAACTCTTCGTGCTTTCTTGCCTGAAACGGTTAAGTCACTCTGGGAGGCCGAGGCGGGGATTTTAACTGAAGACGCCGATGCATCGGTTAAATTACAGGTTGCGCTGGCGCAGTTAGAAAAGTTGTCTGAATTTAACGATCGGGTCAGTGTTAACGAGAAGGCCGTAAAAGCACCCGATGGCACAGACATGATGGTAAAAGAACTTTATCTGGGGGTTTCGACGGCGTGGTTTGTCAGCGCTGATGGACGCTATGCCGGGACCGGTAAAGCTACAGCCGATGGTTGGCAATGGCAGTATCAGGAAGACATTGATGCCACTGAAATCACGCGTGCCGTTGCGGTCTTTGAAAAGCAGGCTCAAGCCGATTTTGTGCGCCTTCCTGTAGCGTTGCAAGGTGAACAACCATGAAGCGATTTACATTTCATTACTCTGTTATTGCAGCCGCCACTGTTGTGTTGATGACACTAGTGAGCCCAGTTCACGCCAATGATCAGTTGTTGCGCAAAATTGAATCCGCTCAGAATCGACTTAGCAAAGTGGAAGGGCAGGTATCGCGCGAACGTCAGTCTTTATCCAAACAGTTAAACAAATTGGAAAAAGAAGTGCGCGAACTGCGTAAAAAAACAGCAGTGGCTCGACGATTGGCGGATGAAAAAACGCTCAGTCTCGGGCAGCTGGAAGATCGTCTAGAGGGTTGGAATCAGCAGCAGGTTTATCAACGCAATCTTCTGCACCGTTTTCTGCAACAGCGTGGTGAGCAAAGCAACAGACCGGCTTCGGATGTGACCACCTCGGATCAAATCGAACAGGTGTTGAAATACAGTAACAGTATTGAATCTTTTCTGTTTCCTCGCTGGCAGGAACGTCAACTGACCATCACGGATGGACACATTAAATCTCTGCCTACGTTGGCGATGGGACCAATCATCGTTTATTGGGATAACGAAGCTGAAACTGGAGGCTTGGCTACCCAGAAAGACGGTTATCTGCAAGCCGATCTGGCCTTTGCAGGCAAAAACAGCAATGCGGTTGCCTCGCTTTATGAAAACGGGCAAGGGCAGTTGGCGTTTGACCCCACATTGACTCGTGCTCTGGCGAAACAAAAACACTCTGAAAGTATTATTGAGCATGTTACCAAAGGTGGCCTCTGGGCTATTCCTATTCTCTTCTTCGCGCTCTTGGCATTGACGGTGGCGCTGTTCAAAGTTGTGCAGTTGTGGCGTTTGCCATCTGTGACTCGATTTACGCCCGGTGCCATTAAAACGGTATTGAACGACACCAATTCCGCGGTTGCGGGGGAGGTGCGCGGCATGCAAAAAACGTTGTTGGAAATCGCTCAAAAAGCTCCTTCTTCTCGTCAACGCGATGATCAGATGTTTATGCAATTGCAGGACGACCGTCATTATCTCGATCGTTGGGTCGGTGTGATTTCTATCACTGCATCGGTGTCACCACTATTAGGTTTGCTGGGCACGGTAAGCGGCATGATCGAAACATTCAAAATGATGACCCTGTTTGGCAGCGGCGATCCGGAAGTAGTTTCCGGTGGTATTGCTCAGGCATTGGTGACTACCGAGTTGGGATTGGTCGTTGCCATCCCAGCATTGATTTTAAGTGCGGTTTTGTCACGTCGCGCCAAATTTTATTACAACGAACTGGAAAGTTTTGCGGTGCTTTTAAGCAAAACCGACGACGATACTGACGAGGAGGTTAGCCATGTTTGAACAGTTGACAGGTAGTTGGTTGTGTTGGGCTATTGTGTTTTTGGCAATGGTTGCCTACCAACAGCTGTGGTCCGAGTATTTTGTGAGTCGAACTCGATCAGAAGATGGCGGTTACCCAATGGACAATACGACCAAAAGAGAATTCTCCGGTATTTTGATTGGTGCTTTGCCTTTGCTTGGGCTTCTGGGAACCATTATCGGGTTGCTGGATTGTTTTACTGGTATTGCGACTGAAGGTGGCAGCAGTGAACTGGTCAGTAGTGGAATTGGCGATGCCTTGTTGACGACTCAGATGGGATTGGTCTGTGCCATACCCGGGTGGTTGTTGCTGTCTTATGTGCGTTCACAAGATGGCAAGCACACGCCTATTTTTGTTGAAAACCGGATTCGCTAGGAAGCTGACCTATGCCAACTCGATTACAACACCGTCTTGAGCAGCAACAAACTGACACCATTGATATGTCACCATTGTTGGATGTAGTTTTTATTCTGCTGATCTTTTTTATCGTGACCACTGTGTTCGTGAAAGAGACTGGCGTTAAAGTGGATAAACCGCAAGCCATCTCGGCTCAACGGCTAGAACAAACAGTGATCCTGCTGGCCATTACTGCCGATGGCAAAGTCGTATACGACGGCAATCATATTGGTGTCGCCGGTGTGCGAGGTACCATTGAACAGTTGCAGAACGATAAAGAAAGAGCCGTGGTGATACAGGCTGATAAAACCGTGCCCGCCGAGTTGCTTCTGGAAGTTATTGATGAGGCAAAATTGGCTGGGGCGAAGACCGTTAATCTAGCGGCAACTGTGCGATGATTTTATCCCGTATTTTTGGGCCGTTACGGTTGGGGCGTCATCAATTCGTCACGCTCGCACTTAGTGGCATTATGTTATTAGCCGCATTGTCGTTGTTATGGATCGGTCAATGGATGCCTGCGGCATTGCCAGAAAAGGTTGAGGTTCGTGAGATTGCGTTATCTGTACCGCCACCTCCCCCACCGCCTCCGCCGGTGGTGGAACAGAATGTTATGGAAACTCCGGTGACTGTGCAGGTACAAGGCAGTGGAGTGTCGGTCGAAATGACACCCGTGAAACCCAATATTCAGGCGATGAAACCGGACCTACCAAAAGTGGAGACTACGCAAAGTCGCTGGCAATCACTGGAAGTGGATTGGAACGCATTAGGTTTGGACGACCTTGACGGTTTGCCGAATCTGTTGACGGCATTGAAAGTGAAATTTCCTCAGAGCCTTATTCGACGTGGTGTCGATAAGGTATTGGTTGAGCTGGATGTGGTTATTGATGAGCGGGGCAGATTGGATCTGATTAGTGTGGTGCGCAATCCTTACCCGGAACTGCACAGCGAAATTGTCAAGCTAGTAAGACGCAGCCGTTTTACGTCTCCGACAAAAGACGGCAATCCGGTTAGAGCGCGTTTTATTTGGCCTATCGAAATTGCACCCTGAGTGAATCTAATGAGTAAGAAAATGTTGATGAATGGTAAAAAAAATATTCAAAAGCTTTGCTCCACTTTCACAGTGGTGACAGTGCAAGTGTTAACACTGACGATATTTGCAATGGCTGCGCAGGCCGAAGTCGTGGTGAAGTTGCAGGAACCAAAGTGGGAGTTTTTACTGCAAAACCCGCTGATCCTGTCGAGAGAAGCTGAACTTCCTGCGGAAGAAGGGGAGTTTGCACGGGAGATACAGCCGCTATTAGCGGATGGTAATCACAATGCCGTATTGGCGGCGTTTTCCAAACGTCCTCTGGAAAATGACAGTGCTGCCTTGCGTCTGTTGCGAGGTCAAATTCTTTTGAGTTTGCAACGTCCTAAAGACGCCAGTGTAGCGTTACAAGCTGCATTGCAGTTAATGCCGGATTTGGCACTGGCGCATCGCAGTCTGGCCATGGCGTTTTTGCTGCAAGAAAAAAACGATCAGGCGAGTACGCATCTTGCTCGCAGTATTGAACTGGGATTGGTGGACGCACAGATTTATGGTCAATTGGCCTATGCCAATTTGCAACGTGGGTTGGCGGCCAGTTCCGTTGCTGGCTATCAACAGGCGCTATTTTTACAGCCGGATAATCCGCAGTGGCGACAGGGGTTACTCTTCGCTTTGATCAACAGTCAAGCTTATGATCAGGCACAGGGTCTGCTGGATGAAATGCTGAAAACCAATCCCGATGATGTCGAGCTTTGGTTGCAGCGTGGACAGATCGCTTTGAATCAGAGTCGTCCATTACAGGCTTTGAGCAGTCTTGAATATGCGTTTGATCTGGGTAATAAAGATGCATCCAATTTGTTATTAGCGGCTCAGCTGCATATGCAGGAAGGCAGCCCTTTACGTGCGGTGGAGTTATTGTCGTCAAACATGAACGCCTTTGTTCGTCGTCAGCGTGATTCGGATTTGGACACACTGGATCAGATGGCAGGTTGGTTGGCGAACAAGCAGCTGTGGAGAGAGCTTAATCAACTGCTGAACTCGATTTCCCAGAGTAAACTAAAAACCCGAGGCGTGTATGGGGCTCGTCTTGATGTTTATCGCGCACAACTGGCGTTGCATAAAGGTCAGCGTGGCAACGCTCGGAAAAGTCTTGAACGTGCTTTGAGGGCTGATCCTGCCAATGGTGAAGCACTGTTGGCACTGGCTTCTTTGTTGCGAGAGCAGAATCGTTCTGATGCAGCCGTAACCTATTATGTTCGCGCTGAAGCCATTCCAAAGTATACAGAAAGAGCGCAGTTGGGCAGAGCCCAATTAGAGATTGATCGCCAGAATTATAAAGAAGCCTTGCGTGTGCTACGCAAAGTGGCCAGAGCTAATCCGGCTCGTGCTGATGTAATGGCGAACGTGCGTTCCTTGCAAAGCCTGATTCGCAATCAGGGCTAATCATTTATTATTCAAAAAAGCGTCAGAAAAAGAGAGCGGTGGTAAGGGGCTCTTATACTCTGGCGCTTTTTGTCTTTTTGTCGAACGACGACTTAGTGTCAACACTATGTTGTGTTGATCACCTTGCGGCAAACTACTTTGTCCTACGTTTTCGGCGGCTTTGTTCATTGCGTGAAAAGCACTGAGAGGGAATGATCCAGCGTCTGAAACTGGTGGGCAATAGTAGCTGTCAGCTCAGCTGAAACTCGGTAAACCCTCAAGCATATCTAAATTCATTAATAACCACTGATGTTGAGAGTTCAAACAGCTCTTAACTTCTAACTTTCAAGCCTAGAGCTGGGCAGTAACGCTGTAATTTCAGGCCACTAAAGTCCGCAGGATTGATTCATTGTTACAGGTAACAAAAAGAGCGGCTTAAAGCCGCTCTGAAAAACAAAGTAACTGTGATCTTATTGAATGGGTTCAGTACCGGAAGTTTTGGTACGGTGCAACAATCGACCGCAATCGGGGTCATATGGCATAGCTCGGTGCATGGTGCCGGTGTTGTCCCAAATTACGGTGTCGCCCAGCTTCCACTCGTGGGAGTAATGAAAAGGTTCGCTGGTCGCAAATTCACGCAGACCATGTAGCAACAAAGCACTGTCTTTGTCTTCTAGGCCCAGCACGCGTACTGCGCTGTTGCCTAAAACCAGTGATTTTCGGCCCGATTTGTGAGTCCATACCAATGGCAGCTCAATTTCACCTTTGGCCATATACTCTTCAAGCTGTGCTTTGGTGGGTTCAGGCGTGTAGTACAACAGGGTGTTCCACATGGCATGTTTAACGCGTAGCCCTTCAATTTTATCTTTCGTCTCTTGCGGCAGGGCGTCATAGGCGGCATAGGTATTACAAAATTCAGTATTACCGCCCCAAGTTGGCAGTACCTTGCTACTCAGAACAGCGGCACCGATAGGTTTTTGGTTCATGGTGCCGTCAATATGCCAATACAGAGATCCCATCAAGTAATCACGGTTAGGGTTTTTCTTCTTATCCAGCGAGATATTGAATACTTTTTGGCCCGCCAGTTCAGGCATGAATTCGCCCAGCTGTTTGGTAAATACCACTTGCTCATCATCAGTAAAATGCACTTCAGGCAATACCAATACTCCGCGCTGCTCTAGCAGTTCACGAAAATCAGCTTCAAGCTCACCACTGAGAATTTCGTCTTTGGTGTTAAGTATACGAGCACCAACAAATTCAGCGATATTCTCATATTTTAAGGTTGCCTTCGTTGCGGCGGTGGCTGTGCTCATCGTTATACTCCTGCGAAATTAAATGGATACAGTGACTGCTTTATAACTCAGTAAATCAACAGTGCTGTTGAGGTAATAGTAGAGCTTCGTACCCTGTAGCTAGTTGATATAAGTCAATAGGCCACATGATTAACCGATAAGGTTTTTAATTGTTCGCAGGGATGTGCAGGAAGGAGTGAGAGTTCGCTGCTCTGATAATCAAACGAGTTATCAATAGTGCGGTAGGTCTGCTCTGAGTCAATCAGTGATCTCATTGGGAAGCATAGGCTTCAGGTGGGATGATCTTTTTAAATGTTGTCGGCACGGTAGTGGTGCGGCTCACAGCTCTCGAAGGGCTCGTTCTAGAACTACCTCAAATGAGCCGCACCTTTACTTTATTGTGGTCGTCTTATTTGTAATTGGTTGGAGCCAAACGGCTAAGGCCGAAATTGCCACATGACTCGCTAGCTGAACAACACAACCACCAGCGCTACGACGAAGCCGGCTAAGGCAAATTTGACACCTGTTTTGTACACGGGCAACTTTGGGACAAACATAAAAAATGACGATACGGCGAAGAACAATAGCGCTGCGCCAAAAAAGACGTTCATAAAAAACAGTGGGCTGTTGCTGTTGGCTTTGTGAAGGTCCACCAGTTTTTTCACTGGTAAGGGGTAACTCGCTTTAGTGATGGTCGCCAGGCCACTGGCCTTGTCGTAGCTTCCTTGTTTAAACACTATCTGCTGGCTAGTGTCGGCTTTGAGTTTGAAATCCGAGAGCCGTAATTCGCGCGCCAGCGATCGTGCATCCAAGTTCGCTGACAATTGCTTTTCAACAATTTGTTCGAATTTCATAAAATCGGTATTGCGAAAGATCAGCAGTACACCGCTGCACGCGTAAATCATCATGATCCCTGCTAGAAAAAACCCTAGCAGGCGGTGGTATTTGCGCACGAGGCTGGCAGATTTGATTGTTGTCATAATTTTTATTAGCTCATCTCGGGTTTATGGAATCAAACTATTTATCAGGAGCAGTTTAACTATCTGCAATTGATTAATCAGTAAAAATGGAATTCTTTTCAATAAATTACTGAGCCTAGCCCCGTGAATGTTTTGATTGTTAACGATGTAAAGTAAAAATTATTATGTATTTAGAATCAACTAGTGATAACTGTGACACTCACCACATTCTGTGTGAGGCTATTAATAATCAGGTACATTCTAAGCATCAGGTACCTTTTGAGACGTCAATAGCTTCAAGCGTGCAATTGTAGCGCTCGTCGATAAGCTGAAATTCCTGGTATAAGTCCAACGACCAAAGAACCTGCGACGATGATGAGTAGGTAACTCATCGACTGCGACGTGAGTAAGCTGCCATCGATAAACAAGCTGAAATTTTGCGCTAAAAAATCTTTAGATAAATGAGTGGTCAGAGTGAGAAGGAGAGTCGCGGTTAATACACTGCTCAAGGTAATAACCAACCCTTCTATCTCAATCAGAGCCAATAAAAACCAAGGAGAGGCGCCAACGACACGCATCACAGCTATTTCCCGTTGGCGCTCTCGAATGGATGCCAGCAGCATGGCAGCGAGCCCCAACAAAGAGGCGAGCAATACCAGTGCAGAAATCAATCGCAGCGTGTCTTCCATAGCCGCCATCATCTGCCAGAGTTGGGTCAGGGTGATACCGGGAAGGATGGCCAACAGAGGTTCCGGCTGATAGGTATTGATTTGTCGCTGCAGCTTGAAGGTTGCCAGCCTAGATTTTAGTCCCACCATGAAGGCAGTGATCGTTGCTGGTGTGAGCTTGTCACGCGTGATTTCATTGGCGGCAGCTGGTCGCCCTGGGAGTTGGATACCATTTTGCCAGCCGATATGAATAGCTTCTATACCTTTCAAACTCACGTGCAGAGTTTGGTCTACCGGTGTGCCCGTGGGTTTTAGGATACCGACAACCTGAAAAGGCTTGTCTTTGTGTTGGCTGAAACTGGTACTGCCCAGCCCGTGGGCCAGAACCAGTTGGTCGTCTAGCTGATAACCTAAACTGCTGGCTACTTCACTGCCGAGTACAGCATCAAACACGTTAGCAAACGGGGTACCTGCGGCAAGTTCCAGTTGTTTACTCTGCCCGAAACGAAAGTGGGTGAAATAATCCGCGGTAGTTCCCATCACGCGATAACCTTTGTGGGAATCACCTAAAGAAATGGGAATGGTCCAAGCGATATCGGGGTTTGCCGCGATGCGCTGATAGCTCTGCCAGGAAATATTATTGGTGGCGTTGCCCATGCGGAAAACAGAATAGAGTAGGAGATTAATGTCGCCGGTGCGGGCGCCGACAATCAAGTCAATGCCAGAAACCGTATTGCCGAAACTGTCTTTGGCCTGCTGGCGGATTTGTTCTACCCCTAACAAGACAAAAACACTGACCGTAATTGCCAGAAAGGTGAGTAGGACAGAACCCTTTCGGCTCCAAAGGCTGAATAAAGCAAGGCGCAAAAACATCAGTATTGAACGCTTGCTAAGTTGATATCCGCCAGAGCCTCAACCCTTGAGAACCTGCTCGCCAAAGACAGATCGTGACTGACAAAAATCAGCGCCGCGTTGCTGCGCTCGACCTGCTCTAGAAGCAGAGTCATAAAAGTATCGCGCTTCTGTGTATCCAGTGCCGAGGTGGGTTCATCCACAATCAGTAACTCCGGTTGGTTGATTAATGCTCTGGCAATGGCGACTCGCTGTTGTTGGCCGATGCTGAGCTGTGCAGTGGGTTGATGGTGAAGCCTTTCATCTATTCCCAAGGTTTGAAGTAAATTTTTGGCTCGCTCAGCGGGATTGGTGGTGTGCCCAAAGTGAGCCGCCAACCTAATATTGTCTACAGCGCCGAAGTAGGGAATCAGGTTGAACTGTTGGAACACCACACCGATATGGTGAGCGCGCCATTGATCACGTTGTCTGGCACTCAGTGTGTTCAAACTTTTACCAAGAATCTCAATGGCACCGGCACTGGGCAGTAGAATACCCGACAGCAAATTCAGCAGCGTGGATTTCCCTGTACCGGAAGGGCCATGCAGAAACACTCGCTCACCGGCCTGAACGGTCCACTGGGGAATCGTCAGTACGGGGGTATCGGTATTGCGGTAGTGAAAGTTGAGATCCTGTATTGATACAACCAATGTGCTGCCCCCTGATACTGGCTGGTTTTACAATATGATATAACGTATCATATTTTTCAGTTGGCTTGTTCACTATTTTTCATCGAAAACGACTCTGGCGAATTTTTTATGTTTTATGCAATGCAAACTGTCGGCGCGTTCATTCTGACCTATGCCATGCTGGTCAATTCCAGTTTCGCCCAAGCTCCAGCAGATCAGTCTCAGCGTACAGAAACGCAGGCCCAAAAAGCTGTGCTGGTTAATGGTTACCAAACCATTGAGTGGACCGAGCTAATGCCTAAGGATGACCTAGACGCGCTTCTTAATCCGCCAGATTTATTGAACGATATCCCCGATGGGTCTGCCGAGGATCAGATCGCCAGCCAGGTGCAATTGGCGATTGAACAGGCCAGCGACAGTCGTTATCAGCAGGCGCTGATGTCAACTCGGATCATTCCTGAGTTTGATGGCAAAGCCATACGCTTGCCTGGTTTTATCGTGCCGCTGGAGTTTGGTGAAAGTCAGCAAGAGGTAACCAAGTTTTTTCTGGTGCCGTACTTTGGTGCTTGTATTCATGTGCCCCCACCGCCGCCCAACCAAATTCTCTATGCCGAATACGATGAGGGCTTCAAGTTGGAGTCACTGTATGAGCCGTTCTGGCTGTCTGGCACATTGAGCGTCACATTGATTGAAAACGACACGGCGACTGCCGCCTACGCGATAAAAGTTGACCAGTTGG
>CBFHKY010000039.1:3429-23347 GCA_965656525.1 Pseudomaricurvus sp. | reverse complement strand
TAGCGACTAATCGATGTAGCGTTACGAATAGCTTACCGTACTACTGTTATACCAGCCATCACGTTTCCACTAGGTTTCACTATCAAGCCACTTACCATACTCAGTGTGCTGGGCATTTTAACGGGCTTTACCGGGTTCGCTGAACGCTCATTCCCCTGCGGGGAACTGCCGCCCTAACAATCCCTAACGCTTCATCCCTCCGGGCTGCATAAATTCAGTAATAAACCCATGCTGATCAAACCCCGCTAGGGGCTTTGCCCCACGCGCATTGCAAGTGCAAGGCTTCGCGCTTCCTCACCCGTTCAGATTCCCCCGCTTCGCTCCTCCACTTAGCTGCGGCTTCCGGTGAGCCACCTGCAATTTGCTACCCCCACGCTTCGCCAGCGGTGCAGGAGCGCAGACGGGTGCTGCGCTCGTTAAACAACAAGTGAGGAAAAATCATGAGAAAGACAATTTATGAAACCAACTATGACCGGCTGATTAAGCTGGGTGTTATTACTAATGTGGGGGCTGTAACCGACCAATATCGCCGCAGCCAGGTAGCGGGGCTGATGGATTGGGTGGTCGAGCGATTACCACATCTCGACGGTGCTTCCGGCAATGATGAAGGCATTGCCGTGTCGTTAGCGCTTTACTTTGAGCAGAACGGTGATCTTTGTAAAGATCCGGAAATGGTTGTCATCGTTTATCCAGCATTACAAATGGTTGAGGCTTTGACCTTTGAACAGTCCCTGCCACCGATCTATCAGGTAGTATTTCCTGAACCCGGTAAATTTTACCCTCAACTCAGAAAAGAGCTGAATGGATTTCTACGACTATGGTTGAATAACCTTATTGATCAGGGGCATGGTAATAATTGGGTAGAAAATAACCCATAGCAAACCAACATTCGAACTGTAAATAATATTAACGTGCTCGGTGACTAATTCATTTGGTTAATCGAGCACTTCCTGCTCATCAATCCATTGCAGAATTGATGACATGCGCCACCCAATCATTCTACCACTTCCCAATTTTATCGGTGCAGGAAACTTATTATTTTGCCGCCAACGCCAAAGCGTAACAGAACTAACCCCTAAAATTTTTGCTAGCTCAGCCTGTCGAACAATACGATCAGCGGAAGCAATATCACTTCGTTGAATATCTACCATGCGCATACACCTCCTACATTAGTAGATTGATCCTACCGCACTAGAAGGGACTCGCTACCAATAAGCCTCCTGTTAACAAAGAAAGAAAAATGCACTTAATTAAAAACAGAGCTGTAATAACAATAAATCAGACCGTCATTTCATCAAGATACTCAGCCCACTTTTGTAACCAGACTCCCGCTTCTTTTTCATATTTATGAAGATCATAAGTGCCTTCTATACCGCTCCGGCTATGGCCCAGAATGGCTTCGGCAACTTCACTTGGGCATCCCATCCGAGACAAGCCCGTTCTCACTGTTCGCCTTAAATCATGAGGTGTCCAGTGTTCAATGTTCAGCATCCTACCGGAAGTGCGAAGGTGCCACGCCTGCTCGGTGAGCGTTTTTTGCTGGATGGGTTTTCCTGTTTTCTGCGAGGGGAATAAACAATCACCCGTTGTCAATTTTAACTGCTCCAAGAATGCAACAGCCTGAACTGGCAATTGAACATACCGCTCTATACCTGTCTTGGTATCGGTAAGGTGCCAGGTCTTTTTAACGAGATCTATGTCTTGCCAATGCGCATTACAGACCTCACCTGTTCTACAGGCCGTCCATAATGTAAACCTAAGGACATTTTTTTGGGTGGGTGTAAAAACAGACCCCGGCAACCAAGCTAAGAAGGCTTTAATTTCCTGTTCTGACAAAGTACGCTTGCCTCGCTCAGACGTCAGCCTGATTTTTGCCTGCCGTAAACTATTTTTTGCCAATAAGGCAGGGTTGGCGAAACCATCATCAAATCGATCTAGGCCAATTGCGAATTCGTAAGCAGCTGACAACTCCCGTAAAACATTACCTGCCTGGACATTAGCCCCCCGCTCCACAATGTCCATAATCATCAACACAACATCTTTTCTGGTTATTTTGCATGCAGGCCTGCGACCCAAAACCAGGACGGCATCGCCATAAAGGGTTCGCCTTACTTCTTTTTGGCCTTTCTTTTTACGAGCACCATGGATCAACTTGCCGTCAACCTCGCGGTCTTCTATGTAACTCTTTAGATACAGATCCACTAGCTGCTTGACCGTCAGTTTTTGCTCTTTAGGCGCATCTTTGAATTGCTGCTTTTCCAGATTTTGCTCTGTCGCTGGACAACGCCCATCACCTCTTGCCAGCTTTAGATCCTGTAGCTTTAATCTGGCGTCGGCAAGGGAAATGGACGGAAAATGGCCAATCACTATTTGAGCCAGTTTATGGGTTACTGGGCTGGTATAGCGATAGAAGAAGGTTGTTGTACCACCTCTACCACAACGTACCCTCAAACCTCTGTTTTCACCCGCATCCACCAAAACTTTATTGCCTGGCTTCATTGCTTTAAGTGCCATCGTTGATAAAGGTTTGGTATTCTGTTGGTTTGTCATTACTCCTCCTTGTAATCGGGCGGCTTCAACCAGCTGTTAGTCAATGACTTAGACTGCGACCAAGTTTAAAAGTGTAACATTTAGAGAGCAACTTTTTTATCACTAAAAAATGTTACACTTAATGTTACACTTATTTGCGCAAAAACACGATATTTATTGAAATTTCACGAGCTTACAACCGCATAGAAATATTCGATTAATTACACAAAAAACCTTATAAAACAGTATGATAATGAAAAATACTTCAATAAAATCAAGCGCAAGCAATAACGAACACACACCAATGATGCAGCAGTACTTAGCCATCAAAGCCGAGCACCCACACGAGCTTGTGTTTTACCGCATGGGTGATTTTTATGAGTTATTTTTTGACGATGCCAAAAGAGCTTCCGAGCTGCTGGATGTCACTTTAACCGCTAGAGGAAAATCCAACGGCGACCCTATTCCAATGGCAGGAATTCCCTATCACGCGGCGGATGGCTATTTAGCAAAACTGGTGCGCAAAGGTGTTTCTGTGGCCATTTGCGAACAAATTGGTGATCCCGCCACCAGTAAGGGGCCGGTAGAACGCAAGGTTATGCGCATTGTTACACCTGGCACCGTCAGTGATGAATCCCTGCTGGACGCCAGTCGCGATAACCTTTTGGTGGCGCTTTATGTACAAGACGATACATTCGGCTTAGCCAGCATGGACATCGGCTCCGGCCGCTTTCAAGTACTGGAGGTGGACACTTTAGACACCGCACTCGGTGAGCTGCAGCGACTGAATCCAGCGGAACTGCTGATCCCAGAAGATCTCAACATTCCCGACATCACCCAGAATCGACGTGGCCTTAGAAAACGCGCGCCATGGGAATTTGAATTCGAAACCGCCGAACGCTTATTAACCCGTCAATTTGGTACCAAAGATCTAGCGGGTTTTGGCTGCGAGCACCTCAACATAGCCTTGTGCGCGGCTGGGTGCTTGCTGGCTTACGTAAAAGAAACTCAGCGCACATCACTGCCACACATCAACAGTTTACAAGTAGAAAACCGAGACGAAGCCGTGGTAATGGATGCCGCCACTCGCCGCAACT
This sequence comes from Pseudomaricurvus sp., assembly GCA_965656525.1. Lineage (GTDB taxonomy): Bacteria > Pseudomonadota > Gammaproteobacteria > Pseudomonadales > Cellvibrionaceae > Pseudomaricurvus. The sequence goes on along the minus strand of CBFHKY010000039.1, from coordinate 19,721 downwards.
TAGAGTTAGACATTAACTTAACTGGGGGCGAAGAAAACACGCTGTTCGATGTGCTTAACACGGCCGCTACCCCAATGGGTGGACGACTGTTGCGTCGCTGGTTAAATCGCCCGCTGCGCGACATTCACACCCTTCAAGCGCGACAGAGCGCGATCACCGCGTTATTGCACAATTATCAATTCGAGCCTATTCACCAAACCTTGAAACAGATTGGTGATTTGGAGCGTATTCTTGGCCGTATCGCCTTGCGCTCAGCCAGACCACGCGATCTGTCACGTTTATTTAGCTCGCTCAGCGCCTACCCGTTACTGCAAAGTCAGTTAGAGCCAATGACTATCAGCCACCTGACTAGTTTGGCACAAGACATCGGCACCTTCCCCGATCTAGAGGCCCTGCTCGACAAAGCGATTGTGGAAAACCCGCCTGTGGTGATGCGCGACGGTGGTGTGATTGCGAACGGTTTCGACCCCGAGCTCGATGAGCTGCGCAACATTAGCACCAACGCGGGCCAGTTTCTCATTGATCTGGAAACGCAAGAGCGAGAAAAAACCAAAATCAGCACGCTCAAAGTGGGGTATAACCGCGTACATGGCTACTACATCGAAATCAGTCGCGCTCAATCCTCACAGGCACCGGCTGAGTACATTCGCCGCCAAACACTGAAAAATGCCGAGCGTTTTATTACGCCAGAATTGAAAGAGTTTGAAGACAAAGCACTGTCGGCTAAAAGCCGTGCCTTATCACGTGAAAAAGCGCTGTATGAAGACATCATAGAGGCACTCAATGAACAATTATTGCCTTTGCAAATTGCCGCTGCTGCCGTTGCTGAGTTGGATGTGCTGTCAACACTGGCTGAGCGAGCAGACAACTTGAATTTTACAGCTCCTACCCTCACCAATCAGCCCGGTATTGATTACACGGCGGGGCGACACCCGGTGGTCGAGAAGGTTTCCGATCATCCGTTTGTGCCCAATAATCTGAGCCTTGCTGAAAGCCGAAAAATGCTGATTGTCACCGGTCCTAATATGGGGGGTAAATCCACCTATATGCGCCAGACGGCACTCATAACTCTCTTGGCACACATCGGTAGCTATATACCGGCACAAGAGGCGACTATCGGCATCGTGGATCGTATTTTCACCCGCATCGGTTCTTCGGATGATCTAGCCGGTGGTCGATCCACCTTTATGGTGGAAATGACCGAAACAGCGAACATTCTTAATAATGCCACCGAGCGCTCACTGGTTTTGATGGATGAAATAGGCCGTGGCACCAGCACCTTTGACGGTTTGTCGCTGGCATGGGCATGCGCCGTTCAGCTGGCCGAAAATGTGTCGTCGTTTACACTGTTTGCCACACACTACTTTGAACTGACCGAACTGCCTCTGACTCACAGCAACGTTGCCAACGTCCACCTCGATGCGACCGAACACCATGATAACATTGTGTTTTTACACAACATTCAAGAAGGCCCCGCCAGCAAAAGCTTTGGTTTACAAGTGGCTAAGTTGGCCGGTATTCCGATTAATGTCTTACATCACGCACAGCAAAAACTCACCGCGCTTGAAGCGGGCGAGCACCGCAATGCCGTAAACCCAGAGTTAACTCAGCCCTCAGCTCAGCCAGACAACAATCCTTTCCAAGGCGAACTGTTTCTACAAACACCCCACCCCGTGACTTTAGCGCTTGAAGACATAGACCCCGATGATCTGAGCCCAAAACAGGCTTTAGAACAACTTTATGCTCTCAAACAGCTACTCTAGACACGAATCACCTCATCAAAGACCTATCTTTATCAACATAGGTCTTGAAAACCCACTTTATCGCTAAAATCAATGAAGATTATCTGTTAAAGTCTCCCGCCGGATTGGCCGAGCTGGTACAATCTCGCGGATTAGCCTGATTCTTAGAATATTCTCATTGAAAGTAACGGAGCCTGAACCATGACTTTTGTGGTTGCCGATAACTGTATCAAATGTAAACACACTGATTGTGTAGAAGTGTGCCCAGTGGATTGCTTTTACGAAGGTCCTAACTTCTTGGTGATTCACCCCGATGAGTGTATTGATTGCGCTCTGTGTGAGCCTGAGTGCCCTGTGGACGCGATCTTCTCGGAAGATGAACTGCCTGCTGGTCAAGAAGTCTATCTGGAACTGAATGCTGAGCTAGCAGAAGTTTGGCCCAACATTACAGAAAAGAAAGATGCACCTGCTGACAACGAAGAGTGGGATGGTGTTGAAAACAAATTGCAGTATCTTGAGCGTTAATCATCACGCTTAAGGCTGCAAACAAACACCTGCTTTATAACACCGCTACAAAACGTTAAAAAGCCCATAAAAAAACCGCGATATTCGCGGTTTTTTTATGGGCTTTTTAACTGGGGCTTTTAAAGAAATCGTCTTAAATCGGCTTCTTAGTGTACCTTCTTAAACCTTCTTTAGTTTTAAAAGACAAACAACTGAAAAAAAACAAAGTAACCGACTCATAAACAGCCGGTTAATAATCCCGTTTACTGACTAAATGCAGGCCTAGCTACCGACAGGTTACATCGCGCCAAACAAAGACTCAGCATTCAACCCTTGTTTTTCCAGAATATCTTTCAAGCGCTTAAGAGCTTCTACCTGAATTTGACGAACACGTTCGCGAGTCAGTCCTATCTCTTTACCCACTTCTTCTAATGTACTGGTTTCATAACCACCCAGACCAAAACGTCTAGCCAGTACTTCACTTTGTTTATCCGTAAGTTCAGTCAACCAGTGGCCTAAACTTTCATGCAAATTGGAATCTTGTAAAAGTGCCGCCGGATCAGAAACCTGTTGATCTGGAATCGTATCAGCCAAAGACTTATCGGAAGACTGACCAATAGACACATCCATTGATGTGACTCGTTCATTCAAGCCCAACATACGCTGAACATCGGCTACAGGCTTATCCAGTAGGGTAGCAATATCATCCGGTGTCGGCTCATGATCCAGTTTTTGAGCCAGTTCTCTGGCTGCACGCAAATACACGTTTAATTCTTTAACCACATGTATGGGTAAACGAATCGTGCGGGTCTGGTTCATAATGGCACGTTCGATGGTTTGACGAATCCACCAAGTCGCGTACGTTGAAAAACGAAAACCACGTTCCGGATCGAACTTTTCAACCGCCCTGATTAATCCTAGGTTGCCCTCTTCAATCAGGTCGAGTAATGCTAAACCGCGATTCACATATCGGCGGGATATTTTTACGACCAACCGAAGATTGCTCTCGATCATACGCTTACGAGATGCTTCACAACCACGCAAAGATTTACGTGAAAAAAATACTTCTTCTTCTGCTGAAAGCAGCGGCGAAAAACCTATTTCGTTCAGATAAAGTTGTGTGGCATCCAATGTCTTATCATATTTTTCTGCACTGTCTTCCACGTCTGAATTACTACTCTTTGTACTTACATTACTGGCAGCCGCTTTTAATCGCGTGTCTTTGCCTTTCCCTGCAACTGATAGATTATTCTCGGCCAAAGGCAAAGAGTGTTTTTGGTTATGAGATATTGCTTCCTTTAGTGCCATGATGCTTAGCCCTGTGAGTCATCAGTTTTTGTTTTAGTAGTAACTGTAAGCTAGCGGTTTAGCCCTGTTACTTTTTTACTCTTCGTGGACCATTTCAACGTTGGTGTAATTGCAGCTTAAGCTGTCTTATATTTTAATTTCTAAATCTCAACACTTCAGAGCTTGTCAGCGATTTTTAACGAGTTGGTAAATACTGTAATGGGTCTACTGGTTTTCCATCTCGTCGTATCTCAAAATGTAATTTGTGTTGATCCGTTCCACTATTCCCTATTTCGGCAATAACTTGGCCAGCTTTAACAACACTTTGCTCTTTTACCAACAAGCGGCTGTTGTGTGCATAAGCGCTTAAAAAACGTTCGCTATGCTTTATGATCAGTAAGTTGCCGTATCCGCGTATGCCATTACCAGCGTAAACAACCTGTCCAGCAGCAGCGGCATGGACAGAATCCCCTAGGCGACCATCGAGATCAACACCCTTATTTAGGCTTTTTTGCGATGAAAATTTCTTTATTATTACTCCCTGCGTTGGCCACTGCCATTTCACAGCGCCCTTCGAGGTATACATAACGGGCTCAGAACGTTCTGATGTTGGAGTTTTTGAACGAACCGTATTTTTAGGCGGGGATTTAACCGTGGGGGGCTTTGAAGAGGATGGAACCACTTTGGTCACAACTCGGGCAGGCTTCACAGTCTGGTTCAGATAAATTTTTTGCCCTGGGTATATAACGTAGCCTCGACCAATGCCATTGCGCCTTGCTAAGGCCTTATAGTCCAAGCCGTAGCGCCAGGCTATGGCAAATAACGTCTCACCTTTCGATACCAAGTGATAACCTTGGCTTTTCGAGGCGCTGGCCCCCCTATCTTGAACAGGTGCTCTATTGGACCCCGAAACACAACCAGCCAAAACCACCAAAATGCTCAATATTCTGAACAGGTAAACACTACTCGTTATTATTTGGTCTCTTTTGAGCACCATACGAAAGGTTGCCTCAAGGTGTCATGCTGTGAACGTCGATATAAGTTTTAGGCTCGTTATCGTTGAAATATATAAAAAAAATGTCTATAGAATTTGCTTCAAAATGTAAAAAAAGGAGAAATCGATCGCAAAAATCCGATTTTTTAAATAAAAAGCTCATTCCGAATGCACTTTTGAGACAGCTTGCACAACAAAAAAGCGCTTATTTTCTAAACGAATTTACCCGCTAGCGCTTGCGAGAAATTATTTCTAACAATATGACAATCAAAAAACCAACAAGAGCGGCGAATAACGCCATCGTCCACTGCGAAGGATTCCCCACTAGGGCTTCATATTGAGCTGGCATTAGATTTTTTTGTACTAAGGGAATGATCTCTCCGTGACGGTCCAAGGTGCTCTCCAACGTGTGCTTCCAAGGCCATACAATCGCCAAAGAGCCAAGTAATACCCCTGTAAGAAACGCCATCGTGGCTGAATGGTAACGGTGGAGTAACCAGCTTAATAAATGTGAAAAACACAGAAGCCCAATCCCGCAACCTGCCACGAATGGTAACAATAGCCCTAAGTTAGCCTCTGACAATGCCGCTAGCACCGTAGCGTACAGTCCCATCATTAACAGTAAAAAGCTGCCCGATACCCCCGGAAGAATCATGGCACAGATCGCCACCGAGCCAGCGGCAAACATCATCCAACCCGTTTCTGGCAGCTGCGCTGGTTTTAACGTGGCTATTACCACAGCCATAACCACTCCAATCAGTACTGAAGACACACGCTGCCAATTCCACTGCCCCACCTCTTTTAATAAAATAATAGAGGATGCCGCAATCAAACCAAAAAAGGCAGACCACACTAAAATCGGCTGATGCTCTAAACAGTAGGTCACCACTTTCGCTAGCGACAGTATGCTTAAAATAATGCCACTAAAAACCGCCAGTAGAAAGTTACCGTTGATGTGTTGCCATGTGGCTGGAATGCCTTTTTGCCACAGGCATTGTACGGCTTTTATATCGCAGCTTTTTAATGAATCAATCAATTCGCCATAGATGCCCGTGATAAAAGCCACTGTGCCACCAGACACGCCTGGAACCACGTCAGCGGCCCCCATGGCCACGCCTCGGATGAACACACCAAGGTAATCCTTTAAACTTCTGGACATTATGACTCCTTCATAAGATTTTTAAGAGCAAGAGAGAAAATAAAGAAATGACTAGCGGGTGACTCCCGACAACAAGGGCACAAACTTAACGGGCTCTAGTACCTTGGTAATAAAGGTGTCGCTGTCACCTTCACGTATGATCAATTGAAGCTCTTGACGTTCACCACCTACCGGAATCACCAAAACACCCCCAGGTGCCAATTGCCCCAATAGCTCAGCTGGAACATGACGGGGGGCTGCAGTACTCAGAATACCGTCGAAGGGGCCTCGTTCAGGCCAGCCAAAACCGCCGTCGGCGTGTTTAAGCTCTACGTTTCGCAGCCCCAACTGACGCAAACGAATGCGAGCCTTATCTTGCAGAGGCTTGATACGCTCCACACTGTAGACTTGTGGTACCAGCTGAGCCAACACACTGGTTTGGTAGCCAGAACCGGTTCCCACTTCCAAAACACGATCTAAGGTGCCTGCGGCGGCCAAAAGAATTTCGGTCATGCGTGCAACGATATAAGGCTGCGAAAGCGTTTGACCATAACCAATCGGTAGCGATGAGTCTTCATACGCGCGATGCGATAACGCTTCATCCAGAAAGATATGACGCGGTGTTTCCGCCATCACATCCAATACCCGAATATCAGTAACCCCTTGGTCCATAAGACGCTGCACTAAGCGCTGACGTGTGCGCTGCGACGTCATACCTACACCCTGCAAGTTTAAGCCGCTCACCTGCATCCCCCAAATACGTTGTTATTAGCAGCTGTTCATAATGAGTAAAGCACATGAAAGCTGTGATTTTAATAATAATTGACTATACCATATCCTGCTGATCTGGCACGGTTTTCAGCTGACAAGCTTCACGCAGCACAGCGGTGGCAAAGGTTCCGGGCGGCAAAGCAAACCCCAGTACCAGGTCATCCCCCAGCCACTGGTGTTGAAGCTCTACTGGTTTTAATTTCAGCGCACGACGCTCTTGATTCAAACCCACATGCTCCAAACCATCGCACCACGCCGACCAATCCGCCAGCGTTTGCTGCTCTCGTAGCAAGCATTCATCACTCGATAAAGATCGCCCCCGCCCCCACAGCGGCGCACTTGGCTGCCCCTCTATACTAGGATCCCCCGGTAACAAAGCCTCCCAGTCACCACCGCCAATCCGATCACTCAACACCAGGTTAAATAAGTACGAGCGAGCCGCAGATAACATCATGCCTCTTTGTTGCCGATTTTTGATCCTTTTACCATTAACCAACAAATCATGGGCTTGCTGTAAATTACCACCGTCAATACCAAAGCGCTGCAAGCCAAAATAGTTGGGCACACCTTCAGTCGCAATGTATTTGAGCCGAGTGTCTAAGGTGGCTTTATCCCCAGTGACACCGCGCAGACGAATCACAAAGTGGTTTAACTGGTGATCCCCACGGCGCAATTTGCGCGTGTGCCGTTGGACATCCAACAGTTTTATGGAATCTCCCTCCAGAAGGCTCCAATCTGGCTCATCACCCTTGGGCAGATACACACTGAACCACTGGCGCGTAACCGCGTGACGATCTTTCAGGCCAGCATAGCCCACACTGTTTTTTTCAACCGCAGCTAGGCGCGCAATCTGGCCAGCTACCCACGTGGTGTTATCACCCGTTTTTTCTATTCGTAAAAAAACATGTTCGCCACTGCCTTCCAGTTCAAAGCCTAGGGCTTCATCCACATAAAAGTCTTCGGGCTTGGTACGGAAAAAGGCCTCAGCTTCTGGCGCACCATAAGCGTACGCCCAATCTAATGAATACATATAAAAGCCTTATGAACGACGAGATTTTGGTCGCTTGGTTCCAGCCGGCCGCGAGCCATTAGTGGGCCGCGAGCCATTTTTTGATCCAGCGTGTACTGGTTTCGAGGCGCCCTTAACATTAGCTTTTATAGTCGCCGCTTTGGGAGCTGTTTTTTTCTTCGCTGTGCCTTTGCGCTGATCGGTTGAACGCATATCGTCTTGACGACTGCGCCCTTGCGAGCCCACCGCTTTTTGATAGCCCTTATAACCAGCACCTTGGCCTTTATCTTCCCATGGCACCAAATGATCAGCACCGTCACCAATCAAATCTTTGCGGCCCATGTCTATCAACGTTTTGCGCAAAAACGACCAGTTTCTGGAGTCGTGGTAGCGCAAGAATGCTTTTTGCAGACGCCGTTGTTCCAGTTTGCGTGGAATGTACAGCTTGTTACTTTTGTAGCTAAGCTTGTGTAGCGGATTTCGCTCTGAGTGATACATGGCCGTTGCCAAAGACATCGGTGAAGGGTAAAACGTTTGCACTTGGTCCACACGGAACTTATTGCGCTTCAACCATAGGGATAGACTGACCATGTCTTTATCTTCACACCCAGGGTGTGCGGCAATAAAGTAAGGGATCAAATACTGTTCTTTACCGGCTTGTTTCGAAAACTTATCAAACATGCGTTTGAATTCGTAATAGGTGTCCATACCCGGCTTCATCATCTTATTTAGCGTGTCCATTTCGCTGTGCTCTGGCGCAATTTTTAAATAGCCACCTACGTGATGAGTCACCAACTCTTTCACGTATTCAGGGTCACGCACCGCCAAGTCGTAACGCAACCCCGATGCGATCGCGATGCGCTTCACGCCTTTAATGTTTCGCGCTTTGCGATAAAGCTCTGTGGTTTGACTGTGATCAGTGACCAAATTTTTACAGATGGTCGGAAACACACAAGATAGACGACGACAATTGGCATGTGTCACGGCGTCATTACAATTCAGAAAATACATATTGGCGGTTGGGCCACCCAAATCAGAAATTGAACCTGTAAAACCAGGGACTTTTTCTGTGATTTCTTCGATTTCTTTTAACACCGATTCCTGTGAGCGGCTTTGAATCACTCGCCCTTCATGCTCAGTGATGGAGCAAAACGTACAACCGCCAAAACAACCACGCATAATATTGACCGACGTTTTGATCATTTCATACGCGGGAATATTCGCATCGCCATAAGATGGATGAGGCCTGCGTTGATACGTCAGTGCAAACACTCCGTCGATTTCTTCGGTGGATAACGGAATCGGTGGTGGGTTCACCCAAAGTTCACGACTACCGTGACGCTGGACCAATACCCGAGCGTTGTGAGGGTTGGATTCTTGATGCAACACACGCGATGCGTGAGAGTACAATACCGCATCTTTATTAACCTTTTCGAACGAGGGTAAACGCACATAGGTTTTTTCCAACAACCAATCGCTTTTGCCTTGCAATGGCATGGGAATAATCCGAACCACTTCCTCTTCGACGGCACCATCGTTTATCAAAGACGGGTCGCTGACATCTTTGGAGCCAGACTTACACTGCGCCGCCTCGGCTTCATCAGCCATCGCATAAGGATTGGGCATATCATCGATATTCTTAGGCCAATCGATACGTGTTGAATCGATTTCTGTCCAGCCTTTGGGCACCTCCGCACGAATAAATGCGGTACCACGAATGTCTTGTAATTGATTGATCGGCCTGCCGTTGGCTAACTGGTGAGCAACTTCAGCAATGGCACGCTCGGCGTTGCCATACACCAGCAAGTCGGCGGTGGAATCGAATAACACAGAGCGACGAACTTCATCGCTCCAATAATCGTATTGAGCAATTCGACGTAGACTGGCTTCAATGCCGCCTAAAACAATAGGCACATCTTTGAAGGCTTCTTTACAGCGCTGGGCGTAAACCGTCACTGCGCGATCAGGCCGTTTGCCAGGTTCACCATGTGGGGTATAGGCATCGTCGTTACGAACTTTTAGATCGGCCGTGTAACGGTTAATCATGGAATCCATATTGCCCGCTGACACGGCAAAAAAGAGGTTCGGCTTGCCCAAGGCTTTAAAGGCATTCGCGCTGCGCCAATCGGGTTGGGCAATAATTCCCACGCGAAACCCCTGCGCTTCCAAAAAGCGACCAATAACCGCCATACCAAAACTGGGGTGATCCACATAAGCGTCACCACAAACAACAATAATGTCGCAGCTGTCCCACCCCAAGGCATCCATTTCCTGACGACTCATTGGCAAGTAAGGGGCGACCCCATAACATTCAGCCCAATACTTTGGGTAACTGAACAACGGAGGCGCACTGATCGGCTGGGCCAGAGGACGAGACATAGTTAAAGACCTTACAAATAGCGGGGTTTCAGCGTTTACTGTGTCGAAACAGTTCAGCGAAAGCAGAACGTTGTATTTTCCCAAAATTACGCCTGTGGCGACAGGTAAACTTGTCACTTTCTTTCAATCATTTTCCTTTATCATAGACGAAATGGCCTAAGACCCTGTTATGGACTCCACCAACCATGCTGAAAACGCGTATGTATCAAGGCTGATACAATGGTAAAGCGGTGTAAAATCCGGGGATTAACAAAGACACCGCCTGAGAATATCGGTAATCTCTGGCCATTACTGACCCAGAATGATAACCATAACGTTCGTTGCGCTTGATGCGCGGCGTGAATTTTTTGTTTCCTATTAGGGAATTGTGTGAAAAACAATAAACGCCCCATTGCTCTGTGCGTTTGCTTCACCGCAGTAGCCATGATGACAGGCTGCCAATCAACAGCGGTCGACCCTTCTGTTGCCACGCTGGCACCTATGGCTTTTCAAACGCCACCAGAAGAAGAACAAACAATCCCGCTGCCCCCCAGTGATTGGCTGGCCAGCTTTACTGACCCCAACTTAATCGCACTGGTTGATATTGCCATCCGTGATAACTTTGAAATCAACGAAGCCAATGCACGCTTAGAAGCTGCTCGACAAGGGCGCATCATTGCCGGTTCTTCCCTGTGGCCAAGCCTTTCACTGGATCTTGACGGGCAGCGTCGCAAGTCCAACAACACCGGGCAAAATGACTACAACAACAACTTTACTTTGGGTGCCAGCTTAAGTTGGGAGCTAGACCTTTGGGGTCGCTTACGCGATGGGGCCAAGTCGGCTGACTATCAGTTTCAGGCTCAACAAGCGCAACTCACGGCCGCCCAACTGTCGCTGGCAGGGCAAGTCGCCAAAGCATGGTACAACCTACAAGCGCAGCAGGAACTGCTCAGGTTATACCGTGAGCGCGTGAACAACCTGACCACCAATCTGGATATTATCGAGCGCGGTTACCGCCAAGGCATCAATGATGCGCTAGATGTCTATTTAGCACGCAGTGACCTAGCGAGCGAAAACAACAACTTGTACGCACAAGAAACGACCTTCAAAGACGTTGTGCGCCAATTACAATTGCTGTTGGGGCGCTACCCATCTGGGGATTTAAGCGATTTACCTGCCGAACCCGCCCCTGGTTTGCCTGAGCTGCCCATTATTACAGAGCAGCCCCTTAACGCCAGCAGCGTGCGCTATCGGTATGATTTGCAATCCTCCTTCTTACAACTTCTGGCGGCCGATCGTGATCTAGCCGAGGCACATAAAGCACGATTCCCTGCGTTTCGGTTAACCGCATCCGGCGGTGAAAGCAGCAATGAACTGAACGATTTATTGAGTGGGCAATCCCTAACTTGGAATCTACTGGCCAACCTCAGCGTGCCGTTATTTACCGGTGGCCGTTTAAAAGCCGCCGAAGAGCAGCAACGACAAGTCGTACGGCAGACCGAGCAGCAATATCTGCAGGCACTGCACGTGGCGTTTAGCGAAGTTGAGCAGGCCATCACCAATGAACAAGCGCTGTATCAACGTCTTGAACAAGTGGGTCAGTCCAGCCGTTTTGCAGAAGCCGCTAAGACGATTGCTTTCGATGAATACCGCAAAGGGTTATCGGAATACACCACCGTACTAGAGGCACAGCGCCGTGCGTTTGCGGCGCAGAACACGCTACTGATTCTACAGAATCAGCTGTTACAAAACAGAATCACCTTATTTTTGGCACTCGGCGGCCATTATCAATGAGAACTAACATGCCTACAGCCCGCTACACACAACCCATTATCGCACTGGCATTACTGGTGCTGCTCCTTGTTATCGCGACCGTAATTTACTTTGCCAAGCCTGCTCCCAAATTAAAACCGACACCACCCATACCGGTTTTAAAAGTGACAACACAAGAGATCAAGGCTCAGCCCTACGAGTTTAAATTGGCCAGTTTTGGAACCGTTCAGCCGCGCACCCAAAGCCTCATCGTGTCGCAAGTCAGTGGCGTGATTAAGCAAGTGAACCCAGCGTTCCGCGATGGCGGTTTTTTTAGCAAAGGGGATGTTCTGCTGCAAATCGACGATCGTGATTACGCCGCCGCCACGAAAGTTGCGAAAGCCACTTGGATCGAATCGCAGCTCACGCTCGAAGAAGAAAAGGCACGCTCCGTTCAAGCGCTCACCGATTGGGAACGCCTTGGCAACAATGATGAAGCTCCATCAGACTTGGTTTTACGCAAACCGCAACTGGCTGCCGCCGAAGCTCAGATGCTGTCAGCCAGAGCCAACTACGAAAAAGCGTTGCTCGATTTAGAACGCACCAAAATTACTGCGCCTTACGACGGCAGAGTCAAAACCATTCACGTAGACTTAGGTCAATACGTCAATTCGGGCACACAGTTGGCCGATGTGTTTGCCACCGATGTGATCGAGATTAGACTGCCACTAAAAAGCACGGAGCTGGCCTTAATCAACTTGCCAGAAAATTTTCGCGGTCAGACGGACGAAGCCACAGTACAACCTTCCGTCACCATCACCAGTCAATTAGACGACGACAGTGCCTGGCAGGGCCATATCGTCCGTACGGAAGCCGTAATTGATGATAGCACTCAGCAGCTTCACGTCATCGCGCAAGTCAGCAATCCTTTTATGGCCAATCATAACGATAAGATCCCTCTCAAGATTGGCCAGTACGTTACCGCTCAAATTGAAGGCAAGCATCTGACTGATGCACTTGTGATCCCCACGAGCAGCTTATACCAGGGCACGTTTGTTTATGTCGTGGTCGATGGAAAACTGCAGCGCAAGACCGTGAGTCTTCTGTTTCAAACTCCCACAGAATCGGTCGTTAGAACGGGTTTACAATCTGGTGATCAAGTTGTTACATCACCTTTAGGTCAAGTAACAACGGGTACACGAGTAGCCGCCATTAACCCGAGCATGAATTCTAAAGATGTTTCTGGGGCTAAAAATGAAGGAGTTGTCGCACCATGATCGCTTGGTTTACTCGCAACTCTGTTGCCGCCAATCTACTGATGCTGCTGATATTTTTAGCAGGCCTGTCATCGCTGTTCACAAAGATCCCTTTGGAGGTATTCCCTTCTTTGGAAGCCGACTCAATCAGCATATCGGTTTCATTAAGAGGTTCGACCCCAGAGGAAGCCGAACAATCTGTCACGATTCGTATTGAAGAAGCCATTCAGGATCTTGAAGGCATCAAAAAAATCTCTAGCCGCTCCACTGAAGGTCGCAGTTCAGTCACGATAGAAGTGGACACCAACTACGATGCACGAGAACTGCTTAACGACATCAAAACCCGTGTCGATGCCATCAATACATTTCCCAGCGAGATAGAAAAGCCCGTTATTAACCTGGCGATATACAAGCGCGAAGTGATATCGGTTGCCATCTCCGGCAATGTCTCAGAAGCCGAGGTGCGCCAGCAAGCTGAATTGATTCGTGATGGGCTTTTATCCGTGCCTGGGGTTACACAGTTAGAACTGGATGGTGTGCGGGACTACGAAATTGCTATCGAAGTTTCACAAGACCAACTGCGCCAATACAACTTACGCCTTTCCGATGTGGCCGAAGCCATTGATCAAAGTTCGCTGGATTTATCCGCTGGCAACGTAAAAACCCAAGGCGGTGATGTACTGATTCGGCTAAAAAGCCAAGCATATGAACGCCCTGAATTTGAAAACATTGTTGTTGCCACCAATCAAAATGGCAGTATTGTTCGTGTCGGCGACATTGCCACTGTGCGCGATGGTTTTACCGAAGATCCGCTGATCACTCGATTTAATGGCCAGCCTTCGGCGATGATAGAGGTCTACCGTGTAGGTGATCAAAGCGCCATTGATGTTGCAACCAAAGTCAAAAATTACGTCGCCGCTCAACAAGCCAGAATGCCTGACGGCATCGAACTAAGCACGTGGCGCGATCGCTCTGTCGTGGTACAGAAACGCTTACAAACATTAACCACCAGCGCACTGCAAGGTGGCATTCTGGTCTTGGCATTGTTAACCCTGTTTTTGCGTCCCTCTGTTGCAATCTGGGTTTTTATCGGTATCCCCATCAGTTTTATGGGTGCGTTTATTGCCATGCCTTTTTTTGGTATCACGCTTAACCTTTCCAGCTTATTTGGTTTTCTTCTTGTGTTGGGCATTGTTGTTGATGATGCCATCGTCACCGGCGAAAATGTCTACCGCCATTTACAAAATGCCGAAAGTGGCGAAATTGCCGCGATTCGAGGCACAGAAGAAGTGGCAGGGCCAGTCACGTTCGGTGTACTGACCACCATAGCCGCTTTTCTACCGCTGGCGATGATGACGGGGCACGGCAGCGCCATGTTCCAAAGCATTGCCATTGTGGTTATCCCTATCTTGTTGTTTTCTCTTATTGAATCAAAATTTATTCTGCCGTCGCATTTAAAACACATCAAAGTCAACGGCAAACAAAAGCACAACCGGATTAGCCAATGGCAGCAAAATTTTGCCAATGGCTTTGAAGGTTTCATTTTGCGTTACTACAAACCTTTTTTGGTCAAGGCGCTTAACCTCCGCTTTATCACTCTTACCGCGTTCATTGGTGCGCTGTTGATTGTAGTCAGCATGATGTCCAGCGGATGGCTGCGCTTTGTCTACTTTCCCAGTATTCAGTCTGAAACCATCACAGCCGCTTTGGTGATGCCTACAGGCACCCCCTTTGAGGTCACAGACAAACACACCAAGCACATGATTGATCAAGCGATTGCCTTAAAGAAAAAATACTACGACGAAGAAACCGGTGAATCATTGATTCAAAATATTTATGCCAGCAGCGGCGCGGCTGGACGCGGTCGTTACGGCACGCAATATGGCCGAGTGCGCTTTGAAATCACAGCCCCAGAAGACCGCAACAGTTTCCATAACGTTCATAACCCAGAACTTGTCAACGAATGGCGTTCCATGATCGGGGAAATCATCGGCGCTGAAGAAATCACCTTCCGTTCCGAAATTTTTAATTTTGGTTCCCCTTTAAATATTCAACTGGAAGGTAACGATTTCAAATCTTTGCGTAAAGTAGCCGATGAACTCAAAGCTCGTATGGCGATTCACACGGGCGTTTACGACATCAACGACAGCATGTCTGAAGGCAAAGAGGAGCTGCGGATTCAATTAAAACCCGAAGCTTACGCACTCGGCATTTCAGAATCGGATGTGGTGCGACAGATTCGTGAAGCGTTTTATGGTTATGAAGCCCAGCGTATTCAGCGCGGCCGTGACGATGTTCGTGTGATGGTGCGTTTCCCCTATGAAGAGCGCGAAGCCATCACCAATTTAAAAGATTATCGTATTACCACGAAGGATGGCCGTCGTATCCCCGTGGATCAAGTGGTGGATTTAATTCCTGGGCAAAGCCCAACCGCCATTTATCGCAACGATTTAAAACGGACACTGAACGTAACCGCCGAAGTGGATAAAGACACGGTGAACATGGCGACGGTGAATGCGGATCTAATCGAATTTCTCGAACCACTATTAATCCAGTACCCAGGCGTAAGTTACACATTAGAAGGGGAAGCCAAAGATCAGAGCGAATCCTCTAACAGTTTAATCATCAGCTTGGCTTTTGTGCTGTTTGCCATCTACGCTTTGCTCGCCATTCCGTTTAAATCTTACGCTCAGCCGCTGGTGGTTATGTCAATTATTCCTTTTGGTACACTGGGCGCGTTTCTGGGCCATTGGATCATGGGGTCGACATTAACGTTGTTCAGCGTACTGGGTATGCTCGCGTTAGTGGGTGTTGTGGTGAACGACAGCTTGGTATTGGTTGATTGCATCAATCAGCGCCGCAAGGAAGGCTACTCGGTTTTAGAAGCCATTCAGTACGCAGGCCCCGCTCGCTTTCGACCAGTGATGTTAACGTCACTGACAACCTTTATTGGTTTGATGCCATTGTTGTTTGAACAGAGCACTCAAGCGCAGTTTTTGATTCCTATGGCAATTTCATTGGGCTTCGGAATTTTGTTTGCCACGTTTATTACTTTACTGCTGGTGCCCATCAACTATTTAATTGCTTGGGAGCTCAAACAAAAATTTCTGAATAAAACATCACCAGCCCAGTAACCATTCTGGCACCACAAAAAAAGGCACCTTCTGGTGCCTTTTTTTGTGGTTGGCTTTCAATAACGCTTCACAACTTACTCTTTTATCAGCGTAAATCGACAGGCTCTCATGGCTTAATCTGCCAGTTCCCGTTGGCATACTCTTCTACGCCATCATCACTCAGGCGCATCAGATAGAGCCAGTTGTTGTGAACCAATTGTCTCACGGTCTCGTGCTCGGCAATGACTCTGTCGATGGCTTCGCGCGATGCTTCGATCACCACCGTCAGACGCAACGGGGTATGCCTCCAGCTTTCGCCATCGTTCAACGATTGCCAAGGCAAACCAATACGTAAATCACCGCCATTG
>CBFHKY010000039.1:0-3330 GCA_965656525.1 Pseudomaricurvus sp. | reverse complement strand
CCCTCAAATACACCAATTCTACCACCCACCACATTGTGCAGTGTTTTGTTACCACTACCAAACCGTGTGTTGTCGACGGTGGACGCGTAATACTGCATGTTGATCCAGTTGGTTACTAACATGGGGGCCGTCATGATTTGTTCCAGCAGACGCCCCTCTTTGTCTTGGTGCTGATCGTAATCGTGCAAAAAGCTGCGCCCTTGTAAATCAACACCTCGGGTGCGCTTACGCGAAGCAATCACAAATGCCGCATTGTTTGCCAAGCCCCACTCTGGCCGAGTTTGCGCCCAATCATCTGTGCGTTGCAGCAGCGCTCGCAGCAACGACCCTGATTTTTCTGAAACATTAAGCCCAGTGAGTATCGGTGCACGCTCTTGACGTGTCGCGGCTGATGCCGCTAACAGTTGCTGCTTGAGTTGCTCAAGGTCCTTTTTATGGCTGTCTGGGCACTGGTCTACATCAAACAACTGCACCTCATCGGTGGATGTATTGTGCAGCCCCGCCACAAAATGCGTCGTCTTGGGAATTTCGATTCCTAACGTTAACAGCTCTTCACGCACAGATGGACAGTTCAGTAAGCCGGCTAAAGCTCGGGCGTTCACCTCACCGGTTTGACCGCAGCAAGCGCCACAGTCCAGCCCAGCTTTGTGTGGGTTATTGCGGTTCTGACTGCCATGCCCGGCCAGCAACACAATGCGTGCTAGGTGCTTATCCAGACCCATGCCTTTCAGCGCCTGCGACGCCAGCTTCGCTTGGCCCAATACACCACCTGCAACGTCGGCGGTTAACGTTGGGCAAATGGCTGCTGGCTCTTCTGATTTCAGCCCCAAGTGATCACCCGATACAGAAAGTGCACCACGGGGTAGGCTGCGTTTAATTAGATTACCCACAACCCCTAGGCCTAGGGTTTCAACCAGTGTGAAGCTCGACAGTGGCAGCGACTGAAACACTCCCCAACCGCGCATTTCGCGCAATTTACTGTTGCGAGCAGCCACGATCTTGCGATCCAACGCAACATCACCAGAACTGTCGGTAACGTCCAAAGCCGGAGCCAACAACCCAGGCAACTGCGGGCGAGTGGCCGACGTACCCAGCGGTGTGTAACTGATCGGCAAACCAAAGAAGCCCGCAAAGCCTAAAGTTTGAATATCCGGCGATTGCGCTTCCAGATGACGACGTAGTACTTCAGAGCGCACATCGATGCAAAAGACCGATTGCACGGCGGGTACACTTTCGGCCTGAACCTGTGGTGCCTGTAATAGGCGCTCCTGCAGGCCACGCTGATAAGCCACCTCTTGGGCGCGTTGCCAAATCAGGCTCACCGTTAGCGGTGCATCATCAAAATCAGACAACCCCTGCTGCCAATCATGCCGCCAATGTGTCCAGAGCGAATCCGTACCCCGTGCTCCGTCATCCAGAAGGCATTCCCAGCTCAGACGAATCGCCAGCAAATCCACCATCGTAGAATCGTCGCCTCCTTCCAAACCCGCCTGAAAACGGCGATACGCACACCAAGAAGCCCAGCCACTCACCCGCATCAATACCGCTTGCAAGTAGGTTGACCACTCACTTTCGGGGATTTGCAGTTGTGTCAGGGATGCTTCAATTTGCTGCTCAGCTTGCGCGGCCAATGTTTGGGCACGGCTCGGAATGTTCGGAGTGTGCATCAACAACGCGACACTGTGATCTTGTGTCAGACTTTCTTTCCAGCTGACATAAAGACTGCTGCTTTGATCGGGGTGCCAATCGGCTTGGTCGCGATCAAAATAGGCGGCACAAAATTGTGATATTTGATGCGTGATGGTTTCGCACCACGCAGGCTGTCGTTCTAAATCGCGCTCACTGTCTAGCCTGTCACTGAGTAATGGCAATGGAATCGGCGCGGGGTTTATGTCATTAAGGGCACCCACCAGTTGCTCAGCGGTCCACTCTACTGCATGTTCAACCAGAGCTTGCTCGATATCCACTAACGTGATGTCGCCCTGCTCCCAAGCTTTGCGGTATTCGGTGATGGGCAATGTTAACGGTGACCCCGCGATCTGGGCCAGGTCTTTAGCCACATCCCGAAACGGTTGCTGAATGCGCCCCCAGTAAGGATTAACCGCAATCATTCGATCCAGCGGCCACGCAGGCGCAATACTGCTGGTGGCTGCTGCCACAGCGCGGTTCAGCATTTCTGACTTAACAATCGTTGGCGATATGGCGGCGTTCACGAGGCTTCTCCTTGAAAGGTCGACTTTCTGTTAGCTAAAGAATGATTTCTGTTCACCAAAGTCTGTGCTTGCACGGGGCTGAATTTGACTGGCCAGAGTTTAAACGTCAGCCGTGTTAACGTTTCATCCAAATAAAATCCACAGTAGGCCCAAGGGTAAAAAACTTTGGCGAAACGGCCGCGAGGAAAACAACGTAACCACACTTGGCAGCCATACAACACGCTAAAACACACCACAACCCAAGTCGCCGTAAACCAAGTCGCTGTAAACCAAGTCACTGCACCGGCACCAGCCGTTACGGCAGCCGGTGCTAGCCCAGCAAACAGTAGGTGCCAGAACAAATAGAGCTGTGTCAGTGCCAGCAGCTGTGCGCTACAACGTGCCACTAACATCGTGCGGTTATTGGCCAAAGTACTGCTGGCAGTAGCGCGGCCATGCTCTAACCACAACAGCGGCGCCAGCCCAAACGCGACAATCAAAAGCGCCACCAATGGCACATCAAACGTCGGCATCCACCACTGCCAAACCACCACCGAGCCAAACACCAGCGCGGCGCTCATCACGACCGCAGCCAAGTACCACCACGGGGTTTTCGTCACTGGGGTTGGCATAAAATCACGGTTACTGGTTTGGCGTACGGTTTCACCGGCCGAAAGAAACGCGTGCGCTTTGTAAAGCGAATGAGCCACCAAGTGCAGCAGTGCCAGCTCATACAAACCAAGCCCCACTTCCATCAGCATAAAACCCATTTGCGCGCAGGTAGACCATGCCAAGCGCACCTTGATGCTAACCCGTGTCAACATCACCAAACCCGCCAGTACAGCAGTAAGGCTACCCACGACAACCAACAACCCTTGAGCCACAGGGGCCAAAGATAGGAGCTCAGCTAAACGGATCAGTACAAAGCCGCCCATATTCACCACCCCCGCATGCAACAGTGCCGAAACAGGCGTAGGGGCTTCCATCACCTGAATCAGCCAACCGTGCAGGGGTAGCTGTGCGGTTTTTAGAATGGCGCCCAGAGCAAACAACACCGCTGCCATCTCTAACGAAAGGGGCAGTGAATCCACCGACGCAAGATACGCATTAAGATCATCCAGCCACAACGAACCCGTTG
>CBFHKY010000038.1:18357-23404 GCA_965656525.1 Pseudomaricurvus sp. | reverse complement strand
GCCAGCATAAAAAGCTGAGAGTGCATCATCAAACTGGATGCTCTCCGAACACAATTGTTCTGAAGCCACAGTCGCCCTGAGACCAGCTTTACGCCGATACACACTCTATATTCTGAGTCACAGGGTGCATATGTTACTTAAACAGCGACTTCAATCCAATCATCAATGATACGGACATCATAAGTGGGGATAGGCTTAGAGGCAGGAAGACACATCGCTTCACCCGTTTCTAGGCTGAATTGAGCGCCATGCAGAGGGCAAGTAATGCGACAATTGCGTACTCGCCCTGCGGTTAGAAACTTGGCCTGATGGGAGCATAACGCCGAAACGGCGAATAGCTGACCTTTGGTATTAACCACCAAAACAGGGGTGCCATTGACGCGACCGGCCTTTTTACCGTTGGCGGGCACATCGTCTACGGAGCAGAATCGATGGAATTCTTTTGTCAAAATGGGTGTCCTCTGGTCTGGCTCTAATATTGACACCTAGCGTTTGTCACTGTTGGCTAGCGCTAAAAATTTGCATTTGCCAACAACAAACCCCCAAGTTCTCACGAACGCTGGGGGCTCCACGTATGTGCGCTTGTTATATACGCTAGCTGTTCACGTATTTATCTACGGTCATTTCGAAGTGACGCACGCGGATTTCTTGGTAGTTACCCAGCGTTAAGCCACCTTTGGCAGAAGCCTCTAGCCCCTGCTGCTGCAGTAATAGGTTCTCAGTATCTTGATCCAAAATAGCACCAAAACCGTTATCCATGCCTTCGGCATCACAGAAGGATTGCCCTTCTTGCAAGCGTTCTTCACAGGCGGGCTCTGGGCGCTCGCCTTCAGCCGGTACAGGGCGCATGAAGAAAACTTCGAACAAGCATTTGCGATGATCATCCACTACCGGACGGAATCGATAAATCATGGGCAGGGAAATACCGGGGAACAAGAACGTATTTGGAAACACCGTATACGAAAAGCAATCCAACAGCTCCGAATCGGATACACCACTCAAATCCGTGCCCGCTGCGGCCGAAAACATATCACGCATCATATCGGCCATACGCTGGCGAGCCGTTTCACCCTCTTTCAGGTTGCGATCAGAATCACCCAATACGGAAGCATCCCCTACGGTGAATTGATCCAGCACATCTTGCTCAGAGTGACGGCCCTTCAAGTGCGGGCTGAGCACCCCCAGTGGTGAAATAAACCGGTTTACGTGTTCACCATAGGTATCGTACTGGGAGTTCGCATCGGCGTTAGAAACCGCCACTTGTGGGTGAGTTTCAATCACATGATACGCCTCCATAAACGCTTCCATGGTGAGCTTCCAATTGGCAGGAATCACTTTCGAGACATGGGCCGTGATATAGCGGTTTTCCAAACCCCAGTGAGACACTTGGCTCATCACTTCTGGCCCAAGGTATTCCGCCAACGCAGGGGCGTTTTCATCCATGTTGATAAACACAAAACCCGCCAACAGCTCTACACGGGCTTCTGGCAGCGACAACTTGGCTTTCTCGACATGAGGAAAATCCCAATCACACACCACTTCTTTATTTGAGCCATCCAGATTCCAAGTCCAACCGTGGAAAGCGCAGCGAAATACCGATGCAGAACCTTCGGTATTGGAAGGACGCAATTTCGTACCACGATGCAAACAGGCGTTGTAGTAAGCCTTTACTTGATCTGTAGCGGTACGAGTGACAATAAAAGACTGGCGGCCAATATCGTACACGTAATAATCACCCACCTCTGGGATGTGCTCTTCGCGACAGGCAAATTGCCAAGTGCGGTTCCACAGACGATCGTATTCTTTATCCGCAAACGCCGGTTCAATGTAGCGCCCCTTAGAGATATCCGCATCACCCATAAACTCATAGGATTCCGAGCGCACCCAATCTGGCGCCGGCACCTTATCGCGGGCAATAATATCTTGCGTACTAGGCTCACCAGGGCAACGGGCCTGGCCTTTTTCTAATGTTTGATCGCTCATGCCGTTTCTCCGTTCGCCCGCCCGTAAAAACCCTTCTCGGCACAGGCTGTTTTATTAATGGAATCATTATGCCTAGGGCACCGAAAAGACAAAATGACTCCGCAAGCACAGCAACTTGCCTCACCCTGACACCCGCCTTATGCCTCTATCAGGTTAACGATAGACTGCGGAGTAGCAACTCGCGAATGCTCGATAAGCCATGAAGCATTCACCGGCCTAGGTTTCAAAACGAAAAGTTTTCAGCGCCTATACTTGAGTCGCCAGCACTTGAGAGTAGCCGCGACTCTGTAAACGGGACACAGCAAGAGGACATAACAATGATAAGAGGCATACACCATGTAGGCATTCACGTGCACAACATGGACAAAATGATTCAGTTTTACCGTGATGCGTTCGGCTTTGAGCTGGTGGACGATGGATTTACCTGGAGTAACGATGAGTTTATCGACCGCATTGTCGCGGTAAAAGGCTCTGCCGCTCGCGGCTGTATGATGCGCGCCGGCACCTGCTATATCGAGCTGTTCCAATACAGTGCGCCAGAGCCCGACTCAATCACCCCCAAGCAGCCGTACGACAAAGGTTACACCCACATGTGTATCGATGTGACCGAAATTGAAATCGAGTTTGAACGCCTGAAAGGCCTAGGTATGACATTTCCCGAGCCCGCGCCCATCGATGTTGGCCACGTGAAGTCCATTTACGGTAAAGACCCTGAAGGCAATGTGATTGAGATTCAGGAAACCGTCGATTGTGAATTCACACTGAGCAAGCTTCCCCCCATCGCACCATAAGCCAATCGCCTTTATCTTTTGAGGCCATCGCCCCGCAGGCTGTTTTTAGAGACCGTTAAGCCCCATGAGCAAATCACCTGTAACGATCAATGAGCCAATGACTCTGGATGACAAATACACTCAACCTTCCGGTCAAGTGTTCATGAACGCCAACCAAGCCTTAGTGCGTTTGCCGCTGGATCAAATCCGCCGTGACCGCGCCAAGGGCCTGCGCACAGCGGGTTTCATTTCGGGTTATCGCGGCTCTCCCCTAGGGGTTTACGATTCCGCACTTTGGGGGGCTCAAGCCTTGTTAGACGAACACGGGATTGTGTTTCGCGCAGGGCTCAACGAAGAACTAGCAGCCAGCTCTATTCGCGGCACTCAACAATTGGACTGGTTTGGTAAATCCGATTACGAAGGTGTCTTTGGCATCTGGTACGGCAAAGGAATTGGTGTCGATCGCGCCTGCGAATCGCTCAAATTGGGCAACTTTGAAGGTGCCGCCGCTAAAGGCGGCTTTCTGATCGTGGCGGGGGACGATCACGGCGGCAAGTCATCCGACAGCGCTCATCAGTCAGAACACACCTTGATGGCGGCTATGACACCCATCCTGTATCCGTCCACCATTGGCGAGATTATTGAATTCGGCCAGTTCGGTATCGAAATGTCTCGCTTTAGCGGCTGCTACGTGAGCCTAAAGACCATCACCGACACGCTGGACCTGTCCGGCTGCGTGGAACTGCCCGACACTTTCCGCGAGTACAACACACCGAGCGATATCATTATTCCGCAAGAAGGCCTCAACCTACGTGAAAACCTTCATCCACTGGTGGAAGAAGAATGGCTGGTGAACTACCGTCTGCCCGCCGCCACCGCTTTTACCCGCGCCAATAGTTTTGGAGATACGGGCATCGACCGTGTGACCATCGGCGGCGAAAAACGCTGTTTGAGTATGGTCAGTGCCGGTAAAGCGTATTTGGATACACGTCAGGCTATGGCTGATTTGGGCCTAAATGAAGCACGCTGTGCACAATTGGGTATCCGTTTATACAAGCCTGGCCTGATCTGGCCAATGGATCCCGAAGGGTTGAACAGTTTTGCGGCTGGCAGCGATGCTTTGCTGGTGGTGGAAGAAAAGCGCCCGGTGATGGAAGATCAAATTGCCCGTCACCTTTATCGTTTACCCGCCGATCAGCGCCCTTCATTGGCAGGCAAAGCCGACCTCAGCGGCGATCTACTCTTACCTGCCATTGGCGAACTGAGCGTACCCAAAGTACGTCACGCGATCAAACGCCTGCTGGAGCAGTTGAGCATCGATGACGCCGAGGTCAATCGACGCTTCGCCGAGTTCCAGCAGATTGAGCAACAAGCTCTAACTGTGGGTAGCGGTTCCGTCCGCCCGGCCTACTTCTGTTCGGGCTGCCCGCACAACACCAGCACCAAGATCCCCGAAGGTTCCAAAGCCATGGGCGGTATCGGTTGTCATGGCCTAGTAGCCGTGGTGATGGATCGTAATACCATGCAGTTTCTGCCCATGGGCCACGAAGGTTCCGGCTGGGCCGGTGTCAGTCACTTTGTAGACACCCCGCACATGTTCCAAAACATGGGTGACGGTACTTACTCCCACTCTGGCATTCTGGCTATTCGCGCCTCGGTGGCCGCCAAAGCCAATATTACCTACAAAGTCCTGTATAACGATGCGGTGGCCATGACTGGCGGCCAGCCGGTCGAGCAGGGCATTAGCCCCGTCGATATGGTGAACCAACTGCTGTCTGAAGGTGTGTCGCCGGTAATGCTGGTTACAGACAATACCGATCATTATAAGCACGTGCCTTTACCACCCAACGCGCAACTGCATCACCGCGATGAGCTCGATGCCGTTCAGCGTCAGCTGAGAGAAATTCCTGGTGTCACCGGTATTGTGTATGAACAGACCTGTGGCACTGAAAAACGCCGCCGTCGCAAACGCGGGCTAATGGAAGATCCGGATCGCCGCGTATTTATCAACCCAGAAGTGTGTGAAGGCTGTAGCGACTGCTCTGTGCAATCCAATTGCATCAGTGTTCAACCCTTGGAAACTGAGTGGGGCCGCAAGCGCAAGATCGATCAATCCACTTGTAACAAGGATTTCAGCTGCGTAAAGGGTTTCTGCCCGTCGTTTGTCAGCGTACAGGGCGCCGCGATCGCCAAGAAAACCAACAAGGCCACACCTGCCAGCGGTGGCGAATCCGCATTGGAAAACCTGATAGCCAACCTACCGGATGCGCCCATAGCGCCTCTGGACGATAACG
>CBFHKY010000038.1:4008-18259 GCA_965656525.1 Pseudomaricurvus sp. | reverse complement strand
GCCAGCGGTGGCGAATCCGCATTGGAAAACCTGATAGCCAACCTACCGGATGCGCCCATAGCGCCTCTGGACGATAACGGCTACAACATTCTGGTGGCGGGCGTTGGCGGCACGGGCGTACTCACTATTGGCGCCTTGCTTGGAATGGCCGCTCATGTGGATGGCAAGGGCAGTACCATTCTGGATATGACAGGCATGGCACAAAAAGGGGGGTCTGTCACCAGTCACATCCGCATCGGTAAGAACCCCGAGAGCATTTACAGCTCGCGTCTCAGTGAGGGTATGTGCGATTTAGTGATGGCTTGCGATTTGATTTCCGCTTCCGGCGCACCGGTGCTGAAAACCGTGCGCCCCGGCCACACCGCCGCCATTCTCAATACCGATGTAGCCCCAACGGGTGACTTCCAAACCAACAAAAATCTGGATCTGGGCGAAGCGCGTCTGCGCAAGTCGATTCTGGATGCCATTGACGGTGGCCCCTCGTTCGATATTCAGGCCAGCCAGCTGGCCACGGACCTTACCGGAGACAGCATCGGCACCAACGTACTCATGATGGGTTACGCGGCCCAAAAAGGCCTTCTGCCGCTGTCCACTGACGCCATTGAGGAAGCCATTCGCCTTAATGGCACCTTCGTCAAAGGCAACCTGCGTACTTTCGCACTGGGCCGCCTAACCGCGCACGATCCAAAAGCACTCGCAGAGCAATTAGCCCAGCACCAAGAGTTGCCCAAACTCGACACTGTGGAAGACGTACTCACCAGTCGTACCGCTCTGCTGACTCAATACCAGAATGAGAAGTACGCCTGTGAATACAGCGACGTTGTTGCCTCAGTGCGTCAGCGCGCCAACGCTCGCAAAGTGCCAAACAGCGACAAATTCGTCCGTCAGGTAGCTCTAACTCTGGCCAAATTGATGGCCTACAAAGACGAATACGAAGTCGCTCGCTTGTATACGTCACCTACGTTTTGGGAGCGCCTGAACAATCAGTTTACCGGCGATCTCAAGCTCAGCTTCCACCTAGCACCACCTTTGTTGCCCGGAAAAGACGCCTCTGGCCGACCTAAGAAGCGCACTTTCGGCCCTTGGGTCATCAGTGCCTTTAAATTACTGGCCAAGATGAAACCCCTGCGCGGCACTGTACTGGATGCTTTCGGCTATACCGCTGAGCGCCGTATGGAACGGGCACTCATAGGCGAGTATCGCGGATTAATTGATGGTATAGTTGACCGTCTCGATCAGAGCAATCTGACTGAAGCCATCGCTTTAGCGGGTGCAGCTGCCGATATTGGCGGCTACGGCCCAGTTAAAGAAGCGTCGGTAGAGGAATACCGCAAACAGCTACCCGGTTTGGTGAAAGCCTTTGAAAACCCAGGTGTGCAGATTGCAGACCCTCAATTATTGCCAGTTCAGCAGGTGTAAACCTAGGCTTCGCGCTGCTGACTCATACACATAACATTAGTAAACCTGTGGCAGCACCCAGACAGGAAAGCCCCTACTGCGATCAGTAAGGCCGCTCCAGTCGCTGTCACCCTAAGAGGACTGGAGTTGAACTCGCTATGAAATTAAAGACACGCATTACCGAAATGCTAGGCATCGAAAGGCCCATCGTTCAAGGTGGCATGATGTGGGTTGGCCGTGCCGAACTGGCCGCCGCTGTATCTAACGCTGGTGGACTGGGCATTATCACCGCGCTGACCCAACCTACCCCAGATGACCTGCGCAAAGAAATCGCACGCTGTCGCGAATTAACCGACAAGCCTTTCGGTGTCAACTTAACGATCCTACCCTCTGTGACGCCACCACCTTACGCCGAGTACCGTAAAGCGATCATCGAAATGGGCGTGAAAATTGTTGAGACCGCCGGCCACAACCCGCGTGAACACGTCGAAGATTTCAAAAACAACGGCATCGTGGTAATTCACAAATGTACGGCGGTACGTCACGCCGTATCCGCCGAGAAAATGGGCGTTGATGCCATTTCTATCGATGGCTTCGAATGTGCTGGTCACCCCGGTGAAGACGACATTCCCGGTTTGGTGTTGATCCCAGCTGCGGCTGATCAAGTGTCTATCCCTATGCTCGCTTCTGGCGGTATCGGCGATGGCCGAGGCTTGGCGGCGGCTCTGGCACTGGGCGCTGAAGGTGTGAATATGGGTACGCGTTTCTGCGCCACGGCTGAAGCCCCCATTCACGATAATGTGAAGCAGCTGCTGGTGAGCAACACCGAGCGCGACACTAACTTGATCTTCCGCTCTTTGCGCAATACCGGTCGTGTAGCCAAGACTGGCCGTTCTTCCGAGGTGGTTGAGATCCTCAAAAACCCAGAAGCCACCTTCGGCGATGTACACCATTTGGTAAAAGGCGCGGACGGCCGCACTGCACTCGAAACTGGCAACACCGAAGCCGGTCTGGTTTGGGCGGGCCAAATTCAAGGGTTGATTCACGACATTCCAACGTGCCAAAAACTGCTGGATGACATGATGAAAGACGCTACTGACATCATCAGCGGCCGTCTGGCTGACTTCCTCGTCAAGTAAGCACACCCTCTTAGCCCTGTGATCGATGCACACTTGACGCAGGGCTGCACCCGACGCTTCATTCTAACTTTTCAGATTCTCATCAGCGGGAGGCATCATGCACACACGACATATCGGCAAAACCGGATTGCGCGTATCCAGCATTGGTTTTGGCTGCAACAATTTTGGCCTAAAAACTGACCTTGCAGCGTCCAGAGAACTGGTTCACCAAGCCTTAGACGCCGGTGTGACACTGTTTGATACTGCCCCCGTTTACGGTTCCGAGTGGGGCCAATCTGAATCGATCTTAGGCAAAGCGTTGGGTTTACGTCGTCAAGACGCCACTATCGTTACCAAGTTTGGCATGTGTCAGGACTACGACCGCAACTGCTCACGCAGCAACATTCTACGCCAAGTGGATGATAGCTTGGCACGTTTAGGCACAGACTACATCGACATCTACATGCTGCACTGGCCCGATGTGCATACCCCAATGGAAGAGACGTTGCGGGCATTGGATGACTTGGTTACCACCGGCAAAGTACGCTACTTGGGGTGTAGCAATCTGCCAAGCTGGGAAGTGGTAGAAGCACAGTGGCTCTCCAAGACAGAAGGCTTGCACAAGTACATCGTCACGCAGGAAGAATACTCGCTCAGCGCCCAAAAAACCCAGCATAGCCATATCCCAGCGCTGGAAAAATACGGCATGGGCTTGATGCCCTATTCACCGCTTGCCAATGGTTTGCTTACAGGTAAGTACTCACTTGCAAACCGAGATCACCCAGAGTCGCGTCTGGGGCAAAACCTGTGGCGCACCGGTGATCGTTTTCTGACAGACGACAACCTCGCCATCGTGGATAAGTTGAATGCTTTTGCTACTGAGCGAAATCACACCTTGCTCGACCTGGCCATTTCTTGGCTGCTGTCCCAGCCGGTGGTGTGCAGTGTTATTGCTGGAGCCACTGGCCCAGAGCAACTGCAACAAAACCTGCAGTGTGGTGACTGGTCACTAACCGCGGAAGACATGCAGAACATCGAGAAGATTTGTACTGGTTAACGTCATCAACCACAGCCCCCTATGAGCAGTGCTGTATAGACCCACCGACAGTCAACCGCCTATAATGCATCACCCCCAGCGTGAGGGGGTTTGGCTGCATGTAGGCGATGCTCACGCTAGAAACCATACCGCTCGATTTTAGCCCCTAGGGCTTTTAATGCTGGATTTTCTTTATGCCCATCACCCAGTCTTCGCCCCCCCTAGTACTACTACCCGAATGGGCACCACAAGATGCGATCTTGTTAGCGTGGCCAACACCCGCCACTGACTGGGCACCGTGGCTTGACCAAGTGCAAGCCACCTACTTGCACCTATTGCGCACCTTGAGTCTCTACCATCGCGCACTGCTCTTGGTAGACCCAAGCGTAGATCTACCCGCGCTGAAATCTAAGCTACTGGCAGCGGATGTCGATCTGAACGCTGTGCAGGCGATTGCCCTACCCTATGACGACACTTGGGCGCGGGATTTCGGTGTCATCACGCTGGGTAACCGCAAGCAAACCCAGGGGCTGAACTTTATTTTTAACGCTTGGGGCGGCAAGTTTGAATCCAGCCAAGACAATCAAATCAACGACCGCTTGAATCAGCTGGGTATATTTGCTCAGCCACTTCAACCGGTGGATATGATTTTGGAAGGCGGCAGCCTTGAAAGCGACGGCGCAGGCACCCTCTTAACCACCAGCTTTTGCCTACTGAACGATAACCGCAATCAAGTGACTAAAGCTGACATCGAGCAGCTGTTTGCTCAGCATTTGTTGAGCAATCGTGTACTGTGGTTGGACAACGGCTTATTAGTTGGCGACGATACCGATGCCCACATCGATACCCTGGCGCGCTTTGTTGCACAAGATTGCATTGTGTATCAGGGCTGCCAAGATAACCGTGATGAACAATTTGCCGACCTCGCGGCCATGAAGCAAGAGCTGCAGCAATTAAGGCAAGCTAACGGCCAGCCTTATCGGTTGATCGAGCTGCCCATGCCCAGCCAGCAAATGAGCGGCTCGGGTAAGCGTTTACCCGCAAGCTACGCTAATTTTTTGATCGCTAATGGCAAGCTGTTACTGCCACTGTACGACTGCGCTGAAGATCAACAAGTACAAAGCCAACTGCAAGCCGCTCTGCCAGAATACGAGATTGTCGGCATTCCTTGTCGCGGTTTGATCGAACAATTCGGCAGCCTGCATTGCATCAGTATGCAACTGCCGCAACATAGCCTTAACTGGGATCGCCTATCATCAGAAAGCATCGACTGGGCCAGCCTTTAAGCACTGCCGCCGCCATGCCGTCACGATGAAAGCTCACTCTCGCGTTTAAATATCACCCTTTAGCATGACAGAAGGCCAATATGAAAATCTGTAAAGCCGGTGCCGTACAACAACGTTGCGGCGATGATAAAGCTCAAAACCGCGAACATACGGCGAGCTCCGTTCGTCAGCTCGCCAGTGAGGGCACCAACCTGATTTTGCTGCAGGAACTGCATTTAGGGCCTTACTTCTGCCAAACCGAAGACACCGCCAAGTTTGATTTGGCGGAGCCGCTCAATGGCGAATCCACCCAGTTTTTTTGCCAACTGGCCGCTGAATTGGATATCGTGCTGGTCATTTCCATTTTCGAAAAACGCGCCACCGGCCTTTATCACAACACCGCGCAAGTGATCGACGGCGACAAAGGCGTGGTTGGTTTTTACCGCAAGATGCACATCCCCGATGACCCGGGCTTTTACGAAAAATTTTACTTCACCCCCGGCGATCACCAAGACCCCTTCCAGCCCATCGAAACCCGTGTGGGTAAATTGGGTGTACTGGTATGTTGGGATCAATGGTACCCAGAGGCCGCCCGCTTAATGGCGCTAAAAGGGGCTGACATTTTGCTCTACCCGACCGCCATCGGCTGGGATCGCACCGACTCGCAAGATGAAAAAGATCGCCAGCTGGGTGCCTGGCAAACCATTCAGCGGGCACACGCCGTGGCCAACGGCTTACCGGTGATTGTGGCGAACCGTGTAGGATTTGAGCTGAGCGATGCCGCTCAAGACCACTCTATCGATGGTATTGAGTTCTGGGGCAACAGCTTTATCGCTGGTCCACAAGGTGAAATACTGGCCAGCGCGGATGCCTCCAGCGAGTGTGTCATCTGCGCTGATATCGATCTGCAACGCAGTGAAGATGTCCGCCGTATTTGGCCGTTCCTGCGCGACCGACGAATCGAAGCTTATGGCGATTTGACGAAACGCTTTCGCGACTGATCGCGATACCCAGCTGCTGCTATCGTCGGCTTTCAATCATCACTTTACTGCGCCTGAGTCACTTTTTCTGCCAGGCGCGAAGCGTTGTGATTGATCACCTCAAGCAAAGTATCGTAGAAAGCACTTACCAAGTTGGAATACGACAACTGGAAGGGGTAAATCGCGTACATATCCACACCACCAGCATGCCACTCAGGCAGTATTCGATGAAGTCGCTCATCCATACGAATCATTTGTTCTGGTAACACCCCCACCCCCAATCCCTGAATGACGTACTGCTTACAAATCTGAAAGCTGTTCGCACGAGCGCGCACTAAGGGCGACAGCTCATGATGCTTTTTGCCGTTATCCAAACTCAACTTGCTTTTGGCGCCATAAAAATCGGTTTCAATCAGCGCCAATTTATTCATTTGCAACGGTGCCGTTATCGGCTCTTCCAACGACTCCAAATACGCCTTGGAGGTACACAGATAACAATCCAGCGAAAATACCCGCCGCGCAATCAAAGAAGAATCCTGCAAGGGCCCAATACCCAACACCAGATCGAAACCATCTTTCACTGGGTGGGCCATGCTGTTCACCAAGCGAATTTCCAAGCGTGCTTTGGGGTAACGATGTAGAAACAAACTGCCCACATCCGACGCGTAATCCGTTCCCACAAACACCGGCATCGCCACTCGTAACTCCCCCTGTGGCTCTTGTTTGCTGCCTTCCACCAGTGCTCGAATGTCGTTCGCCTCGGTCAAAATTTTCAAACTGTGACGATAGACCTGCTCACCCAGATCCGTCACCGACAACTGATGGGTATTTTTGCGCAACAGCTTAATACCAAGATCAGCTTCCAGCTTACTGAGCTTTCGGCTCACAGTGGACTTGGGCATCCCCAATAAAATCGCAGCTTTCGATAAGCTACGACACTCCACCACTTTGGCGAAGACCAGTAAGCCATCCACATGAAAAGGTAAGTTCTGCTCCATCGCCTATTGCACCTTGTGAGTATTCATACTGACTTTCTGTCTTTGCACCCGCTTGTCGTTCCATATATGCAACACCATGTTCATATTAAGAGCCTTCTTACACAAAAGAGTCAAGCGTAAGATCATCTCATGTGTCATCCATTGATCTGCGGTTGTCCAACCGCCGCAACACACAACAGGACATCATCATGAGTGAGAGCCAAAAACCCATCGTCACTAAACCCGCCAGCGGGTTCTGGCACGATGCCTACCCCGAGCTGGGCCGCGGCCCAATATCCCTACAAGACAGCGTCTGCCCTGACTTTTATGAAAAAGAAAAAGAACATGTATTCAAGAAAAACTGGCTGTGTGTAGGCCGGGAAGAACAACTGCCGCGCAAAGGCAGCTACTTCACCCGCGAGCTGGCCATCCTAGACACTTCAGTACTGGTCGTACGCGGTAAAGACGATGTGATTCGCGCCTTTCACAACGTGTGCCCACATCGCGGTAATAAAATGGTCTGGCAAGATGATCCTTTTCAAGAAACACAAGGTAACGCGCCATTATTGTATTGCCGATTCCATGGCTGGCGTTACGATCTGGAAGGTGCGCTGATTAAGCCTTCACGCGAAGATTTGCTCATGGATTTCGACAAAAGCCAATGCCGTGTGCCTGCCATTCAGTGCGACACGTGGGGCGGTTTTGTATTTATCCATATGGATCGCAACAACACCCAGACTGTACGGGATTTTTTGGGGGATTTTGCCGACGGGCTGGAAGGCTACAACTTTAATGGTCCTCATCAGGTTTACAAATTCAAAGCCGAGCTGCAGTGCAACTGGAAAATTTTCATGGATGGGTTTGCCGAAAGCTACCACGGCCCTTACCTACACGCGAATTCCTTTGGCGCGCTCACTGAAGTTGCCAAAGCCGACTGCGCCAACCCCTACACCGATGCACTGGCCTATCAGTTGAGTGGGCCCCACAGAATGTTTTCCTTCTATGGGGAACCGTCGAAACAAACCCCCTATTCTCGCCCGATCGAATGCTTAACAGAATCCAGTGCGGCCGGCCCTTGGAATAAAAAAGCCAATCATGAGCCGCTCCCTCATGGACTCAACCCTACTCGTTCGGAAAAATACGGCTTCGATTCGTTTCAGTTCTTCCCCAATTTTGTGATTATTTTCTCCTCCTCTGGGTTCACTACGCATCTCCACTGGCCCACCGGTCCACACTCACACATTATTGAGGTCGACATGTACTTCCGACCGCCTAGCAGCCACAAAGAGCGCATTGCTCAAGAACTGACAGTGTCATTTTTGAATGACATCGTGCTCGAAGATGCCAGCCCTTTAGAAGGCATGCAAGCTATGCTCAATAGCGGAGCACTCAAGCATTTTCACGCCAACGATGAAGAAATTCTCGTGCGGCATTTACACAAAACCGTTCAAGATACCGTTGCGCAAGGCGAAGCCGAAAAGTCGGGCCAAACGGCCTTGAGGCCACCGCGCTCCAACATGCAGGAGACACTCTCATGAACACGTTACTGCCGCAAGCCTTTCAAGAACTGGAACACTGGGTGCCTGAGTGGGCCATCGAAGACGGCCACCAGCGTTACGTCAAACGCGTAAACAGCTCTATGGACGAATTAAAAACGTTCTATGACGCGATGTTTCCTCGCGGAAAAGAAGCCATCGAATACGTAGATCAGTTTCCCTACGATCAGCCCTTACCTGAGGATGCCGCCAACCTGCGTAACTTGATCTATGCTTTGATTACCGTGGCCATGGCGGTTGAAGTCTGGCGGCAACCGCGGGTGAAACATTCCGCCCAAACCATCCTAACCCGTATCAGCTAATGCGAAGACAATCACCATTCACCACTGTGGATAGAGGCAAATATGAGCTTTAAAGTGACCCATTTAACCCCCTGCATCGGCAGTCAGATTGAGATTGATATCGACACTTTAGTCAGCGGTTTACACGCTACGACCATTCGGGAAACATTGGAACAGCGCGGCGTTTTACTGTTTCGTGGCTTGGACATCAGCGACGAGCAGCAAGTCGCCATCGCCAAGACTCTCGGTACCATCCCCGATAACGAAGGCGAAGACGGTATCTACAAAATCTCGCTCGACAAAAGTGTTAACGCCAAAGCTGACTACCTAAAAGGTTCATTGATGTGGCACAGCGATGGATCTCTGCAAAAGTACCCAAATCTTGGCGCACTGCTGCACGCCATCAAACTTTCAGATACCGGCGGACAAACTGAATTCGCAAACACCTATGCCGCTTACGACGATTTGACCGACGAGGAAAAAGCGCAATACGAAACCCTACGTGTCACTCACAGCGCTGAAACGTCGCAATACTATGTGCGTCCAGAAATGAGCTACGAAGAAGTCAAACTCTGGCAGCAGGTGCCCACCAAATCCTGCCCGTTGGTGTGGCAACATCAATCTGGCCGTAAATCTCTGTTGCTGGGCTCTACGTGCGACTATGTACAAAACGTCAGCATCGAAGAAAGCCGCGCGCTACTGGCCAAATTGCGTGACTGGGCCACCCAACCACAATACGTTTACCGGCACGAATGGGAAGTTGGCGATCTTCTCATTTGGGACAACACCGGCACCATGCATCGCGCATTAGAATACCCGATGGACAGCGGCCGACTCATGCACCGCACTATTCTCGCGGGTGAAGAACCTCTAAACTGATCACACGGCAACAACATACACCACAAAAATAATCATAATAAGGAGTACTACCGTGTCGTCATTACTGACCCACAAAGTCGCCATTATTACCGGTGGCGCCAGCGGTTTGGGGCTCGCCTCTGTACGGCGCTTTGTTGAAGAAGGTGCCCGCGTGGTCATTGCCGACATCAACGACGAGCAAGGCGAAGCACTTATTCAAGAGTTTGGCTCGGCCGCCCGCTTTAAACAGACAGATGTTAGTGATGAACATCAGGTCAACGCCTTGATTGAATTCGCCCTCAGCGAGTTCGGCGACCTGCACATCATGTTCAACAACGCTGGTATCAGCGGTGCCGTTCACAACAGTTTTTTAACCGATGATTTAGCAGATTTCGACCGCGTCATCGGCATCAACCTGAAAGGTGTCATGCTCGGCAGTCGAGCCGCTGGACGCTATATGACAGAAAGGAAGCGCGGCGCCATTATCAATACATCCTCCATTGCCGGATTAAAACCCGGTTTGCCGCTGATCACCTATCGCGCCGCCAAAGCCGGTGTTATCCATTACACCAAATCCATCGCCAAGGAATTAGGCGAATACGGTGTTCGCGCTAACTGTATTTGTCCTGGACACATCCCCGCCGCACAAACGTTCTACGACATAGACGAAATGATCAAACGCAAACAGCCGCTGTCTCGCCGGGGCACACCAGAAGATGTGGCGAATGCAGCGGTTTATCTAGCCAGCGAACTCTCGGCCCAGGTAACCGGCTTGGTGCTTCCAGTAGACGGCGGTTCCAATTTGGGCAAAGACTAATTCATAAGCCGCGCGACCCTATCACTTCTATTCACCTTGAGGAAAACCATGAGCGAAGACCATAAAAACACCGTACTCACGTTTATTCACGCAATGGGGGATGGCGATGCCAACACCGCTGAAACCTGCATTACCGAAGACGCCTTCACCCTGGCCAAAGGCTTTGGTCGATTTGCAGGGGTACGCCACAAAGATTTGATTCTAGGCACCATCGCGGCCTTTAAACAACTCATGCCTACCGGCATGAAGCCCACGGTTAATAGCATTACAGCTGAAGGGGAGCGCGTGGTTGTGGAATTTGAAGGTAACGGCACACTGATCAATGGCGAAGAGTACAGTAACGAATACTGTATGGTGTTTACACTGCGCGATGGCCGCATCTGCCAAGTAAACGAGTATTTCTGCACCATACTTGCCGATGAAAAACTTTGGCCCTTGGTAGAAAAAATGTCCGAATTACACTGAGCCGTTACCGCTCTAAAACACGCTAAAAGAGCTTACATGCGCGGTAATCGAGCCACCTCGATTTAGCGGGGTGGATCAACCGCGCAGGCACCTGTGCCATTTACACGAAACCAGCCCGCAATAGAGTATCGGTCGTGCTGAGCGGGTAAAACCTCGTGGGGGAACTCCTCGCTCAAAAATACCACCAGCCGGCCAAACATCGGCTCAACCCGCCTTCCTTGTGTATCGTTATCATCGTCATAAAGCACCAGCTCGCCACCCCAGCTGGGCTGCCAGTGCGGATTTAAATACAACACCACCGACAATACCCGATTAGCCTGGCCGCGAAAGGCATCGCAGTGACGGCTGTAAAAGTCGCCAGGGCCGTAAAGGGCAAAATGACTTTCGAACGAAAAAAGCCCCAAAAATAAGCGGCGATTTAGATAGTTCTGCAACTCTGCAGTCCACATTAACCAACGCTGCCCAGCGTCTGATGCTTCATCAATCCAGCAAATTTTATCACGACGAATATCGCGGGTAAGTGTATGCGCTGTTTCTCGGCCAATACCGGCAGGTTTAAATTCAGAGGGGCTGGAATGGCTGGCTTGCTGATAGAGGCTATTTAAGACATCGGCTGGAATGGCTTTTTCATAGATACCATGCCCTTGCTGCTGTAAATCTTGAGCAATGGCTTCAAACAGCAAAGATTCGACCGCAGAATACTCAGATCGAATAGTGGGAACGTCGTCTAACTCAATAGATAGCTCATGCACGCAGGTTGAATGCCTTTTCAAAAAAGAGGCATTATCTAGACGCGCAACCGCAAGCGATAACTCTATATTTTAATGATGAAGACAAGAAAAAATTGTCGAACTGCCACGGAAAGATCATGCGTTACCTAAATAACAGGCACAAAAAAGGCGAGCTTAAAGCTCGCCTTTTCACAAAACCGATAAAAAGCTTACAGCGGAACAATGTTCTCAGCTTGTGGGCCTTTTTTACCATCGGTAATGGTGAATTCTACTTGCTGGCCTTCAGCCAAAGTTTTGAAGCCTGAGCTTACAATGGCGCTGAAGTGAGCAAAAACGTCTGGACCTGATTCTTGTTGAATGAAGCCAAAACCTTTAGATTCGTTGAACCACTTAACGGTTCCTTTAACTGTGTTAGACATAATAAATATCCTGAATTTTAAAAGTGTAATTTGCCCTTAAAAGGCATGGGTGCTTGAAAATAAAGGCCGGAACTTAAAAAACTGCAGGACGAAGTGTTACGAGTAATACAGCGAAATGTAGATTTTGCAAAGTATAAGCTTTTTTCAGAGCTAGATATAACTCTATAGGGTAAATTTCGATTTGTCTACTTTTATTTTACCTGTATTTACGAGAGATCAACGGCATCAAAATAAGCCCTCAAAAGTACTCATGTAAGGCTTTTCACTCGGGGGATTTAGCCCCACAGTAGGTACTTAGCTCAACCAACTATTAATGGTCGCTGCTATGAACCTTATCAGCCTGTAATAATGGCCCAACCATTGATCACCGCCACCGCAGAGGCTTTATGTTGTCCATTTTTACAGTATTGGCCGACTGGCTAACCTATACACTGCTGGACTTAGCGCCTGACTCGAAACTGGGGGATGCTGTTCATTTCTTCATCGAAGATACCACGAAGATTTTTTTCCTGTTGATATTCATGATCTATGTGATTGCCCTAATGCGAGCATCCCTCAAACTTGAAAGGGTGCGTGATTATCTGGCTAAAAATAACAAAGGCTGGGGCTATCTCGCAGGCTCCGCCTTTGGAGCCATTACGCCTTTTTGTTCCTGCTCAAGTATACCTTTATTCCTTGGTTTCACCTCCGCGGGGATCCCCGTTGGCATCACCATCGCCTTTCTTTTGACCTCGCCACTCATTAACGAAGTAGCTGTACTTTTGCTATTGAGCTTAGTCGGCTGGAAAATCACCCTACTTTATGTGGTCGTCGGCATGGCCACGGGCATCCTAGGTGGCATATTCTTGGATCTGATACGCGCCGAGAAACTGTTACAACCCTTTGCTCTCAAAGCGTATCAAGCCGCTGAGGCGTCAAACACCTCGGCCGATAATACGCCTGCACTGTCACTGAAGGAGCGACACGATTTTGCAAAGACGGAGCTTCTGGACATCTTTTCCCGTGTTTGGAAATGGGTCTTTATAGGCGTTGGTCTGGGTGCCGCGCTGCATGGATTTGTCCCGAGCATCTGGTTTGAGCAAACATTAGGAGACGGGCAGTGGTGGTCTGTACCTATGGCCGTTCTTGCGGGTATTCCGCTTTATTCGAATGCCACCGGTGTCATTCCTATTATGGAAGGCTTAATCCTCAAAGGGCTTCCCCTTGGCACAACGTTGGCGTTTTGCATGAGTACCGTTGCCGCCAGCTTTCCAGAAATGATCTTGTTAAAACAGGTCATGACATGGAAGCTACTGACCATTATTTTTGTGCTTTTATTAACCTCATTCACATTGGTGGGATGGCTGGTTAATATTGTTTACTTACTGTGAGGTTTGCATGATAGAAATCGAAGTTCTTGGAAGCGGCTGTACCAAATGCATCGAGACCGCCGAGCGAGTTCAAACCGCTGCCGACGACTTGGGCGTTGCCGTACACATCGTTAAAGAATCGAACCCGGAAGTGATCATGAAGTATGGTGTTATGCAGACACCGGCTGTAGCGGTTGACGGTAAATTACAGCATTCAGGCTCAGTACCCAGTCAGACACTAATAGAAGGCTGGCTAAAGTAAGCGCCGCTTCATAAGAAGGCACTTAGCGATAAGAAGGTACTAAGATGGTAGAAACACTAGGTATTAGGACACAAGGTAATCAATAAGTGTCCTTTACTTTGTGTCATGTTTACAAAAAAATCTTCTGAGCGAATGTTAGAATTCACTCAGTCACAATGCCTGATTGCGCTGCAGCGGAGTTACTTGACTCGTAACACACCAATGGCGATACAGACGGCACCGCCTATCATACCAATCCAAGCTTCTACTGGGGTATCCCCACTCAAGGCTCTGGTAACCTGTGATCCAGCCGAGTCGTACACATCATAACCCCAGATTACCAAAACAACACCAATCACTATCAAAGCAATATCAATGTATTTTTTATTCATTCTATTCGACACCTTTTTAAAGCAAACCGTGGCTCATGGCGCGATTAAAATCCACTGTTTAGCCGCATCGAATTCGTCATAAGAAAAATGCTTAATCATTGCCGACAAAAAGTGACCTGCCAGAATTTCCACTAAGTTTCCAACTCTGGAGCCTGTCACAATAGCCACCTTTGGTAATTTTTGATGATGATTTTTTACGAACCGGATGTGGTCTAAAACGCACCGAAGGTTTCCCAACCAGGAAACACTTTGGCACTGACAATCAGTCCAACTAGGCCGCCGCCTTCAGATATCCATAAATCAATCATTTCCGATGCTCTAACAAAATCATGCTCCGACAAAGGCCCATCGGGTTTCAATACGGCAGT
>CBFHKY010000038.1:0-3910 GCA_965656525.1 Pseudomaricurvus sp. | reverse complement strand
TTCGGTTGTCTTTATCTATTTCAACATTGAGTATGTCCATCACCTTTCAACGAGAACTGAGTATTTTTTACTGGGTTTAGCATGAAATTTTTACTGAATACATTTAAGTTTTTTACCGTTTTTAATCTCTACAAAAAGATTCCTACGTACAACCCAGCACCATGGCTAAACAGCAGCTCTTGGCACAAGCCTTGCGTGTTTCCAGTGATACAAGCAGGGAATTTTTACAACTCTTAAAAAGCGGAGGAAAAAATGAAAACCTCAGTGATTGGATTATTTGAACAAGCGTCTCAAGCTCGACTGAGTATAGAAGAACTAGAATCACAAGGCGTAAACGGTGATCAAATTAGCATGATCACGTCTGACTCAGTGGATAAGAAAGGCTTCAAAGTCACTGAAAACACCAAATTTCCAGAGTCAGCTGGCGCAGGCGCCGCGACTGGGGGCGCCTTAGGCCTGATTCTTGGTGGGTTGACTGCTGTAGGTAGTGTCCCGTCTGGAGGCCTTAGTTTACTCGCCTCTGGGCCTATTATCGCGTCATTAACAGCCGGCGCTGCTGGCGCTTATGGTGGTGGTGTTTTAGGAGCTGTCATAGGTACCGTCATACCCGATTCGGAGTATCAAGCCACCCTCGATAAAATCGAGAAAGGCAGCGTATTGCTCTGCATCGAATGCCAAACTGAAATGGAAGAAAACGTTATAAAAATTCTTGAGTTTCATAATGCCGAACACGTGCAGGCGATAGACCCAAGGAAGCTTGATGCATTGAAACAATCAAACTCAGCATAAATACAACCAAAGCAGGGTTTGAACAACTGCCCTGCCCATTAATTACTGGCTACCCATGAATGACTGATAGCCGCTTTTTAAATTCTTTTGGGCGCACATAACGAACTCCCATGAAAACACGGTAAAATAAAAAGGCATAAATACATTTATAGACCCTCTCATTTATAGGCACTCTCATTGAAGCTCAGTCATCGACTGCAAAAAATTGAACAAATGGTACGCCCAGGTTACACCCATATTTGGGACTGCTGCTGTGATCATGGATTACTCGGGGCCGCTCTGTTGGCTCGACAAACTGGCGAAAACGTTCACTTTGTTGATGTGGTTCCCGAGCTAATGAATGAGCTTGAAAAAAAGCTTCATCGATTCCACAAAGAATCTACGTGGGCAACTCATTGTATTGATGCAGCTAAGATTCCATTACAGCAATATTCAGGTTCTCAATTGATTATCATTGCCGGTGTTGGCGGTGATCTAATCAGCCAGCTCGTCAAAGAGATCTATCAAAAACACCCAACCTTACCTGTTGATTTTTTATTGTGCCCAGTTCATCACCAATATTCATTACGACAGCAATTGATGGCACTAAATTTCAGATTAAAAAAAGAAATTTTAATTGAAGATAAAAATAGGTTTTATGAAATTCTTTTAGTTTCATCAAAAAACGATAAAAACAAAAAAATAACCCCGACAGGCGAGGATATCTGGAAATATCATTCAGAAAATCAATCTAAAATTTCCAAAAACTATTTACAAAAAAAGATGAGTCACTACCAACGCATTCAAAAAGGAAGAGTAGAATACGTTGAGAATATCATTGAAGATTACTCTAAAATCGAACTTTGAATCTATGGCGCTTCATTATTTTTCACGAAAAAAATTCACTACGATTTTTTTAGTTTTTCCATCTTCATTACCCCTCTTATTTTAAATAGTAATTACTTTTTTTATCGCTTTATAAAACACTAAGTATTCGACAGTTTTTATCCTCCTTTATTATTCGAAACCGAGGTGGATTAAAAATCGACATCAACAAAAAAAGTTCTAAGTAAATTACAACGAAATTAATAATGTAGAACGCTTGGTGGCTATAGATGGCGGCTGGTAAATAAAAACGATACACATTACTCGTATTCGAGTTGAAGCAAGCTAATCCTGATTTGCGAGAAATACATCTGATTTAAATCAACCTATTAACTCTGTACAAGCCAGAATCATTAACTAATTCCGCATTTCAAACTGACGCATAGGCATCGCGTCAATATCAGAAAAAATAACCTCAACATCGAGAAGATCTGACTGAGATTTTATGCCACCGTCTTTACCAATCAATATAATCTTAGCCTCGATAGAAGCTAGCTTTTCACGCATATTACTGACAAATTCAGGGGACAATCGGCCCGGGTAGTTAGTTAAAGCGCGATCACCACTAATGACAAACCATATTATGTCTCGATCTTCAATTTCATCAACTCTCTCTACAAGAGGTTGCCAATATTTAGCATCATTATTGCTGTCATTAACTATGACAATTCTATTTTTCCACTTCAAACTGCCAAGATCAGAGAGTACCAATTCACCTTCGGCTTGAGAAAAAACACTGAAAATCAATATTGAAACAAAGGCTATACGCTTCATCTATCCACTCCAGAAAAATCTTCTACCCTCTAAATAAAAATATTACTTAACTGAACACCAAATCATTAAGAGAGGCTCAAACAGCTTCAAGTGCTTGATTGACGTCCTCTAAAATATCTTCGATATTTTCAATGCCAACAGAAATTCTTATTAAATCCGAACTCACTCCAGCGGTAACTAGCTCTTCTTCATTTAATTGGCGATGTGTTGTCGATGCAGGATGACAAGCCAGAGATTTTGCATCACCTATATTGACTAAGCGTAAAATCATTTTCAGTGCATCAATGAACTTTCCACCCGCTTCTTTACTACTAATTTTACCATTACCTTTAATCCCAAAACTTATTATTCCTGATGCTTTACCATAAGTAATTTTTTGGCAAATCTCATAATATGGGCTATCTTTTAGAGTTGCGTAATTAACCCATGAAACCTTTTCATGACCTTGTAAAAATTCAGCTAATTTTTCTGCATTATCACAATGTCTTTCCATTCGTAACCCTAGTGTTTCGAGACCCTGCAAAATTTGAAAAGAATTCATTGGAGAAATTGCTGCCCCAGTATTTCTCAGAGGTACAACTCGACAGCGACCGATGTAGGCAGCAGCACCTAATGCTTCTGTATAGACTACGCCGTGGTAAGAAGGATCAGGCTCATTTAATACAGGAAAGCGCTCTTTATTAGCTACCCAGTCAAACCCACCAGAATCGATAATGATTCCACCAACTGAAGTACCATGACCGCCGATGTACTTGGTTAGTGAATGAATGACAATATCAGCACCAAAGTCTATGGGTCGGCATAAAAAAGGGGTAGCGACGGTACTATCAACAATTAGAGGAATCCCATGCTTATGTGCGATATCGGCTAATCTTTTAATATCAACAACATTACCAGCAGGATTACCAATAGTTTCACAAAATATAGCTTTGGTCTTTTGATCAATAGATTTCTCAAATGCATCGAAATCATTCGCTGAAATCATTCTTACTTCGATGCCCTGCCGAGGAAATGTATGCGCAAACAGGTTGTAGGTTCCTCCATATACCTGACTAGTACTGAGAATGTTATCACCTACCTGACAAATACATTGAATCGCGTAGGTAATAGCTGCCATACCGGAGGCAACTGCTAAACTGCCAATACCACCTTCCATTTCTGCTAAACGCTGCTCCAACACATCAGTTGTTGGATTCATGATACGCGTATAAATATTCCCAGGAACTTTAAGGTCGAATAAATCGGCGCCATGCTGAGTATCATCAAAGGTATAAGAGGTTGTTTGATAAATAGGAACAGCTGCGGCTTTAGTTGTATCTTCAGAGGTATAGCCGTGATGCAAAGCAAGGGATTCAAGTTTCATAAACACTCCAAAATTCAAAATAACTAGCTTTCTACTCGCGATTTCAAGTATAACCGCGCTCTATTATCTTTTTGATTAGCTGATATTGTATATACGCATATATCTGCCCTCTGAGCCCAA
>CBFHKY010000037.1:0-23530 GCA_965656525.1 Pseudomaricurvus sp. | reverse complement strand
GAACGTATGTACGGCCGAGTAAAGATATGTGCTTAACGGTAAGGCCACCATGCTCAGCAATAGGCCCCAGACAGAATATCCTAACCTTAATGCTGAAATAGAGGGACTTGGTTAAAACTCTGTGAACTCAGCTTTACACCAAACTCTGCTAGTGACGACCGTACGTGTCTTGGAAGCGAACAATGTCGTCTTCCCCCAAGTAAGATCCTGATTGCACTTCGATCATTTCCAGAGGAATCACGCCCAAGTTCTCTAAGCGGTGTGTTACACCTAATGGAATGTAGGTGGATTCATTTTCAGCCACCAAGAAGACCTCATCCCCACGAGTGACTTGCGCTGTGCCGCTCACCACAATCCAGTGCTCCGCACGGTGATGGTGCATTTGCAAGCTTAGCTTAGCGCCAGGCTCCACCACGATTCGCTTGACCTGGAAGCGCTCGCCACTGTCTACAGAGTCGTAATACCCCCAAGGACGGTACACTTTACGATGCAATTTAGCTTCTGCTCGACCGGCGGCCTTCAATTGTGCCACTACCGCCTTTACCTCTTGTACACAATGCTTATTGGCCACCAAAATAGCGTCGTCGGATTCAACGATGATGACATCATCTAGGCCAACCGTAGCAATCAACTTCGACTCGCTGCGCACATAGGAATTACAAGTGCCTACTGTAATTACATCACCAGTGGTGCTGTTGCCGTCTGCATCTTTATCTGACACCTCCCACAGAGCCGACCATGAGCCAACATCGCTCCAGCCGCAATCCATAGGTACTACGACGGCGTGCTTGGTAGGCTCCATAACGGCATAATCAATAGATTCACCCGGACACGCCAAAAAA
This sequence comes from Pseudomaricurvus sp., assembly GCA_965656525.1. Lineage (GTDB taxonomy): Bacteria > Pseudomonadota > Gammaproteobacteria > Pseudomonadales > Cellvibrionaceae > Pseudomaricurvus. The sequence continues at coordinate 22,688 of CBFHKY010000037.1, read as the reverse complement.
GCCGCCTTATCTGGGCGAACAAAGTCATCATCTCTTTGCGCCTGTTTCATGGACTGCTTACAGGCCTCTAGAATATCAGGCCGGTGCTCGCTTAACTCATCCAGATAACGGCTGGCACGGAACATAAACATACCGCTGTTCCAGAGGTATTCGCCATCAGCCAAGTAGTTTTCGGCTGTTGCTGAGTCGGGTTTTTCAACAAATTCCAGCACCTCAAAGGCTGACTCACCTTGTGCCTTTCCCTGGTGAATATAGCCGTAACCGGTTTCAGGGGCTTGAGGCACAATACCGAAAGTCACCAAAAAACCCTTTTCTGCCAGCGGCTGTGCCTTTAAAACTGAAGCCTGAAACGCGGCCACATCAGTGACTACATGGTCGGCCGCCAACACCAGCAACAATGGATCTTCACCATCATGCATCGCCTGTAACGCTGCTAACGCGACCGCCGGTGCAGTATTTTTGCCCGCAGGCTCAAGGATAATACCGTCGGCATTAAAAACCGACTCATTGCGCAATTGTTCGGCCACAATAAACCGGTGATCTTCACCACACACCACCAAACCGCTAGCAATAGACAACCCCTCTAAACGGGCGCAAGTGTCCTCTAGCATAGTGGTTGTGCTTACTAACGGTAAAAATTGTTTAGGAAAGAGTGAGCGTGACATGGGCCACAGGCGCGTACCTGAACCACCAGCCATAACTACGGGTACAATCATTATCCTATCCTTGAGAAGGGATTCATATGCTAATTGACCTGAGAGGATAATTGGCTTGAGCACTATAAGCTGAGCCAATTATCAAGAGAAAGAGTCAAGCTAAAAGCTCAAGACATAAAAAAAGCGCCCTAAGGCGCTTTTTTGAGACAGTTTTAAAAGCCTTACGCTTCTTCAACGGCCTCAGCTACAACTGGACGGTCTACCAGTTCAACGTACGCCATAGGCGCTTTGTCACCGGCGCGATAGCCGCATTTTAAAATGCGAATATAACCACCAGGACGGCCTTCATAGCGAGGGCCTAGTTCGTTAAACAGTTTACCTACAGCTCTTTTACTACCCAAACGGCTAAACGCCAAACGACGGTTAGCAACGCTGTCGCCTTTTGACAGGGTAATTAAAGGCTCTGCTACCATACGCAGCTCTTTAGCTTTGGCCAGAGTCGTTTTAATCAGCTCATGCTCTACCAGAGAGATGGTCATGTTTTTAAACATGGCCTTACGGTGAGAGCTGTTGCGATTCAGTTGACGGCCACTGTGACGATGACGCATAACTCTAAATCCTTACCTTTGGCTACCGAGCACTTTTCACAAAGTTCACAGTAACACTTATTAATAACCGCCGCCGTCTAATAACCGATGATTACAACCTCTAAGGCTGCCATCAAGCGGCGGCATTTAATTAATTACGCAAGCTTGTCGTCGTTTGCGAGGCTGGCTGGTGGCCAGTTCTCAAGACGCATGCCCAAAGACAACCCGCGAGAAGCCAAGATATCTTTAATTTCAGTCAGAGACTTCTTACCCAAGTTTGGCGTTTTCAGCAATTCAACTTCAGTACGCTGAATCAGATCACCAATGTAGTAGATGTTCTCGGCTTTCAGACAGTTCGCTGAACGGACTGTCAGCTCTAGATCGTCTACTGGGCGCAACAATACTGGATCGATCTCTTCTTCTTTCTGTTCTGGTTCGGCTTCTTTTTCACCTTCCAGATCAACAAAGACAGCCAATTGCTGTTGCAGAATAGTAGCTGCACGACGAATGGCTTCTTCAGGATCGATAGTACCGTTTGTTTCCAAGTCTAGAATCAGCTTATCCAGATCGGTACGCTGCTCTACACGTGCGCTTTCAACATGATAAGCCAAACGCCTAACAGGACTGAACGATGCATCTAGCTGCAAACGGCCAATTGCACGGGTTTCATCTTCATCACTATGACGCGCATCAGCAGGCTGATAACCGCGACCACGAGAAACTGTCAGTCTCATAGACAAATTGACATCACCCGTGATGTTAGCAATAACATGCTCAGGGTTTTTAATTTCGACTTCGTGATCAACTTGGATATCACCAGCTGTTACAACACCGGGGCCTTTCTTAGCAAGAGTCAAAACCGCTTGGTCTTTACCGTGCATAATGACAGCAATACCTTTGAGGTTCAGCAAGATTTCAATAACATCTTCCTGCACACCTTCAATGGCGCTGTACTCATGCAGTACACCATCAATTTCTACTTCGGTCACGGCACAGCCGGGCATAGAAGACAGAAGAATACGGCGCAAGGCGTTACCAAGGGTATGACCAAAACCACGCTCTAATGGCTCTAATACCACTTTCGCGCGCGTTGGGCCGTTCTCGGTAACGTCGATATGACGTGGGGTCAAAAACTCGTTTACAGCACTCTGCATAGTCACACCTTTAGTGAATTAGTCCCTTACTTGGAGTAAAGCTCTACAATGAGGTTTTCGTTGATATCAGCTGGCAGATCCGCACGATCAGGAACACGTTTGAACGTACCTTCTTTCTTATCAGCGTTAACATCAACCCACTCTACATCTGTGCGCTGTGCAGACAATGCTTGAGCTTGAGCGATACGCAACTGGTTTTTTGCTTTCTCACGGACAGATACAACGTCATTTACTTTCACTTGGAAAGAAGGAACGTTGACGGTCTGACCGTTAACAACGATCGCTTTATGCGAAACCAGCTGACGAGATTCAGCGCGAGTAGCACCAAAACCCATGCGGTAAACAACGTTATCCAAACGACACTCCAAAAGTTGCAGCAGGTTTTCGCCTGTTGCGCCTTTACGGCGAGCCGCTTCTTTGTAGTAACCGCGGAATTGCTTTTCCAGAACACCGTAAGTACGACGAACTTTCTGCTTTTCACGCAGCTGAACACCATAGTCAGACAAGCGACCACGACGGATGCCGTGCTGACCGGGTGCATTTTCAATCTTACACTTGGAATCAAGCGGACGTGCGCCAGACTTCAGGAACAAATCGGTTCCTTCGCGGCGAGACAGCTTACAAGTTGGTCCAATATAACGTGCCATTATCTAAGCCCCCTTATACGCGACGTTTCTTCGGCGGACGACAGCCGTTGTGTGGAATTGGCGTAACGTCTGTAATGTTAGTGACTTTATAACCAACATTATTCAGCGCGCGCACGGCAGACTCACGGCCCGGGCCAGGACCTTTGACTTCTACGTCAAGGTTTTTCAGGCCATACTCTTTAGCCGCTTCACCAGCACGCTCTGCAGCAACCTGTGCCGCGAACGGAGTAGATTTACGAGAACCACGGAAGCCTGATCCACCAGCAGTGGCCCAGCTTAGAGTGTTTCCTTGACGATCCGTAATCGTTACGATCGTGTTATTAAAAGAAGCGTGGACGTGTGCAACACCGTCAACTACTGTCTTTTTAACCTTTTTACGGGTTGTTTGTTTACTTGGCTTTGCCATAGCAACTCTTCCTAACCTTTATCTAGTGAAAGTTTTCTAGTCTCTAGAGAACTTACTTCTTGATTGGTTTGCGCGGACCCTTACGAGTACGAGCGTTTGTCTTGGAACGCTGGCCACGAGCAGGCAGGCTGCGACGATGACGCAGACCGCGGTAGCAGCCCAAATCCATCAAACGCTTGATGCTCATGGAAACTTCACGACGCAGGTCACCTTCTACAATGACTTTGGCAACTTCGTTGCGGACTGCATCCATTTGTTCGTCGCTCAACTCACTGATTTTAGTGAACTCGGCGACACCAGTAGCGGCACAGATCTGCTTAGCAGTTGTGCGGCCAATCCCATAGACGTAGGTCAGGGAGATAACGGCATGCTTGTTATCTGGTATATTGACACCAGCAATACGGGCCATTCGGCTTACTCCACATATAACTCAATTTGCAGCGTTGACAGCATAAGACGCCACCCACACCATTTATAAAAGGCGCGAGAGGATAACGACATTACACCCAAAAAGCAATAGCCAGAGAGTTTCCCCTCTGGCGACAGTCAACGCCCCCTTTTTTGCCTGGCCTTCAGCAGAACCGAAACACAGACACTTAAAGCAAGCTTTAAGCTTTAAGAGCAAAGAGGCCAATCACTTTCAGCAATTAACCTCCCACTCTAATTTTAACCTTGGCGCTGTTTGTGACGTGGCTCAGTGCTGCAAATAACACGCAGAACACCTTTGCGACGTACAACTTTGCAACCACGGCAAATTTTCTTTACAGAAGCACGTACTTTCATGGCTAAAACACCTTCAATTTCAGCGGTCGCGAATCATACCCTATTATCGGGCAGAACCATAACCTTTTAGGTTTGCTTTTTTCATCAGTGAATCGTATTGATTAGACATCAAGTGAGATTGCACCTGTGACATAAAGTCCATAACCACTACCACCACGATCAAGAGCGATGTACCGCCTAGATAAAATGGTACGTTAGTGGCCACCACAAGAAATTGTGGCAACAAACAAACCGCAGCAATGTAGATAGCTCCAACAACGGTTAAACGAGTTAACACATTGTCGATGTATTTTGCCGACTGATCACCAGGGCGTATGCCTGGGATATAAGCACCGGACTTTTTCAAGTTATCCGCCACTTCTTTCGGGTTGAACATCAACGCCGTATAGAAGAAACAGAAAAACACGATAAACGCTGCAAACAAGACAAAGTTCAGAGGCTGACCAGGGCCGATAGCCAAAGCAACTTCTTGTAGAATCTCGTTTGCCAACCCTTCACCACCTTGACCAAACCACTGGGCAACGGATGCAGGGAACAGCAAAATACTACTGGCAAAGATCGCAGGGATCACGCCAGCCATATTGACCTTAAGAGGCAAGTGACTACTTTGAGCCGCAAACACCTTATTGCCCTGCTGACGCTTTGCATAGTTAACGGTAATACGGCGCTGACCTCGCTCCATACGTACCACAAACCAAATTACCGCGATCGCTAAGAAAGTCACACCTAACAGTAGCAGAATGTGTAAATCGCCCTGTCTAGAACTTTCAAAAGCCTGGCCTACGGCGCTTGGCAAACCTGCCACAATACCGGCAAAAATCAACATGGATATGCCGTTACCAATACCGCGCTCGGTTACTTGCTCGCCCAGCCACATCATAAATACAGCGCCGGTAACCAAAGAAGAAATGGCAACAAAATAGAAGCCAAATCCAGTCATGTAAGCCTGCCCTGAAAAGCCGACAGCCATGCCCGTACCTTGGACCAAAGCCAACAGTACCGTTAAATAACGTGTGTACTGGTTTATTTTACGACGACCGGCATCACCCTCTTTCTTTAACTGCTCTAATGATGGCGTTACCGCTGACATTAACTGCATGATAATCGAGGCCGAAATGTAGGGCATAATCCCCAAAGCCAAGATACTCATGCGCTCCAACGCGCCACCTGAGAACATGTTAAACAGACCAAGGATCGTTCCTTGATTCTGATTAAACAGGGCTGCCAATCTATCCGGATCAATTCCAGGAACTGGAATATGTGTACCTATCCGGTAGACAACGATTGCCAGGAAAAGAAAGCGAAGACGAGCCCAAAGCTCACCCAACCCTTTTTTATTTCCTACTGGCAGGTTTCCTGCTGATGCCATAATTTAAGTCTCTAGTTGCTAATAGCAAGAAGCGGGCGACGAGATAGCGAGCCAAAACATCAACTCGTACCCATCACCCGCCGCTCGTGGTTCAGCTTTATTCTTCGACTTTACCGCCGGCAGCTTCAATTGCAGCTTGAGCGCCTTTAGTGACAGCAAGACCTTTGATGGTCACAGCTTTTGTCAGCTCACCGGACAAAAAGATCTTGGCACGCTTCATGTTATTGCTAACAATGTCAGCACGCTTCAGCGCATCCAGATCGATCACTTCATCAGTAACCTGATTCAGCTCAGCCAAACGAACTTCAGCAGTCACACGGCCAATACGAGAAGTAAAACCGTATTTAGGCAGACGTTTCTGCAAAGGCATCTGACCGCCTTCAAAGCCTGGCTTAACACTGCCGCCAGAACGCGCTTTAAGACCTTTGTGACCACGGCCAGCAGTTTTACCCAAACCGCTACCAATACCACGGCCTACGCGCTTTTTGCTGTGCGTGCTTCCAGGTGCAGGACTCAGAGTATTCAGACGCATCTTACTCTCCCTCTACCTTAATCAAATAATTTACTTTGTTAATCATGCCACGTACTGATGGGGTGTCTTCCACCTCAACAGAGTGACCAATGCGACGCAGGCCCAAACCAGCGACGCAGGCTCTGTGGTTCTTCAGGCGGCCAGCAGCGCTTTTCACCTGAGTTACCTTAATCATTTTCTTAGCCATGGTCTTTTCCAACTATATTCGGTGTTGCAAACTCTGAGAAAAAGCGAGCCTAAGGCTCGCTCAATCAGTTCAGAATCTCTTCAACGCTCTTGCCACGCTTGGCAGCAACAGAGTCTGGAGACGCCATCCCTTGTAGTGCTTTAAATGTTGCACGAACCACGTTAACGGGATTCGTAGAACCATAGCACTTAGCCAGTACGTTCTGCACGCCAGCCATTTCGAAGACGGAGCGCATTGCACCACCGGCAATAACACCAGTACCTTGTGACGCAGGCTGCATATAAACCTTGGAGCCACTGTGGCGACCAACGGTAGCATACTGCAAAGTATCGCCATTCAGATCTACTTCGATCATGTTACGACGAGCAGCTTCCATAGCTTTCTGGATAGCAGCTGGCACTTCACGTGCTTTGCCTCGACCGAAGCCAACTTTACCATTGCCGTCACCAACTACTGTCAGCGCGGTAAAAGTAAAGATACGGCCACCTTTAACGGTCTTGGCTACGCGGTTAACCTGAACCAGCTTTTCTTGCAAGCCTTCGTCGTTACGATCTTCTTTTTTGTTAAAAGCCATATCTCAACCTTTAGAATTCCAAACCAGCTTCACGAGCAGCGTCTGCTAGAGCCTGCACACGTCCATGGTATTTGTAACCACTACGATCGAAGGCTACAGCTGTAACACCAGCAGCTTTAGCGCGCTCAGCAATTAAATTGCCTACCGCTTGAGCCGCATCTTTGTTACCAGTGCTACCAGAGCGCAGCTCTTTGTCCAAAGTAGAGGCTTGGGCCAGTACTTTGCCGCCGTCTGCAGCAATAACCTGAGCGTAGATGTGGCGCGGAGTACGATTGACGCACAAGCGAGTAACGCCCAGCTCACTCATTTTTGCACGTGCGCGGCGCGCACGACGCAAACGAGATACTTTCTTTTCGTTCATGACCTATGCCCTACTACTTTTTCTTAGCTTCTTTACGACGCACATTTTCGTCAGAGTAGCGTACACCTTTACCTTTATAAGGCTCTGGTGGACGGAATGCGCGGATTTCCGCGGCTACCTGACCAAGCAGCTGTTTATCAGCGCTCTTCAGTACGATCTCGGTCTGACTTGGGGTCTCGGCACTTACACCTTCAGGAAGGTCATAAACAACCGGGTGGGAGAAACCCAGAGTCAGGTCTACAGATTTGCCCGCAGCTTTAGCACGATAACCAACACCTTGCAGTTGCAGTTTCTTCTCAAAACCTTGAGAAGTACCGACAACCATGTTGTTTACCAAAGCACGTGTAGTGCCTGCTAACGCGCGAGACTGCTTGGCACCATCGCGAGCAGAGAAACTTAGAACACTGTCGTTCTGAGCAACTTCAACACTGCCATGAATGGTATGGGCCAATGTACCATTGCTGCCTTTCACTGTGATTTCCTGACCATTCAGGGTAACAGTGACACCAGCAGGTACTTCAACCGGACTATTTGCAACTCGTGACATAACGAATTCCCGTTAAAACAACATAATCCGCCCCAAAGGGGCGGTTTAGATTAAAATACGGTGCAGAGAACCTCACCGCCAACGCCTTGAGCGCGTGCAGCACGGTCAGTCATAACACCCTTACTGGTGGATACAATCGCAACACCCAAACCACCGCGAACGGTAGGCAGAGCATCTTTACCAGCGTAGTTACGCAAGCCTGGACGACTTACACGAGCTAACTCAGCAATAACTGGCTGGCCCTCAAAATATTTCAGCTCAATGGTTAATTGAGGCTGAACATCACCGCTCACTGAAAACTCAGCAACATAACCTTCGTCTTTTAATACGTTGGCTACGTTCACTTTCAGCTTTGAGGAAGGCATAGTCACTTCAAACTTACCTACCATCTGAGCGTTACGGATGCGAGTCAGCATATCTGACAACGGATCTTGCATACTCATAAGATTCTGCTCCTAATAACAGCCGTCTGTTTACCAGCTGGCCTTAACCAAACCGGGCACATCACCACGCATCGCTGCTTCACGCAGTTTGTTACGACACAGGCCAAACTTACGGTAGACACCGTGTGGACGACCGGTGATGCGACAACGACGCTGCTTACGAACAGGGCTGGCATCACGTGGCAGCTTCTGCAATTTAACTTGCGCTTCCCACACTTCTTCTTCTGAAGACTGTGGGCTGGCAATAATTGCTTTCAGCGCGTCACGTTTTACAGCAAATTTAGCGACTGCATTTGCACGCTTGTTTTCACGTGCAATCATAGATTTCTTAGCCATGATCCGTTTCCTCAGCCTTTGAACGGGAAGTTAAACGCTTTTAACAGCGCCAGACCTTCCTCGTTATTACGAGCAGTGGTCGTGATACAAATATCCAGACCGCGCAGTTTATCAACTTTATCGTACTCAATCTCAGGGAAGATGATTTGTTCAGTCACACCCATTGAGAAATTACCACGACCGTCGAACTGCTTAGGACTAATACCGCGGAAATCACGAATACGTGGAATTGCGATGCTAACCAGACGCTCAAGAAACTCGTACATACGATCTGAACGTAGAGTTACTTTTGTGCCGATCGGCCACTCTTCACGTACTTTAAAGCCTGCAATTGATTTGCGAGCTTTGGTGACAACTGGCTTCTGACCAGAAATCTTTTGCAAGTCGCTGACTGCGCTCTCCAAGACTTTCTTATCACCGATTGCCTCACCAACACCCATATTAAGAGTGATCTTGGTGATTTTAGGCACTTCCATCACGTTCTCAAGACCCAGCGTTTCTTTCAGCTGTGCCTTGATATCGTTTTGGTAAAGTTCTTTAAACTTAGCCATTTTTAATTACCGTCTGCTTAAACCGTTAACACTGCGTAATTAAATAAGTGAGTGAGCACTTAAAAATTACGCGTCTACGGCTTCGCCGTTGGATTTGAAAACTCGCACTTTGGTACCGTCTTCGAGAATTTTAAAACCTACACGATCCGCTTTTCCGGTTGCTGCGTTAAAAATTGCAACGTTGGAAATTTGAATCGGGGCTTCTTTTTCTACGATGCCGCCGGCCACACCCAACTGCGGGTTTGGTTTTTGGTGTTTCTTGATCATGTGAACACCAGACACGAGCAAGCGATTTTCGGCAAGAACATTAACTACCTTGCCACGCTTGCCTTTATCGCGACCCGCGACCACAATCACTTCGTCATCACGCTTGATCTTACGCATAACCCTGTCCTCAACTCTCTTCTGGCTTACAGTACTTCGGGCGCCAAAGAGATGATCTTCATGAATTTTTCGCCACGCAGCTCACGAGTAACAGGGCCGAAGATACGTGTACCTACTGGTGCGTCCTGGTTATTCAGCAAAACTGCAGCATTATCGTCGAATTTGATCAGTGAACCATCTGGGCGGCGTACACCTTTACGGGTGCGAACCACTACAGCGTTCATTACCTGACCTTTCTTCACTTTACCGCGAGGAATTGCTTCCTTAACGGTTACTTTAATAATGTCACCTACAGCGGCATAACGACGATGCGAACCGCCGAGTACCTTAATGCACATAACACGGCGGGCACCACTGTTGTCTGCCACATCCAAGTATGATTGCGCTTGAATCATCGTCCGTCTCCGAAACTCTTAGACACGCTACCGATCGTTAAATCTGTGTAGCGCGCTCTTCAATTTTAACCAAGGTCCAAGACTTAGACTTAGACAGAGGACGGGACTCCTGAATGGTGACCACATCGCCTGCCTTACACTCATTATTTTCATCATGAGCTTTCAGCTTGGATGATTTACTGACGTACTTACCATAGATCGGGTGCTTAACGCGGCGTTCGATCAGCACGGTGACGGTTTTATCCATCTTGTCGCTGACAACCTTACCGGTTACCTGACGTACTAATTTCTCTGCCATGGTTAATCACCTGCCTTCTGATTCAGCACTGTTTTAATACGAGCAATTTCGCGACGAGTCTGCTTGAGCAGGTGTGTCTGATTCAGTTGACCAGTAGAAGCCTGCATACGCATCTTAAACTGCTCTTCCAACTGCTTCAGCAACTCAGCATTCAGCTCTTCAACAGATTTCTCGCGGAGTTCTGTAGCTTTCATCACATCACCGAACGTTTCACGAAAGTTGTACTTACGGGTAGTTTGGCAGCTGCTAGCGTAAACGCTTCGCGAGCCAATTCTTCAGAGACACCTTCCATCTCATAAAGAACCTTGCCAGGCTGAATCTGGGCAACCCAGTATTCAACATTACCCTTACCTTTACCCTGACGAACTTCCAGAGGCTTACTTGTGATAGGTTTGTCTGGAAAAACACGAATCCAGATTTTACCACCACGCTTGACGTGACGAGTCATCGCACGACGAGCAGCCTCAATTTGACGAGCAGTAATTCGGCCACGGCCAATTGCTTTCAAGCCAAATTCGCCAAAGCTAACTTTTGACCCGCGTTGGGCCAGGCCGCGATTGCGACCCTTCATTTGCTTACGAAACTTTGTACGCTTCGGTTGTAGCATCTTGCGTACCCCTTACTTAGAGCCTTTTTTCTTCTTTGGCTTTTCTTCAACAGCAGGCATGCCGCCGATGATTTCGCCTTTGAAGATCCAAACTTTTACGCCAATGATACCGTAGGTTGTTGCTGCTTCGGCAGTGGCGTAGTCAATGTCGGCACGCAAGGTGTGTAGAGGCACACGGCCTTCACGGTACCATTCGGTGCGCGCGATTTCTGCGCCACCTAAGCGACCGCTTACCTGGATTTTAATCCCTTCAGCGCCCTGACGCATGGCGTTCTGTACCGCGCGCTTCATCGCACGACGGAACATAACACGGCGCTCAAGTTGCTGAGCGACGCTTTGCCCTACCAGAGCCGCATCCAGATCAGGTTTGCGGATTTCTTCGATGTTGATATGGACGGGAACACCCATCTGCTTGCTTACAGCAGCACGCAGCTTCTCCACATCTTCACCTTTCTTACCGATCACAATGCCTGGACGGGCAGTGTGAATTGTGATGCGCGCGGTGTTAGCCGGACGCTCAATTTCTACACGGCTTACTGACGCATTTGCCAGTGCCTTGATAATGTACTCGCGTACTTTCAGGTCCGTGTAGAGCTTGTCTGCGTACTGATCGCTGCCAGCATACCAAGTTGAAGTATGCTTTTTGACGATACCCAGACGAATACCTGTCGGATGTACTTTCTGACCCATAACGTCTGTCTCTTACTGATCGGCTACTTTAACGGTGATATGACAAGTGCGCTTTAGGATGCGGTCTGCGCGTCCTTTAGCACGAGGTCTGATGCGTTTCATCGTCAGACCTTCATCTACAAAAATCGTAGATACTGTTAACTCGTCAACATCAGCGCCTTCGTTGTGCTCGGCGTTTGCAATTGCAGACTCCAGCACTTTCTTAACAATGGCTGCGCCTTTCTTCGGGCTGAAAGCTAGAATGTCTAGAGCTTCTTCAACGTGTTTACCACGTATCTGATCAGCTACGAGACGCGCCTTTTGCGCCGACAGTTGAGCACCGCGTAATTTTGCTGCTACTTCCATCGTGTGACCTCTTAGCGCTTCTTGGCTTTCTTGTCTGCAACGTGACCACGATAGGTACGTGTTGCAGAGAATTCGCCCAGTTTATGCCCGATCATTTCTTCATTGACCAGGACAGGAACATGTTGGCGACCGTTGTGCACAGCGATAGTCAAGCCGACCATTTCAGGCATGATCATGGAACGGCGTGACCAAGTCTTTATAGGACGACGGTCATTTTTTTCGATCGCTGCCTCAACCTTCTTCAAGAGATGAAGATCGATGAAAGGACCTTTCTTCAGTGAACGTGGCACTGTACTTTCCTCTTCAGCTAGTGTGAACCAGTCGCTTATTTCTTACCGCGACGGCGTACAATCATCTTATCGGTGCGCTTGTTCTTACGAGTCTTAGCACCCTTAGTAGGCATACCCCAAGGTGAAACCGGATGACGACCACCAGAAGTACGGCCTTCACCACCACCATGCGGGTGATCTACAGGGTTCATCGCGACACCGCGAACAGTCGGACGCACACCGCGCCAACGAGAAGCACCAGCTTTACCCAGAGAACGTAAGCTGTGCTCACTATTGGAAACTTCACCCAACGTGGCACGACAATCACTGAGTACTTTGCGCATTTCACCGCTACGCAGACGCAAGGTCGCATATCGGCCATCACGCGCTACCAGCTGAGCAGAAGTACCGGCAGAACGTGCAACTTGCGCACCCTTACCTGGCTTCAACTCAACACAGTGGATAACGCTACCAACAGGGATATTACGAATTGGCAGAGTGTTTCCCGGCTTGATCGAAGCACTGTTGCCAGACTCGATCGTGTCGCCAGCCTTCACACCTTTCGGCGCAATGATGTAACGACGCTCACCATCGAGATAACAAACCAAAGCAATATAAGCGCTGCGGTTTGGATCGTACTCTAAACGCTCAACTTTGGCAGGTATGCCATCTTTGTTGCGTTTAAAATCGATAACACGATAGTGCTGTTTATGACCACCACCTACGTGGCGGGTAGTAATACGGCCAGCGTTATTACGACCACCAGACTTTTGTTTCTTCTCCAACAAAGGTGCGTGTGGCGCGCCTTTGTGCAGGTCAGGGTTTACCACACTGACAACAAATCGACGACCAGGAGATGTTGGTTTACGTTTTACAATAGGCATCGCAACAATCCCCTTATTCCGCTACCGCAAAGTCAATTTCTTGACCTTCGGCCAGACGTACGTACGCTTTTTTCCAGTCACTGCGTTTACCCATACCATGACGAGTACGCTTGGTTTTACCCTTGACCAGAAGAGTACGAACCTCTTCAACTTTAACATTAAACAGTTTTTCAACTGCAGCCTTGACTTCCTGCTTAGCCGCGTCGCGCAGCACCTTGAAAACCACTTGATTGCTAGCATCGCCAGCAAGTGCAGCCTTCTCGGAAACCACAGGACCTAACAACACTTTATATAGGCGTTCTTCACTCATCCCAGGATCTCCTCAAATTTCTTCAGGGCCGGAACAGTCAATACAACCTTATCGAAGCGAATCAGGCTAACAGGGTCAACACCCTGAACATCGCGCACATCAACCTTATGCAGGTTACGTGACGCCAAGTACAGGTTTTCGCTAACCTCTTCAGACACAATCAGTGCATTTTTCAGGTCGTACTGAGCCAGTTGCTGAATCAGAGATTTAGTTTTTGGTGCGTCTATATCAAAAGACTCAACAACAACCAAACGCTCTTGGCGATTCAGCTCAGACAAAATGCAACGCAAAGCAGCGCGATACATCTTCTTATTTAATTTCTGAGCATGGTCACGTGGTTGTGCAGCAAAAGTAACACCACCGCTGCGCCATAATGGGCTGCGAATAGTACCTGCACGAGCACGGCCACTGCCTTTTTGACGCCATGGCTTTTTACCGCCACCAGCGACATCAGAACGGTTTTTCTGTGCCTTGGTTCCCTGACGAGCACCTGCTAAAAAAGCAGTTACCGCTTGGTGAACAAGGTCTTGATTAAACTCTTTACCAAAAGCAACGTCGGATACACTTACTGTACCGTTGGCGCCTTCGGGAGTTGCAATATTCAAATCCATCGTCGAAACCCTCGAACTTACGCGCTACGTTTCTTAACTGCTGGACGAACGAACACATCACCACCTGGCGCGCCAGGGATAGCACCCTTAACCAGCAATAGATTACGCTCGACATCGACACGAACAATTTCCAAGTTCTGAACAGTTACTCGCTCAGCACCCATGTGACCGGACATTTTTTTGCCCTTAAACACACGACCGGGAGTTTGACACTGACCAATAGAACCAGGAGCACGGTGAGACAAAGAGTTACCGTGAGTTGCGTCTTGCATGCTGAAGTTCCAGCGTTTGATAGCGCCGGCAAAACCTTTACCTTTAGAGGTACCGGTTACGTCGACATACTGACCAGCCTCAAAAGCTTCGACAGTAATTTCACCACCAACTTCAAAGGCATCACCTTTGTCGTTGCGCAATTCCCACAAGCCGCGACCGGCTTCAGTAGTTGCTTTAGCAAAATGACCAGCTTCTGACTTAGTCACACGGGAGGCACGACGAGAACCTACAGTTACTTGCACTGCGCTGTAACCATCGGTTTCTTCGCTCTTAACCTGGGTGATGCGATTAGGGCTAACCTCAATCACAGATACAGGAAGGGAAACACCTTCTTCGGTGAAGACACGGGTCATACCGCTCTTACGACCGACTATACCAATCGTCATTTTTCTAACCTCTCAGTGTACGGGGCTTTGACCCGCTATGGCCGCCCATTTCAGAGCGTTACACAAACCCGAAAACCGGGCATCGGCACAAATTATATTTAAACTTGAGTCTTTCTTTCGCTTACCGCAGATCAGCCTAGACTGATCTGAACCTCTACACCTGCAGCCAAATCCAGCTTCATAAGTGCATCAACGGTTTTTTCAGTTGGCTCAACAATATCAAGCAAACGCTTATGTGTGCGGATTTCGTACTGATCACGAGCATCTTTGTTAACGTGCGGCGAAACCAGAACGGTGAAACGCTCTTTGCGAGTCGGCAGCGGGATGGGGCCGCGCACCTGGGCACCAGTACGCTTAGCGGTCTCAACGATCTCCTGGGTAGAAGTATCGATTAACTTGTGATCGAAAGCCTTAAGGCGAATCCGAATGCGTTGATTCTGCATGAACCAAACTCCAAAAATCTATAAAGAACCAGAACCGCGTATAATTGCGATCCTACACACAACCTCTCTGGTTACCCAAAGAAGGAGCGCGAATTCTATAGACGCAGCCAGATCGAGTCAACACCTATTTTGAATAAATCTTATACACTGCGAGTAAAAACTGCCTAGCCCACACACAAAAAAGGCGAAGATCGCTCTTCGCCTTTTTATCTGCTTACCCATGCCGCCGCCAACAAACAGCGACAAGGTAAACCACTAAGATCACTCGATGATTTTAGCTACAACACCAGCACCAACGGTACGGCCGCCTTCACGAATCGCAAAACGCAGACCTTCATCCATCGCAACTGGGTGAATCAGGGTAACAGTCATCTGAATGTTGTCACCTGGCATAACCATCTCAACGCCTTCTGGCAGCTCACAAGCGCCGGTCACGTCAGTTGTACGGAAGTAGAACTGTGGACGGTAGCCTTTAAAGAATGGCGTATGACGACCACCTTCATCTTTACCCAGCACGTAAACTTCGCCTTCGAACTTGGTGTGCGGAGTGATTGAACCCGGCTTAGCCAAAACCTGACCACGCTGAACATCTTCACGCTTGGTACCACGCAGCAGAACACCACAGTTCTCACCCGCACGACCTTCGTCAAGCAGTTTGCGGAACATTTCTACACCGGTACAAACGGTTTTGGTGGTGTCTTTGATACCAACGATTTCAAGATCTTCACCCACTTTCACGATACCGCGCTCAACACGACCGGTTACAACAGTACCACGACCTTGGATAGAGAAAACGTCTTCGATTGGCATAATGAAAGCACCATCGATCGCACGCTCAGGCTCAGGAATGTAAGAATCCAGAGTCTCAACCAGTGTTTTAACAGCGGTAGTGCCCAAACCGTCAGCGTCTTCGCCATTCAGAGCCATCAGCGCTGAACCAGCAATGATTGGGGTGTCGTCACCTGGGAATTCGTATTGATCCAGCAGCTCACGCAGCTCCATCTCAACCAGCTCCAGCATTTCGTTGTACTCTTCAGTACCGAAACCGCCACAATCTTCAGCCAGAAGATCAGCTTTGTTCAGGAACACAACGATGTAAGGTACACCAACCTGACGAGACAGCAGGATGTGCTCACGAGTCTGTGGCATTGGGCCATCAGTCGCGCCACAAACCAAGATAGCACCGTCCATTTGCGCAGCACCGGTGATCATATTTTTAACGTAATCGGCGTGACCTGGGCAGTCAACGTGCGCATAGTGGCGATCAGGTGAATCGTACTCTACGTGAGAAGTTGCGATGGTAATACCACGCTCACGCTCTTCAGGAGCGTTATCGATGCCGTCAAAAGCAACGGCTGCGCCACCCCATACTTCCGAGCATACACGGGTAAGGGCTGCTGTCAGGGTGGTTTTACCATGGTCAACGTGACCAATGGTGCCCACGTTTACATGGGGCTTAGTACGTTCAAATTGCGATTTTGCCACAGTTATATTCCTCTAAATTTGAGTATCAATTTCGATTATTAAAGGCCGCTAAACAAAATAGTCGGTGCCTTTGTTTTTAGCAATCACTTCATTCGCGACATTTTTTGGCGCTTCAGCGTAACGCGCAAATTCCATAGTATAAGTTGCACGCCCCTGGGAGGCCGAGCGTAAATCCGTTGCATAACCAAACATTTCAGCCAGCGGCACCTCGGCATTTACGATCTTGCCTGAGAGGCTATCCTCCATACCGTGAATCATGCCTCGACGACGATTTAGATCACCAACCACATCCCCCATGTTTTCCTCTGGGGTAACCACCTCCACTTTCATCATCGGCTCTAATAATACAGCGCCGCCAACATCAGCCAGCTTTTTAGCCGCGATAGAAGCCGCAATCTTAAACGCCATTTCATTAGAGTCAACATCGTGGAAGGATCCATCGTAAAGAGTTGCCTTCAAGCCCAGCAATGGAAAACCCGCAAGTACACCATTACGCATCTGCTCAGCAATACCTTTACTCACCGCAGGAATGTACTCCTTTGGCACCGAGCCACCTACAACTTCGTTTACAAACACCAAGCCTTCGGCATTATCATCGTCCGCAGGTTCAAACTTAATCCAAACATGACCATATTGACCACGGCCACCGGATTGACGAACAAACTTGCCTTCTACATTAATGGTCTTTGTTACGCGCTCGCGATAAGCCACCTGTGGATTACCAATATTCGCCTCAACACTGAACTCTCGCCGCATGCGCTCAATAATAATTTCAAGGTGCAACTCACCCATACCAGAGATAATGGTTTGCCCGGTATCTTCATCCGTTTTCACACTAAACGAAGGGTCTTCTTGGGCCAACTTGCCCAGCGCAATAGCCATTTTATCTTGGTCTGCCTGAGTTCTAGGCTCAACCGCCACAGAAATTACCGGCTCAGGGAAGTCCATGCGCTCAAGCATGATACGAGCATCATCAGCACAAAGGGTGTCACCAGTAGTGGTATCTTTCAAACCAATAGCGGCAGCAATGTCGCCTGCCAATACCTCTTTGATCTCTTCTCGCGAGTTAGAATGCATCTGCACCATGCGACCTATGCGCTCGCGCTTACCTTTAACTGAGTTGTACACAGCCATGCCGGTTTGGAGCTTGCCCGAGTACACACGGAAAAAAGTCAGCGTGCCGACAAACGGGTCTGTCGCCACCTTAAAAGCCAACGCTGCAAACGGCGCATCGTCGTCGGCACTGCGAACATCCGGCGTTTCACCATCCTCTAAAACACCTTCGATGGCTTTTACCTCTTGAGGTGACGGTAAATACTCCACCACCGCATCCAGCATGGCTTGCACACCTTTGTTTTTAAAAGCAGAGCCACCAACCACCGGAATCACCTCGTTGGCCAAAGTGCGCTGCCGAATCGCCGCCTTGATCTCCTCTTCTGACAGGGTGCCCTCTTCAAGGTATTTATCCATCAGCTCTTCAGAGGCTTCAGCGGCCGTATCCATCAGGTATTCGCGCATTTCTTCGCACTTTGCCTGCATATCTTCTGGGATTTCCGCGTACTCAAACGTCATCCCCATATCCTCTTCATTCCAGAGGATGGCCTTCATTTTAACCAGGTCTACGACGCCCCTAAACTGATCTTCAGCACCAATGGTCATCTGCAAGGGGACAGGGTTCGCCTTCAATCGGCTTTTCAGCTGGCTCACCACCATATCGAAACTGGCACCCGCACGATCCATCTTATTGACGAACACAATACGAGGCACTTCGTACTTATTGGCCTGACGCCATACGGTTTCCGTTTGAGGCTGAACGCCAGAAGAGCCACACAGCACAACAACAGCACCATCGAGCACACGCAAAGAGCGCTCTACTTCGATGGTGAAATCAACGTGTCCGGGAGTATCGATAATATTGACCCGATGCTGCTCGAACTGCTGCTGCATGCCAGACCAAAAACAGGTTGTTGCCGCCGAAGTGATCGTAATGCCGCGCTCTTGCTCTTGCTCCATCCAGTCCATTGTGGCCGCACCATCATGAACCTCACCGATTTTATGAGACAACCCGGTGTAAAAGAGGACGCGTTCAGTGGTCGTGGTCTTGCCGGCATCCACATGCGCACAGATACCAATATTGCGATAACGAGCAATCGGGGTTTTACGAGCCACAGAAACAATCTCCAATAATCGATCGGACATTTTAGATCAACACAGCCCGCACACTGAGCAGCTTAGCTACCAACATGCACCACCGTGACCCCCGATGAACCGGAGGTTTTGAATTTTTCCGATTGTTAAGCCCAATCAAAAAAGCAGGCCTTACAACGGTAAAAAGGCAGCCATAATAGCCGCCTTTTATGTCGCCTTCTTGACACAGGAGCCAAAAGTTTGGCCCCTGTTCTCGCCACCTTAGAAACGGTAGTGAGAAAATGCCTTGTTGGCTTCAGCCATACGATGCACGTCTTCACGCTTTTTAACCGCGCCGCCTTTACTTTGCGACGCGTCAAAAAGCTCACCAGCCAGACGCTGAGCCATAGACTTTTCACCGCGCTTACGGGAAAACTCTACCAACCAACGCATCGCCAATGCTTGACGACGAGAAGGACGCACCTCGACTGGCACCTGATAAGTGGCACCACCCACACGGCGGGATTTTACTTCCACCATAGGAGCAATCTTCTCTAGGGCTTCGCCGAACACTTCGACTGGGTCCTGATTTGTTTTTGCAGCAACGATATCAAGCGCACCATACACAATGCGCTCAGCGACAGACTTCTTGCCACTGACCATTACCATATTCATAAATTTCGCTAAGGTGATATTGCCGAATTTTGGATCTGGCAATACTTCGCGCTTAGCAACAACGCGTCTTCTTGGCATTTTACTCGCCTCTCTTCAGGTTTGTTCTAAGACAACGCTCTCATAATTTCTTTTGCTTTCGCTGACTGTCACCATGAGCGCGCTTAGCCTTACTCGGTTCAACCGAAAACGTTAAGCACAACTGCAAACACCCTAATTACTTAGGACGCTTAACACCGTACTTAGAGCGACCTTGCTTACGGTCGCTTACGCCAGAGGTATCGAGGCTACCGCGAACAGTGTGATAACGAACACCTGGCAAGTCTTTTACACGACCGCCACGAATCAGTACCACGCTGTGCTCTTGCAAGTTGTGACCTTCACCACCAATATAAGAAGTCACCTCAAAGCCACTGGTAAGGCGCACACGGCACACTTTACGCAAGGCTGAGTTTGGCTTCTTAGGAGTAGTGGTGTACACGCGGGTGCAAACACCACGACGCTGAGGACACGCTTGCAGAGCCGGAACATCGCTCTTCTGAACTTTACGTTTTCTAGGCTTACGAACCAATTGGTTGATCGTTGCCATGAAAAATAACTCCAAAGTTGTTAGGCCTTATACATCAAGGCTATTAATCTATTCGCCTTTTCACTGTAAGCACGGCTTAGGCAGACAAAAAGGTCCCCCTACGTAAAAGGGGTCGCGCATTGTACGGGCCAGAAAGATAAGGGTCAACCCTCAACAAGCCATTAAAATTTACGTGCACAGCAATCCATCTGCTATAATTGATCAGATAACACTCGGAAGCTGTCGCTTCCTAACTGCAGCAGTAACCGTTAAGTTTTCCCCATGTATTTTCGCTTTTTTTATAATTCTATTGCCTTTCGTCAACGTCGACCCTTTGTGACTCTTTCTCAACAATTTAATCGCGCGCTGGCAACCATCTATATTGTTCTTTTGAGCTCTGCATGTTTTGCTGCAGAACCTGAGACCAAAACTCAGAAAACCACTGACACGCCACAGAGCGATATGCATCAGTTTTGCCGCACACTAGGCAACACACTAGGGAGCGTCTCTTTTAAGGATTGCACAACACAGCAACTGCAAGACAGCCGCATACGAACGTCAAACGATACGCCTTTGGTTTATAAAGAGTACGCGCCGATGGTTGGTCGAGAACCATTAGGTCGAGTGCTACTGATGGGCGGTATTCACGGTGATGAGTACTCATCGGTTTCATTAATGTTCCGCTGGATGGAACAACTCAATCGCTACCACTCAGGTTTGTTTCACTGGCAGGTGATCCCACTGCTGAACCCAGACGGTCTGTTCAAGCAGCCCAGCGCCACTCGACAAAATTCCAATGGTGTCGATCTGAACCGCAACTTCCCAACCTCTGACTGGGGTCAACTCGCTCATCGCTACTGGGAGGAACGCACTTATCGTAATCCGAGACGCTACCCTGGGGCCAACTCTGGCAGCGAGACGGAAACCCAATGGTTCATTCACAAAATTCAAAGCTTTCAGCCGCACGCCATTGTTGCTGTGCATGCCCCGCATCACCTCGTGGATTTTGATGGCCCACAGTCGCCCCCGGTTAAATTGGGTGCATTACAATTACGTCGCTTAGGTACATATCCTGGCAGCCTTGGCAATTACGGCGGTAGCGATCTGGATATACCAGTATTAACCCTTGAGCTACCCTCAGCTGGCATTATGCCCAGCCAAGCAGAGATCTCTCAAATGTGGCTAGACTTGGTTCGCTGGCTGCAAAGTGAGGTACCTAAACAGCGTGCTGCCCGCCAAGAAAAACAGCAAGTAACCACTCCACCCGTAGTGCGCAACCCCTGATATGCTATTACTATCCCCACATTACTTACTTGTTCTGGCTTTAGTTACCACCGCGACATTCACTTCGGCAGTCAGCGCCAGTGAATCACCCAATCATGCTGACGCCAATCAAAGCACCTTAGCGTATTTACACAGCAACAGCCTAGCCGTGAATGCCGATCGATTGCTGCAACCAGCCAGCATTTGGGATTTGCCTGCCGGTGATAGTTACGTTTTGGTCGCAGAGCTAGAGACGGGTGTTTTGTACGTATTTGAAAAGTTCGCAGGCACGAAGCTCACGCAAGTGGCGTCCTATCCTATTACGATAGGCAAAGCCGGTTTTGGCAAAAGCGAAGAAGGTGACGAGCGCACCCCTGTAGGCGTATACCGCATCACCAGTCAACTTAATGACCAGCAGCTGGATGATTTTTACGGTAATCGAGCCTACCCATTGAACTACCCCAATGTATGGGATCGACTTAATCGTTTTACAGGTTCCGGCATCTGGCTTCACGGAGTAGAAAATAATTCCGTAATTCGCCCCCTGCGGGACAGCGACGGCTGTATTGTTTTGCGCAACGACCACCTTGCGGAGCTGGGCCAGTATTTGAATGTAGGCTACACCAAAGTAATCGGGGTGCCCCGTATCAACTGGGTCAGCAATGAAGAAATCAGCTCGGCCCGACAAGAGCTGACTTTGCGCATGAACGCTTGGATCAAGGCCTGGGAAAGCCGTGACAGCGAACCCTATTTGGCGTTTTATTCTCAGGAATTTACGGATTTAGAAAAAGACTTCTCCGAGTGGTCGCATTATAAACGGCGCGTTAACGGCAATAAACGTTACATCAAAGTTCGTCTCTCCGACCTTGGCATCTATGCCTACCCTGGCCACAAAGACCTAGCACTGGTGGAGTTTTATCAAGATTACAGCAGTAACAGCTATACCTCACAAGGTTGGAAGCGTCAGTTGTGGCGGCTAGAAGACGATGGCCACTGGCGTATTATTTATGAGAAAGGCGGCTAACCACCTTGCCGGTCCGCGCCCAAAGTTTTTGAGCTTGTCAGCATACCACTCTATACGTTGTCCAAAGGCATTCTATAGGGTCTCGGTTTTTGAAGAAGACCTTAAACTCACTCCCACTTCCTTTTTGTAGCTACCGTCGCTGGAGCACTCTTTCATATCGTTCTTTACAAAAAGCGTAAGCACTTCGTATTGGACACCCAAAAGCGCTAACGCTCATCGCGGCTGCAAAAAACACGCAAAAAAAAGCCCCCACCAAAGGTGGAGGCTTTTTACCGTAAAGACAGAATCGCTAGTAGTTTAGCTCGCGCTAGACTTCAATGCTTCTGTCAATGCCGCTTCAACTTCAGCTGCAGTTGGTCCATCACTGTCCATACCTTTCATCAAATCAGCACTGCGCTGACGACGACGCTCTGTGTGATAGGCCAAACCGGTACCGGCTGGAATCAAACGACCTACAACTACGTTCTCTTTCAATCCACGTAGGTGATCCACCTTGCCAGTTACCGCGGCTTCGGTCAGAA
>CBFHKY010000036.1:7411-24282 GCA_965656525.1 Pseudomaricurvus sp. | reverse complement strand
AAAAAGAGGCGTCATTTTCCGCCTCAAACCTCGTGCTGTCAACCAGAATCTCTAAGTATTCCGGCAACTTAGCACAAGGGCTAAAATATTGGAGCTGGCGAGAGGAGTCGAACCCCCGACCGGCTGATTACAAGTCAGCTGCTCTACCAACTGAGCTACGCCAGCCCAAATTCACTTTTAGACAAACACTTTTTTGTGGCTCTCTGTAAGTGAGGGCGCGATTCTAGAGAAACTTTTGTCAGGACGCAACACCTGAACAGATATTTTGACGTCTCTCGAGGCCATATTCTCTATTTAATAGCTCTAACCACAGTTCTTGGCCTATTTTTGCCGCTTCAGCTGCCGGTAAAATCACCCAAATTTCCTCAAAGGTTCTTTCAACTCGGCGTATTTTTGCCTCATACCCCATAGAGGTAACATTCTTCAATCTATCTTCAGCACCTTTCCGCTGATTAAAAAGCCCAAAAGAAATACCATTTTCAAGATCACCTTTAGGGATGACATAGCTATCCACACCTTCGGCCTGCAATTCATGCAGCTTTCTCAATGCCGCCTTTCTGGATGCCTCGGGGTTTTGGTACACCCAAAAACTTGGCTCACCAGGAACCGCCAACACCTCAACCTCCCCGAGAACATCTAAAGCACTTAAGTGCTCTATAAAATATTCCGCTCGCAGCAACTTAGGGAACGGGCCCACAAACTCACACACATCCTTGCGCTCATGGAGCGCTGCACGCTCACTGAAACCTTCGCCAGCCCCCCCTGCCGGCGAGCCTACCTCCTGAGAAAAATCTACTGACAACCTTGTCACAGCGCCCTTCTCCTCGCGCAACCCCCTATCAACCTCCTCAAGCAGTACCAGTAGTTCACCCGAGGGCGCCCCCACATTATTCGCAAGAGGCGGCACTCCTGCCCCCTCCTTATCCGACCAGTAATAAGCCGCCATCACCAAAACGTTCACTAAAACAACAAACAAAAATACCGATCGCATACTCTAGTCCAGCCCACCATTAAAAAGCCACAACCCCATACTGCACAGTCAGACAGCATCACCCAGAGGCACACATTGAGCAAATGCCAAGCCATCCAACACCAAATCTTCCTGCAGCTCTACCTTGCCCCAATTGATCAACGGCAACAGCCTGCGTGCATCACCACCTGTGAGCACTACGCCGCAATCTTGAACGCCACACTGAACCAACGCCTGCTGAACCAAACCTGCCGCCATTAGACTTACTCCACGACCAACCGCGTCGCCAGTCGCCAGCGCCGGGCTCACATTTTGTCCCGAATACTCGACATCCTCTATGCGCGCAGTACCGGCCAACAAAGAGTGCGACATCAAACTAAACCCCGGTGCAATGTACCCCCCCTGATGCCTGCCGCTCGACAACACATCAACAGTGATGGCGCTACCGCAGTCAACCACCAACCAACTTCCCCCCGGCAACCTGGAGGCAGCCAGCACCGCCAACCAACGATCGACACCCAGTTTTTTGGGCTCATGGTAGCCCACCTGCACCCCAGAGGCCTCTTCCGTCACTTCAGCAAAACATGGTCGACATGAAAATGTCACATGCAGCGCCGCCGACAACTCTCTATTAAACTCCTCGCTGGCCACTGAGCCGATACGAATACCCTTGACGAAAACCTCGTCAACATCGACTAGCGGGATTGCTTCTACCATCTCATGAGCGCAGGTAAAATCGCGCCGATTCAGCGCCCCCCCGCTCACTGCAGATGCACCATTAAGCCAGCGCCACTTCAGCCGTGTATTACCGACATCCAACTCAAGGATCATCATTTGGGCACTCGTCGAACAGAAAGCTCACCGCCATGAAACTCTTTCTCTACGCCATCTACCAACAACCTCAAAGCTCCAGACTCACTGACCCCGCACAATACACCTTCGATTTCTTTTGCGGGGCTGATTAATCGCACCCTCTGCCCAGTAAACGCACTGTACTGCTCCCACTCCAAACGGTATGGCGCAAACCCAAAACCCTCAAACTGGCTAAGCAACGGCAACAACTGATTCAATAGCTCTGCCACCAAACGGTTACGAGAAACCCTCTGCGCAAGCGAGCAAAGGCTCACCCAAGGCTGATCAATGGCCTCAGCCGCTATCGAGCTGAGCGACACATTCAGACCAACGCCAATCACCACCTGACACACTCCCGCAGGATCCCCTGTCATTTCCAACAGTATGCCCGCCAGCTTTTTATCTGCGATCAGAATATCGTTGGGCCACTTTAACTGCGGCCCCTCAATACCTAGCGCATTAAGAGCCCGCACAAGAGCCACACCAACCGCCAGACTCAACCCCTCTAGAGCGGCCGCACCACCGGTAAACTCCATAACGACAGATAAATAAATGCTCTGACCAAACGGGCTCACCCATGCACGGCCACGCCTGCCTCGCCCCTGGCTTTGATGCTCCGCCACACAGACATAGCCCGAACCACACCCTTCAGACGCCTTTTGCATCGCCAAGGCGTTGGTTGACTCGATACTCTCTCGTATATCCAGATCCCGCAATGCAAGCTGAGCCTCAGGCGTTAATGAAGCCCGAATATCAGCCTCTTTTAACAGCTCCAAGCCACCTTGCAAGCGATAACCTCGCCCCTTGACAGACTCTAACGGCAGACCATAAGGCTCTAACTTCTGCAGATGCTTCCATACAGCTGTTCGACTAACACCCAGCAAAGCACCTAGGTCCCCACCTGAATGAAACTCGCCATCCGCCATCAACTCCAAAATCGCTTTTATATCAGTCATTCCGCCCGCCCACTCTCACCTGATTTTCACGCACAACGACATACCATCACAATGATCTGAATGCTAAGAGTGCCGCCAAGATACACACTGTGCCACTCACCTCTTCCGGCGCAAACCATTCACCAAAGCAGCCAGCTCAAGAATAACAAAAAAAGAGAAATAAAAGTGGAGTCGGCTCTCGGCTTCGCTAGACCAAAAACCAATAGCAAAGAAAACGCGCGTTAGTGCAAAAAGGAAAACAAAAAAAAAGCCCTGCAATGCAGAGCTTTCACGTCTGGAAAACCAGACTTACTTATGGTGCCCAAGGCCGGACTTGAACCGGCACGGCTTACGCCACTACCCCCTCAAGATAGCGTGTCTACCAATTCCACCACTTGGGCAAACTTTTACTATTCAGGAGCCCGAGGAATATCGCCACCTGAAGAATCATTAGCAGAAGGTAAATCGCCAGCTGACTCATTCATCGCAGGAATAGCCGTCGACTCATCAACCATTGGAATACCATCAAGGCCGCTCAGCTGAGCATTTTGCTTAGCCAAAACCGCCAGCCCAAAACTTGTCAGAAAAAACACGGTTGCCAAAATGGCTGTAGCACGAGTAAAGAAGTTACCACCACCTTGACTACCAAATACGGTCTGAGAGGCACCACCACCAAAAGAGGCACCAGCCTCTGCACCTTTACCCTGTTGTAACAAAATCAGAGCAATGATCGACAGAGCCGTCAAAACGTGTATGACTAAAACAACCTTTTCCATCAATTCGCCTTCATTCTGCCGCGAGACAGATCTTATAGAAATCGTCACTATTCAGTGATGCGCCCCCAACCAAGGCTCCATCAATATCCGACTTAGCAAACAGCTCAGCCGCATTCGATGGCTTTACGCTACCACCGTATAGAATTCTTACTCCGCTACCTGCTTCGCCCAACTGGTCACGAATAAACTCGTGCACCTCTTGTGCTTGCTCTGGCGAAGCGGTCAAGCCAGTTCCAATGGCCCACACAGGCTCATAAGCGACAACAGCCGAAGACATCGCTTGGCGGCCAGCCGCATCAATCACTGCTTTTAACTGCTGGCCTATGACTGAAAGCGTCTCTTCAGCTTCGCGCTGAGCCAATGTTTCACCCACACACAAGATGGGGGTTAGCTGCTGAGCCTGTGCCGCCATAAATTTCTTGGCAACCAAGGCATCTGTTTCGCCGTGGTATTCACGTCGCTCTGAATGACCAACGATCGCAAAACGGCAATTAAAGTCAGCCAGCATAAGTGCTGATAGTTCGCCGGTATACGCACCTTCATGTGCCCAGCTCACATCCTGACTGCCGCACTCAATATTGCTGCCGCTCAACAACTGCTGGACTTGGCCAATATAAAGCGCAGGAGGACAAACACCTACTTCCACTTGATGCACGCCACTCCAAAGCGACAAAAGATCACTTAACAGCTCGCGATTTGAGTCAAGCGAACCATTCATTTTCCAGTTGCCTACAACCAGTGGACGTCTCATCGTTTACCGCTCCTTTGTGATGCCTATACAGCACCTATGTCCCATATGAAACGGGCGCAAATCTTATCGGATAAGTTATGTCGTTACAACGACTTTATCTGCATTGTTAGTCAGTAAACAGGCTTACACTTAAGTTAGCTGATCTGATACGACCTCGGCGAGCTTTTCAGTGAGTGCTGTCACCTGCCGCAAATCCTCACCTTCTACCATTACGCGAATCAACGGCTCTGTTCCCGAGGCGCGAAGCAGAACTCGACCACTATTGCCAAGCTCATCTTCCACTTGTGACACCGCGGCAGCAATTTTTTCATTCCCATCAACACCGACTTGCTTATTTACGCGCACATTAATCATTTTCTGAGGCACTTTCAGCATTCCCTGCTTCAGCTCGTGTAAACTACCGCCTTCAACCGTAGTGGCCAACAACACTTGCAATGCTGCCACAATGCCATCACCCGTAGTCGTGACATCCGAGCAAACAATATGCCCAGAGTTCTCCCCACCTAGAAGCCAACCGCGCTGCTGCATTTGCTCTAAAACGTATCGATCGCCAACTTTTGCACGAGCAAAAGGAATTCCCGCTTTGTCTAGAGCTTTTTCAAAACCAAAATTGCTCATTAACGTACCCACAACACCGTTGCAGCCACCGCTGAATTTTTGTCGGTAATGTGCGATCAGGTAGAGGATTTCATCGCCATCAACGACTTCACCTTTATGATCCACAAACGCTAGACGATCGCCATCACCGTCAAAAGCAATACCTAAGTCAGCTTGCGCTTCCAGCACTTTGGACTGTAACTTTTCTGGTTTAGTGGATCCACACTCATAGTTGATATTCTCACCATCCGGTGACGCACCAATTACTTCGACATGCGCACCCAACTCACGAAAAACGGAAGGCGCTATGTGGTACGTCGCACCATGGGCACAATCGATCACCAACTTCAGCCCCGATAAATTGAACCCCCAAGGCATTGTGCCCTTACAGAATTCTATATATCGCCCTGCAGCGTCTTCGATTCGGAGAGCCTTGCCTAGACGCTCAGCCGTGTGCATCGGCTGATCAAGTAATGCCTCAATAGCAAGCTCAACCTCATCAGGTAACTTTGTCCCATTGGCCCCAAAGAATTTAATTCCATTATCATAATAAGGGTTGTGGGAGGCACTGATTACGATGCCGGCCTGCGCCTGAAAAGTTCGGGTCAAATATGCAATCGCTGGGGTCGGCATTGGCCCCAACAACCATACATCCACGCCCGCATTAATCAAACCGGCCTCTAATGCTGACTCAAACATATAGCCAGAGATACGTGTATCCTTACCAATTAATATTCGTTTAGGCCCACCGTAATACTCACCCAGAACTTTACCAGCTGCCCAACCTAGACGCAGAACGAAATCCGGGGTGATCGCCCCCTCTCCCACTCGCCCACGAATCCCATCTGTACCAAAATATTTTCTCGACATACCGTCTCTTATTTTAAAAATGAACCGTCCAGTATTTGTTTCACCAAAAACCCGAGCTTAGCGAGCCAATTGCACGCTTTTCCAAACAGTCAGTACATCAGCGGTTTCTTGCACATCATGTACGCGAATAATACTTGCGCCTTGCTGAGCTGCGAGCAGAGCTGAAGCCAAACTTCCGGCCAGCCGCTGATTCACTTTGCGCCCCAATACTGACTCAAACAGCGATTTACGTGAAAGTCCCACCAAAACCGGAACCCCCAACTCGGAGAATCGTTGCAGCCCTTTCAATAAGGATAAATTGTGCGCCACAGTTTTACCAAAACCGAAGCCAGGATCAATCATTACTTTACTACTGGGGATGCCCGATTGAATCAAAACCTCCATTCGAAGGCGTAAAAAAGCCAAGACCTCCGTTATTACATCATCGTATTCAGGCTGAGATTGCATCGTTTTGGGCTGACCTTGCATGTGCATGATGCACACTGGCAATTCTGTGCTTACCGCCGCCGCAAGCGCACCCTCTTGCTGAAACGCGCGTACGTCGTTGATCATGTGAGCCCCCGCCTTAGCCGCCTCGATCATTACTTTTGGCTTACTGGTGTCTACCGAAATAACCACATCCAATTCAGCAGATATACGCTCCACCGCGGGGATCACTCTATCCAGCTCCTCCTGAACTCCAACAACTGCGGCTCCGGGGCGGGTAGATTCGCCACCCACATCAATCATCGTCGCGCCCTGCTCTACCATAGTGCGAGCATGCCCAATAACCTTTTCAAGCTGCAGCTGGGTACCGTTGTAATGACTACCGCCATCTGAAAAAGAATCTGGCGTAACGTTCAAAATCCCCATCACTTGGGGGGTCGAGAAATCTAGGCTCTTGGCGCCAAATAAAAAGTCTTTCACCATCGACCATTCCCTCTAAGCTTAAGACAGCATTCACTTTCCGGTTCATAAAAACAGGCTACAAACAAAAAAGGCCCAGCAAGCTGGGCCTTTAAGAACACTTAATGATTAGTGACTTTGCGCCGGCCCACCGATGGGTTTAGACGCGCTGTCGCCATCACCGCCGCTGCCTTTAGCAGAGTCATCGAAATCACTGTCGTGCCAATCTCTAGGAGGGCGTACTTTACGCCGCGCCATTAGATCATCAACTTGTTCTGCATCAATGGTTTCATACTCCATGAGTGCATCTTTCATAGCAACAAGAATGTCTTTATTTTCCGTCAAATGATTTTCAGCAATGCTGTAACAGCGGTCAATGATGCCGCGCACCTCTTCATCAATAACTTTAGAAGTAGCGCCTGAATAGTTCTGCGGCCCTCCCGCACCAGGCATACCGCCATCGTCTTCACCATAATGCAAAGGTCCTAATTTTTCGGACAAGCCCCACTTAGTGACCATGCTACGAGCCAAGCTGGTGGCGCGCTCAATGTCATTCTGTGCGCCCGTTGTGACGCCATCAAAGCCCAGTGTCATTTCTTCCGCAATACGGCCACCAAACAAAGTACACAGTTGTGATTCGAGCGCTCTTTTGCTCAAGCTGTACTTGTCATCTTCGGGTAAGAACTGAGTTAGCCCCAACGCTCTGCCTCGGGGAATAATTGTTACTTTATGCACAGGGTCATGCTCTGGCACTAGGCGGCCAACAATCGCGTGTCCAGCCTCGTGGTAAGCTGTATTTTCTTTTTCTTGCTCGCTCATCACCATGGATTTGCGCTCAGCGCCCATCATGATCTTATCTCGGGCCTTTTCAAATTCTTCCATGCTAACAAGGCGCCTATTAGCTCTGGCCGCGAACAGTGCCGCCTCGTTTACCAAGTTTGCCAAGTCAGCCCCTGAAAAGCCCGGGGTTCCGCGAGCAATAATGGATGCTTGCACCTGCTCATCCAGAGGAACTTTTCGCATGTGAACTTTTAAGATTTGCTCTCGACCGCGAATATCAGGCAGGCCAACGAACACTTGACGATCAAAACGACCTGGGCGAAGCAGCGCCTTATCCAATACATCGGGTCGGTTAGTTGCCGCTATCACAATGATTCCTTCATTACCCTCGAAGCCATCCATCTCAACCAGTAACTGGTTTAGAGTTTGCTCTCTTTCATCGTGCCCGCCGCCATGACCGCCGCCGCGATGACGGCCTACTGCATCGATTTCATCGATAAAAATAATACAGGGTGACTGTTTCTTTGCCTGCTCAAACATGTCACGCACACGAGAAGCACCAACACCCACAAACATTTCAACAAAATCAGAACCTGAAATAGAGAAAAAGGGCACTTTTGCCTCACCAGCAATGGCCTTCGCCAACAAGGTTTTACCTGTACCTGGAGGACCTGCCATCAAGACACCACGAGGAATTTTACCGCCAAGACGCTGGAATTTTGTAGGATCACGCAAAAACTCAACCAGCTCTTGAACATCGTCTTTGGCCTCATCCACACCAGCGACATCTGCAAAGGTTGTTTTTATCTGATCTTCGCCCAGCAGCTTGGCCTTACTCTTGCCAAAACTCATTGGGCCGCCACGGCCACCTGCTCCGCCTTGCATTTGACGCATAAAAAATACAAATACGAGAATAATCAGCAATATTGGGAAGCTGGCCACCAGCAGCTGCTGCCACAAGCTCGGTTGCTCGGGTAATGCACCTTTAACCTCAACATTATGGTTAAGCAGATCATCCATCAAACGGTCGTCTTGGATCAGAGGCCGTACTGTCTGGAAGCGGGAATTGTTCATTCTCACGCCTTCAATGACCTGCCCCTTAACCTCTACCTGCTTAACCTGATCCATTTGTACTTCTTTAACAAACTCGGAATAGGTCAAGGTTTCCTGAGATGGTGCCGTATTAAAGTTTTGAAAGACGGCCAGAAGCACCGCCGCGATAACCAGCCATAACAGGAGGTTTTTTGCCATGTCATTCAAAGATATACCCTCACATCAAACCGTTCTGCGCTCATGCTTAGCAAGCATCTACCTGCGCAAAACTTGGAATAGGTTTTAGTATAGCGCTTAGAGGCGCCTAAAGACCACGTAATCGCATCACGACGTGGACGGATTTAACAGAAATATTACCAATTTAACGCTTAAAGCCTTTACCCACCAAGTATACTTCGCGAGATCTAGCTCTTGAAGCGCCTGGCTTTCGGGTTACTACTGACTTAAAGGATGTACGCATATCCTGTAGATAAGTATCAAATCCTGCACCCTGAAAAACTTTGACCGCGAAATTGCCATTAACTCTCAAAGTATTTCTTGCCATATCCAGAGCCAACTCAACCAAATACATAGCTCTAGGCTGATCAATGTCAGCTACACCACTCATATTGGGGGCCATATCGGATATTACAAGGTCTGCCTTCTGAGGACCCATGGCAGCCATAATTTGGTCATACACCTCTGCCTCGGTAAAATCACCCAGAATAAATTCGACTCCAGCCAGTGAATCCATAGGTAAAATATCTGACGCGATAATCCTCCCTTTATCACCCACTCGACGAGCCGCCACCTGACTCCAGCCACCAGGTGCAGCACCAAGATCCACTACGGTCATACCTGCCTGGAAAAGCTGATCTTTTTCGTCTAACTCAACCAACTTATAGCTAGCTCTGGAACGATAGCCATCTTTTTGAGACTGTTGAACATATTGGTCTTTAAAGTGCTCATTCAACCAGCCTTTACTGCTTTTTGACCTAGCCATCGATAC
Source organism: Pseudomaricurvus sp. (assembly GCA_965656525.1). Lineage (GTDB taxonomy): Bacteria > Pseudomonadota > Gammaproteobacteria > Pseudomonadales > Cellvibrionaceae > Pseudomaricurvus. The sequence continues at coordinate 14,825 of CBFHKY010000036.1, read as the reverse complement.
CTGTCACCCAAACTTAAGTTACAATAAGGCTTAGCGTTTACCGTTGCCTATATTTACAATTTATTGATTGGAACATTGTATGCCCTTAGCTCCAGACCTCAAGAAACAATATCGCTCCATTGGTCATAAACTAAAGCCCATTGTCACTATTGCAGGAAATGGATTAAGCCCAGCCGTAATGGATGAACTGAATCGAGCACTGAACGACCATGAATTGATTAAGGTAAAATTGGTGATTGCAGACCGCGAACTGCGCAAGACCGTGATTGCTGACCTGTGTAAGCATACCAAAGCAGAAGTGATTCAAGAGATTGGCAAAATAGCCTTACTCTTTAGAGAAGCCAAAAAGCCGAACCTAAAACTATCTAACGTCCGTTAAAAGCACTAAACAAAATAACAGCATGGCTTGAAGAGTGGTTGAAACAAGTCAATCACCACCGCCAGCCATGCTTATTGAAAAACTTTACCGCGGACGAAGCAAACATAATAATATGCGAAACGCCTTTTTTCATTACGCCGCCACCGTAATGAATAATCTTCATGGTAGGCAAGTACTTAACCAAACCCTGGCTTGCGACATTCACCGACAAATCAAAATCCTCAAAGTAAAGAAAGAATCTGTGGTCAAAACCACCGACAGCCCATAGGGAACAGCGCCTTGCCAACATAAAACAACCGCTTATGATAGGGACTGTGATTGCCTCGCCAGCCCTTTCAAGCTCACGCATTTCATAGCGGGCCAAGCCCGAACCTACCCATCGTCCGAACCTGCCATACCTCATCCCACGTAAAAACAGCTCCGATATTCGAGGATAGCGCTTACACAAACATATATAGTTGCCAGACTCATCACATGCACGCGGCGCCACCATACTGACTTCGGGGTGAGCAAGCAAATAAGACAATCCCTCACACAAGGCGTCTTGCGCCAACAAAACATCAGGGTTAAGAACCAAATGAAAATCATTATTTTTAAGAGGAGGAATCAGAATAGATACATTATGAGCTGAGCCATAACCCAAGTTGTCTTGATTAACGATGAACTGTAAAGAATCGAAGATAGCCAGCTCGCCAGAAGACTCTAGCCGACGCCCGATTATAACGCCCTCATATTGTTTAGCCTCATTGTCTATTAGGCACAGATGGCAATTGACACTTTTCTGTTGAAGTTTCAACGCTCTAACGGCCGCAGCCAAAGAGCGCAAAGACTGCTCAACCCACTCAGCACGCGACCGATAATAAACAACGGATACTGTCAGGCGCATACATCAACCTCAATACGATTGGAAATCATCGCTATGAGCCCCTGAAATCTAACAGCCAGCATCAACCTCTCCTGCTTGCAAGCGCCGCGCGGTGTTACGACCATAAGTACGAATGGGCAACTCAACCCATCGATAAGTAGACTCTGCTGCCAAAAACGTCAAACCTACACCAACTCCTGCAATCCACAACTTTAACCCCTGTGAGCCCTCAGCAAAGTCAAAAAGATTAAAAATCGGAAAGTGATTTTTGATGATCATAAAAATAATCAAGTGCGAAACATACAGCGAATAAGAGCGCGCCCCCAAATAAACCATAACATCACGCATCAACCCAACACATGAAAAATAATTTCGGTCGAAAGACGAAAGCCACACCAATACAGCCCCAACTACGGCCACTAGCGCCACTCCATATGACTTATTGTTACCACTAAATCCTGTAAACTGACGCCCAACCACTACGAGTATCACGATCAGTACAATAAACATAGCTATAGACACGACCCGTCTTCTCAAAATTTGAGGATCAAATTTTGAGAAGACGTCACTGTGGTAGAGCAACGCCAGCAGCACCCCCCAACACAGGGCATCAGTGCGAAAAAACCAACCATAAGACCATATAGGACGATTCCAAAAAAATTGCGCCGCAATAGCCGCAACCACAAGAACCATTAAAAAGCGACGCGGTATAAAGAAGAAAAGAAACGGGTAGACCAGATAAAACTGCTCTTCCAACGATAGACTCCAGTAATGGCCATGCTGGTAAAAAGCACCGCAGAATAAAGGATCCGTAGGGTTCTCAACACAATACGCCGAATACAAGTTCATCAGGTTAAGAGCAGCTGCAAGGATGGGTTTAGACCACTCCCAAAAGTGCCCCAAGTAGACATAGTATAGTGACAACACGATAAGCCACAAAAATGCCGCAGGTAGCAAACGAAAGGCTCGCTTAGTCCAAAAAGCCATCATCAGCCTGCTTGTGCGAATGCCTCCTTGATGCTCACTGGCTACTAGCGATTGAGTTATCACAAAGCCAGACACAACAAAGAAAAGGTCAACCCCCACTGAAAACTCGAAGTACTTGTACAAAAATTCTAGAAAACCAGAATTTGAAGGCAGTAAAGTGGGCAAATGCAAAAGCATTGTCAATACAATAGCTACTGCACGCAGGCATTCGATATCAATATTCTTTTTCAACTTACAGCTCTTCAATAAAGCCAATCACACCGAACGATAAAAGCAATTCTATGTCACCTTATCTATCTATATCCGGTTTTCGTTAGGCTATTTATTATTATGGTTTTCTGGCAATAATGGCTTGGCTTTTTGGCAAATGCGTATCCAGCACCTTTTTAATTTGTGGACCTTGCTCTGTATTCAGCAGATGGCCCCATGTTTTGTTCCAGCTCTTAAGCAACGGATGCCACGGTGGCGAGAGGTCTTGCTTACAAGCCCAGAAGAAACACCACCAAATAGTCCAGTAAAAACCATAGGATGTACGCTTCTCAATAATGAGCCCTGCGGCCTCAACCAGTGATTCAAATTCGTCACGGCCAACAACGCGAATGTGATTCGGGTGTTGAAAGTAGCTATCTGGGGCTAAATCTACCTGCACCGATTCAGACTCAGGATCTGGAACGGTAATTAGATAAGTAGCACCAGAACAGCCCACGCGAACCAGCTCAGCTAAAAACGCTTCTGGGTCTTCAACATGCTCCATTACTTCCATCGCTACAATTTTGTTAGCGACTCCATCCTCCAGTGGAAGAGGGTTTGCATCAGAGACTAACGGTACGAGCTCTTTTGCAGGTGTACCAGTCAGCTTTTCCGTCGCCTTAGCAACCTTTTCACCATCAATGTCGGCATAAATAACTTTGGCTCCCTGGGATGCACAAAAAACAGTGAACACTCCTTCGCCACACCCAACATCAAGCACTGTGTCCTGTGCAGAAATAGTAAACCCTTCGATCAGCTCGCCACTGTCGTTATTAAACCAACCACTCAATATTGCATCTTTGAGTTCTGGCTCGTAACCAAAATCGATATCGATCTCTGATTGGGGGGGCGAAGGAGGCTGAGCAGTCTTTGGCTTCGGTGCGCTGGAAAACTGAATTTCGGTGCCCGCGAGCGCAGCAGCCTTAACAGCGATTCGTCTGAGCAGGCCTTTTATAATCCTTTTCAATGGTAGCTCTCCAACTTTAGCTATCGAATAAGACACTTCATTCAAGCGACTTTTTTATTATTATTTGCGGATATAAAGAATAAATAGCGCCGCTAATGTTCGACTGCATATGTTGCTCAACACAGCAGAAGACATATGAAAGCACACCATTAACCTCTAAGCTTCCGTAGATGGTACTCAATCCACTCTCAACATGCCAACGAATAGACCGCATAAAAACCTTATTAAGTATGACCATAACAAGAACTGAGTCTGGTAATACCCCAACCAGCAAAGCATAATATCTTATATACTTATAATGATTGACAACAAAAAAGATGATAGCGAAATACTACTTTCCCAAAGTAAGCACCAACATACTAGAAACAGTTGGCGACTTTCAATTAGTTGACTTACGCCATAGCCTTTTTGAGATGCTATCCCCCCAAGGCGGGTGCAAGGAGATCGAACTGCCTTTAACGGAAACAGTTCATACTAGGCCGCATGACAAGCCGATAGGTATTGCCCTCACCGTAGCAGATGCGCTGAATCTATTAGAGCACATGCAAACCTATCTTCTGCTGCCTTACGCTTTCGATAAACTTCCCCAGAAACATCAACAACTAGTAGAACAAAGATTCAAACATCAACTGTCCTTTGCCGTTTTTTCAAAACAACACGCGAAACAACTACGGAAGTTAATTCCTTCTAGGATGTTGGTGTTATTGCTGCCATTACCAACAACGGATAAAAGCAACTCTTCAAATGCTGCGGCCAAACAGTATTACTGCCCTTCTTTTAAGGCTACTGTTATTGATTCCAATAGCTTTCGCGGCGACCGTCAAATCTTTGAAGTTGCTGACCTAGGAGGGCTACACCCAGAGAAAGGCCCAGTAAAAATACCTTGGAAAAAAACTCCATTCAAAATGGAATTTAAAGCTTCTAAATTCGGTGCAAGTTATTTAGAAGGATTTTATGCTGCTGAACCTTGGGGTTGCTGGTCTCTTTCGGAAACTCCGTGTATAGATCTACCTCACCTACTGATAGGAAAGTTTGAACTTACAATCACCTTAATGGGTTATGGAAACAATATTGGCCGTGAAATCAACATCAATATTGGACCGTTAAACGCCAAAATTACTCTCACAAAAAAGCCGGAAACATACACTCTAGCGGTTGAACTTGATAGCTATGAATCTGTCATCCATTTTACCGGATTAGATTTATCACCGCCCAAAGATGCCCTTGATACTCGCACAATGGGTATAGGCTTATTTTCTTTAGGCGTAGAACCTACATCAGATAGCCCGCTGACATCACCAAGAAACACTAACCATATCAAGGCAAACTTGGCTCATATTGAAGGAACTATCTACACATCATTTTTATCTTCAGATATATCGCACAAGCGTTATCGCTATCGCTATCTTATCTCTGCATTCACAGAGGCATTTCGAGATCAACCAAAAGCGACCTTAATTATCAGAGTACCCAGTACTTTAGCACTGGATGAGTCTATGAGAGTGGCACTGACGGCATCCAGATGCCGCCCCTATCGTTGTCGGGTCATTATGTTAATTGGCTCAGGTTCTAACACGGAAGCCCAAGATCTCATATCGCACAGTAGCTTTTATATCAATATCAATGCACGCCAACACACACCGTTTCCAGATGTACAATTTGCAATGTCTGGCGTACCGGTCATTCACCCAAACCATAAAATCATAGCAGAAATGCTGCCCTACACCACAGATCAGACTGCAACGCTCACCTATAACTCTTCTCTAGAACCAGAGAGTATTCCCCACCCAGACTTTGAGAATAAAGTCGAATTGCAACAGCGGCTTGACTGGGAGAGTTTAGTAAAAACGCTGAAAGCCAGTTTCGAACTGGGTGAAAACTCTGACAAGTACCAAACTCTAATCAAGCAAACAAAACAGATCAATAAATACTTAGAACCATCACCGCTAGAAAAAACTTTTAGCGCTGTGAAAAAGATATCTCGCCACGTCAAAACGACCGTCATAAGAGACAATCAATGAAAATTATTGTTTACACGGACAGCAGCTCGGAATCCATTAAGGAAAAGTTTGGCACTGCAGAGTACAGTTATTATTTTGTGCTTAGAGAATTTCTACCCGTTTTGCATCAGTGCGGTGAAGTGATCACGATTAATGATCCAATCACCGAAGTTGATCCTATTTATCACCAAGCAAAAACCGCAGGTGAACACTGTGTATTCTTATCATTTATGCCTCCGCATAAGACCTACATGTATAACGAGTGCCCTACTGTGCCTGTACTCGCTTGGGAGTTCAATGATCTACCCTCCGAGCAATGGGATTCAAAACCTCAACATGACTGGCGCTTAGTATTAGGAAAGTGTGGACAAGCTATTACACACTCATCGCATTCAGTCGCAACGATTCGCAAGGCGATTCGCCCCGATTATCCTGCTATGGCGATACCCTCACCAGTGTGGGACCGATTTAAAACAGATGATGAGCTACCCAAAAATAGCGGCTACCAACAGCCCTTCATTCTCACCTTGAGTGGCACGGTAATTGACACTCACAACACAACATTGCCACAGCATGCGCTACAAAAGAACATAGACAGCTTTGTCTTAGACGCTGGTGAGTTAACTTTTGAAGGTGTTATCTACACCAGTATTCTAAACCCATTAGATCAACGAAAGAACTGGGGGGATATGATTACTGCTTTTTGCTGGGCTTTTCAAGATGTACCAGATGCCACTTTGATCTTGAAACTTACAAGCAGCCATAACCTAGAGTGGCCGGATATTCTTGAGACTGCGCTGAAGAAAACACCGACTGATCGTCAATGTCGCATTGTCGCCATTCGTGGTTATTTAGAAGATGATAGCTATGCGCGCCTGAGCTATCACTCCAGCTATGCGGTCAACTCTTCCAAGGGCGAAGGCCAGTGCCTGCCGTTGATGGAATATATGTCTTCAGGTACACCAGCTATTAGTCCAGACCATACCGGAATGAAAGACTACATCCACTCGAAAAATAGTTTTGTTGTGGCACACTCACTCGAGCCTTCCGCTTGGCCTGACGATACTAGACGCATGTACAGAACGTCTCGCTCGCTAGTGAACTGGGAGTCGTTAAGGGAGTGTTACGCCAACAGTTATCAGGTGGCTAAATACGATGCTGATACTTATCGGCAGATGTCAGAATCTGCGGTTAATACCTTGAAAAGCCATTGCTCACAGCAGAACGCCAAAGAACGTTTGTTACGTTTTTTTGAGTTTCACCTGTTAACCAGCGAACAGGCGCTTAACTTATAAGTCATATTTTATAGGATACAAACCGACACAATTGCTCATAACCAATGATTAAAAAGGGGGAGGAGCTTACCCCCATAATAACTTTTGAGCTTTGCGTGTCTTTTTTTCTATCCGGCGGACAATTGCAGGACTTAAGCGAGACTCATACTCTGACAGGTAATCTCGTACTACTGTACTAGCATGAACCTCATACTTTTTCTCAAACGTTAAATATCGGCTATCGAAATCGATACCGATATGATCATAAATCTTTTTGGCCATAGATTCGGTGTCAAGACATAGAGCCGCATAATCAACCGTAAAAATACGCTCCGGAAATCGATCAAGTGCTTGACGATAACCTTTTGCATAAGATTCATAACGGCTACAAAATTCATCAACAATCGCTTCAGGTATACAATTCAAATCTATATCAGGCTGACGCTTTAACCAAGACCAAATGACACCTTTGGGCTCTTTCACTATCACTACACAAGGTACGTCATGAAATCGAGCAAGCACTTTATCAAGTATCTTCATATATTTAGGCGTTTTATCGACTAAAAAGGCTTTTTTATTATTAATTTGAGAGGCTCTTTCTCTCAGGCGGATATAGACTTGTTCCCAGTCATCTGTATCAACTATGTATCGCACATCGTCGTCCGTAACACCCCAGCCATTTCGAACCATAGA
>CBFHKY010000036.1:4168-7312 GCA_965656525.1 Pseudomaricurvus sp. | reverse complement strand
TGAATTAAAAGGCTCATACTGAGGCTTAAGGAAGTCTTGAGGTTTTGACGCCAGTAAAAACCCCCCTTCAAAGCCCGTTTCCAACTGTGGGTGCGAGACCACCATTTGGCTTAATAACGTTGTGCCTCCTCTCTCATAGCCACACAAAATGGCTTTCAGTGCAGAATTTTTCATACCAGGTCCCAAACTAAATTAATACGACACAATGTGGAAATATTTAGTTCACTTGAACTTCCAGTTCAAAATTTTCAAAATTTCCATGGAGGATAATTTTGTTACCCCTGCACACTGATGCCTTTGCTGCATAACTCTTGTTATGGATTTTAATGCGTCATATTTCGCGCGCATAATGATACCGAACTTACCTCGAAAACAGAAAAGCATTATTGTCCATACGTTCAATAACAAGTGAAGCGGCAGCGTTAACAACAAAGCACCTATCGGCATATTTTTAAAATATGCCCACTCCAAATTACGGTGAGCATGATAAATCTGAAAATTGCTATGTAGGCCGGCGATTGCAGAACCTACGTGGTGAACAACGGCATCACGGACAAATAAACATTTGTGACCCTGCAGTTGAAAACGAAAGCCGAGATCAACATCTTCTAGGTAACAGAAAAAATTTTCATCAAAACCGCCTAGTGATTGAAAGACTCTACGATTGTAGACAGCCGCACCGCCACAAGCAGAAAAAACTTCTTCAACTTTTGGCATTGTTGTCCGTTCAAATTCAGCACCATGAAAACGTCTTCTGGGCCGTCCAGATAGGTGATAGCCATCACCAAGCCCATCAATTTTTGACGGATCATTTAAAGACATCATACGACAGGCATAAGAACTATATCCAGGGTGGCATGATATCGCTCGTAAAACTGATGGCACAAAATCTCGATCAACCACCGTGTCTGGATTTAGCATCACCACCCAATCTGCAGAGGAACAACGATTCACAGCGACATTTGAAGCTGTAGAAAAACCAAGGTTTGAAGACGAATAGATCAGATCGATATTTTCATGGACGGGTATACACTTCATAGAGTCATCTTTACTAGCATTATCAATGACTATCACCGATTTCAGGAGGTGCATTTGAGACAATAAAGACACCAAGCAATTTTTTAGCAGGTCACCGCTGTTAAAGTTAACAATAATAATACTTAGTGTGATATCGGGTGCATTCAGATTTCTATTCATCTACCGCCCAGCAGTAATGTACTTTTCGTATTCTTGAACAACGCTTATGACGTCACCGGTTTTACGAATTTCGCCGTCTTCAATCCATATCACTTTATTGCATAGCATTTTTACCGTGGCGGCTTGGTGAGACACCAAAACAACTGTTTGGCTAGACCTTACCCTCTCGTGAATAGCTTTGGTCGACTTCTGCATAAACGCTGCATCACCAACACCTAGTGCTTCATCAATGAGCAATACATCTGGCTGCATGTTAATCGCAATAGAGAATGCTAAACGGGCTCTCATTCCTGCAGAATACGTTTTAATGGCATCGTCAATCGCCGTTCCAATTCCTGAGTACTCTACGATAGCATCCACCTGCGTTAGGATCTCTTTGCGCCCAAACCCTAACAGAAGACCGTTAATGATGATGTTTCGTCGACCGGTTAACTGAGGGTTAAACCCCGCCCCTAATGCCAGCAATGCAACTTTATTACAATTAAACGTGATCTCTCCACGGTCGGGCTCAATAATTCCAGCCAGCAGCTTTAGTAGAGTACTTTTGCCAACGCCATTTCGTCCAATAACTCCTAACGAGTCACCCTTGCGAACATCGAAGCTTAAACCACTATAGACTTCATGTTTCTCACGAGAAAACAAAGAGCGACCTTTTTGGTAAGAAACAGAAATATTTTTAACAGAGATTACAGTGTCGTTTTCATTTTTCACTGAGTCACCAATCTCGGATAAAGTTTGTTGTTGCGTTGAATAATATAATGCCCAAAACATATCCCTACGACGGAGCCTATTGAAATTATCAGCATTGAGTCTATGTTTGGAATCTCGGAGCGGATTAAAACTGCACGGTACTGCTCTATAATATTGGCCATGGGGTTCAACAAGAAATATTTCGCCACATCTTCAGAAAGCATATCAAGAGTATAAAATACGCCGGAGCAGAACATCCCTGCACGAAGACCAATGGTAATAATCATTTGAAAGTCAGGAAAAAAAGGAACCACTGAAGCAAATAGCATTGAGATAGCACCAATCAGCAATAACTGCTCTATAGCTATCAAAGGCGTGTAGAGCCAATGCAACGTCATACCAGAGGACCAAGCCAGAAAAATAAGCAAAACACCAAAAACAATGAATTGTTTAAGAAAATTTTCTAACATCGAAGCAAAGGGAAAAACCACTTTATCCATGCTAATTGTTTGAATAACTGACTTTTCTCGAATAATACTGCCTGCAGCATGTGTAACACTGTTTGAAAACCATGTCCAACTCACGACACCAACCAGTAAAAAATTCACATAACCATCACCGCCCCGGCTTAGTAGTAATTCAAAAACAAAATAATAGACCAGCATTGTCAATAAGGGCTCTACAATCCACCACATCCATCCAAAATAAGTGCTAGATATTTGATTCTCTAAGTTGGCTCGAGCATAAGCCCAAACGAGCGATACATTCATGTGCGATATCCTAGCTACACTAAAACTACTTTAACCAATTGCTTTGCAGCCGCTTTCCACTTGAACTTATCAACAATTTGGCTTTTGGTTCTCCTTGCGTATTCAGACAGCAACTCTGCTCGATCGCCTCTTATATTACGAACGAAAGCCTCTAGCTCCGACAAATTAGAAAATATAAAAGGCGTAACCTCTGGGTGAGCTCCAGTGTCCAAAGCCAATGGTAAAGCTCCCGAAAGAGCAGCTTCCACAAGAGGTAGATTAAACCCTTCCCATAAACTCAGTGAGACAAAAATATTGAGATCTGCAAGGTAGCGAGAGCGTTCCTCATCTGTGGCGTTGAGAATCACAGATACACCTGCATCGATAAAAGGACTTGCATCTTCAGGTTCACCCCGCCCCATTAGGAAAAAATCAATATCCACTTGCCCTTGAAAGCGGTTCACTAGATCCAAATAAAGCTCATTACCTTTGTAATAGCTTTCACCCG
>CBFHKY010000036.1:1845-4071 GCA_965656525.1 Pseudomaricurvus sp. | reverse complement strand
CGTTCCTAATCGCATCAACGTACCAACCTTCAAGCGGCTATTACTTTCATCCGAACGACTAACAGTTTCAATATGATCACACCCATTATAAATAATGTTAGCTTGTGGCCAACCGATATCTGCACGAACGAATTCAGAAATTGCCACAACCTGATCGACATTAGGGTAGACAACTAACCGCTTTCTACTGGCGATTTGTTTTCTTTCATGACCGTCGAAAGGAAATAGGTCAGGTGTAGGGTCGCCGTGTTCCCATACCACTTTTCTACATTTTGCTTTTAACGACGGCAACACTTCAAAGTACGGAGATGTATGAGCTATAACGTGCGTAATTTTATGCTGAGTAATGTAACCATCTAAATCATCGGCATCTGGACCTATGATGTTTATGGGGTAGTCGTTTAGTATAGACCCATCATGCTCCAGACAAACTACAGAGACGTCAACACCAAGACGAACTAACTCTAGTGTCAGCTGATGAACAACAACTGAAACACCAAAACCCATAGACATTTTTTGAGTCAAAAATAATATTTTTTTAATCATAATGTTCTAACCCAAGAAATGAGCGCCACTTCCGAATGAATCGAGCACGATCTCGCTGGTTATACTCCCCCTTCCTTCTTGTTCCGTTTTCGTAGTGAATAATTTCACCTACATACACGACTTCAGTAGCCAAGCCAAGTCGAGCCGCCTTCAAGCAAAGGTCGACATCTTGGGCTTCAGCTTCATAGGATTCATCAAAAAAAGCACATTGTTCAAAAAGCTCAGCAGTCATCATTAGACAAGCGCCTGTAACCGCTGGGTACCGCTTTGAACTACCAAAGTCGGGAGCCGAAAACGCAGTATTATGGCCAGGGTGAAAACAAAAACCTTTCTGTGGGCCATTTTTGAATACATCAACGCCACCATGTTGAAGTTTTTTTGTTGGATAGAGCATGTAAGCACCAACAACACCGACTTCTGATTGATTGGCAAGCCGACGGTACATTCCTAATAACGACGTCACCGGATCATCAAAAAGAATGTCATTATTTAGAAACAGTACCGTTTCATAGAGCACATAGCGCTGAAAAAGATGATTATTACACTTAGAGAAATGATAGGAGAGATCACGAACCACTGTAATATCACTTGAAGCTCTCTGATATAGGCTTTCCATATCATCTGATGTTGAGCCTGTATCACCAATAATGATTTGAAGATTGATTTTATACTTTGATAATAGAGCAACCTTTGCTGCAAGAAGACTGTCTATCAAGGGTGAAATTAATTCGTATTTCTCTAACGTTAAGATAATTACAGAAAGGCCAGGAGTTCTAGCTAACGCAGCACACTCAGGTACAGTTGAACTCCTGATAGAATTAACTCTATTAATGTTTGAACAGTGATAATAAGGATCTTTTGCTGGGTTCACCATCAGTGATCCTTCACCTAACGGCCTAGTAACATACCGTGAGGACAGCTCAAAATTAGAGGCCGTTAAGGTCAGGTTTGGATTATATGCTGGATCATTTTGCAAGATACTGCCCCACCTCTGCATGATGTAAGCAGCTTCTTTAGCTAGTCTACGCGCTTTTTCAGGGGACGTTTCTGGTCCTCTAGAAACAGATTCGTGATGATACAACTCGGCTAGAGGCGTCCATATATTGTTGTAGCCTGCCTCTTTAACTTTTAGACATAAATCAACATCATTAAACCCCACCTTTAAATCTTTTTGGTTTAAGCCACCAACTTGGTCAAACACCTCCTTGCGAATCGCAAGGCAAGCTGCAGTTATTGCCGTATATTCTTGTGGAAATTTTAATCGTTTGCAGTAACCATCAGCATCACGGTCATGTAACCGTTGCACGTGCGCACCAACGCCGTGAATACCCAAAATTACACCTGCATGCTGAATACGGCCATCAGGGTAGAGGAGTTTTGCTCCGACACAACCGATCTCAGGTTTAACCGCATACCGAACTAATTGCTCAAGCCAATCAGCGGTAATAACTTCAATATCATTATTAAGTAAAACCAGAACCTCCCCCTGAGACTGAGCTGCCGCAGTATTATTTAACTGTGAATAATTAAATTCTCCGGGTGATCGAATGACCGTTGCAATACCTTCATTCGAAAGATTTTGCATATAACGCAGAGTTGACTTGTCGTCACTGCCGTTATCCACAATCAAAATTTCATAATTATCGTATGTAGATAATTTTTTAATACTCTCAATACAGG
>CBFHKY010000036.1:0-1745 GCA_965656525.1 Pseudomaricurvus sp. | reverse complement strand
GTCGTCACTGCCGTTATCCACAATCAAAATTTCATAATTATCGTATGTAGATAATTTTTTAATACTCTCAATACAGGCTTTTAAAAGTCGCAGACCATTTTTTGTAGGAATAATGATCGATACCAGTGGAAATGCATGTGGCAGTACTGGCAGCACACCGTACTGTGTCGAGCTCTCATAGCCCGGATAACACGTTGACACAATACCACCTGATTTGGGTCTTAAAATACAATCACTGCTAGGGATATGAAAAAGAACTTCGGGAATTCTGATGACTCGGCGTTCTGACACCGCAGGTAATAAGTGACAGACCTTATCAATAAGGTAGGTTGCAGGAAACTCACAGGTTAGGTCTTCACACAGCTTTTCAAATAAGCTGATATGAATGACAACCACTGGGCCTATATAAGATGAAGTCTTCTGGAATTCAGGACTCCATTCTGGTTTAAAGAAGGGCGCTGATCTTACGTTAACATTTGATATGTGGTCATGGTCAGTATAAATAAGCAGTGGCTTTTTAGAACCTACTTTATGTAAAGATTCATTTACAGCAGACAAAAAGTAAGGCGACAATTCAACGGCAGCTAAAATCAGAACTATATAGTCACAAGAGTCACCCCGCTCTTCTTTCTTAAACCGCCTCAGTAGCGGCAGAAGATCTTTTTGTGTATTTACAGAAGAAGGAAGATGATAAGCCTGATCGCATTTAAACTGCTTTAGGGTATCACATACATTTTTGGGAGCTAATAGAGCACAAGTGAAATTATTGGTACCTGTTAGCTGATAATGGCTCTGTAGATAAGGCTTTTCGAAATCGGTAATCCACTGTTGATAGTCGTGAACAGTATAATCTCTACTGCCTCGTCGCGTAAGATCAAAACTTTTGGCGTATAAAAGTAGTTTTCTAGGGCTTAAATTTTTCCAACCACCCAGCTCTGCAACCTTTTGCTTTACAGCAGACAAAGGATGCTGACCCGATGCTCTCTGTCTTTGTAAATAAAGTTTTACGAAGCGGAAAATGACTTCGAATTGAGTCGCCGGCCGAAAACCAATGTGAGAAAACGTAAATTCACACTTATGGTTAACCGGGTCAAAACGTAGCTGTTTGAGTTTCTCTGGCAAACGGACCAAAACATCAACGCCGTCATGTATCGAACTTACGTCAATAGACGACCTTTCAGAGAACCCTTCTCCATCGTAGTCAAGATAGAAAATCGATTCTGATAGAACCTTTTCGTCAGCGCCCGTAAGTCTGAGTAAATGCCAGCCTCTGCTCTGCACGACAAGCGAAAGATCAACGATAAAATGCGGATCGTCATCAACTGACTCCCACATAAGTGACTTACTTTGTACGAGCTGATGCGGTATTAAATTCGGCTTTTGGAAATAATTAAGATACTTTCCACGGAAATAGCGGAGTTGATAGATCAAAACGCTGATTGTTTTTCTTATTGGTAGCAAAACTGCGTTCTCCGACGGGAGTGCTAGAACAAAGGAAATAATAAATTGTGAAGCATAAGGTTAGCTTCATCACTTAATTTTTATAAACACTCATACTACTGAAAATTAAGGCGTAACGGTAGCAAACCAAACAAAGAGCCGTAGAAACAAACTGGAGTGAGCTGCCCCCAATCTTTTGAAATAGACTAGCAAGCATAAAAGCCCATAAAAAAACCCCCTGTTGGCATTCCAACAGGGGGTTTTTGTGCCCTCACGGGCGTGTTTAAGAGGCTGACGATGACCTA
>CBFHKY010000035.1:26546-27872 GCA_965656525.1 Pseudomaricurvus sp. | reverse complement strand
ATGAGCGTGTCAGCGCCGATGTAGGCCATTGATCCCTCTTGCAATGACAACATGCCTTCGCTGTATAAGGTGTGATCCCAAGTTGAGTAAAACAGCGAAGCGAGGCGCAGCGGTGTCGACGACGCCAGCTCATAGGCACGGAGCAAGTCGCCAGCTTCCGGCCCGTAGCGGTGGATGAATTGATCGGCAAATACGGCGTCAGGTGTCTCTGGGTTATACAGTAGGCGCCCCCATAAACTGTAAAACAGCCATTGACGCTCAAAGGCATATTGCCAATCGACTTCCTTGTCTTCGGCGGTGAAATAATCTAATGCGGGTATGTAGGTCTCGCTACCAAGAGTGTAGCCATTCATGTAAGGGGCGGTGCCATTTTCTTGAATGTGCTCGCGTACGAATGAAGGCACACCCCAACGGAGCGCAAAAACATCCTCGTTGCGCACGATCCACTCAAACGCATAGTTTTTTGGTTCGGGCTTATAATAGGTGTCACCCATGTCACCGCCGTGAATCTGGGCGAGGGTTGGGGTTGAAAGACCGTGAGACCAATTGAATTTTAGTGCCAGTAAAATGGGTTCGTCGACAAAGTCGATTCCTTCGATAAAGCCCCTTAGCAGTTGTTCTTCTTCTGTGGTTTTCAGCGATGAAACTTTCCAAAGAAGTTTAACCGGCCGATTGGCGTTTTGAATGGCCGCGAGATAAGTGTCGTCCATCCACTCTAACCGTTCCTTGGTCGTCATTCCGCCCATTCCTTCACCCAGAATGATCCCCATTCCAGTGAGATCTGGGTACTCCTCCAGCACCTGAGCCGCGCTCTCGCGCACATACTGTCTGATAATTTCCGACTTATCGCCTTTGGTGTTGTAATAAGGATAAGTATTCACGTGCCCCACATCGTAAGCCGCAACAAATTCCTTGTTAACAAAAATATTCCAAGGCAAAAGATAAGTGTCGATGCCACGCGCCTTAGCCATGGAGAAAATGTTCTGATGGAGCTGCCGCCATTCGTCCAACTCTGTATCGCTGAAAGGGTTTACCTCAGGAAAGTTCTTTGTGCGAACCATGTATGGCCAAGGGTGGAGGGTACCCAGAGTCACTGCATTGAACCGATTCTTGACCATCATATCGAGAAACGCTTCCCAAAACTTTACGTCCCTTACGGTCTCATAATGTTGATCGATAGTGGCGCTGGAGCGATAAGATTCCCACGGCAAATTAAACTTAATGGCGCGGAATGGGGTCGCCGGTGAACCCTGATCTTTTGTAATAACATCGAGAGCGGTACCGCTCTCTAGCTGCTCAACAACTGACAGTGCACCATAAATCAGG
>CBFHKY010000035.1:16526-26448 GCA_965656525.1 Pseudomaricurvus sp. | reverse complement strand
ACCCTGATCTTTTGTAATAACATCGAGAGCGGTACCGCTCTCTAGCTGCTCAACAACTGACAGTGCACCATAAATCAGGCCGCGACCATCCCCTCCAGAAATAGACAACAAGCTATTTTGCGGCGATACAGCGTAGGATTCCTCGTCGAGTTTGTTCGGAGTTTGCGCAAGGGTGATGCGAAAATCACTTTGCTGCTCATTCACAGTAATTGTGTGATTTTTCTCTAAAAGAGCGTTGCTGATCTGTTCGGCGGCGTAACCGGCTTGAGCGTTGGAGCGATCGAACGTTAGATAGACTGTGGCCGCATCAGTAAAACCAGCTGCAACGACACTCGCCGCGAAGAGCAAAAACAGGTTAAGTGTTTTGCGCATTGAATAGACTCCGGAAGTAAATACGTGATTAAGTGCATCGTTAAATGCCAGATTTATTATAATTTTTACGCACCCCATATTCACTGCGTGCGTCGGGCTCCCTTGGAAAAACTGTACATGACTCACGGCGGGCTTCGTGGGTCATGCTTTGTCCATCATAAAAATTCAGAGTGTGTGCCTCATCGAGGATAAAATAAAACCTAAACGCAGAGTCTAAGTATATTTTCGATGACTTCCTCCCCCAAAAACTCAACCTTTCGATGCGTTCAACACAAAGGTATCAGAGAACCGATTGCGCGCTTCTTGACCGCGCTCCATTTGTTCTGTCAGGTCTTTCTGCTGATCCGACAGCACCGCCAAATCATCAATGGTCTGCCTCATCGTAGGCAGGGCTTCGCGACGGAATGTGTTGATGTCTTCCCACGCAGACAGGGAATTGGCAAAAGTCTGTTTGAGCTTGTCCATATCCAGTGAGGCACCCGCTGCCTGCTTATGGATTTCGACCCCTTGAGTTTTCAGGCGTTCGGACGTTTTCAGTAACAATTCGGACGCCGTCTCGTTAGTTGCTTGAAGCGCCTCCAGCTGTTTTTTCTGCCGCGCGAGTCCTATTGCAATGGTGGAAGCTACTGACAGCGCCTCTACGGTCACATCTAAGGCCCGCTTGATACCACGGATAAGCTCTTTGTTGTTGCTGATTAAGAGGTCTGCAGACTGAACGCCCTGCTGATTCACCGCCAACCGCTGTTGCAGATCCATGATTCGCTGACGCAGCGCAAACAGAATTTCTTCTTCCATGAATTTCCGCTTCTCATCATCTATTTCCTGCTCAACTTGCTTGGCCAGTTCAGCATCAAGCATTTGCCCAAACGCCACATAATCTTCGAGTTCGAAAGTGAGGGCACGCATTCTGTCCCGGTCCGTTGCCAAACTTTTGTTATCCTCGGAGAGCTGCTGCATACCCAGACGCAGAGCATTGGCAATATCCCCAATGACCGAGCTGACTTGCTGATACTTAGAGGCCCAGCGAGATATAGGTGTCCCTACAAAAGGAAGCTTAGACAGAGCACGGCGCACGAAGCCCATGGAAAAATCAATATCATTGGGGTTTACCTCGCGAACCTTGCCCTGCAGGGCAAGCAGCTTCTGGTCAACGTCGCTACCATCCTCGGCCGCCAGCGCCAGTTCATGGATCGGCTTTTTCAACAAAGCACTGGTTTTGGATAATTTGTGCTCGACATCCCTCCCAAGAGTTTCCACTTCAGCGACCATTTCGCGCCGCTGCTCCAGCTCCCGGGGACTCATAATCACCAGCTGCTGTACCACGCCAGCAGCTTTGACCTGTAACTCCTTTGATCGCTCCGCTTCCGCTGTTGGAGCTACGTGACTTGCATCCTCTTTGCCTTCCATGCTTGCGTTATCACTCATTGTTCCATTCCTCACGTTTTTGGCAGTTCAAACCGAATGATTTTTCTAGGGTGAGACCGGGTCAGACTCCACGGGGGTATTGATGTATTGTTTTAATATACTGGCGAATTTCTTTTGAATTAACGGCATCGATCCTGTACAGATCAATCCTTGCCAACAACACCGATGCCCGAATTGTGCCCACTGACAACATTCAACGCAAATGGGCGGAAGAGAAATTGATACCGGCACTCGTCAAGCCTCTCCCTACATCATCCCACTGCAAGTCTCGCTTAGCCATTTCCGCTTTGATCAGACGTCGACATACTTCCTCATACTCTCGACCCTACTGACCCCATACTCTCGACCCTACTGACCCCATACTCTCGACCCTACTAAAAGGTCACTTCTTTTCATCTGCGCGGATTCCTATTGTAACTTACATGAACTGCACGTAACCTAATAATTGTCATGATTATGGTGTTATATAAAACTATAAAGAACCTACTGTATGGAATTCTTTCCTTGTCAAAATAATTTACAATCCACTTGAACGAGTAAGCTCAATGAAGAAAAGTGTCAGGGTTGGTGAGCTACTATTTAAAAATAGCGGCCTTAGATTGGCCGGTTATTCAGAAGCGGCGGTAACCAAACTTAAGCGCTAACGCCCAACAGGGAACATTCAGCCTATGGAAAGGTTTCTTACAATCATGCTTGGTTTTCCAACCGTACTCTGGTCGGGACTGTTGCTATTTTGTTTGCTGTATTGGGCGGTCGCGCTCATCGGCTTTGCCGATTTTGACGCGCCAGAAGCCGATCCAGAACTTAACGACGGCGGCTTAGAAGGCATTGCCGGTGTGCTGGCCTCAGTTGGTCTCGACGGCGTTCCGCTATCCATAGCACTCACTTCTATCAGCCTATCGGGCTGGATCATCAGTTATTTCCTCGACCTCTGGCTTATAGCGTCGGATGCAACCGGCTTGTGGGCCACCCTCAGGGCAACACTGATCTTTATTGGCTCAATTGGGCTATCACTAAAGCCTGCCGCTTGGTTGGTCCGCCCCCTAAAACCATTATTCAAAAGCAACAAGGCGTCCAATCACGACGTGCTCGGAAAGACCGGCACGGTGATCTATGCCATTTCCCCGAATTCCGGTGTGCTCGACTGCGCGGTCAATGGCGCACACCTTCGACTCGAAGCTCGCAGCTCCTATGAGATCTCTGCGGGAGAGAAAGCAGTGGTTATCAAATACCACAAGCAAGACGCGGTCTATCAGGTCGTCCCTGAAGCCGACTTTATAACGGGGCTGACCCGCTAAATTCAAGGAATGAGGTAATTCTCTATGCTCGACATTATTTTCCCTGTACTGACGGTTGTGGTGGTGGCGTTTGTCGCCATCATGGGCATCCTCGGCCTGTTCCAGGCGTTTTATAAGAAAGTGGATCAAGGCGAAGCGCTGATTGTGAATAACATGAGCAAAGTGCCCAGCGTTCACTTCACCGGCGCCATGGTGCTTCCGGTTATTCATCGCGCTGAGAAGATGCGCATTAGCGTCATACCACTTCAGATCGACCGTCGCGGAAAAAATGGCCTCATCTGTAAAGACAACTACCGCGCTGACATTTCAGTTGGCTTGTACCTTCGGGTCAATGAAACCCCTGACGATGTATTGAAAGTTGCCAAGTCGGTGGGTGTGACACGAGCCAGTGACAAAGCCGCAGTGGATGAGCTGTTCAACGCCAAGTTCTCCGAAGCGCTGAAAACCGTTGGTAAACAATTCGAGTTCGTCGAGCTTTTCGAAAAACGCCAGGAATTCCGCGAGGCCATTGTCGAGCTGATCGGCAAAGATCTGAATGGTTACATACTTGAAGACGTCGCCATCGACTATCTGGAGCAAACACCGGTCTCTGAACTTGACCCCAATAACGTCATGGACAGTGACGGTATCCGTCGGATCAAGGAAATCACCGAAGGCAACCGAGTCAAAACCAATATCCTTGAGCGTGATGCCGAGGTTGCCATTGAAGAGCGCAATACCGCCGCTTTCGAACAGCAGGAAGCACTGCGCAAGTCGCAAGCCGAATTTAAAGCCCGCACAGACCGTGAAATTGCCGAGCTTACCTCAAAAGAACTGGCTCTGGAGAACACTGCCCACGAGCAGCAGCGTCGTGAATCCGAGATTGCCAAAGCCGAAGCACAGAAAGCGATCGATATTGCCGAGGAGGAACGTCATCGTGAGCAGGAACTGGCGGCCAAGGCCCGAGAAAAAGCCATTGCTGTAGAGGAAGTGGCCATCCAGTCCGCTACGGAGCTTGAGCACATCAACCGCGAGCGTCGTGTCGAAGAGCAGCGCATCGAAAAGGATAAGGTGCTTGAAGTTAAGCAGAAAGAAATTGCCGACATTCAGGCCGAGCGGATTCAGGTAGAAGCGCGCGTCGCTGAGGAAGAAGAAAACATCCTGACTATGCGCAACCGCGAAGACGCGGGGCGTAAAAAAGATACCGTCATCATCGGCGCTCAGGCCAAGGCCGAGGAAGTGCGTATCCAGCAGGTAGAAAGCGCCAAGGCCGAGCGCGAATCTGCAGAGCTTCGCAAAGCCGCGATGATCGAATTGGCAGAGGGCGAAAAAGCCAAATCCGCAGCACCGGGGCTTGCAGAAGCGCAAGTTCGAGAGGCCGACGCTGGAGCCTCACGCGCTGTCGCCGAAGCCGAAGCCTTTGGTCGTAGTGAAGCCGCTAGGGCTGAAAGGCTAGAAGGCGAAACCCGCGCACAAAACGAGCAAGATATGTTACTGGCGCGAGCCAAAGGCGAGGAAGAGCTAGGCAACGCCAAAGCTTCTGCGGCCCTGAAGATGTCTGAAGCTGAAGCCGAAGGCATCACCAAAAAGGCCGAAGCGTACGAGCGTATGGATGAATCAAGCCGCGAGTTTGAGGTTATGAATCGCAATCTTGATATCCATCGTGACGAAACCATGGCGCGTATCGATGCGAATGTGCACATCAGTGAAGCTCAGGCGAAAGCCATGGGCGAGGCACTGGCCAATGCCAAGCTCGAGTTTATCGGCGGCGACGGTGATGTCTTCAACAAAGTGGCCCAAGGCATTGGTTACGGCCGCGCAGCGGATCACTTCATGAAAAACGCCTCAAGCATGACCCCATTCGTGAGTTCCATCATGGAAAAGATCATGAAAGGCGGACTATCCGGCAAACTGGAATCTGGTAGCGCTCCAACCGATACAGCGGAGTAACGCAGCCTGATCGCTGGCGGGATATAAACATAGTCCGCCAGCTTCTCATGATTTCACAAGGATTGTCTCTCCATGGCAGAAACATTTTCAACCGAATCCATCATTCGTGAAGGTGGCACCTTCGCGACTCTGAAAAAACGCCTGACGAACCACGGCAACTCATTGCGCAGCGCTGTCAAAGGGCTCAATGAAGAGCGCGAGACCAAGTTTGGTGTTTCCAGCATGGACGTATTGGGACGGGTTCGAGCCCGCACTCCGCATAACTGCATCGCACGCGACGTGGTTCGGTTGGGCGAGTTTCTGCTGTTTGGTTTCAACGTCGAGTATGGATTGAAACAGACCGTCGAACTCTCGGACGTTTTCAGCCTTTACCGATTGGAGGCCAACCAGGGCAGCTGGGAAATTACTCAGTCTGTCACTGCAGACTCTTTTCTTGAGACCGACAAATTCCAGACCGACTTTGCCTCGCTTTTCCGGTTTCATAAAGAAGCGCGACTGATTCAATTGGTAACCATGGACGCTCGCCTGCTGATGGTGTTCCAGGTAGGCGACCGAGGTGACCACCTTAAAGTGTTTCGCTGGGCTCTCAATCATGACGGTTCGGTGCGAGATTACATCGACGATCGAGGCGCTGACGACTTTCGGTTACCTGAGCGCTTTGATTTTGAGTGGACGCTCCTGAACCGCGATCACATGGTGCAGGGAGTTTCCCCTCATTATTCCATCGAAGATAAGCTGTTCGTCGACAACACGGGCGGTGCCATCACCTTCAAGGTTGAGAACAACACCAGCAGTGGCGAAGGTATTTTCGAAGATCCAGTCAACACTGGCTCTCAGTCGTTGAGCGATGGCGTGTTTGAATACGCCCGCCGTGGCGGCATCTTCCTCATTCGAATCAAACCCTATGGTGAGGAACTCACCCGTTACTACGTGTTTAACCCAGCGGAGAAAGCACTCCACAGACTGGATGCTCTCGGCGGCTCTGTACGCACATTACCTGAGGATCATGGCCTTATTTTTCCGGGAGGCGTCTACCTCTACAGTGACGACCTGAAAACGGTTGATGTCCCCAAAGGATTGCGCTTCAAGCGCATGGTCCAGGCGCCCAACGGTGAGGATGTACTCATTGTTTTCTATGCGCCAGAATCCGGTGCTGTAGCTTTGGTGCGATACAACCTGATCACACGCACAACCGCCCCTCCGATTACCGGTCATGGCTATGCACTGTTCGATGGTGGCGAATTGGCCGTATTTAACGCAGACGACAAGCCGTCACAGGTTCATCCAGTGCAGTTGTGGCAAACGCCCTTCGAGTCTCAAGCGTTCTATGCCGACAAGGTCACCTCGGACGATTCCGATCTTGGTCGTATTGGCAATCCGGAACTGGTCAGCGGCATTGCCGACCTTTATCAAGTAGCGAAATTGGCCAATATGGAAGATGCAGGCTTGCGTCATTTCGATACGTTGATCAAGCGAGTAGACAAACTGCTCGACCAACGCTTCTGGTTACATGAGGGGGCTTTTTCTGGCATTAAAGAAGAACTGCACAAGGTTCGCTCGACCGCCGAACTGGTGGTGGACGAATACGAAAAAGTGGAAGCGGTCCGAGTACAGTCCAACCAAGCGCTCAGCGGTGCTGATGACACTCTCAAAGTTCTGATTCAAGAAACCCGTCCTGAATCTTGGCGGGAACCCCATCAGTTCGTGACCCACCTGAAGAAGCTTCAAGACCACCGAGGCCTTATACGCTCTCTATCTGAACGGCGTTATATTGATCGCATCCGCCTCGAAGCTCTCGATACCAAAGCTGCAGAAGCCGTCGAAAAGCTGGCTGACCGAACACTGTCATTCTTGGCAAAGCCCGAAGCTCTCACTAAATACACCGAGCAGGTGGAACGCCTCCTCCAACAGGTGGAAGCCTCAAATGATCGCAAGGCGCTTCAGGAACTTGTCTCGGAGTATCACGAGATTACCGAGGGGCTGGATTTCGTTCAAGAATTGTTGTCGTCCCTGACCTCCGAAGACACTGAACAGCAAGCCCTCATTGCCGACAACCTGTCCTCACTGTATTCGCGAGTGAATCAGGACCGCTCTCGCACCGAAATCAAACTCAATGAGTGTGGTCGCGAAGAAGCCAAAGTGCAGTTTGCCTCCAAGCTTAGGCTTTATGAGCAGAGCCTTGCCAACGGCGTTCATACTGTGGATACGCCAGATGAGTGCGATGGACTCTTGGCTCGAATGCTCAACCAGCTGCAGGAGATTGAGAGTCAATTCGGTGAGTACGATGAATTTCTGAATGCGCTGATCGAGCAACGCGAGACCACTCAAGAAACCATTGAAGTCCGCCGCCAGCAATTATCTCAGGAACGACAGCGCAAAGCCGACTCACTGAAAGAGGCCGGCCAACGGATTATCAACAGCCTAGCTAAACGTTCTGACCAGTTCAATGAAGTGGCGGAGGTGCATACCTTCTTCGCCAGTGACTCCATGGTTGGCAAGGTTCGCGAGTTGGCTACGCGATTAAAGAAGCTAGATGCGCCTCTGGAAGCTGACGATCTGGAATCGCAACTCAAGGCCGCTCAGGATAACGCTCAGCGCGCCGTTCGTGATCGGGCAGACATCTACGAGGAAGGCGGGTCAATTATTAAACTGGGGCCTAAACACCGTTTCTCTGTTAATCGGAAAGAGCCAGCCTTGACTCTGGTCTCGACTGACAACGGGCTTCGCCTGCACATCTCCGGCACCCAATTTTACGAAAACGTCACAGACGATCGCCTGACAAATCTCGATGACTGCTGGGGATTGCACACACCAGCAGAGGCACCCGATGTTTATAAGGCCGAATACCTCGCTTACCGCTTCATGGAAGCCGTTGAGAACAACAGCATCAAAATCTCTTCATGGGGCGATACCGAACCGCTAGAAAAAGCCGTGCGTCAATTTGCAGGCCCTCGGTATCGGGATGGCTACGAGAAAGGCATCCACGATCACGATGCGGTGAAAATCCTACAAAAACTCGGGCCAGCTAAAGCCAAGGCGGGTTTATTGCGCTTTGCACCGTTGGTCCGCTCGGCAAGCCTCTTGTTCTGGTGTTTTCAAGATACCGCTTATCGCCAACGCTTACAGGCCGAAACCGCCAGCGCTGGCGTGCTTGCCTCCCTAATGCGCTCAAACGATTTGATGAGCCGCCTGCAGGAAAGCGCTCGTGGTGACATGCAAGCCTTCTCCGAGCAAGAAGGCCTAGAGTTTGATGACTGGATTCTAAAGCAAGCCGCCGATTATCTGTGTCTGGCACTTGCCGACAACCCCAAGGTCTTTGAAGTATCCGAGGTCGCCCAAGGTCTCAGCGGTCGCTTCAAAACCTATGTTACCCAACAGAGACAGCAACAGACATTAGAACAGGTCATTTCCGAGGCCAAGAACAATCCCCAGCGACTCTGGTATACCGTTCTTGCCTGGCTGACGGCGTTTGCCAAGCAGGATAAAGAAGCGCTAAGCGAGCATTTTTGTCCAGAAGCGGCGGTGATGCTTATTGCAGAGAATCGCCCTTCCATCGGTGAATTTAAGCCGCGCTCTGCCAATCTGACCTTCCAGATTGATGGACTGCTGGGCCGTCACGAAAGACTTGAAAATCAGACCCTGGCGTTGGCACTGGATGAATTTGAAACCCGCCTTCACCGCCACATCAATGACCGGCTTCCGCGCTGGGAATCCCTACAAAAAATTCGCCATCAGATGCTGGCAGAGCAACAGGATCGCTTGCGGATTGAAGAGTTCACAGCCAAACCATTGACTTCATTCGTGCGCAATAAGCTCATCTCACAGGTTTACCTGCCTCTGGTGGGCGATAATCTTGCAAAGCAGATGGGTACGGTAGGGGATGACCGCCGCACCGACCTGATGGGTCTTTTGATCATGATTTCACCGCCAGGTTATGGCAAAACCACGTTAATGGAATACGTAGCCAGCCGCCTTGGCCTGATCTTTATGAAGATCAACTGCCCGTCTCTCGGTCATGATGTGACCTCACTCGACCCGGAGCGCGCGCCCAACTCCACCGCCAAAACCGAGCTAATCAAGCTCAATCTAGCCTTCGAGATGGGCAATAACGTCATGCTGTATCTGGATGACATCCAGCATACACATCCCGAGTTTCTTCAGAAATTCATTTCCCTGTGTGACGGCACACGCCGTATTGAAGGGATCTGGAACGGTAAGACCAAAACCTACGACATGAGGGGCAAGCGCTTTGCTATCTGCATGGGCGGCAACCCTTACACCGAATCCGGTGATGTCTTTCAGATTCCGGACATGCTGGCCAACCGTGCAGATGTCAGAAACTTGGGTGACCAACTTAGCGGTATGGAAGATGTATTCGCGCTGTCCTATCTGGAAAACAGCATGAGTTCGAACGCAGTGACGGCCCCGCTGGCATCCCGAAGCCTGGATGATTTCTATCGGTTTGCCGATCTCGCCGCGGGCAGAGAGGTGAACACCGCTGACTTCGATCACGACTACAGTGCCGCAGAACAAGAAGAAATCGTCGCGGTGCTGACACGCCTGTTCCGGGTGCGTGATGTCATCCTTTCGGTCAATGAGACCTACATTGCCAGCAGCGGCCAGGACGACGCCTATCGTACCGAGCCGCCTTTCAAGCTGCAGGGCAGTTACCGCAACATGAACAAGCTGGCCGAAAAAGTCTCACCAGTCATGTCTGATGTCGAACTGGAGCAGTTGATTGATGACCACTACCAGGGCGAGGCCCAACTACTGACGCAGGGCGCAGAGGAAAACCTTCTGAAACTAAAGGAGCTGCGCGGCACCCTGACCGACGTTGAGCAGACCCGTTGGAATAACATCCAAGACGCCTACCGGGCCAAGGTCCAGGCTGGCGGCGA
>CBFHKY010000035.1:0-16428 GCA_965656525.1 Pseudomaricurvus sp. | reverse complement strand
ACGGCGACTCGGGTGAAAAGGTCGTCCGCCAGCTTGTGAGTATCGGTGATCACCTGAAAGTATTGAGTTCGTCCGTTGCCAGCGCATCGGAGCAAACGACCACTCAAACGGACTGGGAACCTCTTATCAGTGGCCTGCAAAAAGCCGTTGGGGCAATACAGGTTGCGCCAGAAATCACCGTTCAAGGTCCAGACGGCATGCGCGAGGCTCTGCTATCGTTAGCCGACATCTACAGCCAATCGATTACCCCATTGGTAAAAGTGTTATGGCGCAAAACAACCCTTGAGATCAGATCCTACAAAATGCTTAAGGAAATGTCAGAACAATTGGAATCGATGGAAATGAGCCTCCGAGAGCGGGCAGATAACCTGCCATAGCTTTCGCGGGCTATTATTTTTACGACACCTGTATAGGCGCTTATGCCATGAAAACAACTTAAGTAGCGGACCTTGTTTCTGATTTTTGTGCACTGGGGATATCTCAGGAAAAAGCGGCTGCTCATGGATTTCCCCACGGTACGACCCTTTTCAGCTGTCCCGTTTGGGCCTCCTTAATCCTTGAACTTTTTAAGTAGAGGCAACGTAACGTGTGCAAAAAACCTGTTAGCTTTATGTGTTATGAGTAAGCTTTTCAGCTCTGGATTTCATAAGTTTTAACAGCGATTTATGAAAGTCTCGAAAGACCAATTCACCCCAAATACGCGAATAAACACCAAAGTTGGTATTATCGATCAACCGGGTTTTCAGAGTTAATATCGTATTACCAGAGCGATCCAGGGAAAGGTAGTAGCCGCCATCTATTGGCGAGAAGTATTCGCCACCAAGCTTCACGTGCTTGTCTAATGCCTGATCAGGAATTTCTTCAGGGTCGATATCAAAAAAATAAGTCATCTTTTTGTTAGGCTCCCAAGATGTAATGACTTCCCTAAATAAAACGCCCTTTTCCCATTCGCTCGTTCTTACCGCGCCAACTCCTTCTGCACTCATGCTCGCTTTAATCGGTCTCGGGACACCAATCAATGAAGTAAGCGTTCTATCAAGCTCATCAGAATGAATGAATTCCACCTCGCTGAGTTGCTTCCAAACCATATTGGGAGAGGCATCAATAATAATGCTGTTTTCAACCGTGTAGGTTTTCGTGGATTCAAAAAAGTTGACCTCAAGTGGCGCAACCAAAAGCGGCAATATTGCCAAGGACATTAACGTAGTGTTTTTTTTACTTGTGAAGAAGCGATTAATATACCCTGCTGTGATACCGCCTAAGCTGGAAAAAAACATAAACGCGGGCAATGCCATTGCAACACATATGCTTCCTTCCAGTAGAGTTACTACACTGGCCAATAGGAAAAAGAAAATAGGTTGCCATGAGATGGTAATCATTTTCCCTATAGAAAGATCGGGGCTTACCCTGCACTCAAAATGTATACGTATAAACCCGATTACAAATGGCACAAAAAACATAAATGAGGCCGTTACTAAACCACCAACATCTCGAAAAGCTTCGCTCCCCCAAAAAAGCCTGAACGATAACCCGTAAAGTACGCCGAGAATAATGCCTATATATTTGGGGTGTTTCGGATTCATCTTTTACTCATAGTGTTTACGTAATAGCCACCCGCTGGCGAACGTTTTAATTCAGACATCAAGGTGGGTCAACATTATTGTCATCATGACCAACAGAAAGTTTTCTGACAATCTATATTCCCCAAAACTAAGCAGTGCTCACGGAGCTACTGTCTAATTATGACTCCGCTCGTCCCTGTTGCATTAATCTAACCGTTTGTGGAACCGCAACGCCGCCAAGGTAATGCCAGCCAAGGTAAAGACGAACAACCACAAAGCATCAAACAGCAGAGTTTCCAGTTCGGCACCGCGTAAAATAATGGCCCGAATCATCCGCATAAAATGGGTGGCAGGCAGAGCCTCGGCAATGGTCTGGGCGATGTCCGGCATCGCCTCATAGGGAAACATAAATCCGCTGAGTAAAATCGAAGGTAACAGAATAAATACGGTCGCTTGCATGGCCTGAAGTTGGGTTTTCACTAACGTGGAAATGATAAGCCCCAAAGTTAAACTGGCGCAGATAAACAGTAAAGTTGCCAGGTACATTTGTGCAATAGAACCGTTGATGGGCACATCAAAAATCCAGTAACCCAAAAGTAAAATGATCGAAACCTGTATCAAGCCAACAAAAATGTAGGGCACAATTTTTCCGATCATGAGTTCGATGGGGCGTATGGGTGTGGTAATGATCAGCTCCATATTGCCACGTTCACGCTCGCGCACAATGGCCGTAGAGGTGAATAGAATCATGGTCATGGTGAGGATAACAGCCGTTAATCCGGGGATGATATTAACGGCGGAACGTCGCGTTGGGTTAAAGAACAGTGCCATTTCAAACGTCGCGGCAATTGCTGGCGGCGCGATGTTGGGGTCGATGATCACCTGATTAAGCGGCATGTTACGCAATTGCAATAAAGAGGCGCTGATCATGGTATCCGAGCCATCGATGAGCCATTGCCCAACACTGCGATGCTGCACTAAGCGCTGCGTCAAATCCGGCGGCAACACCAGTGCCGCGCGAATGTCACCTTTGATAATGGCCTGCTCCGCTTGCTTGGGGGTTTGGTAGCGCTGCTGAAATTTTACCACTTGGGTGGCACTCACTGCTTGAGCAATAACACGGCCTGCACCAGACCCGCTTTGGTCCACCAGCCCCACAGGAATTTGGCGAACTTCGGTATTGATGGCATAGCCGAACAGCAACAGTTGCACCAACGGAATCATAACGGCCATGCTGAATGTCATGCGGTCGCGGCCGAGGTGTTTGAACTCCTTCACAATAACGGCGATCATGCGGCGCAAGAAAGCGGACATGTTACTGTCGCTCCGAGTGGGTTACGGTGACAAACACATCTTCCAGATTGGGGCGAACCAAAATTGATTGAAAGCCTTCATCGGCTATTGGTGTTGGTAAGTGTTGCGCGAGATACTGCTGCGGATGCTCAACGCCGATGTCCACCAGTACCCGTAAGCGAGCGCCCTGTTGAGCCACGGATTTGACGTGAGGTAGGCTTTGAATGGGGGTTTTTATGTCGCGCAAGTCACTACCGGTTAATTCCACAACGTGGGATTGCAGGTTGTTCATTAGCGTTTGCGGATCGCCTTCGGTGCGCAGTTGGCCGGCTTCTAAAATGGCTAAACGGTGGCAGCGTTCAGCTTCATCCATAAAGTGGGTGGATACCAGAATAGTGGTTCCCTGATCGCATAAATCGAACAGTTTTTCCCAAAACTTGCGTCGGTTTTCTGGGTCCACCGAGGACGTGGGTTCATCCAACAACAGTAGATCGGGTTTGTGCAGTATGGCGCACGCTAGAGCCAATCGCTGGCGTTGACCGCCGCTCATGGCATCAGGGCGGCGGTGACGCAGAGAGCTGAGATCGTAAGTTTCCACCAGCTCGTCCACTCGTTGCTTCAGGGCTTTACCGGTCAGCGAATAGATACGTCCAATAAACTGTAGGTTTTCCTCGCTGCTGAGATCCTCGTACAGTGAAAACTTTTGCGTCATATAACCGGTGCGGGTGCGCAGTTGCTCGGCATTTTTAGGCACGGGTATTCCCAGTATTTGGGCGTGCCCTGACGTCGGAGCCAACAGCCCACAGAGCATTCGAATCATGGTGGTTTTGCCGCAACCATTGGGCCCCAGAAAACCGTAGATCGATGCATTCGGTACCTGTAACGATACCTGATCGACAGCCGTAAACTGGCCGAACTTACGGGTCAGACGATTGGCATCAATGGCGTAAGGGCCTGCGCTAGTGAGGCACTTGAAGTCTGTCATGTTCAGAGCGCCTCGGGTGTCAGCAATACCTCGGCTGGTACTCCTACGGGTAGGTCGGTGTGATCCAGTAAATCTACCTCGGCCAAATACACTAGGCGGGCGCGATCTCTCTCGTTAAGCGCGTAGTACGGTGTGAACGCGGGCTCGCTAGCAATCCAACGCAAACGTCCGTTAATTAGAGCTTCAATACCGTCCACTTTGATGGCCAATCGATCGCCCACCTTGAGAGTGGCACGAGACGGCTCTGGCACATACACCCGAGCATAAGGGGCACTGTCTGCGAGAATCACTGCAACCGGACTGCCCATTTCTACCCGCTCACCTTGATTCCAAGGCAGACTATCAAGGTAACCATCGCGGGTTGCCATCACGCTGAGTTCATCCAGTTGATATTGCGTCAGCTCCAGCTCCGCTTGGGCTGCCTGAAACGCGGCTTCGGCCTGATCCAGCTCTTCTTTGCGCGTACCGTTGGTGAGCGCCAGCAATTGCTTTTGTGCCGCCTGCAAATTGGCCCTGGCGGAATCACGTTGGGCTTGGGCCTGGTCGAGGCTGGCCTCGGCACTCAATTTCTGCTCACGCAACTGCTGCGCGCGTTGGTAGTCCTTTTCCGCCACCAGCAACGCCGCTTCGGCACCGCTGACCTTAGCTTTGGCGGCATCAATATCTTCGATGCGGGCACCGCTGCGTAGCTCTGCCCAGCGAGCAGCAGCTGCGGCCTGCTCTGCCCTAGCTTTACTCACCCGTGCCTGCTGGCGGCGGGGGTCCAGTTGCACCAATAAACTGCCGGCTTTAACCAGCTGCCCTTCCCGCAAGGGAAGCTGGGTTATGATCTCACTGGCAGGAGCTTTGAGGACTACCCGATCGCGCTCGATAGTACCGAGCGCCGTATACTGCGCTTCCGATTCACAACCTGCCAATGGCAAAAAAATTAACCCGAAAAGGAACGTGAAGCGCCGCTTAAAACGGTGCCTGTATGCCATTAAACCGATGCTCTGCATCGTACTGACCTTAAACATCCTGTCGTTCATCCTTTTGGTAATGTGATCATGATAGGTTTTCTTAAGGCTAGAACGGCGTCTTAAAAGCCTCCTTTCCTAATGCGATATCTGCAGCAACAGACAGAAACAATTCCTAACTGGCAATCAATGATGCGGCCCTTTGATCTTTACTCGCAGCCATGACTCTCACTGAAAAATAGCGGTTTAAAGGTTGGCTAACGCCTTCTGTGTTTCATGATCTTCGTACGCCGTCATGGTACGCAACACCGCCATCACAGTGATCTCCCAACCGTAATTAACCACCGGTGTAATAAGCCAACCAATATAGAGGTTCCACGCCATCGCTCGGCGATATTCCAGCCACAATTCATCCAGTGTCGGAACATCCTTAACCCCTCGGGATAATAGCTGCTCACGGTAATACGCCAGCAGTTCTCTCTCGTGCGCGCGCCGCTGTGCAACCGATAGGCCAGTAGTAATAATGTAACTGATGTCGTGCATGCAGTAGCCTCTGGCGCTCAGCTGCCAATCGAGCAAGCCAGCCTGTCCGTTTGGCAACAGATAGGTATTTCCGATGTGCGCGTCTCCGTGACACAGGGTTTGAGGCAGCGTCGATTGATGCGCCTGAACACGCTGAAACTGCTCATGCAGCTCTTTCGGTGTTACACGCAAGCGTTCCAACATTTCCCGTTTGAACGGCGTAGTAGCCACCTGATACAGAGCGAAGTTCGCAACTTTCGGAGAGGTAAATAAATCATGAATTGCACCACGGGTATGATCCTCCAGCCAGCCCAGAGAACGACAGAATTCAGGATGACTCCAGTATCGAGCATGGAGTGACGCGTATTGGTCAATCATCGACTGCATCTGTGCCAGACTGATCTCTGTCTTTACAGAAGGAAACACAGCCTCACGTTCACGCAGATCTTCAAGTAGCAACATAAACGTTTGGGTTTGTTGATCGAAAGCACCGCCCAGAGTCACAGGCGAGATCATAAAGTCGGCTGGTCGCAACTGAGTATAAACGTTAACTTCATTGTCATAGAGCTGTCCGCTGCCACTACCACCTTCTTCAGTTTTCTCACCGGGGGCACTTTTGGCAACTTTCACGACAATTCGTTTGGGTAAATCTTCAGGCGATGAAGGCGAATACTCGGGCTCAATAATGATTCGTCCAGCCGAAGAGGCTTGCCCTTCACCCCACAAGTGAGATTCAACAATCTTAAAATCTGTCAGAGTTACGTCAGGCGAATGAGCCGAGACCACCTTATTCAAAGCATCTACAGAAAGCTCTTCCGGCCGCGTTGGCAGCTCATTCATTAACAACGTGCTATCTCCTTAAAACCCGTTTCCGGTCAGCGCCAATACCCCTTGAACAATTAAGTAGCCTGCAACGATATAGTTAAGAAGCTTAGGGAATATCAAGATACCGATCCCTGCAGCGAGTGAGATCAAAGGTGCCAGTTCTAAATGCAGTGTCATGTGGGAGCCTCCTAAGGCTTGAATTGATGGTACATTAAAACATGTTTGCGCCTATTTTTTTGTGAATAACGTTAGCCCATAAAGCTAACAGTTATGGCACACAACGAATGCGCGACTTAGTGAAATTGTCGCATCATACAAGCGATTTAGTTACAAGGTAATGCGGCCCAATGCCGCTAATCAAGAACTCATCGGATGCTAGACTGTAGCCTGCTTTATTGTAGAATTCGACAGCGGAACTTCTGGCATTTGCCCAAAGAAGCGGAGAACCTTTCTCTTGCGCGTATTTTTCTGCAGCAGTCAGCAGTAAATTTCCAACCCCTTGCTTGCGGCAGACGGGGCTGGTGGCCATCGCTCTGATTTGGTAAAGGTTGTCCCCGTCTATAGATGGGTTTCCGTTGCGATACACCGAAACAATGCCCACGATATTGTTGGCATCATCTACGGTGCCAAAATGTCGAGTATTAGGCGCATCATCCCCCTCAAAAATGCATTCTGACACATCCTTTCCAGGGCGAAGAACTTCTTTCCTTAATACCAAAGTATCTTTAGCTAAAATCTCTTTTACGTTCATATAATTTCCAAGCAGCTATGCATAATGCAACCAAAACAGACGAGCGATAGTGAAACATAGCATATGTACTTTGGGTATAAACGATTACATTCAGCGCCGACAGGGCATATCTCTCATTTGCCAAGTGCATTCACTTGCGCTTAATGAAAGCTTTTAATGGTTAGGTCTGCAGTACCATTTTCATTTCAGCTTCCCTATTCATACTTACTTAACATGGCGAGAGATAATACTCTAGACCACAAGGTCATTGTCTTTTTCTTCCTCGCGACTTTCATCATGCATCGCCATTGCAATGCCAAAAGTGAGAATACCAACCCGTCCCATCAACATAAGTAAAATGATGATCAATTTACCAAGAACGGTTAGATCTCCGGTAAGTCCCATGCTTAACCCAACTGTGCCAAGAGCTGATATGGCCTCAAACAAAATAACTTCAAACGTTGCAGTTTCCGACGCCAGCAAAAGCACCATCGCCCCTGTAAGCACTATCATATAAAATGCAAAGCTTGCGGTAGCAATTTGTAAACGCTCGGGTGACAGCACCCGCTTATGAACACGGACAGTTTCTCGCCGCTTAAGAGTGCTTTTGATAAGCCCTAATAACGCCGCCAACGTAGTCGATTTGAGCCCACCCCCTGTGCCTGATGGCGATGCGCCGAAAATCATAAAGACATACATGAGCATGATAATAGCCGCGCAAAGGCCGCCAATATCAATGGTATTAAAACCAACAGTGGTACTGGCCGTCATAACATGAAAAAACGAGGTCATGAGGCGCTCCCAAGGAGGCATAGACTGAATAGATGGCTCAATAATAAAAAGCAATATAGTGCCTACCGCCGCGAACCATAAAGTCACTTCTAGAATGATTTTCGTAGTGAAATGCAGGTACTTCTGTTTACCAGTTAGGTGTTGCCAAATATCAGTGGCGACTATAAAACCAATGGCACCAGTATAGGCCAAAGCCGCAATCACAAAATTAAGCATAGGGTTATGAACAAAATCCATTAAGCTGTTACTGTTTAGGCTGAACCCTGCTGTACAAAAAGCGGATACGCTATGAAAAATTGCACTCCAAAGAGCGCCATCAACACCATGTTCAAGAAAGATTATATACAGTGCAACTGCGCCTATCGTTTCACAAGCAAGAGTGAACATCACCACCATTTTGATAAATCGACCAATTTCAAAGTCAGCAGGTAATGCGAAAGCGCTCTTGATTAAACTCGTGCGAAAAGATGACATTTTGTGGCGCGTAGAAAGAATCACAAAAGAGCCAAATGTCATATAGCCAATACCGCCAAACTGAATCAGCAACAAAATAACCAGTTCGCCAAAAAAGCTATAACTCAAGCTCGGATCAACTGTTACTAGCCCGGTGGTAGATACCGCGGATGTGGCAGTAAACAAATTGTCTATATTACTAATAGGTACATTGTGACTGATGGGCAAACTCAAAAAAATCCAACCCAGTACCACATAACTTGCGTAACCAAGCAATAAAAGCTTGGCAGGGTTAATGGTTTCTAATACACGCAAAGACGACACTATTGTCAACTCCATTACAAAAATGACACTTGATCACTATTTATTCAGAATGCGCTATTTCACTGACACTGAAAAAGGGCAGGAGCCTAGCCACTGATAAATATAGAAAAAAGAACAACTCACTTCTTAACGTTAAGCTTTTACTCGGTAACGTGACATTCACACCACAGCTATTGGAGTCTCTGAAGGTGGACACCCAATATGTTGACCTAGCCAACGCCGCTGCCGATAGTAAACTACGATAACCGACAAAGAAATAACCGCCACCAGTAATGACGCCCACTATAAACCAGGCTCACCCTACCAAAGCTCTCGGGAAAGCAACCAGGTAAGAGGCAACTGAATCATCCAAGTGCCCACCAACTCCAACATCATACTAGCCAGCGTGGCGCCGGAACCGCCAAAGGCGCCACCCAGTACCAACTGAACCGCGGTCAGTGGAAAACTCAGGGCAAATACTCGCAACACCAGAGAACCTGTC
This sequence comes from Pseudomaricurvus sp., assembly GCA_965656525.1. Classification (GTDB taxonomy): domain Bacteria; phylum Pseudomonadota; class Gammaproteobacteria; order Pseudomonadales; family Cellvibrionaceae; genus Pseudomaricurvus. Next base: position 7,505 of record CBFHKY010000035.1, on the reverse strand, counting down.
TCAATCAAAGCCGGATCGTCAGGTACAAAGAAGCGTACCACCGGCTCGATAACTAGAGGAGAACACCCAACAATCAGAGTCGAATATGCTGCCATTCACTATCGGAAAAAAATGCAGCCAAATGGTCAATCAAAGCACGTACTGCGGGTGGCAAGTGCTTGCGCGATGAATACAAGGCATAAATATCTAGGCTTTTCGGCTGCCACTGGGGCAATACCCGCACCAGCTCCTCGCGCTCCAGCGCGCTGTTTACCAAATAGGTTGGCTGCAGGCTGATCCCCATACCATGCATCGCGGCACTCAACAGGGTCGTCGCTTCGTTTGAGGTGAGCACGCAATTGACTTCCACAGATTCCTGACGCTGGTCTCGTGTAAGGTGCCAAATATGCCGTTCAAAGTTTTTATAACCCAGGCATTTGTGCTCGCTAAGCTCGGCAGGTTGTTTAATTACCGGGGCGGAATCCAGGTAGGTTGGCGAGGCGACCAATACCGATTCACATACCGCCAACGAACGACCAATCAACGCTGGGTCCGGAGCCGATGTGATACGAATGGCCAGGTCGATACGTTCAGCCACTAAATCAACCGCGCTGTCCTGAACATCGATATCAATTTCAACGCGCGGATGCTTGCCCATAAACGCTTCTACCGCTGGGATAAGCTGGGAAAAAGCAAACGACATACTCGCGGCAACCCGTATTTTCCCCACGAGTTCATCGTGAGCCATCAGCTGATGTTGCAACTTCTCGGCCTGCTCGATCCAGCCCTGCACCTGGGGTAAACAACTTTCCCCCGCCGACGTCAGCGACACCTTACGTGTTGTGCGGTGAAACAGGCGTACCTTAAGCCAGCTTTCCAGGCTATCAACATAGCGTGTCACCATCGGCCGGGACATTCCCAGGCGCTCAGCGGTAGCCGTAAAACTCCGGGTGGTTACAACATCAACAAACACGTTTGCAGCGGTTAAGCGATCCATGATTGGCTCGAAATAAGAAACAATGATGCTAATTATTAGTTATATATCAATGCAAATTCAAGGCGTAAGGTACGCTCAACCAACGAAACAAACTACCTGGAGCAACAGAGATGAAACAATTTGCACTATTAACCGTAACGCTTTTGCTGTCCGCCTTGGTCACTGCAGCACAACCCGAGCCGCTCACACTGGATGTGTATAACGCAGATGGTCACAGTTTCCATGTTAATTCAACCTTGGTTTACGGCGAAACCGAAGCCATGGTGGTCGACACGGGATTTACCAAAGCTGACGCACTGCGCATCGCAGCAAAGGTTATCGACTCGGGTAAAACGCTGAAAACCATTTTTATCAGCCAAGCCGACCCAGACTATTACTTCGGCGCTGAAGTGCTACATGAGTTGTTTCCAAAAGCTGAAATATTGGCAACACCCAGCGTTCGTCACACCATTCAATCCAAACTAAAGGGGAAGCTGGCCTATTGGGCGCCTAAAATGGGAGCAAATGCTCCAGTTAACCCAGTCGTGCCTACCGCCTACCAGGGTAAGGCGCTCACTCTTGATGGCCGCACCATAGAGATACGCGACACGGATGGCGAATTAAAAAACCGTCCTTACTTGTGGATATCAGCAAACAAAGCGATCCTGGGCAACGTAGCAGTTTATGCCAATGTGCACCTGTGGATGGCGGATGCGCAAACGGATAACGAGCGCAAGGCATGGGCTGAACAGCTCAAGGAAATGAAAGCGCTCAAACCTGAAGTTGTGATCCCGGGCCATATGATGCCAGGCACTAAAACAGATGCTAGCGCCATTACCTTTTCACAGCACTACTTGGCTGACTTTGCCAAAGCAAAAGCCGCCAGTAAAAACAGTGCACAGCTTATAGATATCATGAAACAAAAATATCCACAGGCAGGTTTACCCATCGCGCTGGATATCGGTGCAAAAGTTCACATGGGAGAAATGCAATGGTAAACGTACATTATATTTTCGATCCGATGTGTGGCTGGTGCTACGGCGCATCCTCGCTGATAGGTCAACTTAAACAAATGACAGGCATTCATCTGCAGCTCCACCCCGGCGGTATGATGCAAAGAACACCTATCAGTGAAGAGTTTCGTCAACATATACTCGCATCGGATCAACACATCGCAGAACAAACCGGGCAAGTATTTGGCGAGGGCTACCTGAAAAAAGTTGCCTCTGGCGACAGCTTGATTCTGGACTCTTATATCACTGCACAGGCCATTATGGCGACGCAATACTTAGATTGCAGTGCCGTTGATATGCTGGAAAAAATTCAGCAGGCCCATTATGGGTTGGGATTGCCGGTGAGCCAGACGGAAACCCTGGTGGAACTTGCGGGGCAGTTAAACATCGAAGCTCAAGCCTGGAACTCAGCAATGGATAAAGCCGAAAGCAAGGTCGAAACGGAGATCCAGCACACGCGTAACATGATGCAACAATTCAATCTGAGTGGTTTCCCCTCCATGCTGATTGAAACAAAAGGTGAATGGCGCAGCGTGACAATCAATCACTTCTACCAAAAGCCAGAAGAATGGCAGGCTTTTTGGGAAGACATACTCTAGCAGGATAGGGTGAGAAATAGGGACAGATGAGAGTGGCGCTTACTTAACCTGTATTTAGTCTTCATTGTCATCCTGAATGACAGTACAAGAGTTTAAGTAAGTGCCGTGCTCTTCTGCTGAATCGTCTACTTACTTCTTATTTTAATGCCCAATATTTTGACCTAGCCAACGCCGCTGCCGGTAGTAAACCACTGCAATCGACAGAGAAATAACCGCCGCCAGTAATGATGCCCACCACAAACCAGGCTCACCCAACCAACGCTCCCGTGACAGCAACCAAGTGAGAGGCAACTGAATCATCCAAGTGCCCACCAGCGCCAACACCATACTGGCCAGCGTGGCGCCGGCACCTCGAAAGGCGCCGCTTAGTACCAACTGAATCGCCGTCAGTGGAAAACTCAGGGCAAACACTCGCAACACCAGAGTACCTGTCTCAATCAAAGCCGGATCGTCAGGTACAAAGAAGCGTACCACCGGAGTAGCAAACACCAGCAATAGCAGTGACATGAAGGTCATAAAGCTACAGCCAATCAGCGCGGACAATCGGGTCAAGCGCAGGGCGCGATGCTCACTCCCGGCACCCAATGCCTGCCCCACCAAAATCGACGTCGCTATCGACAAGCCAAACGAGGGAATAATACTGAGCGTTGTAATCCGAAACACAATACCAAACGCGGCCAGAGTGGTCGTTCCAAACGGCGCGACCAGCAGCGTCATCACTGATACGCTAAGCGCCTGGGCGGACTGCTCCACTGAGGCGGGAATCCCCAACCGGAACAAATGCCCCAGTACAGCTTTATCCGGACGAAAAACCTGCCGCCCCAGATGAATACCAAACGCCGGTTTTAACATTAGGCGAATACCCAGCGCGGCAGTAATTAACTGCGTTAATGACGTTGCCCAGGCTGCACCGATGACACCCAGAGCCGGCACCGGCCCAAGCCCAAAAATTAACAACGGATCAAGTAAGGCATTAATCACCACACTGCAAAGAATAATACGCAACGGCGCCTTCGCCTCTCCAAGACCACGCAGCACCGCCTGATAGAACGAGCTCAACATCAAAAAAATCTGCGCTACAAACGACACACGCAGATAAGTCGCCACTTGATCAGTCAATACAGCATTCATCTGATAAACCTTGGCAATCTGTGGTGCCAGCCAGTAACCCGCCAGCGCGATACACAGTGATAAACCAACAATCGCCATCAGTGACTGTGCCACCACATGATTAATACTCTGACGCTGGCCAGCGCCAAAGTATTGAGCAACAAAAATAGAACATGCCAGTGCCAGCCCACTGCCCAGCGAGATCAGCAACATATTGATTGGCAGGCAAACCGAGATTACCGCCACCGCATCAGCCCCTAGGCGCCCTACCCAGAAGGCATTGATCAAGTGATAACTGGTCTGTACCAAGGCACCAATAATGATAGGAATGGCGAGATGGATAATAGTTTTTGTTAATTCACGACGGCTATCGAGCTCGCCGACGATGGAGTTCTGATCCATAAGAAATTGCTAATCCTAAACTTATTAGTCAATAGAGGGCGGATCTATTTTGCATCAACAAAAAAATCACATCATAAACTACAAATAAATCCGTCCCTTTTTTAGTTAAAACTATACAGCTTTTCTGGCACTTCCCCACTTCATCAGTTTTACCAACCAGCCAATTATTTGGGCCAGTAAATCGTAAACCCTCAGAAAAATTAACAGAACCGATACCGCCAGATAGGGCCACAACCAGAAGCGATCAACATTGGCCACAAACGCGCCTGCAAATACCACCAAAACAAAGTAGCCTCCTAAAGTATGCAGCAACCGCCACAACGGCCTTGTTAACCATTTAACCGCCAGATTATTCGACGTAAACAACATGAAAGCTGTGATGCCAAAAATAACCAGCCCATAAAAAATAACTTTCGTCTCCGGCTGTTCAAAGTTTTCCGGATAGGTTACTGATAAAAAATAAATAAGGACCGCGTGCAGCAGAAACGCGATACCAAAACAAATCCCCAGATAACGCCGGTTTCTCAGCACCCAAGGTGAACTCAATGCTGGCAACCGGCGCCGCAACGGTCCGGCAGCAAAGGCCATCCAGAACATCGGAAACGCCATATCTACCGAGCGGTTTAGTGCCCAACGAATCGATGCTTCATCAAAAAAACGAAACATCATCGGCAGCACGCATATCAACAACAACGCTAGCGTAAAAACATACACCGCTCGTGACCTTTCCATTTTGCACTCCTTATTCTTTATCCTTTATTGTCTGCGCCCATGCTATAGCTCTCTGCTCATAATTCTTCCCTATTATTCAACACAGCCGAATAAAGAATAATCCAGCTCTTTCAATAAAGCAACGACACCGTTGCTTTATTGATATTGAGGTTGTTTTGTTTACCGTACTAGAAACTTCACCAGCTTATTTTTCGCAACGGCTTGGTCATACCAAGGTATTACCGATAAAATGCAATAACATTGCAGCGCTACCTAATCTACAATCAAGTAAAACTTGAAAGAGATAAAACAAGTGACAAAACAATCTACAGCCAAATCATCCTCAAAGACTCGCGCCTCAAACGCTCAGGCTCCCGCTCTGAAATTAAAAAAGGGGCGACCATCACTGGAAGAGGAGAAAGCTATTTCTGCAGCTATTGTTGCAGCCGCTGCCCAGCAGTTTTTATCACGAGGCTATGACGCCACATCGATTGAAGGTATCGCTAAACAAATCGGAATCTACAAAAATGCGGTGTATAAACGCTTCCCCTCCAAACATGTTTTATTTCGCGAAGTAATGGAAGCCAAACTGGCTGAATGGACTATTCTTGCCTCCGCGCAGGAAGATAATCCCGGAACAACGCTGGAAGAAAAGCTGCGCAGCCACATCAAGCGCACGATTAAATGGTCAACTAATCCAGAGGTGCGCGCTTTTAGAAAACTGCGAATGAGTGCCTGCGAGGAAACCGATAATTTTGCGCAGGAAATACGCATCCGTAACAGCGACACAATGGTAAAAAGAGTTGCGGAAGATATTAGAGCTTGCACGGCAACAGATAAGAAACCTGCTAAAAATCCAGAAGCCATTGCCCGCGCGTTGTTATCACAGATTGCCGGCTGGCTGGAAAGTCAGCCTGATTCTGCCAAGCCCTCTAAAAAAGCTATCGATCAATTTACTAAGCACACCGTTGAGCTGCTGATATATGGTCGTGAGGTTTGGTAAAACTCCGAATAAGTATAGAAAGGAGACCGTTCAATTTTTCGCTATTCATTTATTACCACAATTAATAGTTGGCAGTACCCATGAAGCTCAATGTATTCGGAAAGAAAGTAGAAATTATTCGCAACAATAATGAGTGGATAACCTACTACTGCGGTAACGAGGGAAAGAACCGTAAGACACATGACATCTTACTGCCAGCCAACTTGCCAAAGGCTGAACTTGTCGAGTACATCTCTGACCTTTGCCATGAATCGGCAACATTAAACAACAATCGGGCGACCGCTTTATAAAAACCAACTGGACTCTCCCTCAGGCGGCTCGCATGTTAAAACCCAGCCCTTACCGTCAACAAAAACAATCACTTAGCCCTTATTTAATCATGATGCCCAAAGCATACAGAGCAAAACCCATGCCCCAGATCAAGCTGATCAATCACCCTAATTACCTAGCGCTAACACTGCCTACCGAGTGCCGAGTACTAAGCTCGGCGGTGCTGAATGGAGGGCTTGCAAAGGCCGCATCTTTTTTAAATTTGAAGGTAGATCAAAACGCCCCTCCGCCCTGGCAGGCACCAGAGAAAATGCTAGCTAACAAAGCTACTGAGCTGGGTTTGCCACAACCCACCACCGCGATGATGACTGCTGCTTCAATGAAATCTCTGGGCCATCATATTGAAACTCGGCAAGGGTTGGCCGCAGAATGCTGGGTTACTACTGGGCTCAGTAACCTGCGCCGCGTTGGTGATGCTGCCGATGAAGAACCGTGCCCGGGTACGATCAACATATGGCTTTACGTCAATCAGCCTTTGACCGACGCGGCATTGGCTGAAGCATTAATGATGCTCACCGAAAGCAAGGTGACCGCCCTGCGCGACACGGGAATTACCAGCCCAGTTTCCGGCCTCCCCGCCAGTGGCACCGGCACTGACAGCCATGCCGTATTTTGTCCGCACGGTGAATCAGAACAACCCTACTGCGGCAAACATACCCTGTTAGGCGAGCTTATTGGCCGCGTGGTAACAACGGCCTGCGCTATCAGCCTTGACACATGTTTGCGTGCCGAAACTGAATAAGCTTCTAGACTAGCACTAGAGCTGTCATGCCATTAATACCGAATCAACAGGAACAATCGAAACATGACACCAGCAATCAATACCGCCAAGAAAAACAAAATCTCACACAACATACATGAGTACACTCATGATGAGTCCAGTGAATCCTATGGCCTCGAAGCCGCCGAAAAGCTGGGTATCGCCAAAGAAAAAGTGTTCAAAACCCTGATTGTATCTCTCGACAATAAAGAGCTGGCCGTAGGTGTGATTCCAGTTTCATCCATGCTGAGCATGAAACTGATTGCCAAAGCCGCAGGCGCAAAAAAAGCGGCTATGGCTGACAAATCCGATGTTGAGCGTTCAACAGGTTATGTCTTAGGCGGAGTAAGCCCGCTTGGGCAAAAAAAGCGACTCAAAACGATTATTGATTCATCGGCCAAAAATTATTCCACAGTTTACGTAAGTGCCGGGCGCAGGGGGCTGGAAATAGAATTAAACCCTGATGATCTGAAAACGCTGACCCACGGCATTTTTGCCGAACTATGTCAGTAAGCCACCGGCTAAAATCGGCTGACAAATCACGCTGCCGCCACTATGAAGGTATGATGTATCACTAACTTCAGAGCTTAAATTATGAAAGAGCTCCCGCATTTATATAAAG
>CBFHKY010000034.1:29483-30400 GCA_965656525.1 Pseudomaricurvus sp. | reverse complement strand
GTTAAACGGCGTATTACCGAAAAGTCCTCAGGCTGGTGAAAACTCAGCTCTGCGCTGCCATTGCTCATTACCAGCATTTCACCCATGCGTGTTAAACCCCAGCCTTCACCGTCGTAATTCTGATGGCTTATTGGGGTTAGCTGCGGCAATCTAAAACGCATCAATATGCCCGCTTTCCAAGTCAGTAAAAATAAGGTGTCGTTATATTCGGCAATGCCTTCCGCAAATATATGGCTGGGCAGCGGGTGATGTAAAACGGCTTTATGGGCTTTAAGATCCCATTGTTGTAAAAAAGATTTACCGTACAAACCGCTGCTTTCTAGAAGATGGCCCTGATAGACTTGTAGGCCCTGAGTGAAACTGTTGCTGTTGTGTGAAGTCTTTTGTTGGATGCGATAGTCAAATAAAGGGGTAGCTGCGGTCAGATTAAAAGACAGCACCAGCAGACTGATCCAAAACACCGTCCGATACAATCCTAAAAAGAGAAGATGTATGCAAAAATTGCGTTCGTTCATTGCCCTAGCGGTTTTGGGGGGCATGACTGTTGTTTTGCCAGTTATCATTTTACTTGCGCTGTTTCAGTGGTTATTTGAATTTATTACCGATCTTATCCAACCTCTTAGCGCTACGCTATCCAGTCATACGGATGTGCAAGATATCTTTGCCGATGTGTTGGTCATTCTGGTGATACTGGCGATGTGTTTTAGTATTGGTTTGTTAATAAAAACGAGCATTGGCGCGTGGCTGCACCGTTTGGTGGATCGCTGTTTGGAGCGCTTTGCTCCCGGTTATGGCACGATTCGGGATCTGGTGGGGCAAATCTTAGGTGGGGCGGGGCAAACGTCGTTATTAAACGGACAAGTGGCCTTGGTGCGTCTGTACGATAACAGCCAGTTGCGCGTAACGGCGATCGTGAC
>CBFHKY010000034.1:16750-29164 GCA_965656525.1 Pseudomaricurvus sp. | reverse complement strand
AATGACATAGTCCAGCGCTTGGCTGACGGCTGAGCGCACTTTGTTGTGAATTTCTTCCAGTTCTTGAATGGACATGAAAAAAGTCATGTCGACGTTGTAGCGAATGTAGCGCGGCGGGAGCCGATTGAGCGCCACGCAAGCCACATCGGCCATAAAGTCACCATCGGTATGACTGCGCTCATTCTTATTGAAAATTTCTTCCAGCACCAATTTCTCGTAATAGTTATGGATGCTGTCTATGCCGCCAATAGGGGCGGCTTGCGGGGTTCCGGCTCCGAGTAACATAGTGGCTCTCTTAATAGTGATTCTCTTGCGCTTTAGTATAGACGACGATAAGGCACCTTGAGAGAAAGCTATTTTCAGTGAGACAGGTTGGTGTGAATAACGGTTTATGGGGGCTTATGACAGCTTCTTGCCACGAATAAGACTGCGAATCCAAAACCGATTGGGGTTGAGGGCTGTTCTCAACGTGCGATCCAGTGGCGGGGGCTCACCATTCAATTCACTGGCCAGTAATTCGGCGCAAAGAGGGGTGTACGCCAAACCTCGGCTCCCGTGGCCAACGTTAACGTACAACCCAGGCCAATAATTGGGGGTAAGGGGAATACTGGCGCGAGCATTCTTGCCCAACAGGGCATAATCTTTCTGAAGCGTTTCGACGCGTGCGACTGCACCAACCAAAGGCAGGTAATCCGGTGTGGTACAACGCAAAGCACCTCGGCCGCCGCAGAGTTGTTCCATTTGTAGGCTTGATTCAAGGCTTGGCACCTGTGCCAGCAAGCTGTTTAAATTCTTTTGATGGTCCTGCTGGGTAACCACGAGATCCAGCTGTTGAGGGTCAAAAGTGGCGCCCAAACAGTGCTGTCGTGGCGGCTGTTTATTTTCCGCTGAATCTTGATGGTGCGCTTGAGGTTGATGTGATGGCGCGATATAACCGTCGCCACACAAAGCGGTCTTTAGTGTCGAGGTGTTGGCATCTGCGCGAAGGTAGCTGACTTGCCCGCGGATGGGTTTGAGTGGTAGTTCGCACGTAGGCGCAAGCGTTTTGGTGTCTTGGGCGGTAGATAACACAACGGTGGCACCGGACCATTGGCGAGAACCGGTGTGAAGCCACCATTGAGCGTTTTTATCGTCCCAATGTAGGTGCTCCACTGGGGTTTCAAAGTGACACTCAATATTAGGGTGATCCAGTAAGGCTTTGCACAGATGCTTAGGGGAAAGCCAGCCACTGCGAGGGAAAAACAAGCCGCTGTGCGTTAATGTCACACCCGCTGCCGCGCTCGCCTGGTCAGCCGTCAGCGGTGTAAATAAGTGCTGTGTCCCATAGGCTTGCACAAGCTTTTGGTGCTGTTGAGCAACCTTATCGTTGTAAGCCAACTGTAATACACCGCAGGCCTCACCTAGAGCATTAGGTTGCCTTTCGCCAGTCGGCTGCCAGTACGAATCATAGAAGTGCTGTGCATACTGCAAGGCCTGTAAGTTAAAATCTGACAGCGTCTCTTGGCGATGGGACAGTTTGGTGTAGAGAATACCTTGTGGGTTACCGGAACCCTCACAAGCCTGTTCTGGGTGTCGCTCTAGCACTGTGACACGCCAGTGACGTTCCGCCAGAGCTCTTGCGGTATGGCTGCCCGCTATACCCGCACCGACAATGATTGCGTGCTTTGGTCTTTTAGTTTCTTTGCTAGGCATCGGCGGCGCAGAAGGAGGGCAGTACCAAGGCGCTGAATGAGGGGCGTTGAAGCTGTGCAGCGGAAAATCTTGTGATTCAGGGCATGTGTGTGGGGCGATTAGGCTTGCGTAAGTGATTTCTCGTTTAGGGCCAAAACCACTGGCTTTTTGAGTGCGAAAACCATGTTGATTCAGCCCTTCTTTTACTTGCCGAGCCGATGAAAACGTCGCAACGGTGGCATCGGCTGCACTGAGTTTTTGCAGGTTGGCAAATAATTCTGGTTGCCACATATCTGGGTTTTTTGATGGCGTGAAGCCATCCAAAAACCACGCGTTTACGCCGCGTTGTGGTGTTTCGTAGGCGGGGTGGTCGGAACGCAACAGTTGCTGCAGCCCCTCCGTGGCGTCACCAATGATAAGGGTCAATATGACTTGGCCGTTATCGAATTTTAAGCGGTGAAAGCCGGGCTGCGCAATGGCAGGGTATTGCTCAGCCAATGCCGTTGGCATGTCGTTAAGTTCTGGCCAAAGTGCCTGTGCTCGGCAGAAGTCTGCATATTGTAAGGGGTGTTTTTCCACACTGATAAAGTGCAGTTTTGGCGTAATACACCCTGACGGAGACGTCTTCTCTGTAAGGTTCGGTGTGTGGATCGAAACCTGCTTTCGCCATAGATCCCAGCAGGCCAAAAAGCTTAATCCAGTCCCGAAACCTGTTTCCCCAACCACAAAAGTTTCATCATGCTGTAATGCCGAAAAACGTTCTGCGAGACGATTGTGTTGAAGATAAATATAACGGGTTTCTTCCAGGCCATTATCGCTGGAAAAGTAGTAGTCATCAAAGGCCAATGAAAAAGGCTGGCCCTCGGCGTTCCATTCTATTTGGGCAGGTGTAGGAAAATCAGACGTTGTCATAGCGTGCTACTGTGAAATCAGATTAAATTCCTTAAGGATTTGCAGGCACCATTTGTCCAAACGTTCATCTGTGAGGTCAAACTGATTTTCGTCATCCAAAGCGAGGCCAACAAAATACTGCTCATCTGGGGTTAATGCCTTACTGCTCTCATAATCAAACCCCTGATTTGGCCAATAGCCAACCAACTTGGCCCCTAGATTAGTCAGCTTATGGTGTAAAAAACCCATCGCATCCAGAAACCATTCTGGGTAGCCTAGTTGATCCCCTAAACCGTAAATGGCTACCGTTCGGCCTTGCCAGTCTAGATCGTCTATTTCATCCCAAATTTCTTCCCAGTCTTCTTGAAGTTCGCCGTAGTCCCAAGTGGGAATACCTAGAATCAAATGTTGATAAAACTGGACGTCACTGATGGGGGTGTCGGCGATATTGCGCACATCCACTAATTCTGCCCCAAGCCGCTGACTGATTTTTTCAGCGACGATCTCGGTATAGCACGTGGAACTGCCGTAAAACAGACCGATAGGGGTGTGGCTCATGAAGGTAAACCTGTTGCTGTTAAATGATCGTATTTGCACCTTGGGGCATCGAAAACCAAGGCCATGTGTGGCGCGCTATTTTAGAGGTGTCCGGTCGTAATTGCACGATGGGCCACAGCTCCCGATTTAAATCGCTCCGACAAAATCCAATTGACGCCAAGCTTCATAAACAATCACCGAGGCGGCATTTGACAAATTCATACTGCGGCTGTCTGGGCACATGGGTATGCGCAATACATGCCCATCAGCCTGGCTATTAAGAATATCAGCGGGTAAACCCCGAGTTTCTGGGCCAAAAATCACATAATCCCCCTCTTGAAAGCTCGCCTCGGTAAACGAGCGAGTTCCTTTGGTACTGATGGCGTATAAGGTTGTTGGTTGGCACTGATCGATAAAGGCTTCCCAAGTGTCATGTACTTGTATGTCTTTCCACTCGCCGTAGTCCAGCCCTGCACGGCGCAATTTTTTGTCGTCCAAGTCAAAGGCAATGGGTTTGATCAAATGCAGTCTTGCGCCGGTATTCGCTGCCAGACGAATGATGTTGCCCGTATTGGGCGGAATTTCGGGCTGAAAGAGAACAATATTCAGTAAAGGAATAGACATGGGCAGTGGCTCAATTTTCACGATTTTTAGGTCAAGCCGTTAGCCAAAAGTCAGTAAAGGGCGGTAACAGCGCGCCGATTATATACAAGCGCAAGGCGTTGACCTAATCATGAACTAGAGTATCCGAAAATACCGTCTATGCTTAAGGGGTAACTAATGTAAGTCTTGAGCAAGACAGGAGAGCCCCGTGGATCAGGATTACCCTGGCGCACATCAAACAAACGCACTGCACGGCGAAAGTCAGGCTTCGTGGCTGCCTGAATTTTGTCGTCGTTCGCGCCGAGCTCTGCACACCGCTGTGGTGTCTATGGTTACACTGATTGCGGCTTTTACCCCAGACTTCTGGTGGCAGTTGCATAGCCAGACTTATCTGAATACCTCGTCGGATGTTTTGCAGTTATTACTACTGCGCCGTGAGAGCCAGCCGACATCAGCACAGGGTAGGCTGCCATTAGGTTTACAAGAAGTTGAGCTGGATGCTTTTAAAAAGCCTTTGCTGCCCGTGACAGTTGTTAAAGAGGGCTCAGCACTCAGTAACCAAGTGGTTGTATTATCAGAATCTCGTCGCCAGCTGTCGGGGGCAACAATTGTTGATCAATCATCTTATGATGCAGGCCTCACCGATGCAGAGTTAATTTCGCAATGGTTGGCCGAAGCCGAGGCGGCGTTTACTTTAGATCGCTTGATGACACCCAAAGAAGATAACGCGTTTGACCGGTTGCAGGCCGTATTGGCACTGGAGCCAGAAAACTCACAGGCCTTAGCGGGAATGGAGCGTCTGCGTAAGCGGTATCTGGCTATTGTGAATAGCGCTATTCGCAAACAGTTGTTTTATATGGTTCCAGACTTTCTTCACAAAGCACGTGGGCTGGGTGTCAAAGACACCACCATTGATAAGTTAGTCGCATCCCTACCGGAAAAGTACCGTCAACCTGCGGCTGATTACCTGTTGCAAATGGCCGAGCTTGAACACACTGACGATTTTGATGGCGAGGAAGGCGTCAGTACCGATGGCGCACAACACGTGGCCAGTGCAGAGACAGACGGTTCTGACGTCTCAGAAATTATACCGCATACCGATTTATTGCATGATGACCGTGAAATGGCCCGAGTTTCGACGTGGTTATTACAGCAGGGCGAAATGAAAAATGCCGAGCAGCAATTGATGTTGTTTATACAGGCCAACCCTCACGCAGAGCAATCTTGGAAGGTGTTATTCGACCACTATCTGCGAGAGCAAAACTGGTCTGCTGCGGGTGACCTGCTGACAGGGGCAACATATTTACCTGATCATTTATTGGCGCAGTACACGGCAACATTGTTGTCGTTTAAAGGTGACCACCTTGGCGCTTCGCGTGTACTCAATATTGCCTCACCGTCGCAGGCTGAATCCCCTGAATTCTACCGGGTGAAAGCCACAGTTTTGTATCAGTTGGGCGATTACACCCGTGCGGCAGGTATTTTTCAGCAGTTGTTGGCGTCTGACGCGACCGATATGACGTGCTGGCTAGGGTTGGCGATGTCATTGGATGCATTAGGGGATGACCGCGTTTTATCGCTTTATCAAGAGGTGGCTTACCAGTCCCTAGGGAATGAAGTGTATTGGCCTATGATCCAGAACCGGATCTCCACGTTGGTGAAAAACGCCTCATAGTTTATTTTTAAAAGTTTATTCCTAAAAGCTGATTACTGACAGTTTTATCGCACACAGGCATGCTCTTCATGCTTGTCATTTTTCTTTGCGCCGATCGTATCTATTCATCCACACAGGGCTTTACACCCACACAGAACTCTACATCCACAAAGGGTTTTACGGGCTCGCTTACGGAGCGTGTGCTTTTCGCTTGCCTTTCTAAAGTTTGATCTATCACCAATGGTTAGGCTGTGCGCCGTGATACATTAATGCTTGTGACGCTTAAGATTTTTTTATTCAGTTATAGGAGCAAGCCACAATATTTATTGAAGGCTACGCTGTATTTTATTGAAGGCTACGCTGTTTTACTCACGTGCGATACCGTTTGACTTGGTCGTTGTGCCGCTTTATTGGAGCGTCGTACGGTGCCACTTGAAAGCCTCACCATTTAACTTGAGAACCCTGCAATGAAACTAAGCCGTGTGCTATTGGAAAGGTCCCATACACCCGAAGCGGTCTCTTCTCGCTTTGATAGCGGTCCGACACACACCTACTTAAAAGATATGATTTATGGGGCTATCGATGGTGCAGTGACCACATTTGCCATTGTGTCTGGGGTTGCTGGTGCAGGAATGGGTAGTGGCGTTGTCATTATCCTAGGGTTGGCCAATATTTTAGCTGATGGCTTTAGCATGGCGGCCAGTAATTACTTAGGTACGCGCTCTGAAAATCAATATCGGGAAAGTTTGCGTGTACGCGAGTTGGCAGAAATTGAAACCTACCCAGAGGGTGAAAAAGAAGAGGTGCGGCAAATCTTCGAACGCAAAGGTGTGACCGGTACCGCACTGGATCAAATGGTGGCGGTGATTACCTCAAACAAGCAACTTTGGGTGAATACGATGCTACAAGAAGAGCACAATCAGTCCATCGAAGACGCCAATGCATGGTTAGCCGGTGTAGTGACTTTTTTGGCGTTTCTGGTGGTGGGGATGTTGCCACTGATGAGTTACCTCATGAACTGGATTTGGCCAGGTATGATTGCGGCGCCGCTGTCTGTCAGTGTCGCTATCACTCTGGTGAGCTTCGCGGTTGTAGGCTATGTAAAAGGGCTTTATGTTAATCAAAATGCGTTGATATCGGCATTGGAAACCATTTTGGTGGGGACTATAGCCGCAGGGTTGGCTTATTCTGTTGGTTACGGTTTGAGCTTACTGGGGGTGTCGTAAAATCAAACGTTCGACGACACCTTTGTTGTGCAAGGTTAATTGGTAAAAGTTTACTTGATAAGAGTTACTTGCGACAAAATTGCTCCGTACTAGATCAGAAGACTTGGTACGCGCCCAAAAAAGTTTTAAGCATTTTACTGCGGCTCCGGCTCTGTCAGATCGATCTCTACGTCCAATTGGTCGGCAATTGCATCCAGCTGTTCTCCCAACCGTTCCGTATCTACACTTTCGGGCAATTTCAATAATCCATTGGCTGTGAACATAGGGTCACCGGTCCAAGGCATACTGCTGCAATGGGTCTGCAGGTCTTCTACATTGATGTGATGGCTTAAAAAAGCTTGTGACAATTCACGTACAATGCCGGGGCGATCATTACCCACCAGTGTAAAACGTAAGGATGTTGTTGTCGCACTGGCGATGGCGTCGATCGCTTCAGCGCTGGCCACTTGAATACCGTGTAGGCTTTGTAATTCGGCCAGAGCATTTTGAAGCGGTTCTATTTGATTCGCAGGTAGATTGATTTGCAGAATACCGGCAAACTTACCAGCTAAATGACTCAAGCGACTTTCCAGCCAGTTGCCGTTGTGTTCGTTGATCACTCGTGCGAGTGTTTCAACGATACCAGGACGATCATCACTGAGAATACTAAGAACAAGCGTGCGATTCATTCAATAGGCCTTTTGGGTTTCGCCAGCGAGCGCGGACAGACTCTGGCTTGGCTTTTTGGTCGTTGGTGTGAAGTATAGAGCTTGGTACAAGATTTAAAAAGTTGTTCGACTCCTAAGGTTTCGGATACACCGCAAAGGTAAGGTTTGCTACAGAGGTAATTTATGATTATTCCTTGGAGTGCTTTGTCCAAAGAGGCTTTAAACGGCCTTATGGAAGAATTTATCACGCGCGAAGGCACCGATTATGGCGAGATGGAGGTATCCCTGTATGACAAAGTTGACGATGTACTTGAGCAGCTAAAGCAAGGCGAAGTGGTTATTGTTTTTGATCCCGTTATGGAAACAACGAGTCTACTGACGAAAGCAGCGGCCCGTGAATTTGAGCGCAGTCAGCAGGGTGAATCGTGTTGAATCACCCTGAATTTTTGTCGGATAAGTGTTCATGGATTGTGTCAGGTCCCACTGAGCCCTGTTTGTTTTTTGCTCATGGGGCTGGCGCTGCTATGGACAGTGACTTCATGAATAGCATGGCAATGCTGTTGGAGCATGAAGGCGTTGGTGTGACACGTTTCGAGTTTCCTTACATGGCGGCACGGCGTCTGGGTGGGTCAAAGCGGCCACCGGATCGTCAACCTAAACTGCTGCAAACATGGCGAGATGTCATCGCTCAGTCAGCAGGGCAAAAAAAACTGTTTATTGGTGGTAAATCTATGGGTGGGCGTATGGCCACATTGCTTGCTCATGAGTTGGAACAAGAGGGCATTCCTGTGGCAGGGGTGGTTTGTCTTGGCTACCCGTTTCACCCGGCTGGAAAGCCAGAACGCTTAAGGGTTGAGCATTTGCAATCGCTAACAACACCGACCTTGATTGTGCAAGGTACGAGGGATCCAATGGGTACCCTAGAGGAGGTGGCGAGTTATGATTTAAGTAAGGCGGTAACACTGTCTTGGCTTGAAGACGGTAACCATAACTTAAAGCCAAGAGTGCGGTCTGGTTTTACACATGAAGAACATTTACAGAAAACAGCCATTGAAGTGACGGGCTTTCTGCGAAGCTGTGAATAAGAAAACTCATTGCGTGATTAGTTTTTAAGCAAGATGATTTTTTCTTGCTCGTTCATGAGCGGCGCGAGTTCATTCATTAAGTTTTTGCGAGAATCAGAGTTCAGCCAGTTTTGCCAATCCCTAGTAGAGTGCCACTTTGACATAACAAACCGGCGACGTGAATTGTGCACATCCTTAAACGTTTCACCGTTGATGAAGCCTGGTGCTTCATAAGCCAAATGCAATGTGCGCTTAGCCGTAGCCTCGTAAGTGGATTCCATATCTTCTGCGATATTACGTTCAATTAATACTTGGATCATAAGATTCCTTCCAATTAACTAATATGGTCATTTTACTGAAAGGTGATCCGTTAGCAAAGAGTATTGCGGTGCTTTGAGTCAATAATAGTGCCTTGTTCAATAAGCCATTCGGTCAATTGTATCCAAGGGATTAACAGTTCGCGGAAACCGATTAAGCTTTCATGTTCTTTGCCCGCAACTTTAAAATACGATTCGCCAAGGCGGGTGAGCGCATCCACAATTTTTCCAATAATGTTTGGGGCAAGGCTAATTAGAAAATAATCCCTGTTGTTATCCGATAAAGTCGTTAAAATCCCTCCGCCTTGCATTTGATTTTGTATTTGAAGAGCCAGATTGGGGTGTGGATCTCTCAAAACACAAAAGGTATGTTTGAGAGTTTCACCGCTAAACACATTGGGTTTTTTAATGGAAATAATCTCAGTTGACTGCATTTTTCGCTTCTGCCCCTACCGACACATTTCAAGGGTTTCGCCGTATTTATATGGTAAAAGTGTAGCAACGATTTTTAACGGCGCTGTTGAATAGCGATCAAATAAGAGAGAAAGCGATAAATGTCCTGCGACTACGACCATAGCTTGGATACCAGAGGCCTTTTATGCCCAGAACCAGTGATGATGTTGCACAAAAAAGTGCGCGAGGCGGCCAGTGGTGATCTGATTTTACTAATGGCCACAGACCCATCCACAGAGCGAGATATTGCAAAGTTTTGCCAGTTTTTAGGTCATGACTTGGTGACATGGCGTAGAATAGAAGATGAGTGGCATTACTGGATACGTCGTGCTTAGACGTTATTGCTTTTGCGCGTTTTAAGGCAACGTGATGTTTTTTCTAAGGCTGGGCAACAGTTATCGAAAAGCGATGGATGATAGCCGTTGTGTGGGCGACAAAAGCCGCACAGTGGCGGGCTTTTGTCAGGTGTCTGATAGCACTTTGTTCTTCGATCAGCGCTATTGTTCTTCGACCAGCGCTGAAATTGCCGCCATCGTTTCTGGATCCTCGGCTTTGATTTTGTTGGCAATTTGATGCTGGAAAAAGTAACGAAATTCGTCGCGACTTTGTGCTGGGTAGAGGCAAGAATCCCCAGGCAGTACTGGTGTGCATTCAATTTTCTTTGGATCGGCCAACATTCCAGCTAAGGTACCATCGTGCAATAACCGCCAGCTGACAACCTCAGTCAGCGTCAAGCTGTGAAATCCGTTGTCAGACAATACCGCGTGGGTACCAATGGTATCGGGAATTTCTTGAACAACGTCCTGATCGTCATCACACAAGTAATCGTAGTATTCGGCAGCTGTTTCTAACTCGACGATTTTATGGATTGGGGCGTCGAAAAAGACTTCGTCAATGCCGGGATCATAATAGCCTTCCCATTTACCATTTAGAGGGTCACGGATCTCTGGTGCGGCGACGATGCTGTCTAGCCAAGGCACCAGGCCAACAACTTCGCCATTTGAGCGTAAAGCCCAACACAGAATAGTCAGACTGAAAAGTTTATCGGGGCTGGCTTCGTTGGAATAGAGCATTTCCAGTCCATCCAGCTCGGGCGACAGACGTATAATGCGTGTGTTGTGCAACTCAGAAAAAGGTTGCCCAGAAAATAAATCGACCACGTTATCCATGTTGTGGCCTTGGGTTGAGGTCTTCATAATACTACCCCCATAAAAGAGGCCTCTTGACGGTTAAGCTGATTACGGTCGAACCTGACACAACAGCTTTGGCGAGAGGTGGATGCATTGGGTTATACATCTTTCATTACATAAACTATATGTAGTCGCTTAAAAGCACAATACTTAGCGTAAAATTATTTTTGTTCACTATTTGGCCTGTTTGGCTATAGAGGTTTATTTTGTCGTTGTTTTACTTTGCCTATGGCTCAAATATGAATGAAGCTCGCATGCAGGCGAGGGGTTTGAGTTATACGCGTGTATTGGCTGGATCGCTACCGGGGCTGGCTTTGGCCTTTAATAAGCAGGCAGCGGATGCACCGTATAGATCTTATGCAAACGTAGTGTATGCGCCTGAAAGTAAGGTGGAAGGCGTACTGTACGAACTCTGTGATGCCGATGAAATCTATAAAATGGATCCCTTTGAGGGCACGCCTCGTCTGTACAGTCGTGAAATCTACTTTATACATACTGCCGAAGGGGCTATTGCCAGTTGGGTGTATGTTGCCAATGCGGCTCTGTTAAAAGAGGGATTGAAGCCTGAAACTTGGTACATGAGACATCTCTTGGAAGGACAGCCTTACTTGTCGGATGATTATTATCAGCAGTTGTGCGACGTGGAGTGCTTGGATCATGCCTCACCGGTAGTGCCGCCAGATTGTTTAGGGCGCAATTCATGACAGCGGCAGCTTCCCTAGAGGGTATCAGAGTGACTTGTGCCGACTCCTCTTTGAGCGACAAACAGATCGCACTGGTATTTAATCAGACGTTCTTTGATGTTTATCGCACCCGGCTGATGGGGGGCGCGCAAGAACCGCTCTATAGGCCAGCCTCAAACGGTAATGAAGCGCATATCATACATTACTCTCACGATTATCCCGCTAGCGCTCTACATGAGGTGGCTCACTGGTGTGTAGCAGGCCATAAACGCCGACAACAAGAAGATTATGGATATTGGTACGCACCAGATGGCCGTACGGCCAAGCAACAGTGTGTGTTCGAGCAAGTTGAAGTGTTGCCGCAGGCATTAGAGTGGATTTTCAGTGTGGCGTCGGCAAGGCAATTTCGTGTCAGTGCCGATAATCTCGCGGCGGGGCTTGGCCCCAGTGAGGCTTTCAAACAAGCCATCTGGGAGCAAGTGATGCAGCTTTGTCAGCAGGGTTTAGCCGAGCGTCCTGCTGAGTTTGTGAGCGCGCTGTCGCAGCATTCAGGTGTCGTTAACCCATTGTCGATAACGCATTTCCGACGGGAATCAGTGTGAGTGTTGTATCCTCGGCGAGTGGTAGGCCGGCCTGTCTGATTGATGCGTCTATTTATATCTTTCGCTATTACTTCTCTCTGCCAGACAACTGGTTTAGTCAGTCGGGAAATCCAACCGCTGCAGTGTATGGCTACACTCAGTTTTTGCTCTCTTTTTTGCATCAAGTCCAACCAAGTTACATTGTGGTTTGTTTCGATGAAAGTTTAGGCAGCTGTTTTCGCAACCAACTGTATGCGAACTATAAGAGTAGCCGAGTGCTGCCCGATGAGCTTTTGGCTTATCAGTTACAAGCGTGCCGTGAGGTAACCCAGCTGCTCGGCATTCAGACCTTAGCCAGTGATGTGTATGAGGCCGATGATTTAATTGGCAGCTGTATGACTCTATTACATCAATATGAGCCCGATCTGCCTGTGGCGATTTTAACCAAAGATAAAGATTTGGGTCAGTTACTAAAGCGCGAACAGGATTACTTGTGGGATTATATGTCGCCCAACAAACAAGTGCGGCATGACCGACAAGCCATTTACGATAAATTCGGCGTGTGGCCAGAACAGCTGGTGGACTATCTGGCGCTAGTGGGTGATCCAGTGGATGACATACCCGGCGTTATCGGAATTGGAGCTAAAACGGCCTCCCGATTGTTGCAGTGGGCGGGGAGTTTAGAACAGATTTTTACACAGTGGGAGGACATCGCGCAGCTGCCTTTGCGGGGTGCTTCTACGCTACAAGCGCGGTTATTGGCTGATACGGAACAGCTGGCCATTTCACGCTGCTTGGCTGAAATTATAGTCGATATCGATTGGTCGAAAGAAGCGACATCACTGCAAACAGCTTCCGATTTACGTCATCGCACTGTTGATGTAGAAGGCTTTCAAA
>CBFHKY010000034.1:15085-16651 GCA_965656525.1 Pseudomaricurvus sp. | reverse complement strand
CATAGTAGGCTGCGGCAATGTTGGCGGGCGCTTATACCGCATGTTAAAAGCGCTGGGGGTTGCGGTGCATTGTTATGACCCGTGGTTAAAGCATGAGCAAAACCCATCACTCACCACTTTAGATGAAGTACTCGCTAGCGATATTGTGTGCATGCATACGCCGTTGGTTAAAGAGGGCGATCATCCAACGTGGCATTTGTTGGATGAAGCGCGCCTGCAAGCGTTGCCGGCCAATGCTTTATTGATTAATGCTGGGCGAGGCGCTGTGATCGATAATCAGGCGTTAAAGCGAGTCTTACCTCAGCGTTTGGATTTGACGGTAGCGTTAGATGTCTGGGAGCCTGAGCCGCTTTTGGATTTGGAGTTGCTGCAACTCGTATCCATCGGAACGCCTCATATTGCCGGTTACAGCTATGACGGTAAGGTCAATGGTACTCTTCAAGTTTATCAAGCAGTCTGTGATTTTTTAAAGGTACCAAGGCAGTGGAATCGAGAGGCGTTGCTGTGTAAAGATACGACTAGCCAACAAGATCTTAATGGGCGCCATATTTTGCGAGATTTTGAGGGGAGCACCACTGAGCAATCCTTTTCTATGACAGAACACATGACGGTTGAAGGTCGCTTAGAAAGCCGTGTCGATCGCTGCTTGAATGCATTTATTAAAATGTGCTTCGATGTTACTGATGATGATGATCGAATGCGCTTGGCTTTATCATCGAAGCCAGAGATGTCTTCAAGCGAACGCGCAACAGCGTTTGATCAATTACGCAAACATTATCCTAAGCGGCGAGAGTTCAGCAGCTTTTTGTTACGAGAATGGCCAAAAGGGTTGTGTCAGGCAGAAAAAAAGCCGCTCAACCAGTTGTTGGCGACTTTGGGAATACCCCTAAAGATACAAGAGAAGAACGATTAACAAATACAGATGAGTAATAACCCGTTTAGCGTTGTATCACGCAAATTAACGTGGTGTGTTTTGGGCACTATGAAATGCTTTTGTGCTTCATGTTTGGTGACAGAATTTGAAACGCTTGTGCATGTACCAGCGCTTGATTCACCATGTCGTTAGTCAGTGGAATTTCTTCGCCGTTTTCATCAATAAGAGCAGCACCGTGAAAATCAATGTCATGTTGTGTTTGTCTAGCCTGCTCCCGGTATTCTTGCGTATGAGCAGTCATTTTTAGCGGGTTGGTTTTCTTACTTTTTTTGTGCAGCTGATCGTTCGAAAAACCGAAAATGTTTAAAGCATGTAGATGAGTCTTAGAAAGAATATTCATGGCTGTACCTGACTGTTTTTTCACCACTGCTTGTGTTTTAAGGTTTCTAATTACTAACGCCTACTTAGGTGAAGACTGATCCCCGTGTGCAGCTCACACTGGTGGTACAGTTCATCTCACAGCTGGGGCTCATCAAAACACAGTGTGGTTATTTATTGATTCAAATAATCCTTACGCATAACTATAAGTTTCTACCGTGACACTTATATGACATAGCAGAACAGAAAAACGCTAAACTTGCTCTGCTATGCTCGCCAAGATGGCTTAAGTCCTTTATGGATTTAAGAGGCTA
>CBFHKY010000034.1:13272-14986 GCA_965656525.1 Pseudomaricurvus sp. | reverse complement strand
GGCAGAACAGAAAAACGCTAAACTTGCTCTGCTATGCTCGCCAAGATGGCTTAAGTCCTTTATGGATTTAAGAGGCTACTGAGTTCATATCATGATTTCAGTATAGCTAAGCAAAAAGCCGATATTGTGAAAATAACAAGATGACTTAATACGAAAATAGCATAAGTCGAAAACTCAATAGGTGTGAGGTAAATGCTGGCTAACGGGTGGCTTTTGATAAGATGTTGAGCTTTGCACACTAACCGCTTGTTAGCGCTAATAAAATGCTATTTTTCATAAAGAAAATAGCGTGTGAACGATGGTTTCTAGAACAATGAATGACGGTCTTAATCAATGAGTGTTCGATCAAACGGTTCTATAGAGCATGATGCTGTCTTGGCGCATCATACTGTAAAACTTGGTCTGATTATTAATCCTATTGCAGGATTGGGTGGGCCTGCCGCCTTAAAAGGCAGTGATGATCCGCAACAATTACGGGCGCTGCCCGCGGCCGACCAATTCAAAAGAGCAGAAGCTCGAGCGGTTCGATGTTTACAGGTTTTATCGCTCGTGGGTGAGCACATATCCATTTTTACGGCAGAAGGCCCCATGGGTGGTGATGCTGTGCAGGCCAGTGGTCTGGTAGCGAACACGGTTCAGCCCGCAAAAACTCATTCTAGTGCGAAAGATACCCAAGAACTGGCGCAGCGTTTGGTTTCAGAGGGTGTCGATGTTTTGTTGTTTGTCGGGGGGGATGGCACAGCCCGAGACATTTGCGGGGTGGTAAACGATAATTTACCGGTGTTGGGTATTCCTGCCGGGGTAAAAATGCACTCTGGTGTGTTTGCTGTATCTCCAGAGGCCGCAGGAGAAATTATCAAGGCGATGGTGTTGGGGGCTTTGGTGGATGTTCAAACACGAGATGTGCGCGATATTGATGAAGCCCAGTTGCAGCAAGGCCAAGTGAATAGCCGTTTCTATGGGGAACTGAAAGTGCCTTTGCTGGGGCACTTTGTGCAAGCCACTAAACAATCTGGCCGAGAATGCGAAGAGCTGGTTGTGGATGAGATTGTCGCGTATATCAGCGAACAGCTGAGCGACGATACGGCCTATCTGATCGGCGCGGGTACAACCACTCAGGCGCTCATGGCGGCACTACATTTACCAAACACTCTGTTAGGTGTTGATGTCATTTTGGCGGGCGAAGTGGTGCTTCAGGATGCCAACGCTAATGAAATAGAGCACTGGCTGGCGAGGTTCTCCGGCAATGTCGTGGCGCTACTTTCTATTACGCCTCACCAAGGCAGTCTGATCGGGCGGGGCAATCAACAATTGTCGCCTACTGTTCTGCGGCGTATTGGTCGTCATAACATTTGGCCCCTGGCCACCAAAACTAAAATACGTGAATTGCAGGGGCGGCCCCTCTTGATAGACAGCAACGACCCCGCGCTGGATAAGGCGTGGACAGGCTACATTGAGGTGGTGACGGGTTATGAAGACTGTATTTTATACCCTCTTGGACATCTGTGATGCTTGTTCAAGTTACGACCATTTTTGAATCTACACTGAGATTGATTCATGAAGAGAAGTCTCTCATTACTCAGTTTTTCATTACAGACGCCACAGTTTTAGAATCGCTGTAACAATGGATATACTCGTATCGAATAGCGTGGAAACTTTGTTTCACTGGCTTTGTCAGAATAGTCGTAGGTTTAGCGACTATTCAGTAACCACT
>CBFHKY010000034.1:0-13173 GCA_965656525.1 Pseudomaricurvus sp. | reverse complement strand
GTATCGAATAGCGTGGAAACTTTGTTTCACTGGCTTTGTCAGAATAGTCGTAGGTTTAGCGACTATTCAGTAACCACTCAAAATAACAATGTACACAACATAATTAAGGTAAAGCTATGACTAAGAAAATAACAACCCCGTTAGCCGCTGCAGTGGGTGCAGCTTTCGTAGCGTCTGCTGCTTTAGCCCCTTTAACACATGCCAACGGCAGTAACCCGTTTGCGGCGACGGAACTGACCAGTGGCTATAACTTGGCTTCCAAGCATGGCGAAGGTAAATGCGGTGAGGGCAAGTGTGGCGACATGGGGCACGCGAAGAAAGGAATGGAAGGTGCCTGTGGCGAATCAAAAAGTAAAATGAAAGAAGGCCGCTGTGGTGAAGATAAGGCAGCGGGCGAACATAAATCTATGGGTGAAGGCAAGTGTGGTGAGAAAAAAGCCATACCTGAGGGAAAGTGTGGTGAGGGCAAGTGCGGCGAAGGTAAATGTGGCGCTAAATAAACGCTCAACATGTGTTTGATGCTCTGAGCAGCGATCGTTTCAATATGATCGCTGCAATTTACAGCAGTCGCGGTTCTACTTTAATGAGAATATGACTGCAGAACAGATGATTTTACACCCCAACTCCATGGTGCATTTATGCAGAAGCCATTTCCCGTGAATGGGGCTGGTCTAGGGCTACGTCGTAATTTGCTGGACAGCTTGCAATCGAAATCCATAGACGATATCCAATTTATGGAGGTCGCACCAGAGAACTGGATTGGCGTGGGTGGCCGTTTCGGTAAGGCGTTTCGTCAATACACGGAACGCTTTCCATTCGTTTGTCATGGTCTATCACTGTCGATTGGTTCAACAGATCCGTTGGATTGGGAATTTTTGAAAGCCGTTAAACAGTTTCTTCATACCCACAACGTTCGTTGTTACAGCGAGCATTTAAGTTATTGCAGCGATCAAGGTCACCTGTACGACCTTATGCCAATCCCTTTTACGGAAGCGGCTGTGAAGCACGTGGCTGAGCGTGTGCGTCAAGTTCAAGATTTTTTAGGTCAGCGCATTGCCCTCGAAAACGTGTCTTACTATTGCGCGCCGCAACAAGAAATGACAGAAATAGAGTTTATGAATGCTGTTATTGCAGAGTCGGATTGTGACCTGTTGCTGGATGTAAACAATATCTATGTGAATAGCATTAACCATCGTTACGATGCACAAGCCTATTTGCAACAGTTGCCTTTAGACAAAACCGCGTACGTGCATGTGGCTGGTCACTTTGACGAAGCAGAAGATCTTAGAGTTGATACCCACGGGGCCGATGTAATTGACCCAGTATGGAACTTACTGCAAGTCGCTTATGATCACTGTGGCCCATTACCAACATTGCTGGAGCGCGACTTTAATTTTCCACCCATTGATACATTATTAGAAGAAGTCAGTACGATTCGTGATTTGCAGCGAGGCTATATGTGTTCATCCTCGGCGGCGCCCAGCTCCAGTGCTCATGTAGCCTCAGCCTTGAACACCTCTAACGTGTGAGCCGACTCTATGTCATTCGTTGATACCCAGCGACAATTTGCAGCACATCTACGAGATCCGCAAACCAACCCTCCACCAGAAGGGATTGAGCGTCGTCGTTTGGCCATTTACCAAGATTTGGTTTTTAACAATATCGCCTCTTTTTTGAGCAGCGGGTTCCCTGTGCTCAGAAGTCTTTACGATGATGAAGCTTGGATCACATTAGTGAGAAAGTTTATTGTCCAGCACCAAGCTGAAACACCGTATTTTCTTGAAATCAGTGAAGAATTTTTGCGTTTTCTGCAAGAAAGCTATGCGCCCACAGAGCAGGATCCGCCGTTCATGTTGGAGTTGGCTCATTATGAATGGGTAGAGTTGGCTCTAGATGTATCAGAGGAAGTTTTCCCCAGTCAGTTGCCAACCCTTGATGTCCTAAAAGACGTGCCTGCGGTGTCCCCACTGGTGTGGCGTCTTTCCTATCAATACCCAGTACACTTACTTGGCCCCGAGTTTCAACCCTGTGAGCCTCCTGAAGCGCCTACTTTTTTATTGGTGTATCGCAATCGCAATGATGAAGTGCGCTTTATGGAAAGTAATGCTTTGACGATTCGTTTATTAAATTTGCTGGAACAAGGGCTTTCAGGGCGTTCTGCTTTGCTAAAGCTAGCCCATGAAATGCAACACCCCGACCCAGAGGCGTTGGTCATTATGGGCCATGAATTGTTATTGAAATTACACGCCTGCGAGATTTTAATCTAGCAATCTTTATCTAATAAGCACCTTGTTGCTTATTCAGTTTCGAGTTTATTTTATCTAACTGACTGAAAAGTATGAAAATTATATTTTTCAGTTATCGGTCTTCTCTTGGTTGCAATTTGGCAATAAAAATCTACTTTTTTAAGGGGTGGTCATATTACTGACATATTTAATCGTCAGAATGCCTCGCATAACGTAATCACAGAGCAAGGGTTGCGTTCGATTTTGATATTAGTCTAACAACAACCATTAGGAGAGACCTCCATGAAAAAAGCACTGTTGCCTCTAGCTATCGCTGCGGTACTGCCAATGACTGCCTTTGCTGACGTTACTGTTTACGGTAAAGCAAATGTGGCCTACCAAACTGTTGATGAAGACAACAAGCCTGATACCGATTCTGAGCTGGTCAGCAATGCCTCTCGTATTGGTGTGAAAGGTAAAGAAAAATTAACCGACACTTTAAGTGCTATTTACAAATTTGAATACGAAACTCAAATAGACGATGGCGACAAAGACGGTGAAACTTTTGCTCAGCGTAATATCTACGTTGGTCTGACGGGTGACTTCGGTACAGTGACTGCTGGTAATTTCGACACCCCTTTCAAAACCTCGCAAAAGAAAATTGATCAATTCAATGACTTGGAAGGTGACATCAAAAACACCATCACCAAGAGCGATAACCGCGAAAGCAACACAGTGCAGTACTCTTCTCCAAAACTAGCAGGTGGTTTAGTGGCTACGGTTGCTCACATCGCTAGCGAAGGTGCTGATGACAATGGTCTGTCTGCCTCTGTTGCATGGGATAACGATGGCTTGTACTTGGCTTTAGCCATGGATCAAGACGTAGAAAAAGCTGATTACGACGCTATGCGTCTTGTGGCTCAGTACTCTATCAGCGACCTGCAACTGGGTGCTCTGTACGAAAAAGTTGACGACGCTGATGGCGATAACTTAGATGCCTACTTGGTGTCTGCTTCTTACAAAGTTGGTAGCTTTAAGCTGAAAGCTCAATACGGTGAGGGCGATGTTGTTGCCGCTGCTGAAGGCGAAGATAGCACAACCACTTCTGTTGGTTTTGATTACAAACTGTCTAAGTCTACTAAAGCTTACACTTTCTACACCATGAATGAGTACGCAGACGGACACGAAGATAAGTACGCTGGTGTTGGTCTTGAAGTTAAGTTCTAAACAATAAGCTCTTTATGTGACCGAAAGGGGCGCCACAGGCGCCCCTTTTTTAGTTTGTGTGTGTCATTTTTTTACATAATAATGCGTTATTTGTAGGCGAGAATATGGGTATGAAAAAATTAGGTTTGGGGCTTGTTTTTACCGCGGCTTTTACACTGTCTTCTGTGTCAGTAATGGCTGAGAAAGAGTCAGAATGTGGTTTTGCGGTAGACATGGCAGACTCCGGCAACCTTGAAGAATTTCACGATTGCCACCAAGAAACGGGGTTGAACCGCTTTCTTAAAGATGTTTTGAAGAGCAAAGAAACAGAAAAGAAAGCAGCGGCAAAACCCATTGATGTCACCAGTGAACCGCTCAAGTCACCTGCATCTTATCCGGTTACTACTCCACAGATAACTGGTATGGACAGCTCTGAGCGCAAGTCCACAAGTGCGTCTGCAGTTGCGCATTTACAAAGTCGTCAGCAGTTATTAATGGAATTAGCAAAAGAATGCCCCAAAGGCTTTGTGGTTGAATCTGAGGAATATCGTCCGGCGAAAAATTCTGACCTTACGCTATTTTTGAACTATCGTTGTATAGAGGATGAATGATTTTAGTCGGCTTAATGGATGATTTGCTCTTCTATGACCTCTACTTAGTCGACGAAATCTCATTACTGGTCTTTGAGAGGTGATTACACTTTCAGTTTCTAGGTGAATCCATTATATTTCGTCGTTTTTAAAGCTGGAGGTTGTATTGTGCGCCGTTCATTGCTCAAGGTAGGGCTAGTTTGTGGGATTTTAGGAATAGCCGGTACGATTCAGGCGTCTGAGCCTGTAGTTGATCCTTGGGAAGGTTTTAATCGCAAGGTCTACAGCTTTAATGACACGCTAGACACCTACTTGCTAAAGCCAGTAGCACAGGGTTATAAGAAAATCACCCCAGACCCAGTAGAAGCTGGGGTTTCCAACTTTTTTAGCAATCTGCTGGAAATCCGCAATATTGTTAACGATGTGCTGCAAGGTAAGCTAAAGCAGGCGGCCAATGACAGCGGCCGCTTTGTAGTAAACACCACCGTGGGTATTGTGGGTCTGTTTAATGTGGCGGATGACTTTGGTTTGCCAAAAAATGACGGCGAAGACTTTGGTCAAACATTGGCCGTGTGGGGAGTGGGTGAAGGGCACTTTATCGTGTTGCCATTCTTTGGTCCTAGCACGTTGCGCGATGCGGCCAGTATGCCGGCTAATTCTTTTTTGTCGCCTGTGGGTGAGGTGGATCATGTGCCTACGAGGAACTCTCTGTATCTCACTCAACAATTAGATCGGCGCTCTAGATTGCTGGATGCAGAAACACTGATCAGTGGTGATAAGTATGTTTTTATGCGTGATGCTTATCTGCAACGGCGAGAGTTTTTGATCCAAGACGGTCAAGTGGAAGATGACTTTGGTGCGGGCGACTTTTAAGTGAAGTCTGCGTTTAAGTGAAGTCTACGTTAAGTCGCCACCAATGGTCTTGGTGGCGACTTAGTTAAAGCGATGTATTCAGAACAACTTCTAATGCAGCGTCTTTCCTGGATTTTCGGTAAGATGGTGTTCTGCGCTATTTCTGCATATTTCCATCATATCGGGAACTGTTCACTACACAGAGTTATTGTCCACTACTTCGACGATTTCAAGACCAGCGATAAATCTCTGATCTGCTGTTTCCTTAAGTCGTGTAATCCGAGCTTGCGCTTCTAAAATCGGGCTGTGCCCGTGCGTTGAGCTAATCACCACAGATAACGTGGTACCGAGATCGATCTCCTCTCGTAATTCAACCAATAAACCGCCGCCACTCAAATCTTTACAAACACCCGTGATGGCATCGTCGCGGCCGAGGATGTACAAGCTGACGGGGGCATCTACCTGCATTCTTAAGAAATCACGCTTTTCATTGTAGTTTCGATTGGCAAAGTTCATCAGTAGATCCTCATTTACTCCAATTCTTATTGTTGTAATGCCTATGGCTTCAAAGTCATTGGCCACAAAAGGCATCGCTGGCGCATAGTGAGAAGTGTCTAACCCGCGCAGGGTCAATTCAAGATCAAGGCATAGCCTTGCTTAAGTCTAATCAAGATTGTCCATAATGACAGTACGTTTGCCAAATAAATCCGTTTTGAACAACTTGCAGGGCCAGAGTGATGGGAGTAATGTTACAATCCTTCTCATTTACTATTGATCGGCCGGCTTCTTTAAGGGGTATGGCCTGCAATCGCAGGGCTGTTTTCATGCCATCAGACAGCAAAAAGCTGCTTATTGTCGACGATGACAATATTGTCCGCCAAGGTGTCGTTGTCTATTTGCAGGACAGTGGTTTCGAAGTGTTAGAGGCTTCCGATGGCCACAAAGCGCTGGCTTTGGTAGCGTCTGAAAATCCCTCAGTCGTCTTAACTGATTTAAAAATGCCGAACATGGATGGGCTGCAGTTATTGGAGCATATCCATAAACTGTCGGTGAACACCCCTGTTATTGTGATGTCCGGTGTTGGCGTCATCGGTGATGTCGTACACGCTCTGCGCTTGGGCGCCTCTGACTTTCTTATTAAGCCATTGGTGGATATGGAGGTTCTCGTTCACGCGATCAATAAATGTGTAGAGCGCAGCGAGCTTCTGGCCCAAAATCAACACTATCGCTCTGAGCTTCTACAAGCCAATCACGAGCTGAAAGATCACTTGCGTACACTCGAACGGGATCAGCAAGCCGGTCGCCGGGTTCAGCAACAGCTTTTGCCGCCCACCCCTGTGTATCGCGGGGAATACCGCGTAGAGCACAAAGTCATTCCATCGTTGTTCCTCAGTGGTGATTTTGTTGATCTTGCGTTCACTTCTGATCGTTACTTAGCGTTTTATTTGATTGATGTTGCAGGGCATGGAGCGTCATCAGCGTTTGTGACCATTTGGATGAAGCACGTCGCCACAGAAATCCTGCAAGATCAGCAGTTGTTTTGTCGCGAAGAGGAGTTAGAACTTGATCTAGATACTTGGCTGCAAGAGGTCAATCGTCGGTTATTGGATTCTCGGCTAGGTACGCATATGACTTGCCTTGTGGGCGTGGTGGATACCGCTCGGCATCGGCTGCATTACGCCGTTGCTGGGCATCTGCCGCTACCAGTATTGATGAGCGAAGGTCAGGCAAATTTTCTGCAAGGGAAAGGCTTGCCGCTGGGTCTGTTTTCGGATTATAGCTGGACAATAAGTCAAGTGGACTTCCCCCCGGGTAGTGCTCTGATGAGCTTTTCCGATGGCGTATTGGAAGTGATGCCGGCCAAAGAATTGATTGAGAAAGAAGAGCTTTTATTGCAGTACTTGAACGACAGTGGCCCAGAGATCGATAATGTGCGCCGAGCATTAAAGCTGGATCAGCTGGAAGAGGCGCCTGATGATATCGCCATCCTGAGTATTTTTCGTGAGGCGAATTCGCGTGAAGAGTGATAGCTATGCAAGAAGGTAAAATTTGGGTTGCTGACCACGCCGGTGTTTATCTCATTAAGATGGAAGGCGATGTACGGCTGACACTGTGTATGTCGTTTGATCACTTTATTGACAGTATGTTTGAGGCTGATGATTTCTCAGCCATTGTTTTTGACCTGACTTCCGCCGATGCCATCGACAGTACCACGCTGGGCTTGATGGCAAAAATTTCTATTTTGGCCGACCGCCGGCATCGTCTCCGTCCCATGGTTATTGCAACGTCGCCCAGTATGAATCGATTGCTGGAGTCGATGGGTTTTGCCGATATTTTTGATATCCTGACCAAGCTGCCAGAGCCGTTGAAAGGTGACCAAGGTGAGTGCTTAGAAATGTTAGATATGACCGAGGCCGATGCCCGCAATAAAGTGTTAGAAGCGCATCGAATTTTGATGGATTTGAACGAAAACAACCGAGAAGCGTTTAAAGATCTCGTTCAAACCCTTGAAGAGCAGTAAGGTCTTTCGGTTAAACAGTGCCCTAACCGCATCTAAGCGGCAGTTCTTCTCATTTAAACACTCAACTATAGAGTCACTCAACGTATTAGGCGGGTCTAGCCAGCTGTTTCGCGCGAATAAACTCCGCTTGTGGCATATACAGCAAGTCTGCAATTTTTCGAATCATGTACTCTTCGTATTTATCCAGCGTAGCATCCGCAAACGCCACTCGCCAAAGCCCACAAAGTAAATCAAACTTTTCTTGGTGATTAAGGTGGTCATTAATATAGCGAGTGAAAGGGTACAGAGATGTCGCGTCCTTTGAGGTTTTCTGAGCATTGGCAACCAGTTTGTCGAGATTTTCACTGGGTACATTAAATTGCTGACTCAACTCATTCGCCAATGTTTTTAGCTCGGCTGACTCTAATTGTTGATCAATTGTGGCGACCTCCATCATCAGAGCGGCAGCGGCCATTTCAGCAGTGTTTTCCTCGTTGGGTGTTTCTTCAACTTCAAACAAGCTTTTCAAATGATTTTGCAGCGCTTTGATCATATCTGATGTCCTTCCATTAAATCGGTTAGTGGTGGTTTTGATCTACAGCTTTACCATTGCCAATGCATCTTCCAATACGGCAATAGTCGCATCCGGTTTATGCGCATTTTCACTCAGATGGCGACGGAACTTACGCGCTCCTGGTAAACCCTGAAACAACCCCAGCATGTGTCGTGTCATGTACTTAAGACGCAAACCTTGCTGCATTTGTTCCCGGCAATATTCGCTGAACGCTAAAGCCACGTCGGCACGAGTGGGAATAGGGTGATCGTCACCGTAGAAGCGCCGGTCCACTTCGGCAAGCATATAAGGGTTAGTGTAAGCCTCGCGTCCAATCATGACGCCATCGAGGGTTTGCAACAACGTTTCACACTGATCAAGGGTTTGCAGGCCACCGTTAATGATAATATTCAGTTCGGGATATTCCTGCTTTAACTTTTCCACCATGTCGTACTTTAACGGTGGGACTTCGCGATTTTCCTTTGGGCTCAGGCCTTTCAGCCACGCCTTGCGAGCATGAACGATAAACGTGTTGCAGCCAACGTTTACCAAAGCTTCTACGAACTGCGCCATCCCTGCGTAGTCTTCCATGTCATCGATACCAATACGATGTTTCACGGTTACTTCAATGTTGGTGGCATCCTGCATGGCCTTTATGCAGTCAGCGACGCGCTCTGGGTGAGCCATCAAAATGGCACCAATCATGCCATTTTGCACACGATCGCTTGGGCAGCCACAGTTCAGGTTTACCTCATCGTAACCCCAGTCTTCTGCCATTTTGCTACACAGGGCCAAGTCCTTTGGGTCGCTGCCCCCCAGTTGCAGTGCAATAGGATGTTCTGCAGAGTTGTATTGCAAGAACCTTTGCGGATCATCGCCATAGATCAGGGCGCCTGTTGTTACCATTTCGGTGTACAGCACCGCATGATGGGAAATCAAGCGCCATAAATAACGACAATGTCTGTCTGACCAGTCCATCATCGGTGCGCAAGTAAATGTTCTATCTAGCATAGGGATAATTTTGAGTATGTAATGGGTGTTTAGACTGGTGTCGTGTGTCGCTCATGGAGCTTTTTAAAAGCTTTCTGGTTTTAGGTCGCAAAGTAACGCTAGGCTGGCGGTAGGGTTGCATGACTAAGAGGCATACTCTGTAGACTCTATTGTAAGCCATTGTGCTCACCAACTGGACCCATAACTTTTGGTCCGTCTCGACGTAATACCGAGTCTCTCGGACCCACTATTATGCCTTGCTACGCTTGCTTTTGCATTCTTAGAATACCCATGGCCAGTCACTTGATTATGGGTATTCTAGTTTTCAGTGCTTTTATTTTAAGGGCTGTTTACAGGTGCTTAATATATAAAGGATGGGTTTGGCGTCTACTAGAGGTGCCCTCAGAAAGTGAGAAAGTCGATGAGCCTTATTGCCAAGGCTTGCTATCGTCAATGCTAAACCTTCCTTGGCAGTAGTGATGCTGGTCTGCCTCAATCAGTTGTGTGCAGACTGCGTATAGATACCCCATTTACCTGCATAATCTAAAAACTCAGTAAGTGAAAACAAATCCAAGCATGGGGTAGCTCCTTTCTTGTAGATAGTACCGTTGGCAATTCCCGTTGCCACTAAAATTGCCGGGATTGTAGGAATATAAGGCCCAACACCATTTTCAGCGATTAACACCCAGCTGATATGCTTCTCTTTTTCTCCGCTGTCTGTGCCAAATAGATCTACTTGCATGCCGCCTATATCCGAGCCGAATTGATAAAACCAATTGCTGATAATTAGGCTCATTCGTGCAAAGGGAGCCCAATTCTTTACGATTCCTTTCTGGGCCAGCCATGCCATAAATACCATGAATTTATGCATGGGGACTAATTCAAGACCAGCCCTAAAGCGGAGGGTTTTTAGTGCTGTGTACCTTTCAGGAAATAATTCGAGATCGGGTATATCGATATTGGCTAAGTGCCTTGAGCCAATCGGTTGGCCGAAGTCTTTTACTATGGAGTCCATCCAGCCATATACCTGTACCCACTGCGAATCTACCCATGTGCTAAAGGGGTGACCGGTATAAGACAGTATGGCTTTGATGGTTGCATAGCCTCTGTCGAGTTTGTTGCCAGGCGCGATTGCGTATTCAATCCTGTCTAATTGCTCAAACTCGGGTAGGAAGTGGTCTATCACTGCTGCAGATAAAGAGGGAACAGAGCTGGCCCCACTAACCAGTAACACGCCTGCTTTGGTAGCGTCTTCATTGAGCTGACTGATATCGCAGACGAAGCGCCTATCATCAGCTAAATCGATGTAATGTGCCCCAGCTTTAATACAGGCCTTAGGTACATCATAAGGTTGATTTTGATAAGGACCAGACGTGTGAATGACAAGGTTTGGGGTAAGTCGCAGAAGTTTTTGTTCAAACTCAGGGGCGTGGATATCCAACATTATCCCTTCGACTTCCAAGGAAGGATGTTCTTCCTTAATACGCGTGGAGAGTGCAGATGCCTTTGTTATGTCGCGCCCTGCGATGACCAGGCTAATGGATGCTTCCTTAGCTAGAGATTCGCATATCCTCCTGCCAAAGTTGCCATAGCCACCTATTACCAGAATTTTGAAAAGTTTAAGTGTCATGGTTGACCCTCCCATGGTTGCTTACATGTGCAGTTGATCAAGGTTTGACATCTTTCTTTGATGGTAATACAGTTATTTCTGTAATGACAGAAATAACTGTAAGGGTTGGATATGATAATCACTCCGTTAATGGAAAAATACATCCTGCACTGGGGCGAAATGGGGACTCGTTGGGGAGTTAATCGCACGGTATCGCAGATACACGCGTTGCTTTACTTAGTGCCCGATCCGCTTAATGCGGAAGAGATCTCATCACTACTTTCGGTGGCTCGCTCTAATGTCAGTACCAGTATTAAGGAGCTTCAAAGTTGGGACTTGGTACAGGTCTCCAGTGTGCTGGGTGATCGCAAAGATTGTTTTACTGTAAAAGGAGATACTTGGGCGATGTTGCTGACGATTATTGAGGGGCGTAAGCGCCGAGAAATCGACCCTACTCTGACCATGTTACGTCAATGTGAATTGGAGATGGAAGATGACAGAGAAACGCCAGAAAGCGTCAAAGAGCAAATCCGCTCCATGTCTTCCTTTGTTTCTACGTTGGCCGGATGGTACGAGCAGGTCAACACACTGCCTAAAGACACCTTGGTAAAACTCATGAATATGGGCGCAAAGGTAGCTAAGTTTATTCCAAGAAAAAAATAAGAGGCTAGTTATGTCGGATTTGTTTAAGGCATGTTTGGGCGAAAAATTTGAACAGCTCGCACCTGTTGTTCGTAAGGCGCATGCAGGTAAAACTCGCTTGGAAGGCGATGTTGTGGTTGAAAGAGGTAATGCTATCGCGCGAGTGGTATGTGATTTATTTGGTATGCCGCCTTCTTCCCCTAAGTGTCGGTTAGTGGTACTTGGGAGCCATGATGCGCAGGTAATGACCTGGAATCGTCACTTTGACAATCACGCTATGGACTCGAACTTCTACAGGGACGGCAAATATTTGGTGGAAAGGCTGGGGCCAATTCATATGAAAATGACGCTTGATGTTACTGATGGTGTGTTGACCTATGCATTGGATAAAACTCGGATATTTGGAATTCCTATCCCAAGATTTATGTCTCCAAGTGTAAAAGCTGTCGAGCAGCAGGTAGGTGATATGTATCGCTTTAGTGTAGAAGTTGCTATGCCTGTAGTCGGCAAGTTGGTGAGCTATTTGGGTGATATGCATGTGGATACTGTTACTGACCAGAATTGATAGCACTTAGCCTCCACCAAAAAAGCAGGACTTGAAGCTTATGGTTGAACCACGAATATGTAGCGTAGTAAAAGAGAATGATCACATCATACTCTTTGATGGGCTTTGCAACTTATGTTCGGCATGGGTGAATTTTTTAATTAGGCGTGATCCGAATGGTAGTTTTCGGTTTTGCTCTGTTCAATCTGACTCTGGAAAAGAGGTGTTAACGTATCTTGGATTGCCTGTCGATAAAATTGAAACCATGGCATACATTCATTGTGGAACAGGTTATCTGCGATCTACGGCGTTTCTGCAAGTAGTAAGAGTTCTTCCTTGGCTATGGCCAATCCTTTCGGTTGGTCTGTATATTCCAGAGTCTATACGTGACAGAATTTATAGCTTGATAGCTAAAAATCGCTACCGAATAGCGGGCGAGAGAGAGAGTTGTTTGATGCCGTCTGAGAACAATAAAGAGAGATTTATTTAGTGGAATTCTATCTTTCGCTAAAGCTGCTGCATATCCTTTCGTCAACCATATTGTTCGGTACAGGGTTGGGCACCGCTTTTTTTATGTGGCGTGCGGATAAAAGCCGTGATTTGGTTTTGGTGGCGATGACAGCTCGTCATGTTGTGCTGGCTGACTGGATATTCACTGCGCCGTCTGTTGTCATTCAGCCAGTCACTGGTTTGGCGATGATCTACCTGTCTGGCATACCGCTGTCAACTCATTGGGTCCAGTGGAGCATTGCTCTATATTTACTTGTAGGTCTTTGCTGGTTGCCGGTTGTTTGGATTCAAGTTTGTGTGGCGAGAAAGGCTTCAGAAGCTGAGAAAAAAGGGGTGTTGTTTAACTACCCTCACAAAACGTATATGCGTTGGTGGTACTCGTTGGGCTGGCCTGCATTTATTATGGTGATGTACATTTTTTATCTGATGGTTTTTAAACCAGCGATGTAATATTTTGTAAGTTTCGTGTTTATGGAGAGAATGCATTTTGGCGTCTGATCAAAATATATTACCTATGCTGTGTTTCGAGCATTATAAGGGCACAGCAAAGAATATTCTTGTTGCAGGCGGAACAGGCTTTATTGGTCGAAGGTTGATACCGGTCTTGTTGAATCATGGCCACACCGTAATTGTCCTTACTCGAAAAATTCCTGTGCAGAAAGAGGGTGATGAATCACTACGATATGTGGTTAGCCTGTCTGAACTAGACAATCAATGCTCACTTGATGTCATTATCAATCTTGCCGGTGAGCCCTTGGCGGGAAAATGTTGGACCAAAGCTAGGAAAAAATTATTTTTGGCTAGTCGTTTGAGTGTAACTCGTGAAATACACCAAATGATTGAGCGTCTTAACCATCGGCCTGATGTTTTAGTGAATGCATCTGCTATTGGTTATTATGGCCCACAGGGGGATGAGGTTCTCACTGAAGAAGGGTTGGCAGTTGGGTCTTTT
>CBFHKY010000033.1:17364-31584 GCA_965656525.1 Pseudomaricurvus sp. | reverse complement strand
CAACATCCAAGTCACCCCAGCGGATATTAGCAGGGTCTTTTTCAGCCGTAAGGCGAATGGTTTTGTCACCCACCAACAGTTGATTACCCTTTACGGAAACTGGCAAGTTGAAGCGGCCGTGCACACTGTCATACTTCAACAAATAAGCGAGATAATCCGGTGCCAATAAATCATTAATGGCTACAACTTCTATGCCTTCAAAGTTATTGAAGACTGAACGAAGCACCATACGGCCTATACGACCAAACCCATTGATTCCAACTTTAATCGACATAAAAGCCCCTTTAATATAGGTGTATGTTCAAACTTGCTTTATTGGATGCAGCTTCCGCGCCAACGCCGCAGCCTGTGTTTACAGGCAAAAAAAAAGCGAATCCCATTAAAGTGATTCGCTTATCAATGATCGTAAGGGTCAATAATGATCCTTAATCGATCCACACAACAATTCAAGACGGTTTACAGAGGTATATGCCTGTACAAATGTAATCACTTACACCCCTTATCAAACCGCCTAGAGGACTACAGTGCCAATTTAACTACATTAACCAAAAATGGTCAATTGTTTTACTTTTTTAACCCAGTTAAATTGTGGGGTACCCAAAACCTCTACAACTGATTGGTCATTTTTTGTTCCAATTTACGCTCTTTGCCGTTTTTTAAACCATTCGACACAAAAAGGGAGCATTTCGCCCCCCTAAGGGCGCTGCATGGCTTTTGCAATTTTTTTATCCGTGCTGTACTGGCTAAGTGCATAGACAGACCAGATTGCAGCTGGAATCCAGCCAATTAATGTCAGCTGAAGTATCAGACAAATAATACCGGCAAAAGGGCGACCTATCGTAAAAAACTGAAGCCAAGGCAGTAACAGTGCTAATAACAATCTCATTATAATGTCCTATTCAATAAAATAAGTTTCTATCGAGTTGCCTACGAATTAATTTCATTAAGAGTTGTTGCATCTTTTGTGACTTGTAAGTCTCTAACAAGACCGTCTTCAAGACTATAAATCCACCCATGAAGGGTTAGATCCTGGCCTCTTGCCCAAGCATTTTTGACAATCGTCGTAGAGGCTACATTGCCAGTTTGTGCAATCACGTTAAGCTCGCACAAACGATTGGCGCGCTCTTTGGCTGTAGGAGCACTGTCTATATCGGCTTTATGTGAACGGTAGACATCGCGAATGTGTTCCAGCCAATTATCAATTAAACCATTATTCGCATCCCCAAGAGCAGCCAACACCCCTCCGCAGCCATAATGACCAACCACAACTATATGCTTCACCTTAAGCACATCTACAGCGAACTGAATCACCGACAAACAATTTAAGTCTGTATGTACAACGACATTAGCAATATTGCGATGAACAAAAATACTGCCTGGCTCCATGGCTACAATTTGATTGGCCGCGATTCGACTGTCGGAACAACCGATCCACAAATACTCTGGAGTTTGCTGCTCAGAGAGACGATCAAAATATTGTGGATCTTCAGCTTTAATGCCTTTGGCCCACTCTTGATTAAAACGTAAGAGGTCATCGGGTGTGTTCATAAAATAGTCATTTCACTTTTGATTGCATCGATCAGGGCATAGGTACTCAATATAGTGTTCGAGCAGTACGCACATAACATAGTAATATAAAAGCACACCTTATACCGGAAAAGGCACGGTATCTCTAGTTAAGCTTGTCAAACTCTATCAAGGCCACAGAATTTGTCGCTATGCTCTCTTCGCCGATGACTTACCTGCATGCCCTAGCCGCTTTTGTTGTCATTATGAACATCGGAGTAGCATTTTAAAGCTGACTTTTTGAACAGGAGTTCATTATGCACTACCTTTCCCGCCCACTACTGTGTATCGCCCATCGCGGCGGAAGTGAAGTTTATACCGAAAATTCTTTAAAGGCTTTTGCGCATGCGCTTGCTTTAGGGGCTGATGCACTGGAACTGGATGTCTGGCTCATCGATGGACAATTGTTTGTCACTCACGATCGTCGTCTGGGCAATACCCTTCCAGGCCATGGCCGTCTTATTGATCAAACCGCAGCTTCTCTGAGCTCGATCAAACTCCCCTGCGGTCAGAACTTAGCAACATTATGGGATGTTCTTACCTTGGTGGGCGACACTACTTTACTCAACATCGAGCTCAAAGGACCAAATTGTGCCGACGCGGTCGCGAAAGAGTTGACTCGCTTCACATGCGATTCGGGGTTTGGTCTAGATCAATACGTTGTCTCCAGCTTTGACCATCAACAGCTGTATCGTTTCAAGCAACAACTACCCAGCGTGCGCCTTGGAGTCCTAACCGAGGGAGTGCCGTTACACTATGCCGCCATAGCCACGGAGCTTGAAGCATACTGTTTCAGCCCCAGCTTGAACTTTGCCTCCCAAGAACTCATCGACGATGCCAAACAGCGCGGCCTAAAGACGTGGGTGTATACAGTGAACCATGAAGATGACATGCACTGGGTAGCCGACATGGGAGTAGACGGTATATTTACAGATTTTCCTTCGCGGTTACAGCAGCTGAATCCACTGAGTGCCAAACCATCATTGTAGTCATGGCATTATTAAGCTGTTTTTGCTGCAAGCTGGACCACCCTAGCCGATGATAAAACGACATTTGGTCGACGGTGCAAAGGTACAACCTAAAGTACCCCCTTTCACTCACCCAACGCTGCAATGAACGA
The DNA here is from genome assembly GCA_965656525.1 of Pseudomaricurvus sp. GTDB lineage: Bacteria > Pseudomonadota > Gammaproteobacteria > Pseudomonadales > Cellvibrionaceae > Pseudomaricurvus. Next base: position 28,898 of record CBFHKY010000033.1, on the reverse strand, counting down.
ATCAACAAACTACCCAAACGCTGACGTCGGTAAGGCTCATGAATATAAACGTTGGTGAGCCATAGACTCGCTGGCAAACCACCGAGTCGTCGATATTGCACAATACTTGCGCTTCCACATAACTCATTATCTATCAATAAAATAAACGTGAACGGTAACGAGTTTTCTTTAAGGTGTACTTTTAACTTTTCTCGTCGGTCATTCAAGTTACTTTCTGGCCATTGCTGCTGATGCCACTTTGCCAGTGTATCTAGCCATTGCGGCTGTTCACGTAAATCCATTAAGCGGATACGCGTCAATGGACTAACCGTTGCGGGACGATCTGTTTCTTCAAAATAAAAGGGCATGCCTGTAGTGTAGGCAATAACTTCATAAGTCGTAGCCAATTGATAAAAACGACTCTGCAAACAACCAAAAAGCCCGCTCAGTAACGGGGGGTACTGAACGGGCTTTTCACTCAACTGAGCACAACGAAACACTGATGGCCATTATCTCGTATAAGATAAAAACAATTTATTTCACTTCTTCACCGTGGGCTTGTTTGTCGGCATGGTAAGAAGAACGCACCAGCGGACCACAAGCGGCCCGCTTAAACCCTAACTCATTGGCCAAAGCGGTGTATTCTGCAAATTCATCAGGGTGAACATAACGAGCTACCGGCAAGTGATCTCGCGAAGGCTGTAAATACTGGCCGATCGTGAGCATATCAATATCGTGCTCGCGCATATCTCGCATCACCTGAAAAATCTCTTCTTTGGTTTCACCCAAACCAACCATGAGCCCCGATTTTGTCATCACATCCGGACGACGTTTTTTGAATGCCTGCAACAACTGTAAAGACCACTTATAGTTTGCTCCAGGGCGAGCCTGACGATACAAGCGAGGCACCGTTTCTAAATTATGGTTAAAGACATCCGGCGCTTCAGCCTCCAGAATATCCAACGCCACATCCATACGACCACGAAAGTCTGGAGTTAGAATTTCCACCTCAAGATTTGGCGATAACAGTCGTGATTCACGAATACAATCTGCAAAATGCTGAGCGCCACCGTCACGCAGGTCATCACGATCAACGGAGGTAATGACTACGTAACGCAACTGCATTTCCGCAATGGCTTGTGCCAAGTGCTTGGGCTCGCTGTCATCTAGCGGATTGGGCTTGCCATGCCCTACATCACAGAATGGGCAACGACGGGTACAGATTTCACCCATAATCATAAAGGTGGCTGTACCGCCACTAAAGCACTCACTTAAATTAGGACAATTGGCCTCTTCACACACGGTCGACAATTTATTTTGGCGCAGAATTTTTTTGATGCGATCCACTTCAGGGAAGTTGCCCACGCGCACACGAATCCAATCAGGTTTGCGCAGCATATCGTCTGTCGCAATTACTTTAACCGGAATACGTTCTACCTTGTCGGCATCACGTAATTTTTCACCTTGCTTGATACGGCGAGTGCGCTTAATGGGTTCCATGCTAGAGTCAGTTGTGGTCATAAAGAATCCGAAAATCAATCTTGGTCGGCGAAATCAACCAACACCTGTTCAGGGGTGTCAGAAACGGAGATATGGTGATAACCCAGCTGAGCGGCAAACTGTCGCGCTATCATAGGCTCTAACTGAGTGACGGATGAAGCTCGGCTATCGCTGGATACATCTTCGGTACGAACCATTTCCAGCCCTTGATAACCGCAGGGATTAATACGCATGAACGCGCCCATATCCATAGAGACGTTTAAGCTCAAGCCGTGATAGCTGCAACCTTTACGGATACGAAAGCCCAGCGATGCAATTTTAGCCTCGCTTACGTAAACACCAGGTGCATCGGCTTTAGCGTAACCTTCAATGCCTAACTCGGCTAACGTACTGATCAACGTGTTTTCGGTTTTAGTGACCAGCTCACGCACGCCAAGGCCACGACGGCGAAGATCAATTAATGGGTAAGCCACTAGCTGGCCTGGCCCGTGATAAGTCACCTGACCGCCGCGATCCACCTGCACCACAGGGATATCACCGGGCATCAATACATGTTCTGCTTTGCCAGCTTGACCTTGGGTAAAAACCGGCGGGTGTTCCACTAGCCATATTTCGTCGTTGTCCTCGCTGCCACGCTGATCCGTAAAATTGGACATAGCACGCCACACAGACTCGTAGTTTTGCAAACCTAAGTGGCGCACCACAAGGGTATCTTTTTGATAACCGAGCATCAAAGCACCATTTTGGTCATAGAATTGGCGATCAGCTCTTGATGCAGAGCTTTCAGCTGTGGTTCACCGGTTGCCGTGATCATAAAAGTAATGGACTGAAAGCGCCCATTGCGGCTGTCTTTGACGGTGATGCGAGCTTCATCAAGATCTGGGGCGTGACGAACCATGACCTCCACCGCAAACCGATGAAAATCTGCGCCAGAATCCCCCATGACTTTCACGGGGTAGTTTTCACAAGGAAATTCGATTTTAGGAGGCTCTGAATTCGAACCATTGTGCGAGTCGACCATAACAACAACGCCTTCTCAACGTTTATCAGGCCGCACATTATACATTAATGCTTGGCAATGGGGGAGCGTACAGAAAGCCCTCATTGCCATAAGATAAGATTTAAAAAACCTCAAAAATCAGCTAAAAAGTCCGATAAAGAACAATTTTATCGCATCCAGCAAACGAGCAAAGAAACCCGCCTCTTCGACACCTTGCCGCGCAATTAAGGGAACATCTACCAGTACTTCACCTTCAAGAGAGACTTTCAGTTGCCCCAATTGTTGCCCCGCTTGGAAAGGAGCATGGATTACCTCATCAATTTCCATCGTTGCGTTTAAATCATCTTCTGCACCACGAGGAATGGTTAAGAACAAGTCTTCTGATAGCCCCAAATTCACTTGTTTTTGCTTACCAGACCAAACTTGCGCTTGAGCCAATTGATCATCCACGCCATAAAGCTTGTGAGTTTTGAAGTAGCGAAACCCGTAGGCCAGCAGTTTTTGCGACTCCGCTGCCCGCGCCTCATCTGAACGCGTTCCCATCACAACCGATATCAAGCGCATTCCATCTTTCAATGCCGAGGATACCAAACAAAACCCAGCTTCTTCTGTATGGCCGGTTTTCAGCCCATCAACACTGGGGTCACGAAACAATAGGCGATTACGGTTGGGTTGGTTAATGCCGTTGTATTGAAAATACTTCTCAGCGTACAGTTTATAGTGCTCGGGGTAATCGTTAATCAGTGCCTGTGCCAATAAGGATAGATCGCGAGCCGTAGTAACATGGCCATCTGCCGGCCAGCCAGTAGCATTTTTATAGACTGTATTGTTCATTCCCAATAATGCAGCTTGCTGGTTCATGACGTCTACAAACGCACCTTCACTGCCTGAGACATGCTCTGCTAGCGCCACACTTGCATCGTTACCCGACTGCACGATCACGCCACGTAAGAGATCTTTCACTGATACTTGTGTGCCTTCACGGATGAACATTTTGGATCCACCCATTTTCCATGCTTTGACACTGATATTAACAAGATCATCTTCTTTCAAGCTGCCATTAACCACTTCTGATGACACGATGTAGCTGGTCATCATCTTGGTTAGACTGGCCGGCGGCAATTGTTCATCAGCATTGTGCTCCACCAGCACCGTCCCAGTGTCCGCATCCAAAACAATATAGGCGGTCGCCGCCAGCTGTGGCGGCGCAGGAATAATCATTTGCCGAGCGTGAGCAGCTGCAGAAATCATTAAAGAAAAGATCAAAGAAGAAACAAAGAGTGTGCGGCTGGCCTTATTCATCATAGGTAAAATTCTAAATCTTATCGGTTACTAAAAGTTTGAAAATTGCTCACACAGGCATCGTAGAAGCGTTGGCCATCAATGACAAACTCGCATCATCGACAGAGCTATGACCGTAACGGAGTTCAAAAATTCCAGCCAGTATAATTCATAGAATCACACAAGGCTCATTTGATCAAAGCGCCGCTAGTGTAGCAGCCTGACGCTTCGAGTCCAGCACGACCACGCTCTGCCATCTCAGTCTAGAAGCGGTAATCAGTAAAATGGAAATACAGCGTAAGAACACATAATGGCGATAAGGCAATCGTTCACTCTGTGTACTACTCATACACTACGTGAGGTGATGGGTATTTATGCTTTTCTAGCAATTGCCGTACGTCTAAAAGCATTAGAGTGTCTTTGATTGGCCCTACGCGAACACGATACAAATGGTCACTAGTAGGCACAACCACACTGACAGGCAAAGAGGTTAATTGAGCAAGTTGGGCCCGCACCTTTTCTGCAGCAAATGCTTGAGAAAAAGCACCGGCCTGCAGGAAGGTTTGTTCGGGCAACCGATACAACTCGGTAGAAGTAGGCGCTAAAGTTTGTAAGTCTGCTGGGTTCACCGCTCGGTAAGCAACAGCTGGCCCACCTTCTTCAGGCTCTAAAGCTTCCACTCGCACTGGCGCAGTACCCTGCTTAAGAAAACCCAGCTTCGAAGCACCTGCGTAACTTAGGTCAATAATGCGCCCTTCATGAAACGGACCGCGGTCGTTCACACGGACCACGACTTGCTTGCCGTTACGTAAATTGGTTACACGCACGTAAGAGGGAATCGGTAAGGACTTATGCGCAGCCGTCATGCCATACATGCTGTAGACCTCACCATTAGACGTATTACGGCCATGAAATTTATTGCCATACCACGATGCAATACCATCTTCGATGTAACCCTGACTCTCAGGCAAAACGTGATAGGTTTTGCCAAGAACTTCATAGGGGGTACGATTACCAGCGATGGTTCTTGGCTCGTATCGAGGAACGGCATCAGGAACGTGAGATACATCCACAGGTTCACGAGGGCCACTGTCTTTAATAATTAAAGGGCTATGTGTCGAACAGGCACTCAAACCGAGCACGCAGCACACCAACAACGCTAGCGCCCCAGAAAAAGCTCGTGTGGTTTTGTTCTGCCCACTTTTACCGTTTTTCATCAATACAAACATCTAATCGTTCACGTATCAGCTCTGGGAGTTCAGTCAACAGAAGCTGCTTTTGCTTGTTTTATCTGTTGGCTCAACTGGTAAACGGCCATCGCATACAGGCGGCTGTGATTGTACCGAGTAATGACATAAAAGTTTTTACGCCCGACCCAAAACTCAGCACCGTTTTTTCCGTTCAACTTAATCGCACTGGCAACGGCCTCTGAGGGTAACTCATCCACAGCCGTATACCCTTTGGCTTCTAAGCTGCTCACCGTATGTCGAGGTTTCAATGAATCATTCAAGACGCTTTCGTCAAAGTCAGTACTGACACGGGCACGGTGAACAACCGACTCTCCAGTTTCCCAGCCGTGGTCCACAAAATAATTGGCGACACTGCCAATGGCATCTACTGGGTTATTCCAGATATCCGTGAAGCCATCATCATCGAAATCAATGGCATAAGCACGATAACTGGAAGGCATGAACTGCCCGTAACCCATAGCTCCCGCGTACGAGCCTTTAAGAGTCATAGGATCTTGCTTTTGCTCTCGCGCCAGCAACAAAAACTGCCGCAATTCTTTGGTGAAAAACGTACTGCGGCGGGGGTAATCAAACGCCAAAGTCGATAGAGCATCAATCACACGATAGCTGCCGGTATTGGACCCATAGCGAGTTTCCACACCGATAATGGCAACAATAATTTCAATAGGCACACCGTGCTCTTGTTCGGCGCGTGCTAGCGCTGCAGCGTTATCCTTCCAAAACTGCACACCCTTGCTGACGCGGGCAGGCTTGAGAAAGATATCCTGATATTCGGCCCACGTTAGGGTTTTTTCTGCAGGGCGACTGATCGCATCCAAGATAGATTGTTTCTTTTCCGCTTGCGTAAACCATGCGTTTAATTCTGACTCGGTAAAGCCCTCTTCTTGGACCAACGTTCTTATGAACTCTTGTGTCTGGGAATGATTCAAATAGCCGTCAGCCGCGGCCGCGGTAGGCACTAGCACAGCAGAACCAAGCGCCAGCACAACGGAACAAGATTGCAGCCCGACTTTTGCTTTGGTGAGCCCTCGCACACGTTTTAAAAAAGAAAGCTTGGCTCTATGGATGTATTTTTGAGTTAACATAAATTTTGTCCGACCTATTGCTTAATGCTTTGACCTAGCGACATTCTAGGTTTACCTATAATACTATCGAAATCAACTGTACTGTTGGGCTTACTTTGCACTAATTGATACTCAATTTGCGACGCTCGGTGCTGATACCCATCAAAATACCAAACCCCATCATCAATGTAACAATCGAAGTTCCACCGTGACTCACCAAAGGTAAAGGCACCCCCACCACAGGTAGCAACCCAGAGACCATGCCAATATTTACAAACACGTAGATAAAAAACGTGGAAGTGATGCTACCTGCCAACAATCGGCCAAAGGTGGATTGAGCATTTAACGCGATCCACAAACCGCGCCCGATCACAAAAAAATACATCGCCAAAAGCGAAAGAACACCTACCATACCAAACTCTTCAGCCAATACCGCAATAATGAAATCGGTATGGCTTTCAGGTAAAAAATTTAGGTGCGACTGAGTACCATTAAGCCAACCTTTGCCATAAATACCGCCAGAGCCGATAGCGGTTTTTGATTGAATAATATTCCAACCGGCGCCCAACTTGTCAGCTTCAGGATTTAGCAGCGTAAGTATTCGCTGCTTCTGGTAACCGTGCAGAACAAAATGCCAAACAGGCCATGCACTGGCCAATAGCAAACCCACCGCTGAAAACATATAACGCCATCGTAAGCCTGCAAAAAAAAGCACCAGCAGCCCTGATGCGGCAATCAAAATAGACGTTCCTAAATCAGGCTGTTTCATAATAAGAACGGTGGGCATTCCAATAAAAAACAGTGCAGCAACCACGTGCTTAAATTTTGGTGGCAACAATCGACGAGACAGATACACCGCCACCATTGTAGGCACTGCGAGCTTGAGTATTTCTGAAGGCTGAAAACGAAAACCAGCTAGGCTGAGCCAGCGCTGTGCACCTTTAGCACCGACACCAAACCCCAACACGAGCACCAACAGCACCACACCGATCAAATAAAACCAAGGAGCCCAGTATTGCAGCAACTGTAACCGCACTTGAGCCACCGTAAACATGACACCATAAGCGATCACAATAAAAACACTTTGGCGTTTAACATAGTGCCAATCCTGACCGCTGGCACTGTACAGCACCACCAAGCCAAACCCTGTAAGCAGCACCAGTCCAATCAATAGCGGCAAATCTATATGCCGGCGACGCCACCAGCTTTCCGGCCGACGTAAATCTTGACTGGCTTCCGGCATTCGTCTTTGAAAGTCACCCCCACTCATGCGGGATCTTCTATCGAGGAGGTAAGCGGAAGCACTTGACGCTCCTGTTGTAATTCAAAATAGCGACCAATCATCTCACTGGCGACTTTTGCGGCTTTAGAGCTTTTTTCACCGTTTTCAACGATCACAGCCACTGCGATTTGCGGATTCTCTATCGGTGCAAATCCAATAAAAAGCGCATGATCACGCTGGCGCTCAGCCAAGGCTTCTGAATCGTATTCTTCCCCTTGAGGGATACCTACCACTTGAGCCGTTCCTGTTTTCCCTGCCATTTGGAAAGGTAACTTCCGACCGATACTATAGGCCGTGCCTCTCGGATTATTCATCACATCGTCCATAGACTGAAACACGTAATCCCAATGCTGTTTTGAAACGGCTTCTACCGGTTCGACCTTGGCCTCTGTTGTTGTCGTGCCTATACGTTGCACCAAACGCGGACGAATCATCTTACCCTTGCTGGCTAACGTGGCCGTCATAACAGCCAATTGCAAAGGTGTCGTGAGTACATCCCCTTGGCCAATACCTACGTTGAGACTGTCTCCTGGGTACCAAGCTAGGCCTCTAACCTGCCGCTTCCACTCTCGAGAGGGCCATATACCTTTCCGCTCACTAGGGATATCGATGCCAGTTCGTTGGCCAAGCGCAAATTGACTGCCAAAGGCGTAAATTTGATCAATCCCCATCCGGTAAGCCATGTCGTAAAAGTACACATCGCAAGATTCTACAATCGCTTGATGTAAGTCCACACGCGGGCCATGCCCTCGACGTTTCCAGTCCCGATATTGTCGCTCTTCGCCTTCCAGTTGATAATAGCCGGGGTCATAGACGGTACGTTTTTCATCCACCGCACCATCGTGCAAAGCACCTAAGCCCAGCATAGGTTTAACCGTTGAACCGGGCGGGTATTGCCCCTGAATGGTACGATTAAATAAGGGCAAATCCAGTGAATGGTTTAAGGCGTTGTAATCCTTATAGCTGATACCCGTCACAAATAGATTAGGGTTGTAGCTAGGTGTGCTGGCCATCGCCAATACACCACCAGTCGTTATATCCAATGCGACCACCGCGCCGCGCCGCCCATCCATAGCATTGATGGCCTCAAGCTGCAGCTCGGCATCCAAAAACAAATGCAAGTTGGCCCCAGGCTTGGGATCAATTTGCTCGAGCACACGCAGAACTCGACCGCGGGCGTTGGTTTCGACATATTGATAGCCGACCTCACCCAGTAACTGATTTTCATACTGGCGTTCCAGCCCGATCTTGCCAATTGTATGAGTGCCGCTGTAACGCCGATATTGCTCCTCATCGAACTTGGCTAATTCTCTATCGTTTATCCGTCCAACATAACCAATGGAATGCGCTAATGCTCCCTCAAGAGGGTAATCCCGAACTAATTCGGCCATGACTTTAACGCCAGGCAACCGGTATTCATTAACGGCTAATTTGGCGATTTCGTCTTCCGTTAAACGATAACTGAAAGGTACCGCCTCGAAGGGGCGACGACGCTGCTTCAAACGCTGGTAGAAATCCTCCACTTCTTCTTCATTCACGCTTAGCAAATCAGCCAATAAGGTAACCACAGTATCAAGATCAGTGACTTGTTCCTTAATGATAGACAGGATATAGCTGGGACGGTTGTCCGCAAGCAAGACGCCTTGCCGGTCATAAATCAAACCACGCGTTGGAGCGATCGCCTGAACTTGAACACGGTTTCGATCCGATTGAGTCGTATAGTCTTCATAATGCACCACTTGAAGGTTGTGCAAACGCGCCAATAACACACCCAATAGGGATAAAATAACCACCACAGCGATTATAAGCCGAGCGGAAAATATCCGAGCTTCATGGTGATGATCTTTTAGGTGTTGCGGCTCTGACATGAAGACTCAACTTTCACCACTGCGGGGGTAGAATGGAAACTCTATGGACTTTATCGAAGACAAGAAAGTTCAACACCTAGCTTCATCTCTCGATTACCCCTTGTGATAAGGGTGATTATTAAGAATACTCCAAGCGCGATAGAGTTGTTCAATCAATACGATGCGTACCAACGGATGCGGTAAAGTCAGTGCCGACAACGACCATTTAGCGTCGGCACGCGCCAAACAGTCGGGAGACAATCCATCGGGGCCACCAATCAGAAGGCTATAGTTACTGCTTTCCATAGACCACGACGATAAGTTTTTGGCCAGTGTCTCAGTACTCCAAGGCTTTCCCAAGACATCCAATGCAATCACCTTATCCCCTTTAGGAATAGCGGCTAGCATTTGCTCACCTTCTTTCGCCATGGCCTTAGCCACAGAGGCATTTTTACCTCTAGCTCCTAAAGGCAGCTCCACCAGATCGACGGCAAAATCACGGGGTAAGCGTTTTGCGTAGTCCTGATAACCAGTTTCTACCCAACTGGGCATACGAGTGCCCACGGCGATCATTTTAAAGCGCATGTCTAGCTTAGATGCCTATTCAGTGTCTTTTTGACGGCTAGAAGGCTCTAAGTTCCAAAGCTTTTCTAAATCGTAAAAATCCCGAGTTGCCGGCATCATCACATGCAAAACTGTGTCGCCAAAATCGGCCAGAACCCATTCGCCCGTTTCTAGGCCTTCAATACCAATGGCTGGTATGCCTTTATTTTTTGCATCTTGCGCCGCATTACTGGCTAAAGATTTTACATGGCGATTAGACGTACCCGACGCAATGATAAGAGTATCCATCACATCCGATAATTCCGAGACATCCAAAACAGTAATGTCTTTACCCTTTAAATCTTCCAGCGCTTCTATAAGAATGTCGTTTAACTCTTGAGACATCAGCTCTATGCTTCCTCGTTACAGTGTTCGTTAGCAGAAGGTCGGTATAACCCCCTTGCATGAATATAGTCCCAAACGGCTTGTGGCAGCAGAAATTCTGCTGAAAAGCCCTTCGCTATTTGTGCTCGTATGTAGGATGCCGAAATTTCCAACAAACTTTGCTGCACAACCAATACGTGACCGTGAGGTTTTGCGCGTAAGTATTGGCTGTCTGTGACTTGGTGAAAACGCAGCCATTGCGCCAGCTCACCTGTATCTGGTGGCTGCCAACCAGGGCGTGCGACCACAACCAAATGCCCCACGTCCAAAAGAGATTGCCAGCGCGACCAAGTCGCCAAGTTGACGAGAGAGTCCATACCCACACACCAACACAGGGAGACCTTCGGCCCCAATTCTTGGCGCATCTGGTACAGCGTATCCACGGTGTACGATGGTCGTTCAGCCTTGAGTTCCCGCTCATCAATGGCCAGCAGTGTTGAAGACTGAATGGCCAGCTTAACCATAGCTGCACGGTCACTGCTGCGACAGTGTGGCGTTTCTCTGTGGGGAGGACGATGACAAGGCAGTAGCCGCATCTCATCGAAAGGCAACTGCTGTCTTAGCTCAAGCGCCATTCTCAGATGCCCGTTGTGTACAGGATCAAAAGTCCCACCGAACAAACCAATCATTCGATGTGTTGAGTCTGCGTCTAACGCGGCCGACTCTGACATCTTATCGAAGCCCCATATGGTGCAGACCAGCATGGCCCATCATCGAGTCAGTCACGAATATGACCATCGCCCAAAACGATATACTTCTGTGAGGTCAACCCTAACAACCCCACCGGCCCACGGGCATGAATTTTATCGGTGGAAATGCCAATCTCAGCACCCAAACCATATTCAAACCCATCCGCAAAACGCGTAGAGGCATTCACCATCACGGAGCTGGAATCCACCTGCGCTAGAAATTGACGGGCGCGGGTATAGTTTTCAGTCACGATAGCTTCCGTATGGCGAGAACTGTATTGCTCAATGTGCATCATGGCCGCGTCCATATCGGCAACCACTTTGATGGATAAAATGGGAGCAAGATACTCTGTATGCCAATCGTCTTCAGTGGCCAATGCAGCGTCAGCACCTAGAATAGCGCAAGTTTTCTCACAGCCTCGCAACTCAACACCTTTGGACGTGTAAAGATCAGCCAGTTGGGGTAGCACCTCTGCCGCTACCCCCTTGTGTACCAGCAGGGTCTCCATAGCGTTACAGACGCCGTAACGATGAGTCTTAGCATTTAACGCAATGGCAATGGCTTTGCTTAAGTCGGCTTGGTCGTCGATGTAGACATGGCAAATACCGTCTAAGTGCTTAATTACTGGCACCCGAGCATCGCGGCTGATGCGCT
>CBFHKY010000033.1:0-17266 GCA_965656525.1 Pseudomaricurvus sp. | reverse complement strand
GTTTCGATAATTTGTACGGCCGTTTCAGGAAGGCCTGCCGACAGCATGCCCTGCCTGATACACTGGGCAATAGCTTGATTGGAGTGAAATGCCTCACTGCCGCCACGCAAGATCGTAGCGTTACCTGATTTCAGGCACAGACTGGCGGCATCGATCGTCACATTCGGGCGGGATTCATAGATAATACCGACCACCCCTAACGGAACACGCATTTTACCCACCTGAATACCACTTGGGCGGTAGCTCATATCGGTAATTTCACCGCAAGGATCAGGCAGTGCAGCCACTTGACGCAGACCTTCGATCATCGCGTCGATACGCGCAGGGCTCAGTTCCAAGCGATCCAGCAGCGAGGCATCCAAACCATTGGCCTCAGCTGTTTTCATATCCTGATCATTGGCTGCCAGTAAGGCAGTGCGCGCGCTATCTAATGCTTCGGCCGTGGCCAACAAGGCTCGGTTTTTATCACCGGTGGTGGCAGCAAGAAGTGCTCGCGAAGCTTCGCGTGCCTGCTGCCCCACAGATAACATGTAATCTATTACATTCATGTCTCTTTCCAGACGACGTCTTAAAACATGACAGTATACATCAACTGGCAAAGACATTAACGCACGAGTTTTTTATTTCGCTAACTGCGATCCAGCATCAAAAAAACGCAGGGCTAACGCTAGCGAAAGCGCCCCATGCGGTACCACAGCCAAACCCCACTCACACCAAGAAAAATCAACATGACCGCGACAAAGTCAAAAAACCAAACCCCAAACGAGCCAAAAATGCGACCACTGTGCAAATCCTGAATCAAGCGCTCCCAAGACAACGCCCCCCCCAACTGAGCCGCCATCAATTCTTTTTGCGCATAACTGGGCAGCGGGGCTGGCTCAGACCAATCCACGACAGATTCAACAGGCACCCACTGCAACGTGTTTAGGTCCAAAGGATAAACGGCTTGAGCCGCTTTCAAACACACACCTTCGTTACAGTAACCTACCCCAGAGACTGGCACAGGCAAACCGAAGTCTTGGTCGATTCGTTCAACCAGCTGGCCTTGCTCACTGAGCAATAAAAGCTCTTGCTCACAAGCCACCAGAACCCAATTCACACCTAAACGCGCTACGCCGGTAACATTACCTCGGCAAACTCCTGACGGAACAGCATCAAGGTAAAGGCTGTTTGATGCATCAGTACTTAACCATTGCTTCCCGACCGGGTAACTCAGACTGGCAGGCGCGCGAATCCCATAAAAAGACAGTACACTCGGCTGAGTAATCGTACGGCTACCCAGCTGCAGATCAGACGTATGGTTAAGTAAGATACCTGTGACACTGATTAACAATAAAAAGATCGCGCTGCATAAGCCCAGACGCCGATGCCAACGCCAAAGAAAAGGGCGAAGACGTTTTGCAGATTTGCGAGAGAAAGAGAAGAGTTTAGTTCGAATCACGATGGGAAAATGGCGTTAGCTGATGACAAAACAATGCCAGTGTAGCGACTTTTTTCATTGCTCGCACTGAAAGAGTTGCACCAGTAATACCATCAATGTGGCCATTTAGCTTTGGCGGGCCGCTTGCTGATAATTGCTGCCCCACGAATTGACTGGTAAAGAAAGGGTAACGAACCTCTCCACCACGACTTTCGCGATACTCCATAACCGCGATATCATCGATCGCGCCATTGGTCACCGTAACACCAAAAGTAATGAGCTGCTCTTTACCAATCTCTTCGAATTTCCACAGCGTTGTACGCCCTTGCCCTAAGTAACGAACTCTCATGGCTGCAAAACTGTGGCCCAGAATGTTAGTGATCTGTTCACGTTGATCGCCGTTGATCCACAACGTCTGCCAGCTGATATCTTCCGAGCCAAACGCCTGCGCACGCAGGTCATCTATACTCAGAAAAGCGCCTCGTTGAGCTGAGACCCCAGAGGAGCAAACCAAACAGATAAACAAGTTAAACAAAACAAATAACTTGGGCATTATTGTTGACCAGATTTGATTAACTGCATTTTTTTAACCGTAGTTTCTTAAGTAATATTTAGTCAATCCCGCTCAACAGCAAACGCTTTAACCGATTAGGTTCATCCAAAAAAAGCTGTCAGATTGAGGTAATCTTGTATGCCACACCAGCTTAGGTGCGGCGCACAGATTCACCGAAAGGTTTTTAATGTTAGAGCAACTAGCCTCAGAAAGACCAGCCAACACCCAGATTCAGAGCATCACCTTCGTCACCTTCACCTACTGTATCGGTATAGTCAGCTTTCAGCACCACTTGCGGGTGAATCCAGTAGTTGATTCCGTAGTCGTAAGCTTCATAGTCAACGTTCGACAGCATCTTATCGCCGCGATCCCATTCACTGTAACGAACAAACACACCCAGTTTATCCGTTACCTTGTAAGAAGGTTCGATGTACCAACCGCTTTGGGTGTCGGCATCAGCCAGCTCGAAGTCAGTGCCATCAATATCCCACTCAGCCCAAAGCGCACGTACGCCGAAGCCACCTGCACTGTAGATCAAATGCGTTTCCATCAACGTGGCTTCTGCTGACTCGCTCAAAGCGCCTTGCGCAACATCTTGTTGATATTGGTAGGTTGCAGCCAGCTCCAAACCTTGAATACCGGTGTATTTCAGACGCCCAGTGAAAGCTAAATCTTCGGCGTTAGCTTCTGCATTTTTCTGACGACCACTGCGAATACGGAAGTTGGTGGTTTCAAGCCCACTGTGCAATGCCGCATTATAAGTCAGACCTGGAGCCAGCTCACCAAGCGCCATGACACCTGCTTCCCACCACGTGGCGGGGATGACTTCTTTTTCGACGTTATTACGCTCCGTCCCATAAAACGTTTCTGGCTCATGGGTCTCATTAAGAATACCAACAGGCAGAAGAAACTGGCCGATCTGAACGCTGTGTTTCTCTGCGTAATCGTATTCGATATACGCCTGCTCTAGCTCCACCTCTCCAGGCTTACCTTCACCTGCCAGAGAGTGCTCCAGCTCGAACTCAGAGAAGAAGCGCACTTTGTCGCTAAATTGATGACCGATGTACAACACATAGCGATGTGCATCAATTTGATCGTTGCCATCTTCCTTATGATTGAAATGGTGCTCGCCGTACCCACCAATAGACGTTTTCTCAGCCCAAGAAGCCAGTTTAGCCAACTTAGCGCTGCCAGCACCCTGCTCGATTGCATCTACTGTAGCCATAACCTTAACATCGGTTTCTTCCAGCTTAGCGTCAGTTTTACCGAGTTTGGCATCGGTCTGGTTCAGCTGCGATTTGAGCTCTTGAATCTCAGCTTGCTGGGCCTGAATCAGTTGCCACATTTCTTCCAGCGAGGGTGCCTTTTGCGCAGCCTGTGCCGACAGTGACGCCGCACCTATAGCCATGGCCAATATGGACCGTTTTATCACAATACTCTCTCCTAAATTACACACGGTTTTGTCAAAAGCTTATTAGAATGCTTCTGTTATAGACAAGGGGAGCAAAAATAATGCAACTGATAATAATTTTCAACATCCTTTAGACAAACAGACAAAAAAGTGAAATATATTTTTGAAGGCGAGAACTATGACGCCTTTTGAGTTCAAGGCCGTTTCGTTATATGTAAGATTCACAACTTCACTAACTAAACGCTAGGCTAGCGGCTCCACTATAAAGAGAACAGGAAGGGGCACGGGGAAAAAGGCAGAGGGGGTGAAAGAGAGCAATATTATATCTGAAGACTGACATGTTGCTTGGTGCCAAGACGACCAAGCAACATGTCAAAAGAGAGCAGGACTACACCGTTACTCTTCTGTTGCCGACGCGGCTGCATCAATCAATGGCTTAAGTTCACCAGCTTCATGCATTTCTGTAACGATGTCGCAACCACCCACCAGCTCACCATTTACCCAAAGCTGTGGAAACGTTGGCCAATTAGCGTAAGTCGGTAGATGGGTACGAATATCAGGGTTGGTCAACACATCCACATAAGCAAAACGCTGCCCACAATTCATAACGGCCTGAGAAGTCCGCATCGAGAAACCACATTGTGGCGCGTTTGGAGAGCCTTTCATGTAGAGAATGACCGAGTTGTCCTCGATCTGTTTTTTAATGGTGTCCAAGATATCCATAACGACGTTTGACCTCGTTGAAAATTACAGGCGTATTCACCAAGCCGTGCTGAGTTAATAAGCCGCCAGTGAACTGATTACAGGCTTTTGAGCAACCCGTATAAATCTGAGGCGCGCTTATAACCCAGCATTAAGCTCAGGTATTTGACAGCATTTTACCTGACTCCTTAAGGATCTGCGACCGTTTCACCCATATTTAGACAAACCACCGCAGCCAACCCCCCAATTCCATTGCCAACGCCTTCATTTGTTTATAGTATTTCGCTCTTACCTCAGGCAGCTTTCAGGCTGCCTGTTTTTATTTTCAGGACATTAAAACCGTTCCAGTGCATTAAGGAGTTCAACCATGGCAACCACAGCCCTGATGAATACCTACGGCGAGCGCAAACTCACGTTGGTAAAAGGCAAAGGCGTTTACGTGTGGGATGACCAAGGTCGACGCTATCTGGACGCGTTGAGCGGCATTGCCGTGTGCGGACTGGGCCACGCTCATCCAGCGGTGACTCAGGCCGTCACTGAACAAGCCGGCATGCTGGTTCACACCTCTAATTTTTACAATACCCAGCCGCAAGCTGATCTGGCGTCCTTGCTGTGTGAATTGTCTGGTATGGACAATGTCTTCTTTTCGAACTCTGGCGCCGAAGCCAATGAGGCGGCATTAAAGATTGCAAGAAAGTACGGCAACAGCTTGGGGAAAAGCTGCCCCACCGTGATCACCATGAGCAACAGTTTTCACGGGCGTACCATGGCCACACTGAGCGCCACGGGCAACCCTAAAGTCAAAGACGGCTTCCAACCATTATTGGCTGGCTTTATTGAGGCGCCCTACAACAATATAGAGGCTCTCGAAGCCATTGATGACGACAATGTAGTCGCCATCTTAGTTGAGCCCGTACAAGGTGAAGGCGGTATTCGTGTTCCCGCTAGCGACTATTTAGAAAAATTAAGGGCCCTGTGTGACGAACGAAACTGGCTCTTGATGCTCGATGAAATTCAAACGGGTAACGGTCGCACTGGCGAGTTGTTTGCGTTTCAGCACAGCGGAATCACTCCAGACGTTGTCACTACCGCTAAAGGGTTAGGCAACGGATTGCCAATTGGTGCCTGTTTAGCTAAAGGCAAAGCGGCGGATATTTTACAGCCGGGAAACCATGGTTCCACATATGGTGGCAACCCACTGGTATGCCATGCGGCAAAGGCTGTATTGGACACGCTGTTGAGTGAACAGATTATCAATAACGCCAAAACTCAAGGCCAATACTTGCTCGAGGGGTTTAAAGCCGCTTTAGCAGGCAACCCTAAAGTGGTTGATGTGCGCGGTCATGGGTTGATGCTGGGCATTGAACTGAGTCGCCCCTGTGCAGGTTTGGTAGACGCTGCAGTCGATGCAGGCCTGCTTTTAAATGTAACCGCCGTCAGCACCATTCGCCTGCTACCGTCACTGATCATATCTCAGGACAACGCAGACACAATTATAAAAACTGTGTGTCATCTGATTGATGCACTTGAGGAGGACTGAGATGACCATCAGACATTTTTTGACACTGAAGGATCTGTCTTCGGATGAGCTCGTTCAAATTATTGATCGCGCCATAGAGCTAAAGGCTTTGCATCGCACAGGCAAAGCCGGAGAGCCGTTTAAGAATAAAATACTGGGGATGATTTTCGAGAAGTCCTCCACTCGCACTCGTGTCTCTTTTGAAGCGGGTATGGCGCAACTGGGGGGTAGCGCATTGTTTTTATCCTCTCGTGATACTCAGCTAGGTCGCGGTGAACCTATCGAAGATTCCGCTCGCGTGCTGTCACGCATGGTGGATTTGATCATGATACGCACCTTTGGGCACGACATCATTGAGCGCTTTGCCCAATACTCCAAAGTGCCAGTGATCAACGCATTGACTGATGATTACCACCCTTGTCAGCTGCTGGCCGACATTCAAACCTATGTCGAACAACGAGGCAGCCCCAAAGGCAAAACGGTGGCTTGGATTGGTGATGGCAACAACATGTGCCACTCCTATATCAATGCCGCAGCATTGTGCGATTTTAAGCTCAATATTGCGTGCCCTGAAGGTTTTGACCCGAACTCTGATTTGGTTGCCGAGCACGCTGACCGAGTAACAATTACTCGTGATCCTAAAGAAGCCGTTGCCGATGCGGACTGGATTGTTACCGATGTCTGGGCTTCTATGGGCCAGGAAGAAGAGCAAGATCAACGCGCTCAAAAGTTTGCCAACTTCCAAGTCAATCACGAGTTGATGGCTTTGGCCCATGATGACGCCATTTTCATGCACTGCCTGCCAGCTCACCGCGGAGAAGAAGTCAGTGCCGAGCTGCTGGAAGATGACAATATTTCAGTGGTGTGGGAAGAAGCCGAGAACCGGCTTCACGCCCAAAAAGCGCTCATGGAGTTTCTGCTAACTCAAAGCGCATAAATAAGTTCTCCAGTAACCGAGCAGCTAGTGCGGCGGCAGAGCCACACTAGCATCCGGTTTACGCGGATCGGCCACACCATAACCAATACCATCCAACAAGCGAATAGATTGGGCACTACCCATAGTTGAGCTGGGTTTAATGACGTGCCCCTTAGACCGCAGAATAGACAGCGTATCGGGGCTAAAACCTGGCTCAACCGCTATTTGATCCGGCTGCCACTGATGGTGAAAACGCGGTTGGTGTACCGCTTCCGCCATGTTCATATCAAAATCCAGCACGTTGGTGACAACCTGCAATACGGTAGTAATAATGCGACTGCCGCCAGGGCTTCCAGTCACCAACACCGGCTTTCCATCTTTAAAAACCAACGTTGGGGTCATAGAACTTAGTGGGCGCTTACCAGGCTCTACCTTGTTGGCTGCAGCGCCAATCAAACCATAAGCATTGGGAACGCCTGGCTTAGCTGAAAAATCGTCCATTTCGTTATTCAACAAAATGCCGGTACCCGGTACAGTGATGCCAGAGCCAAAGGAAAAATTTAACGTGTAGGTGTTCGAAACCGCATTGCCATCACGGTCTACAATAGAAAAGTGTGTGGTATCCGGGCTCTCTGGAGGCAACTGAGCACCCGGTTTGATATCCGCAGACGGTCTTGCCACATCAGGGTTAATCGAGGTGACCAGTTTTTCTGCGTAGGCCTTACTGGTCAATTGAGCAATAGGTACCGACACAAAATCTGGATCACCCAAGTAAACACTGCGATCGGCGTAGGCCCACTTCATGGCTTCCACCATGGTGTGTATAACCTGCGCACTGTTCGCGCCGTATTGTGGTAGCGGAAAACTTTCAAGAATGTTGAGCATCTGTATCAAATGCACACCTCCCGAGCTGGGTGGTGGCATCGAGGCGATTTGGTAACCATGGTAAGAGCCCATTACCGGCGCACGCTCCACAACACGATAAGCTTGCAGATCCTGTGCGGTGATAAGTCCGCCATTGGCTTGCATTTCTGCCACAATTTTTTCAGCAATGGTACCGCTATAAAAAGCGGATTCCCCATATTTTAAAATTTGCTTTAAGCTCCAAGCTAAGTCTTTCTGAACCAGCCTCTCTCCCGCCTGATAAGCACGGCCATCGGTTTTGTAGTACACACGCAGACTTTCCGCGTTTTGCTGCAATCGCTGCGACCCCGCTAGCTTATTGGCTAGATCCGGCGTTACCGCAAAGCCTTTATCCGCTAAGCGCACTGCAGGAGCCATCACTTTCTTTAGAGGCAAACGCCCGTAAGCTTGGTGCGCATGAAGAAGTCCGGCTACGGTTCCGGGAACCCCTGCGGCAATATGGCTGAAACGGGACTTTTGCTGATCCACATCACCCGCTTTATTCAAAAACACATCGTGCCGCGCCGCCGCTGGTGCTGTCTCACGATAATCCAAGGCGATGGTTTTATCCTCTTCCGCAAGATGGACCAGCATAAAGCCGCCCCCGCCAAGGTTGCCTGCTCGAGGCAACACCACAGCCAAGGCAAACCCGACACCAACCGCCGCATCTACAGCATTACCCCCTTGCGCTAAAATATCCGCACCTACCTCACTGGCTAAATAATGCTGACTGGCCACCATTCCATCCTTACCAGCAACCGGATGATGAATCGCGTTGTAGCGCACAATAGGAGACGACGAGTCTGCACCAGCGGACATGCCATAAAACAGCCAACAGCACAGAGTAAAGACCAGCGAACGCAGTGGCATAATGATCACTCCCTTTATGACATATATAAAAATGAAGCCAAATAAAATAAAGAGTTACGATAAAAGGGGCATAAGTGGCGGTAAGAACCCCTTATAACCCTAAATTCCGAGCCAAAACCACAGTCTACACTAGGTACGCTATAGGCTTACAACCTCGAAACATCATTCTGGAATCTGCCCATCGACGACCCTGCCTGTAAAGCAAAGTCGCGACTGGGCGGTGTTAGTTTAAAAGGATACTTTGGAAGGCCCCAGTGGCTTTACCAGCAAAATAAGCCGAGGCAATAGCGTGAGTGCGGCGAGAATGGCCGCAAGCATGGCAAAGCCGGTTAGCACGCCAAAATAAATGGTCGGAATAAAACGCGACAGCGCCAGAATGGAGAAACCGATCACGATGATCGAAGATGTGTAAAACATCGCTCGACCTATGGACGCGTGAGATCGATGCATAGAAGCAACATAATCACCATCTTTGGCAAACTCGGCTTTAAACCTGTGAATGTAGTGGATGGTGTCATCTACGCCAATTCCCACTGTAATAGCCGCAATGGTTATGGTCATCATATCAAGAGGAACACCAGCCCACCCCATACCGCCAAGTACCGTTCCTGCAGCGAGCAAATTGGGCGCGATCGAAATTAACGCTAAGGACAAAGAACGAAACAGCACAAGAAACATGATCAAGATACCAAGAAACACGGCCCCTAATGTGACAATCTGAGACTTATACAAACTCTGGAGCATATTGTTGTACAGCACCAGTAACCCCGTCATACGAAATTGGTCGGGTTCAAAGCCTAAATCGTCAATGGCCGTGCGTTTGATTTTTTCCAACAGCTCGGCTCGATGTAAGTTTGGATCGGTTTCTTTAACCCGTAAGCTGATCCGTGTTTGATTCGCTTCATCCGCCAAATAGGGGTTGATCAAGATATCGCCAATGCTGGCTGGTAATGCATTGCGAATTAATGCCAGCTCAAAATCGTTCAACGGCGCATTGTTCACGTCACTCGCTACCTGATAAAACGTCGCTAGTGACTGTACCTTGCCGACTTCTGGCAAACTATCGAGATAATCGTGTAACGCACGAATATCACTGATGCCCGCCATAGTGTACCAATAACTTGAAGAGGGCCCGTCTTCTGCTGCCTCTTCTGAAAAGGGGTCTCCCATACCAAAAGGGTCGGTGGAAGCATAAGCGTCGTCTTCAGCAAAAGGATCCACACCGAATTCATCATCAACGCCAAAAGTATCTCCTGCCGCACTATCATCTTGCGAGCCTACGGCCTTTGAGGCAGGGGCATCCAAAACAATATCCAAAGAAATGGTGCCGCCTAAATTTTTATCAATAACCGACATCCCTTGATAGATTTCTGTGGACTTATGGAAGTAATCAATAAAACGATTCTCCACTTCCAATTGTTTGATACCCAGAAAGCTCAGGATACCCACCAACACACTCAGAATAAGCACCCAATGACTGTGCTTTTCGGTAAAGCGTGAGAATCGTGTAGTGAATGCAGCGGAGTGATCACCTTTGTCTTTAGGCTCACCTTTTGGCAATAGCATCAGCCCTGCAGGAATCATGACGAAGCACAAAACCAAGGACACGCCCAAGCCTATGGTCATCATCCACCCAAAATCGATCACAGGCCGAATATCACTGACCACCAGTGACACGAATGCCACCATAGTCGTCAACGTGGTGTACAGACAAGGCTTCGCCATAAAGCGGACGGTTTTCATCACCAGATCCGCCTGACTCAGATCAGGTTCGGCCGCATGATACTCACGATAGCGCACCAACAAGTGAATGGTGATCGCCAAGGAAATAATCAACAGTAGCGACACAAAATTGGAAGAGATCACTGTTAAGCGCCAATCAATCCAACTGAGAAAACCCAACATCATCAGCACTGAAGTGACGCAAGTGAGAATCGGTAAAATGACAAAGCGCTTTTGGCGGAAGATGATCGCCATGATTAAAATCATGAAGAGCAGCACCCCAGAACCAAATACTTTCAAATCACTTTTGATAAAATCAATCATGTCGGCGGTAATCATGGTCGCGCCCCCCACAAACAAGACCGCACGGTCTTGATAGCGATCGACAATATCTCGAACTCGCTGTACTCGGGCGTGATCCTCTTCCGCCAGCTGCGTACGATAATCGAGGAACTCTTGACTGATGCGTTCCAGTTCTACTGTTTCAGTATCGCTGAGGCCTTCTTTATCTCGTTTCAGGCGCATAGCATCACGCTCGCGCACCAGCTCAATAAACTTCTCATTCACCCGAAGGTTAAGCAGGATTGCGGTTGTCTGACCATCTGGGCCTAACAACATTTCACGATAAATAGGGCTATTTAAAAACTCTTGTTTCGCCGCATCACGATCCACACCTTGGGTCTTCAGCGTGCGTGGCTCGTTGATCTCGTTCAGTGATATTTTGGGGCTGTAGAGCAGTGGTGCATCCAACATTGAGAGAGTGCTGACTACGCCAGGCACATCGGCCAACTCTGCTGTCAGCTGGCTCATTGTGTCTAGCGCGCTGTCGGAAAATAAATCAACCTTTGGCTTAAAGGTAATCACCAAGAAATCACCGCTTTGATAGCGCTGATTCATTGCTCGGAAGAAATCTAAATCACTGTCGTGCTGTAGAGTAAGTGAGTCGGAAGAAGCGTCCAGTTTAAAATTTGGTAAGCCTAACGCCATCAAAATAGCCAACGCGGCGACTATGAGCAAGACGAGCTTTGGCCTTTGAATCACTAGATTCTGATAAATCGACGTCAGCCGATGTGTGATATGAGCTGTGCGGGACAAATCAGTCCCTCCCTTGTCGCTTGCTATAAAATCAGTATTGATACCATCTTCTTGTTGCGATTAAGTGGCGCCAAAGCTGCAACGTAGACCGCGGCGCATTATGACGCTAACAAAGAACCCAAGCAAACCAACTCTTCTGAATCCTATATACCCCGTTCTTAGATAACCGTGAATATCGTATTAAAGACTTGATAATACGCACAAAACAGATTCACGACCTTGTGAAAAAGGTGGTCTTGGAAACGAATTTTTGTATACTGATTTTCAATGTGTTGCCTCCTAGGCGATAAGCCCTCTGCATATTGCCTGAGGTCGACTGATGCAATAGCATCCGCAATGCGCGAGGCACCCTACCCTATGCTAAGGATTCAGTTCAAAGACAAACGCCAAGAACCGATCTGGATAACAGAGCGACGCTTCACTATAGGGAGCGATACAAATAACCACCTAGTGCTTTCAGACAGTGGCATCAGCCCACAACATGCACGGCTGTTGAGTGAAAACAACAAACTATTGATTAAGGACAACAACAGCCTAGGCGGCTGTTTTGTCAACGGGCAGCGGGTGACAGAAAAGTCATTATTACCCGGTGACACCCTTAGGCTGGGTTCTGTAGAGCTCAACATATTAAGTGCTCATGAAGTTAGCTCAGACACAGTCACTGACATGACAAAACCCTCATCAGGGTGGCTACTGGTTGCCGATAGCAGCTGGCTGGCTGGGCAGCAATACTCCATTCCTGCCGGCACTATTACCCTCGGACGCGACAATCAATGCGACATTGTTATACCCGGAACACACCTATCGCGTCAGCATGCTCAGTTCACGATTGAAGGGCCTTCATTGCACATCCAAGATCTGGCTTCAGCTAATGGCACGTTTATTAACGATAAAAAAATCGAAGACGCCTATGCCCAACCCGGTGATCGCATTCGACTAGACGTTTACAGCTTCAAGCTCATTGGTCCACCAAACACTGACTTTGCTGCCCCCCAACCACGTAGCCCCAAAGAGCTAAGCGATTACAGCGAGCGCAAAAATAATGCCTCAGGCGCGAAACAGTGGATTACAAAACCAACCTCTCCTGGCAACCGTGTTGAACCTGCGCCAGAAAAACCCACCGATATGATCTCAACCTTTACGGTTTTGTTATTGGCCATTCTTGTGGCACTGGTAATTTACATATTTTTCAACCCTCTTTAGTTTGTGCTTTGTGAAAAGCCGAATATATGGCTTCACCGCGCCCACTCGCCACTTTATTGAAGGTATTCAACCCGCAAGCCTTGCGCATCTCTGATAAGTCAACATAACGTTATTCAAGGAAAGCTTGTTGCATTCTGCGCTGAGTGTACGGATCAATCCCGAGAGCCTGGACAATATAATGGTCGACACTGCCATAACGTGTTTCTACCGCCTCAAAAAACGCCATGATATTGTCTTCATGCACACTGCAAAAAGGCAGCAGCCACCCCCTTTCCCACTCAGATACATTTGCCGCTTTTAGATGGGATTCAACACGTTCCATCAAACTGTCTATATCGAAGTGTTGCTGAGTGAGCAAATAATCTTCAACAATCGTGGCACGCGTCACGCCCAATATGTGCAGCAACAAAACAGCCGCCAACCCTGTGCGGTCCTTTCCAGCGGCGCAGTGAAACAAGCTGGCATTTTCTTTATTGTTTAAGATCGACAACAATAAGCGCCGATAGTGCGGGGCGACGTCATCGATACACTGACGATAACTGTCTACGACCAGCTCATGAGCCACATCAGCCGTGAGCGCACCTCGCCAAAGATGATCCCAAAAAAACTTAAGGCTACCGATAGCCATGTCATAATCGTTGACAGTTTCAGCCAACAAAACTCGACTGGGCGACTTTATCTGTTCATCTTGTTTGCGCAGGTCGTGTACCTGCGTAATACGCAATGTCGCTAAATGTTCAACATCGGCTTGGGTGAGGTGCTGTAAATGACCGCAACGAAACAACTTGTGCCAGCGCACTTGACGTTGATCTGCCGTTAGATAACCACCTAGATCACGAAAATTAACACCGCCCTGTAGAGCAACAACTCTGGTAGGTTTGTCCTGATGCATAGCCATCACTTATTCATGCGTCAATCTTCACCCCAACGAGGCATGATGTCCTGATCAATGTTGCACTGATCCAGTACTCTAGCAACGATAAAATCCACCAGATCTTCAATGGTTTGTGGTCGGTGGTAAAAGCCTGGACTTGCAGGCACAACTACGGCCCCCATTCGAGTAAGCTTCAGCATATTTTCTAAGTGAATTTCAGAATATGGCGCTTCGCGAGGAACCAAAATCAATTGACGCCGTTCCTTCAAGGCAACATCAGCCGCCCGCTCAATTAAGTTATTACTGGCACCACAGGCAATCGCTGACAGCGTGCCGCCACTGGCGGGACAAATAATCATCGGTGTTTTCGAGCTGGAACCAGATGCCACAGGCGAAAACCAATCGCTTTTTTCAAACATAATAAGTTGATCTTCAGCAGCGCCATAACGCTGAGAAAGAAACTGCTGCTGTGACTCTAAGTCATCGGGTAACGTTAATGCAGTTTCAGTATCGATCACCACTTGCGCCGCATTTGATAGCATCAAATACACACGACAATCTGCCGCTATCAAGCACTGCAACAAACGTAATGCATACTGGGCACCAGACGCGCCGGTAATCGCTAAAGTCACCGTTTGAGTATATTCACTCACGCCTTCATCCTCTTTTTAACTGGTCATTTTATCATTTGGCCTTTTCTTCGATCACTTTGTAGTGTTCGCCCAGTTTTGCCAAAAGCTTTTGATGCACACCGCCGAAACCACCGTTAGACATAATCACAACGTGGGAACCCGGTTCCAAAACGTGCAGACAATCTTCAATTAATTCATCAATCGAGTGAGAGAGTTTCGCTGGTACATGACTGCCATTTGCCACATCCGACAAAGACCACTCGACACCTTCTGGTTGAAACCAAAGCACGACATCGGCCGCATCAGTACAGCAGCCCAATTGAGCTCTGTGAACTCCCATACGCATAGTATTGGATCGAGGTTCAATCAAAGCCACGATTTTTGCCGCCCCTACTTGAGCACGCAAACCTTTTAGCGTTGTAGCAATAGCGGTCGGGTGGTGAGCAAAATCATCATAGACGTTGATAGAGGCAACTTTTCCAAGATGCTCCATGCGACGCTTTACGCCTTGAAACTCAGCCAGTGCCGCACACGCCATTTCCGGAGTAACGCCTACGTGCCTTGCGGCCGCCATTGCCGCTAAAGCGTTCATGACATTATGCAAGCCTGTTTGCTGCCACAAAACACAACCCAGTGCGATGCCATCTACCTGCACCTCGAAGCAGCTGCCATCGGCCTCCAGTAATCGAGCTTGCCACGCCCCTTCTTCGTCATCATCGGTCAACCCTATAGACACAAGAGGCGTCCAGCAGCCTTTATCAATGACCGTCTGAAGAGCCTCGTCACCAACGGGCAAGATAATCTGGCCAGAGGCCGGAATGGTTCTCACAAGGTGATGAAACTGTGTTTGAATCGCACCAAGATCGGTAAAAATATCCGCGTGATCAAACTCTAAATTATTGAGAACAACCGTTCGAGGGCGATAGTGAACAAACTTGGAGCGCTTATCGAAAAAAGCGCTATCGTATTCATCCGCTTCCACCACAAAAAAAGGCGTGTCGCCCAGTCGAGCAGATACATCAAAATTACGTGGAACTCCGCCAATCAGAAAACCTGGTGCCATATTGGCGTATTCAAGAATCCAAGCCAGTATAGATGCTGTTGTGGTTTTGCCGTGAGTGCCTGCAACCGCCAAAACCCACTTATCTTGTAGCACATGATCACACAACCATTGAGGACCTGAAGTATAAGGAATACCACGATCTAATACAGCTTCTACGGCCGTATTGCCACGGCTCATTGCATTCCCAATCACGACAAGATCAGGCCTAGGTTCTAGCTGTGAAGCGTCATACCCTTCGACCAACTCAATGCCAGCTGCTATCAACTGTGTGCTCATTGGCGGATATACATTGGCATCAGAGCCTGTTACTCGATGCCCTTGTGACTTAGCCAGTTGCGCTAAGCTCCCCATGAAAGTACCGCAAATACCAAGGATGTGTATGTGCATAAAAAGATAGCCAAATAAACAAAACAGCAGCTTAGCACGCTCAGCCTACGACATTCCAATTCAAGCAACCTGCTTTGTAAGCGGTTCGGTGGCGGTGAAATATCGATCAGATTCCCGTATCATGCAACGCTTTGAATTTCCCTTTATGTCGGTAGCTGGCGTTGCTCAGAAACCATTCAACTAGGTACTCTTTTATGGCGAAGAAAAATGCCTTTTACGCTCAATCCGGTGGTGTAACCGCTGTTATCAATGCCTCTGCTTGTGGAGTCATTGAAACCGCTCGGCAGCATAAAAAACACATCGGTAAGGTGTATGCGGGCCATAACGGTATCATCGGAGCTCTACGCGAAGAGCTCATCGACACCAGTAAAGAATCTACAAAAACCGTCGCTGCACTGCGCCACACTCCTGGTGGTGCGTTTGGTTCTTGTCGCTATAAACTCAAAAGCCTAGAGGAAAACCAAGCGGAATATGAGCGCTTGATTGAGGTCTTTAAAGCGCACAATATTGGTTATTTCTTCTATAACGGCGGTGGAGACTCTGCCGATACTTGCCTGAAAATTTCTCAGCTTTCCGAAAAAATGGGCTACCCGATACAAGCTATCCATATCCCTAAAACAGTCGACAACGACCTTCCTCTTACAGACAATTGCCCGGGCTTTGGCTCTGTCGCTAAATACGTGGGGGTTTCCATCAAAGAAGCCTCACTCGATGTGGCCTCGATGTGTGCCAGTTCAACTCAAATCTTTATCCTAGAGGTCATGGGTCGTCATGCTGGTTGGATTGCCGGTGCGGGCGGTATTGCCGCACAAAGTGAAGGCGAACCACCACATATCATCGTCTTTCCAGAAATCGCATTCGATCAAACAAAGTTTTTACGAAAAGTAAAAAGTAGCGTCAAGAAATATGGCTATTGCGCCATTGTCGCTTCTGAAGGAGCTCGCTATAAAGACGGTACATTCCTAGCAGACTCAGGCCAAACAGATGCCTTCGGACACACTCAACTGGGCGGGGTCGCTCCCACACTTGCTAATATGATTAAAGATAACCTCGGGTTTAAATACCATTGGGCTTTGGCAGATTACCTGCAGCGCTCAGCAAGGCACGTAGCGTCGGCAACCGACGTAGAGCATGCTTATGCAGTTGGTAAAGCCGCGGTAGAGATGGCTATCGACGGAAGGAATGCCGTGATGCCTGCCATCATAAGAGGAAAAAGCAAGCGCTACAGTTGGAGCATTGAAGAAGCGCCATTAGATAAAGTAGCCAATATCGAAAAAATGATGCCGCGATCCTTCATTAGTCCTGATGGCTTTGGTATTACCGAAGAGGCTCGGCAATACTTCACACCGTTAATCCAAGGCGAGGACTACCCACCTTACAAAAATGGCATGCCTGTGTACGCTAAATTAAAAAAGGTGATGGTCGATAAAAAACTCAAAAAGACCTTCAGCATCTGACTATTCAACAGTCTTTTGCTTTTACAAAAAAACCTGCAATAAGCAGGTTTTTTTGTTGGCGTTTCAAGATAAACACATTGAAAACATAACCAACTCTCGGAATTAACTAGGCGCTCGCCGACCAATTAAAGCTCTCCATAAAAAACCCCCTGTTGGCATTCCAACAGGGGGTTTTTGTGCCCTCACGGGCGTGTTTAAGAGGCTGACGATGACCTACTCTCACATGGGGAAGCCCCACACTACCATCGGCGATACTTCGTTTCACTGCTGAGTTCGGTATGGGATCAGGTGGTTCCAAAGCTCTATGGTCGTCAGCCAAACTGGCTTAAGTTCGAAGGTGTTACCTCTTTTATTAAGAGTGCCTTGATTGACTTAAATAGGGTGGCGGATGCCCTCCAATCTTGGAGGGTACATCGTTTTGCAAAAGCAAAAACGATACACAAAGTTGTTTAATTCCATGCTGTTCTTGTGTGTAGATCTTTACTGGCACATACCTGTCCGGCCTGTCTCTCAACATCCAGTTACATCAGTTATATGGT
>CBFHKY010000032.1:0-32664 GCA_965656525.1 Pseudomaricurvus sp. | reverse complement strand
GCCATTAATGCTCAGTCTGGTACCACCGGTGTGGAAGCACTGCTCGATAACGATGGCAAGTTGCATTTGGTATCGGACACCGCGTTTACGGTGAATGATGACAGCAACTCAACTGGATTTGTTGAACTGATCGATGGTGGTAACACTATCACAGCGGCAGCTGCGGGTGTTGATGCTACAGACAGTGCGGGTTCGGTGATCATCAATGGCAGCGAAGTGGCGTTGTCTGATATCGAAGATCTGCAACAAGTGGTGCTTGACTTGAACTCAGCGCAATCTGAAACCGGTGTGAAAGCATCGATCGATGAAAACGGTGAGCTGAAGCTGGAAGGCAATTCCACCATCA
The DNA here is from genome assembly GCA_965656525.1 of Pseudomaricurvus sp. GTDB lineage: Bacteria > Pseudomonadota > Gammaproteobacteria > Pseudomonadales > Cellvibrionaceae > Pseudomaricurvus. Next base: position 32,318 of record CBFHKY010000032.1, on the reverse strand, counting down.
CTTTAGAGCTGGGTTCAACTAAAGGTCACGCCACCGCTGAAATTCTGGGCTTGAACTTGACCATCGACAGTGATGGTGACGCGGCAACAAGCAATGTGAATGCGAGCCTCGAGTTGGAATCGGTCAACAGCAGTCAACCTATCAGTATCGAAGTAACGGCTGATGGCGCCACGGCTACGGGCTTGAAGAACAGCAACACCGATTTGAGCAGCACACTCACAGGCAGTGCGTTATCCAACATCAGTGTTTCAACTCAAGCTGGAGCGAACGACGCGGTTGAGTCGATCGATACGGCCTTAGAAACCATCAACTCCACGCGTTCAGAACTGGGTGCGATCAGTAACCGCCTTGACTTTACTGTGAGTAACTTGATGAACATTTCCGAGAACACGGCAGCGGCCCGTTCACGGATTGTGGATGCGGACTTCGCGGCGGAAACCGCTAACTTGTCGAGAGCGCAGGTACTGCAACAGGCTTCTCAGGCGATGTTGGCACAAGCAAACGCAGCACCTCAGCAAGTACTGTCACTGCTCCGTTAATTAGGCCTTAGGCAGTGGCTTTATTCCAGAAACAGTAGAGCAGGGTGTTTTGAGTGGTGTGTGTTTAAGAAGAGTTTCTAAGTAGGTGTAAGAATTACATTATTTCCAAAAAAACGCGCCTTAAGGCGCGTTTTTTGCTTATGTGTTTACTAAAGGCGTAATGAATCAAAACGCCGAATGAGCGGACAATAATTGCCGCTCTGTGTATTGAAAATCTGCCACTCTTTGGCTGGTATAACACACGCACAGGTTCGCCGCGCTTTTCAGATCGATACGGTATTGTAGAACCTAGACATCGTGCCGATAACGGCTATTAGTGGAGGTGTAATGTTTGGATCTCTAGACGACGTTGGTAATGGGGTATGCCTTTTTACATTGCATCCTAAACGCACTGAACATCGACAAAATAGGTAAATATCGTGGTTGACTCCATTGGCAGCAACATCATTTCCACACTGGGGGCAGGCTCTGGAATCAACTCCAATAGCCTAGCGAAACAGTTGACTGAAATCGAGCGCACGCCAAAACAAGACAGCATCGACAGCACCCGTGAAAAGTTGGAAACCCAAATTTCCGATTTCGGTTTGGTGCGCAGTTCGTTATCGACCCTACAAGATTCTGCCAATTTATTAAAAGACACCGCGTCGTTCAATAGTAAAACTGCATCCTTTAGTGACAGTGATGCTTTCATTCCGATTTCATTGAACGAAGATGTACCTACGGGCGCCTATTCGTTTCGTGTATTGGATGTGGCCGCGTCGCAATCCTTATCGACCTCTTCGACGTATGCTGATCCCACTGATGCCATTGGCAAAGGCACTCTAACAGTCAGTTTTGGGGCTTGGGATACGGGCGTACCACCAAGCAGTTTTACGCAGAATACCGATGCTGATTCGCTTGTTGTAACCATCAGCGACGGCAATAACTCCCTCAACGGTTTGCGTGATGCGATCAACGCTGAAGACGCCGGTGTTACCGCCACCATTGTGAATAACGGTTCTGGTTACCATCTGCTGCTCACCTCGGATTCTGGCTTATCCCAGCAAATGGCGGTTAGCGTTGAAGAGGATGTAACCGACCCTGGGCTATCAGCGTTTGAATTCAACGAAACCACACAAAATCTAGATCAAAAACAAGCGGGTAAAGATGCTCGCCTCGAAGTGAATGGTTTGGAAGTGTCGCGTAGCCAAAATGAAATCGATGATGTTATCGATGGCTTTAAATTTAATTTAGCGAAACCCGACCCTGGTACTACGGTCAATGTCACGATTTCTGAAGACAAAGCAACAGGTGAGCAGGTTGTGCGTGATTTTGTCGACAGTTATAACGCCTTTCTTGAAGCCATTGAACCGGCTATAGGCTTCAATGAAGAAGAAGATGAAAACGGCAGTTTGTATCGTGACCCTACAGCGACTTCTATCGTGCGACAAATTCGCAATATGATCGGCAACTCAGTGCCAGGTTTGGATGATAGTGGCTACACCGCACTGACTAATGTGGGTATTCGCACAGAATTGGATGGTACGTTATCCATTAACGAAGATGATATGGGAAAAGCGTTTGGTGACAACTACGAACTGGTTAAGGCGTTGTTTAGCCCACAAACGGCGTCATCTTCCGACAAAATCGTGGTTAACAGCTTCCGCGATACCTCTGTCCCCGGTGATTACGAAGTGGCCATTAGCCAATCCCCCAGAAAAGGTGAGTATATTGGTGGCTCTACAGCTGGGAGCCTAATTGCAGATCTAGGCACCGCTTACACAGCGGGTTCTTATGCGGGTGGAACCAACACCTTTGCAGGTGGTTTGGATTTAGCCACTCAAGGCAAGGCCGCAGGTGATTATGATTTTGAGTTGTCTGTAGACGGTGCCGCGCCGGTAACAATCAGCTTGCCAATTGCGGATTACGCCGATCAAGATGCCATCGCTACGGCACTACAGAGCCAAATAGACGAGGCAGGCCTGAAAGCTGACATTACTTTCAGTGTTGATAAATTTGTGATTTCTTCACAGTCCTCCGGCAGTAATTCCAGCATTGCAGTGACCCCAATAGGCACCGATGCGGGAGAATTCGATTTTGCGGCAGGGAGTGCTACCGCTGGAACTGGCCCCAATGCAGACGATTACGATTTTACTGTCAATGTAAACGGTACAACCTCCGGCACCATCAGTCTGGCAAGAGGCAGCTACACAGATGAGAACGAACTTGCCGCACACATAGAGGCGCAAATCAACAGCGATGCTACGCTTAGTGCCAGCGGCGCTGATGTAGATGTAACTTGGAATACCGATCATTTTGAAATTGTATCGCGCAAATACGGCGCAGACTCTAAAGTGATTGTGGCGGGTATCGGCGCTCAAATGGCTGATTTGGGGCTCGACAGCGGTGCTTCATCATCGGGGCGCGATGTGTCTGGTACTTGGAATGGCGTGGCGGGTTTTGGGGTCGGTAATGTGTTGCTACCCAAACTAGACTCTGATCCCTACGGGCTCAGTTTAATCGTTCAGGAGGGGGCGAGTTCGGCCACAATAACGTACTCGCGCGGTTTTGGGAGTGAGTTAAGCGAACTGATCGACGCCTATCTAGAGCGCAATGGTGTGCTGGATGCCAGGGAAGAAACCATCGATAATAAGATTGATGATTTGGATGAAGATCAGTCGGATTTGGATCGTCGAATGGACGCTTACTACGAGCGAATGATCTCACAGTTTCAAGCCATGGAAAGTATCATCAACAGCATTAATAGCTCTTCTTCGGCTTTGGACGATATTGGCAGCCGCCTACCGTTTACCGCTCAGAACAACTAAACCACAACAGGTCAATAGTGAGAGCTGCTGACGAGAGCCCTTTTTCTGATTGACCTTTGGCTTCTTCCTTTTTAACGCTGTTGTAACTCTTTTAACACTGTTGTAGCTTTTTAACATTGTTGTAGCTCTGTCATAAATTTGGCACTGCTATCACAGCGTTATCATCTATCGATTCGTTCGCTAGGAATGAAGACAAAAGTACGGTAAAACGTGGCTTTTGAAACACTGGTCTGAAAATTGCTCTATCCTTTAAAAAGCGGTTTAAACGCTTAAAAAGTCAAAAACCTGACAAGCCAGAATCAACTTTTGCTGTCGTTAATCGGTAGCCACCTTAGGGTGCGTTGATTCTGCACTGGATCCATGACGAGGATGCGCAACATGTTTGACGATAAGGTCATATTGATTACCGGTGGTACCGGTTCTTTTGGCAACCAATACACCGAGACCTTATTGCGGCGTTATAAGCCCAGAAAGATCATTATTTTTTCTCGCGACGAGTTAAAACAATTCGAGATGCAGCAGCGTTTTTATCAAGACTGTATGCGCTATTTTATCGGCGATGTTCGTGACAAAGAGCGTTTGACGCAAGCATGTAAAGGTGTGGACTACATCATTCATGCGGCCGCGTTAAAGCAAGTGCCTGCAGCAGAATACAACCCAACAGAATGCATTCGTACCAATATTACGGGTGCAGAAAATGTGATTCATGCGGCCATTGCCAATAAAGTACAGCGAGTTATTGCGCTGTCGACAGACAAAGCCGCCAGCCCGATTAATCTGTATGGCGCGACTAAGTTGGCCTCGGACAAGCTGTTTATTGCCGCCAACAACATGGTTGGCGGTGAAGTACCAAGGTTTTCGGTGGTTCGTTATGGCAATGTGGTAGGGTCTCGGGGTTCTGTGTTACCGCTCTTTCGTCGTTTAATTGATGAAGGGGTAGATGAGCTGCCCATTACCGATGTAGATATGACGCGTTTCTGGATCACCTTGCAGCAAGGTGTGGATTTAGTGCTGAGTGGCTTTGCTCGTATGTATGGTGGCGAAATCTTCGTACCCAAAATTCCATCAGTAAAAATTACGGACTTAGCCCGTGCAATGGCTCCTGAGCTACCCTATAAAGTGATCGGTATTCGCCCCGGCGAAAAGCTGCATGAAAAGATGATCTCGCGTGATGATTCCTACCGCACTTTAGAATTCAAAGACCACTATATTATTAAACCGAGTATTACTTTTTACGATCATCCCGTGGACTACCTTCGAAACCGTCTTGGGGAGGAGGGTGTGCCGGTCGATCCAGGCTTTTGCTACGCTTCCGGCAACAATCCATGGTTCTTGAATGTGGATGAAATTCAATCCTTACACGCAAGTTTGAAACTGTGAATATAAAGCTATGATTGCAAAGCTATCGGTTTAAAACCATGCATTTAAAGCTATCCACTTAACGTTATTCATTGAAAGCTACGAGATTGGGGCTTATGAGTTTGAAATTATGATTCCTTATGGTCGTCAATCTATTAACGATGAAGATGTCACTGCTGTGACGGAGGTCTTAGCAGGCTCGTGGTTAACACAAGGGCCCAAAGTCGCTGAGTTCGAACAGCAGTTGGCTCATCGGTGTCAATCGCAAGATTGTGCTGTGGTCAGTAACGGTACAGCAGCGTTGCATTTAGCCTGCCTTGCTTTGGGTTTAGGTACGGGCGATTGGCTGTGGACCTCGCCTATATCCTTTGTCGCGTCTGCGAACTGTGCACGCTATTGCGGTGCCAGTGTGGATTTTGTTGATGTAGACCCTAACAACGGAAATTTATGTCCTGAACGGTTGGCTGAAAAGCTACAGCTTGCCGAATCTCAAGGGCGACTTCCTAAAGTGGTTGTGGCGGTACATTTTGGTGGTAATCCCTGTGACTTGAAAATCATTCACGAGCTACTTAACCCTTTGGGAATCAAATTAATTGAAGATGCCTCCCACGCTTTGGGAGCAGATTACCATGGTGATCCTATTGGCGCGGGGCAATATTCTGATCTCACAACGCTGAGTTTTCATCCAGTAAAAATTATTACTTCAGGGGAGGGCGGCGCTGTATTGGGTAACGATTCTGTATTGATAGAGCGTATCCGCCAGTTGCGTACACATGGAATCACGAAAGATCCTGCATTACTGGACACCACAGAGGAAGGTGGTTGGTACTACGAACAGCAGGCATTGGGCTGGAATTACCGCATAACGGATTTACAGGCGGCGTTAGGTATCAGTCAATTAAAACGAGTAGACGATTTTATTGTTCGACGTCGTCAAATTGCACAGCGCTATGATGTGGCCATGCAATCTTTGCCCTGTCAGCCGTTGTCTTTAACCACTGAGGCTAACAGCAGCTTTCATCTTTATGTGATACAAGTGCCGGCTGATCAGCGACGCTCGTTGTACGATTATCTGCAAGACAACGCTATTGGTGTTCAAGTTCATTACATTCCTATTCATACACAACCTTATTACCGCCAACTGGGTTTTAAGCTAGGTGATTTTCCACAGGCGGAAGCCTTTTACCGGGGTTGCTTATCGTTGCCAGTGTTTCCAGAGTTGACTGATGAAGATCAAGACAAAGTCATTGGTTGTCTACAGGCTTTTTTCGCATGAAATTGGCGTTAGGCACGGCGCAGTTTGGGTTGAATTACGGGGTCACTAATCACACGGGGCAAGTCAGCCTCAGTGAGATCGAACGTATCTTATCGCTAGCGCAAGCCGTAGGTATTACTACCATTGATACCGCTGCTGCTTATGGGGATGCAGAGTCACGCTTAGGGCAAGTGTTACAAGGCTCAGAAGGTTTTCAAATCGTATCGAAAGTGTCAGCCAATGTGGCGGTGAGTGATGTGCCGACGATGGTGGATCAATCACTGCAGCGTTTAACGGTTAAGTGTTTAGACGGTATTCTTGTGCATCAAGCGGATGACTTATTGGGGGATATCGGCAAGCAACGTTTTGAACAGCTACAACATCTGAAACATCAAGGAAAAATACGTCATCATATAGGTGCTTCGCTTTATTGTGTTGACAGTTTACAGGCCGTGTTAACAACGTGTTCTTTGGATATGATTCAAGTGCCCGTGAATCTTTTGGATCAGCGTTTCTTAAGCGATAATGTACAACAACAGTTAATGACCCAATATGATAAAGACGTTCAACCGGAAAATGACGCACCAATTCATCGATCGATGGCAACAAACTCACAGAAAAAATCAGTAAAGTCGGTCGTTGTGCATGCAAGATCATTATTTTTACAAGGCGTTTTAATTACGCCAATCGAGCAGTTGCCAGACTATTTTCAAGCTTACAAAAAAATTCTACAGCCAATATGGGATTTAGCTCAGCAACATAATGTTACCCCGATGGTGATTTGTTTAACGCTCGTTCTGGGTGATACAAGCATCGATAAAGCTATCGTTGGTTGTTGTGATCGCCGTCAGTTGCTACAAATTATTCAGTCCTATTCAAAAGCCAAGGATTTGCTCGAAAAAATCGATTTTTGTTCGTTGCAGTGCCAAGATGAACGCCTTATTTTACCCACCCAATGGCCTGTTACCTAGCCGGGCGGACAGGTAATACCACAGGAATACGATGCATGATTCTTGCGATTTTACAGGCTCGTATGTCATCCAGTCGGTTGCCGGGAAAGGTCTTATTGCCGATTGTTGGACAGCCCATGTTGGCTTTACAAATTGAGCGAGTCTTACAAAGCGACACCATTGATCATTTAGTGATTGCTACCAGTAACGACCCGTCAGATGATGTTATTGCCGACTTTTGTCAGAATTCTATTCTGGGCAGCCGTGTTACTTGCTATCGAGGCAGCCTTGACGATGTGCTGGCGCGTTTCTACCAAGCGGCACTGTTGTATCAACCGACCCATGTGGTGCGTCTAACCGGTGATTGTCCACTCACGGATCCCCGTGTGATTGATACCGTAGTGCGCCAACATGTGCAGTTAGATATGGATTATTCCTCGAATGTAGAACCGCCTACTTATCCGGATGGATTGGATGTCGAAGTGATGAAGTTTTCTGCGTTAGAGCAATGTTACCAACACGCCAGGCTGCCTTCAGAGCGAGAGCATGTGACCAGTTATCTTCGTCACCATTCAAATTTTTTTCAGTCGGTCAATATCACTTACCATGAAGATTTGAGCGAACATCGATGGACGGTAGATAACCCTGAAGATTATCAGTTTGTTGATCGTGTCTACCAAGCGCTCTATCCAAAAAATCATCATTTTACCACTCAAGATGTTCTTGATTTATTGATAAAAGAGCCCGAGTTACGTGACATAAATCGCAATATTTTACGCAACGAAGGGCTTAAAAAATCTCTATTAGCTGATCAAAACTACCTTCAAGGAGCAATCGATAATGACTGAGTTTATCGGTGAAGAGCGCTATCGTCACTCAACGGGTTATTTACAGCGGGCTCTAAATACCATTCCTTTGGGGTCGCAAACATTCAGTAAAAGTATGACTCAGTACCCCGTGGGGGTATCGCCGTTGTTTATTGAGCGCGGGCAGGGAGCCTCTGTGTGGGATGTGGATGGTAATGAATATGTGGATTTTATCAGTGGCTTATTGAGTGTACTGATCGGCTATTGCGACCCAGATGTTGATCAAGCCGTACAAAAGCAAATGACTTCTGGAGTGAGCTTTTCGTTACCACACCGTTTAGAAATGGAAGTTTCAGAGCTGCTTGTCGATACGATTCCTTGTGCAGAAATGGTCCGTTTTGGTAAAAACGGTACGGATTCAACGTCGGCAGCAATCCGGTTGGCGCGAGCGTTTACCGGAAGAGACGACGTGGCCGTGTGTGGCTATCATGGTTGGCAGGATTGGTACATCGGCTCTACAACTAGAAGCATGGGTGTTCCTGCCGCGACTCAATCTTTAACGCACACCTTTCAATACAACAACTTGGAATCCTTGCAAGCTATTTTTGATCAGCATCCAAAGGGTATTGCTGCTGTCATGATGGAGCCCATGAACGTCGCCTATCCAAATAACCAGTTTTTACAGCAAGTGAAAACACTCGCGCATCAACATGGAGCCTTATTGATTTTTGATGAAACCATTACAGGCTTTCGTTTTTCTCGTGGTGGTGCGCAAGAACTGTTCAACGTCACACCGGATTTGGCCACTTTCGGCAAGGGGATGGGTAACGGCTATCCTATTTCAGCCGTTGTTGGGCGACGTGACGTTATGAAATTAATGGAAGATATTTTTTACTCGGGCACCTTCGCCGGCGAGACATTATCGTTAGCCGCCGCAAAAGCCGTAATCCATAAGTTGCACGATGGTCACTTACTTGAAAATTTACACAGCAATGGCCGCTATTTGATCGACGGGCTTGATAAAAAAATTATTGAGGCTGGGTTACAAGAAACATTATCCGTTTGCGGGCATCCATCTTGGTCATTTTTAACGTTCAAAGCCACAAAAGATCACAGTGATTGGCAGTTGAAAACGTTATTTTTGCAAGAGATTTTTAAACTCGGGTTTCTTACAGTGGGCAGCCACAATTTGAGTTGTTCTCACACCCGTGAACATATTGATCAGTTATTAAAGGCTTACGGCACAGTATTCAAGACGTTAACAAAGGTTCATAACGGTGAACCGCTTAAAAAATATTTATCCGTTGAGCCATTACAACCTTTGTTCAAAGTTCGCTAAAGTTCAAGGTTCGGTAAGCCTTAATTTATGGATGATAAATTTTTATAATTTATCATCTTATCTAGATCACTAATGGTTAATTTTTCGTGTCTCGTAATCGATGAATTTCGGTTTTTATGTCGCAATCCCAACCTTGGAAGTCTTCGGGTAAATCAGCCACGCAATGGTAGGTTCCGGTACTTTTTTGAGGGGTGGGAGTAAAATTTTTATTCAGTAAACTGTCTATGTGGATTTCAAACAGTGATTCCAATTCGTGAATGAGTCTACGATAGGTAGCACGAAATGTCGTCTCGTGAGCCTCAAACATAACTAATTGTTGATAAACAATCTTACCCGTATCTACGCCAGAATCGATTAAATGGATAGTTACTCCAGAAGGGGTGTCGTCGTAGAAGGACCAGAAATTAGGGTGTGCTCCCCGATTCCACGGCAGGTAAGCCATGTGTAAGTTGATGATTGGTACAGCAGCAACGTCTATAACATCGGCGTGTAGAATGTGTTGGTAACCGAAGCTGATGATTAAATCGTAGTTTTTATTTTTAATCTTATCTACGGTTAATGGGGCGGCACAGTGCGAGACATCACATTGATGATTCAGTAAGACATCAATCAGCCGAGTTTGTGTGGCGTTATAACCCAAGAATAAAATGTGACGAGCTGGGGTTTCAGAGTTTTTCATACCACGCGGGCTCGTGATGTTGAATGCAGAGTGAGTAAATCATGCTCTACCAATTGATCGACAATAGGGTAGAGATCCCAAATAGGGGCTTTGCAAAGATCCGCGATTTCTAGCAATGAATGCTCACCATCCGACCAAGTAATTAAATCCATCATTAAGCGTGTGGTCTCACCAGATTCTTTGGTGGATAGGGTGGGGTATAACCCGCGTTTGCCCAATTGGGGTTCGCCAAAAACTTGAACCTCGGGGTAGGTATTGCGTTCGATCGCTTCAATGGCTTTTTGAATAGCTTGAAACCCGCCCGATAAACCATTAGCAGTCACTACGGAGCCGAGCTGATCGAGTGAGGTATGGTATTCAGGGTATTCACCATACTTACTGCGCATAATCGAAGCGATGGGTAAATCAATGCCGGGGGCACAATATTGCCGCTCGTCACTGCCACGCTCCGACCAAAGGTAGGTTATATAATCGGCTGCGGTGTGTTTTAAAACATGCCTAGCCGCCAGATCGCTTAATGTGTTGTTACGCCTTGAAGGCAAGTATGAGTAAGCGCGCTCATCCCCTACGCAAGAAACATTAAAGCCTGCAATGACATTCTGTTTAAGCGAATCTTTATGCTGTGATAAATACGTTATAGAGCCAATTGTCTCGGGGATAAACACAAAACGGTAACTGTACCTGCGTGACTGCTGCTGTACCCACTGCGCAAGAAAAGCGGTCACACAGGGGCCAGACAATTCGTTATTGGCCATTGAAGGATGGCAAATATAAGTGGATATAAACACTTCTTCGGTTGAATCACCAGGCAACAACAATTCCCCATAGGTGAGGTGGCCATCAAACAAGTCTGCATCGATGACGATATGATAATCGCCATCTTTCAGTTTTAATCGTTCTGAATGGGCAAGGCAAAACCCCCAACGCTCTTTGTAATACGACGTAATGTAAGGGATGGCATCTGGCTGTTCTGGTAAAGAATAAAGATATTGCTGTAAGTCAGACAAGGATAATCGAGTGTTTACCGCGCAGCTGTAGCCAACCAGGTGCAGATTATTGATTGAAAAATCGCACAGTTTATCGCCATTGGGTGCGACAATGTAAGCGCTTCGTACTCGCCATTCCTTGGGGACATTCCAATCAAATACAGTCGTACCCGTGGCGACTTCGTTAACGTGCATTGCAGGTAGGTATTCAGCCAGAATAGACAGGGTTTGGCGCACGCCGTCACCGGTGATACTTCGGTTGATGGGCCATAGCCGCTGAGCCAAGCCAAACATCGAATCACCTAAGGCAATCGTATCGACTAGCGTAGTCATGATTGGGATAGCTCAGTGGGCATTGTGGCGTCCTTTTGCCATCGTGCATTCACGGTTAGGTACCAAGGATCATTGGCATACATTTTCTTTGCCAGCTCGAAATAGGGCCGTAGCGGCACACAAACCACTTGGCCTAAGCCTAGTGGGACTTGCTTGACTAAACCCTCGGCTAAACCTTGAGTTTGTAAATGGCTACAGTCTGGCTCAGAGGGCATATCTAGATAGCGCACGTAATAAGTCCAATCGACAAATGTGTTTTGATCTGCTGAACACATCATGCCGGAAAATTTTTTATCATAACGATAAGGCACATCGAGTGTATATTCTAAGTGATGGATGGCGGTTAAATAGAATAGGGAAAGGCCTATATTTACGATTTTTACATGGCGTTTCAATAAGCGGTCGTACAGGCAGTCTGGGCCAAAACTGTTTTGAGGAAGTTGCTTAAAGACATTATTGAGCGCGCCAAAACCCAGCACAGAAAAGAGAGGGTCATGGCTGCGTTCTACATCTTCTTTACCAATCAAATGGTTGGAAAAGGGGCCGCAGTCAGAAGGCGTTGCTTTAGGGTCAAAAGCTTCATTTTTGCAGAAACTGTAACTGTAGGCCGGCGTCATAAAGCAACCCGTTGGACCAATCACCGTTTGAATGGCACGGTAGAACGTGTGTACGATATCATCGGCACTGTTTGCGCCTTTTAAAAAACCAAGATTCAACAGCGATACGTGGCTAAACACGGTATCACCCGCCTGTACACCGGCTTGTTGTAAAGCGTTCACAATGTCAGTTTCGGTGTAGTGACCACGCATAGTTTACTTCCGTTGGATGATTTCAAGCAGCTTGGCGACGCTCATGGATTCGGGCAGTTCATCGTCAGAAATTTCTACGCCGAATTTATCTTCCACGGCAAAAATTAAATTCATATGGGCTAAAGAATCCCATTTTTCAGTATTTTCTGAGTTGGATTCTAGGCTTAACGATTCCACTGGGATGGAAAACGTAGCTGCGATCAGTTGAAGAAGTTCTGCTTCCATGATGTCTACTCAAAATGTGTGTTTAAAGATATATAGGCTACAGGTTGGGCTGGGGGGAAATCGCTCAGCCGCCGTGTAAAATAGCGTATTGAAACGTTTTTTTCTGATTCTTTGCTATTATTTTTAGCATCGAAGCTTTCAAAATCAAGGTTGGAATAGAAGTCTCGAACTTGTTGATTTTTGGGGCTGGGTTGGTAGCTCGCCGTTATCGTATTGATGGATTTTTTTTGTAAATGGTTGAGTACAGAATTTATAAACGTCAGTTCTAAATTCCGACCTAGTGCTCTGCAAGATAATGCCATATTGGCAATATTAGCTGTGGGCGATTCTTGTAGTCCAGTAAAGTCGTATTGAACATTCATGTAACCCACAATTCCCATATCGCCATAGCGATCAGAGGCTTCTAATAAGAAGAACCGCCATTGCTCTGAACGGATTCGGTTTTGAACCTCTGATTCAGAAAGGCGTTCGGTGGTCAGATTAAACTGATTGGTTTTTTGGCTCATTTGTGCGATACGCTTGGTATCTTCTTCGGCCGCTAATCTAATGGTTACTTGGGTTTCTAATGAACTTAAATATTCTTCTAGTGTTAAACTACTTTTAAGATCCTGTCGAATCTTTTGCTGCTGGTAAGCGGCCAATTTACCGGTGTCTTCTTTGATTACTTCGCGCAGCGTAACGTATTCAGATTTCTGCAAAAGACGGATGCTATCTGATGGATTTTTAGCATCGACTTGTATCACGGAAACGTGGGGGAGGGCATGGTTGATGAGCTGTGTTTCGAAGTCGTTATCATCAATAAATACCATACTGTCTAGGCCAATATTTAGTTCAGAAGCCAGTTCTATAATGTTTTTATCTTTTGAGTTCCAATTAATTCGATGAGCGGCAATATGTTGCTTTTTTAACGCCATATCTGGGTGTTTTTCGAACACTTTCCAGACGTCCTCCTCGTTATTTTTGCTGCACAGCGCAAGGATAAATCCATTATTACTTAGATTGCGCAAAAACTGCTGAAAGCGTTTAAAGGCTAACCCCTTGCCTTGATCACCTAGGTGGATACCGGTGATACCGTCTTCACCGATGACACCACCCCACAAGGTATTGTCACAATCCAATATCAAACATTTCTTTCGCTTACCTAACTGCTGCTCCAAAACATTGTTGTACTGTAAGGTGAACTGGTGCAATGTTTTTTGGGTAAAAGGCGCGCGAGCAAAATACCAGTAGCGTTGGTCGTAAAACTGATCATTGCCGATTCGGCGAAGAATCAAATCATTATCGACAATAAATGCTTGTGAGTATTGCTGAACGAGTATTTTAAGTTCTTGGTTTAAACGATTGATGATATCATTTTGGCACTCATTACCTGGGTTTTGGCTAAAGCGTTTTTCTGGATAACCGAAAAGCTCTATATTATGCACAGCAATTGTGGCAGCGGGTTGTTTGTGGGATAAGTTGTTTAAAATCGTTGTGAGGTTGGCTAAATAATGTTGACTTTCTTGCTCGATGTCGTCTTCTGTCATTTCACTGAAACGTTCACACAGATTTGCTAAGCCAGTGAATTTATGAAGACACACCACAAGGTAGTCTTGAGGTGAATCGATCACGTCCCCCTGAAAGCTATCTTGTACGGCGGTATCGAACCCCCCATAAGTGATTTGAAAGTCGACACTGCTATCATCACCGAGTTTCTTCAGCAGCGGCGATAGAGCTTCTATCGTTACATTGCGCAGTATGCCAATGTTGACGGTGGGTTTGAGTACCACAGAGCTTGTGTCTGTGGATGTCGCCTCAGCCATGAATGATCTCCACTAGGCCAACACCTTTGATCATATGAAAACTGACGTTTTTGTTGCCAAACAGCGTCGCGGGCTTAGGGGCGGATACAGGCACAATGCGTAAACCTGCGTTTTTAATCGCCGCGAGGCTGCGGTCGGGATGTTCAGTCGTATAACAAGTGTGGTAAATCAGCGCAGTGGTGGTGTTCAAAATGTTGTTCAATGGGCCATCCTCATCGGCGCGGGTAATCAGTTCCACATTGGGCTGATCGTCTGCCAGACACATACGCACGTTAACCTTTTGCTCTGAATCATAACAGGCCTCATCAATGTGGTACCCCATTGCCGTCAAAAACGTAATGGCACTGTGTTCATGCTGGGTGGCTAAGCCTAAGTGATGAAACTTTAAACCAAACTCGTTCATTTTATTTGCTATGCCTTATTCACTCACCATTGTTGTATGGGTCTTATTTATTCAGTACTAAAGCAATATTTACGGGCAGTTTTTGCTTCATGGATTCCGCTAAAGTCTGACCAGTATACGGTACCACTTTTCGATCAATAACGATTAGCCCAGCGTGTGCTACCTGATTGAGCAAAGCTTGAATGTCTGTATACAAATAAATATGATCAATGGCGGGGGAGTTAATACAGGTAGTGATATACAACGTGCCAGACGAGGTTAATAAGCTCGCCAACTTGTTCAGAAAATCTTGTGGATTCTCGACGTGTTCTAAAACCTCGGCCATTACGATAAAGTCGTATTTTTTACCACTATTCCACGTAAAAAAATCAGCCAATTTGATATTATAATTCTCAAAAGGGCCAAAGATTTCACTGCTCATAATGTTGTTGGTCATGGCCACACTGGCTGGGCTGATGTCTACCCCCTGGCAGTGATCAAACAGGCCTGTGCGTGCGGCCTGCATAAAATAGTAGCCATGGCCCGGGCCGATTTCTAAGTATTGGCCTGTATGCGATCGGTTGATCCAGTTTTGATAAAAACGGTGTAACTCGACGTGGTTGGGCCACAAATAACCAGATATCGCCAAGCCGACCATGTAGTTCTGCATGTATTCTGGGTTTTGGTAAACACTGTCGGCCACTTCATCGTAACGGGCATAGCGGTAATGGCCGTGACGTTTGAAATACACTTGTTCTCGAAACGTATCTTTGACAATGACATCGTAGGCTTCAGCAATGGCATCATGGGATAAACCAGAAGCTAAGCAAAATTTTAGGTAGCGACAGAATTGAAGCTGCTCTTCTACCGAAAGCGACTGCCAGCTGTTTTCGATAAACTTCTTCTGCATTGGATTGCGTGTCACGATGGCATCAAAGAGAGCTTCTTTATCGCTTTGGGCTTCGGTAGCGTTTGTCATTTTGGCTGAGTGACTGTTCATAGCATTGCTCGGTCAATGTCTCGATATTGGTCTGGGTATAAAATTCTTTTTATGATGTATGCAAAGGGTAGGGATCTGGCTCTTTGTATAAGATAGACACTGAAACTCGCTCATCGTTATCTTCTGTAAAAGATTTATTCCCGTGTGAAAATGAATCTTTCGAAACCAGCGCGTAATGGCCGCCCACGGTAAAATAGTCGGCGTATTGTGTTTTATAAGAATATACCCCGGGCTTATGATGGTATTCCCGTTTATGTTGCAGAACGGGATCAAAATCGATAATGGCCAGATACCCTTGTGGTTTCAATACTCGATCGGCTTCTGCGATGACACGGTAGAGATCTTCACGATCCACAAGATAGAGACAGAACCCAAAACACACTAAGTCAAAACTGTTGTCCGCATAGGGTAAGTCTGCGGCTGTAGCCACTTCTAGCGCTAAATGAGGAAACTGTCGGCTGCCATGTAAAATGGCCTGCTCGGAAGGGTCAATACCGAAACCTTCAGCCTCTAATGCTGTCACTGTCTGTTGAAGCTTTTGGCCGTTACCGCAACCGATCTCTAAAACGTGTTGAATGTTCTGACTCGATGACTGTAATACTCGGGTAATGATATCGCGATCTAGAAAGCTGTTGGCCGCCAAAGCTGATCGGTTTCGTTGAAACCAGTTATCGCCTTCATCGGTTAGAAAGATATCAGCTTGTTTTTGAGTCGTGCCTATCATATGAATTTAACCTTGAGTGTATGCTTGTTCCGACACTTGAATCATGTCCCATTGTACCGCTTCACCTCGCTGAATATCTCGGCTCACCTTTTGCCCCAAAATTTGCTCATAGAACTTAGGCGGTAGACCAAACCCAGGGCGGATACGTCTTAAAGACGCCGAGCTAATCACATCACCCTGATGTAAATCTTTAACAAAATAGAGAGATCTACGAAAGGTTGTGCTGTCTTTTTCGGCGGTAGGTCGCGTCATTGAGCCGTCACCTAATGAGCGCCATGTATCGGAAGTTAATTTAACGAGTTGTTGCAATTCATCTGGCTCGATGGAAAAAGCGCTATCAGGGCCAGGATCTTGTCGCGATAACGTAAAATGTTTTTCGATGGCCGTGGCCCCAAGAGCAACAGCGGCAATAGCGGCGGTATGACCGACAGTGTGGTCAGATAACCCAATTTCGACACCAAAGGTGGACTTAAGTGTTTGTATTGCTTTTAGGTTAGCTTGATCTATAGGAGCCGGGTAACTGCTAATACAGTGAAACAACAAAACAGGGGCATCGCTAATCGATCGTATAGCCGCCAATGATTCATGAATTTCCTGTATTGAGGCCATACCAGTAGACATGAAAATAGGTTTTTTAAGTCGCGCTATATATCGAATTAGGGGGATGTCGGTCATCTCAAAAGAAGCAATTTTGTACGCAGGTGCATTCATATCAGATAATAGGTCTACAGCACTTTCATCAAACGGAGAGGAAAATAGGGTTACCCCCAAATTTTTAGCGTGATCAAACAGTGTCTTATGCCATTCATAAGGTGTATGAGCTTCACGGTATAAATCGTATAGGCTATAGCCGTCCCAAAGGCCGCCCCGTACTTTAAAATCGTCTTTTTGACAGTCGATAGTCATTGTATCGGGGGTGTAGGTTTGAATTTTAACAGCGTGTGCGCCTTGTTGATGTGCAGCACTAATGGTTTGTTTGGCTTTTTCTAGGCAACCGTTATGATTCGCTGACACTTCGGCAATAATGTAGGGTGCTGAATGCTGGCCAATTTCTCTTTGGTTAACCTTAAACATGAGTGATTTTACCTTTTCTCATTAGTGTCTGTGTAAAAGCATGCTGTATTAAAAATTCAGTGCATTAACGATTTAGGGTAACTCACGACTTAGAGCGTTTTATATCAGCGGTCTCTTTTTCCCAAGCTTCTTGAGTCGGATCTAGTTTTAAAGGGTCATTTTCCATTAACTGAAAAGCTCGATTGATAAAATCATTAAAGTACCTAGAGCTCGCATGATAGTGGTCTGTTGCTTTCTTTTGATCACGCTCAAATAGGCAAGATCGAATAATGCACATGAAAAAAGAATTCAATGATCCTTTGAGTAGGAGCTTGGCTCCGGTTTTATCCGCTTTAAGCTGCTCGACTTTTTTGTATACGTCATTGAAGTGAAGAAAAATATCTTTTTTGGTTTTAAGTTTTCGGTTTAATGTGATTTTTTCTTTCAACGTAAAAAAAGATGATAGGTAATCTTTTTTGAACGACTCTTTTGAAAGGGTGTTCCAACTTGGGTGCGTAAATCGATGCTCGGTTAAATAATCCATAACGTCTTGTTTGGATTGAGCCATGTTATCTAATACCAGATTTTCTGGTGGGTAGGGCGTTGTCCCTTGGATAAATAATCCATTACTGGTATTTTTGACATCAACATTAGAATACTTGAGCAGTAGTTCCATCACACTTCTTGAATCGTCAAGAGTATTATTTGTCACAATCAAATCAGAAAAATTTCCCTTTACCTGATAAGTGTTATCTTCGTAAGCTTTGTTGGTTTCCTCTCTATGTTGACCTTCGAACTCGTTATAGAGGCTCAGTTTTGAGTGATGCTCCCCCTCTGGTTGCCAACCAAGGTCTACACCCATGAGATAAATATCTTTAAAACCCAATTCAATAGCAAACGCTAGTCCACAATTAGTGACCGTGGGATTACAAAAGTTAAGTACACTGAGTGCATTGGCGTCGTTATCACTAAGAAGTGTAAGCCCCGGATCGTTTGATTTCATGGCCATGAGGGCTTTTGGGAAAATAGAAAAGGTATCTGGGGCGACAGTATTTAAAGCTAAGAGCGTTACATCGTTGCGGAAGGATTCTGTAGTACCTCGTATTAACCACGGGTATGTGGTTCGGGTACGCTCCATTTCAATATGAAAATCAGGCACAATTCCGGCTTTGCATAAAGTACCACTGGTACTCCCACAAGAAAAAATAATGGCTTTGTCTTTTAATGCTCGCAGACGTTCTAAGTTGTCATCTAACGACGGCCCGTTACCCACAATAATCAGTGGCGGTAATACAGGCGTTGTCTCGGTCGCTTTTTTGAGCACGGGAATGCGATTGTTCAAGTTGTGCGTGGTATGAGCCAAAGAGACCTGTTCGTCTTCCAAAAACCCCATGCCAGCGGCATTGAAGTGAAATTCTTTGCAATAAAGGTCTAAAAATCGATTTTCTTCTGCACTATTAAAGTGGCGATAAAGCCAAGTGACCGAAAGGTTAAAAATACCGATATGGCTGGCTAAACCGCGTATTTGATGCAGTGCATCACGCTCGTTGACGCCAATAAAAAATTTTAGTCGTTTATGGGGTTGCATGAAATAGTCAATCACGGGCGCCCAATCTATCGTGTGCAGTGAGGCATAGAATGAGTCAGGATGCGGGTCAAATATACACAAACTGTATATGTCCGACTGTTCTATTAAGTCGGCTAGATGATAGCCGAGCCCAACACCTGTCATTATCATGAATCCCATAGGGCAGTCGACTACATCTTTAGGTACATCGATACTTTCACGAAATGTCGCTGTAAGGTTATTTAATATCTTCGCCTGAAAAAAGCGATCTACTTGTGCGGGCTTATTGTCTAAAATTCCAATACGGCTGATAGAAGGCCGCTTCAAGTATGTCTGTACTTGGATTTTGGCAAATTCTTTTGGATCCATGCTGTAGACAGGTTTGTTGTCCAGCTTGAAATTTACGAGATTGACGTAGCCCTCTTCAGAAAAGGCCAGTCGCAGTTCTTCAGGCTTATAATCGCTGAACTGTTCATACAGTTTTGGCACTTTAGCCTTTAATAGAGCCATATTTTTTTTGAATTGCAGTTCAAGCTCTAACTGTGTGTGCTTAATTTCTGCTGCTCGAAGCAGTTTTGCAATATCATTCATAGTGTGTCCAGCGGTTTGTTTGCCTATACGCCTTTAATGCTTAAGGCTATCTATGTTTGGTCTTCTGCTGATGGCGCCAAACACTTGACGCTAATATATGGTTATCCTGATTCAGCAATTTCTATTCCAATAATATGACACTCAGTAGTTGTTTATCCTTATGCCTCTCCAGAAACCAGTGTTGTAGTGGTTTAGCGATTCCATGCTTTGATGATGAAATTTTCGTTAAAGCAAACGTGCATTTGGTCGATAAGAATATTGTAGCCAGTTAATATTGTGAAAGAGGTCGCAATGAACGTATCCGCCGCATTAAAAAGTTATGGTCAAGTTAAAGTCACGGCTGGTGTCCAAGACGCCAGCTCTCATCGTTTAATTGCCATGTTGTACGAGGGCCTACTGAGCCGTATTGCTCAAGCTAAAGGTTCAATGCTGCAAAAAGATCTTGAAAATAAAAGCAATAAGATTACCGAGGCGATGAACATTGTTATCGGCTTGAGAGAGTTTCTCGACTTGGCACAAGGTGGAGAACTGGCTCAAAACCTCGATAACCTCTATGACTACGTGCAAAGAACACTGCTGCAAGCACACATTCACAACGACCCAGATAAGCTTGATGAGTGTCGCGACCTGCTATCGGGTATCAGCGAAGCTTGGACAGAAATTACAGCTGCTTAATTCTTGTTGTTAAACCTCTTGGGCCGGTAATTTACCGGCTTTTTTTATTGTTAAATCTGTGATTCTTACCCCTATGTGATTCTTACCCCTAGAGGGCACTGGCTTGTTGTTTTAAGAGCTGATATCGGGAATATTGTGGGCTATCCGGCTCTAGTGATCCGAGTTTTTCAATATGAACACGGCAAAGGTCTGTCAGCTCTTGTGTTTTTCCTGACTCTTTAATCGATGCCAAGGTAACCTGGACAATATTCAGCCTTAACCCAGGGTGATTTGGGTACAGATCGATGGCGCGGGAAAACACTTCAATGGCTTCAGGGTATTTTTTAGATTTATAAAGATTCACCCCTTTTTTGGTCAAATCCGCTGCTATCTGACGGCCTTTTTTGCTCACAGGTTCACTGGAAAGGCAGTCAGCACGATCGGATAAATCCGCAGAGTCTGGGTTTTCCCTCGCCACTTCGGCGATTAATTGTGCGGCGCCTTGTTTGTCACCGGTAGCTGACATGGCTTGAGCGACCTCTAATTTGGCATAGGGGGCGCTATTATCTGACCCCATTAATGCTCGGGCTTTTTCAAGCAGTGCGGAAGCTTCCGAGCGCTTGCCCATCAAACTCGCCGCTCGCGATTTAGCCGCTGTAGCTTGTACGCTGATGTGGTTTTCTTGCGGGTGTTTTTTTTCTGCTCGTCGAATATACATATCCGCCGCTGCCGCATTTTTACTTCTTTCTTCTTTTGTACTGAGAGGGTCTTCATGCAGCAGCTCAGAAACCACATCAAAATAATCCTGTGGCGTATAAAAACAAGAGTGTTCGCCCACCCTAAGTGCTCCTTGCCTCGCTTTCAGTGTGGCCTCACGATCGTCATTTTGAGAGGCCACATTGGCTAGACGCCGTTGCCGTAAAACGGATTTGGGCGAAACATCCACGGCGTTTTGCATGCACTCTTGCGATTTTTTGAAATCGGCTTGTGCCGCGTAAATTTCAGCCAGTAGGTCGTGCGCTTCAACATAACGGTTGTCGAGTGAGACGACCGATTTCAGTTGTTTTTCCGCATCCACAAAACGCTTCTGAGCTAAGTAGGTTTTCCCGAGCCCTAGCTGTGCCCAAACTGGGTTATTTTGCTTGAGAGAAGCTTCGTAGAGTGTTTGTGCTTCGTCGAAACGAGCTAGCCTAAATAGGAGCTCAGCCTTAATACGAAGATAGCTGCTGGTGTATTTTCCACCTGCGTTCAGGCGGTTCTCGCATTCAATAATGGCACGTTCGTAGTCTTCATCATCCAGTGCTAACTTGATGGGCATTAAATCTTCGTGTCGAATCACTATTTTATTTAACCGGTTTTGCAGTAATGCCGGAGTGATGGGTTTTGTCAGATAATCATCGGGTAAGTATTCCAGAGCGCCAAGAACCATATCGCGTGAGGTTTCAGCGGTGATCATTAAAAAGATGCTGCTATTACGAAGGCGCTTGCGGTAGCGTAATTCTTCCAATACTTGCTGGCCGTCACGGCCAGAGCCTAAGTTGTAATCACACAATACGAGGTCGTACGATACCTTGTCACACATTTCTACGGCTTGTTCACTGGTTGCTGCTGTGTCTGCTCGTTCTACGCCAAGTTTGGTAAGCATGCGCTTCAGGCTGCCTCGCACTTCGTTCATGTCATCAACGATCAAGCACTTCTTTTTTTGATAGATTCGAATGGCGTCGATTTGTCGGAGCGTCATGTAGGTTTCCCGATTTATTCCATATACCTAATTAGTGTAGTGTAGCCGCGCGTATATTCCAGACAAACTCACGAGTTATTTGTTTTTGGCATGCTCTGTGCAATTCCAGTATTAGACGAACAAAAGTGGCAAATATTTGCCGTTTTTTATTATTGCCTGATAAAGGAGAGCGATATGTCAATTGCAGCCACTCAAGCCGCTATGACGATGGAGTCAGAAGCTGAATTTTTGACACCACATAAAGTGATTCAATTGTTGTTAGACGGAGCGCTAGAGCGCTTGGAACAAGCTTCACTGCAGTTACGCTGCGGCAACACCGATGAAGCAGGGCAGTTAATGACCAAAGCGGTTGGTATCTTAAGCGGTTTGCAAGAAAGCTTGGACTTTGACCGTGGCGGTGAGATGGCCGTTCAGTTAGATAATCTTTATCGCCATATGATTGGTCGTTTGTTAGAGGCAGAAGAGGACACGGGTGAATTTATCTTAGCTGAGTCTATTCGGGCTCTAAGAGAATTGAAAAGCGGATGGGACAGTATTACACCAGTAAGGTTGTGAGCTATGTGGGACCAGAGAGCAAAAAATAGGCGAATAAGGATGCGTAGAGACGGAAGATAATTACTCAAGGTCTCAGGCTGGTGGCCGTTATCCCTGTTAGATATGTTATAACACGGAGTCGACGATGAAACTGGTCCCTTATTCGCTATTTGAAGTTATTCGCCAGCGCAAGCTATTGAACAAAATGTTTCAGTTGCGCGATTGGTCCGCTGTACGCCGTCTAGACGAGTCACTGCAGGTTTGCCTAGATAAAGCAAGTAAAGATAATGATTGCGATCGTTATGCTTTGCTGAAAGAGTTGGAAGTGATAGTGTCTTTGTATCGCGATATGGCGCAAGTATGCCATCACCAAGGCATTCAATTGCGCAACTTCCCAATGGGCTAAGCAGCTCGTTTACCCACATATGTGTAGTACTTGACCAGCGCTCTATAACAAATGGTTGAGCTCTATAACAGTTGAATCGTTATCTATCGGATGACTCAGCTTGAGTTGATCCACGGTAAACTTCGAGCGTAACGAGCCAGTCCAATGTGTTGATGGCCCACTTTTTTGGCGTGTATATATTAAACCGCTGTATACCTTTTATCCTAAACCTCTGTTTTTTTCGTGTCTTTTCCTACTTCTCCCGTCATATATTTGACCTTTGTCAGCTTTTTGGCTATTACTTTTATGAGTGAGGTCATAGGTTTGACTGGGGGGCCTCATCGCAATAAACAAAAATTATGATCAATTGAGTAAAGAGTGACCTGGCCTGTGGTATCTAGGGCTCTTGATTGTTTTAGTATTATAAAAGGTCATAAAGGTTATGTGGCGTGAATTAAAGGTGTTGGTGATTGACGATGATGAACAGCGTCGTCATGACTTAAAAATTATTTTGGATTTTCTGGGTGAGTCGGCGGTATACACCGATTGTGAAAATTGGCAAAGCGCTGCCCGCGAAGGACACTCTAGTGAGAGCTCAGCCCCACTCGGCGCGTCCTACATCGCCATAATTTTGGGCGACTGCTGTTCTAACTTACCGTTGATAGAGCGTTTGACAGAAATTCGTGAATGGTGTGATCTTTGCCCAGTAATTACACTTGGTGAAAAGCAGAGTTTGCCCGAGGACATCGATCCACATACCCGCCATATGGTGCTGGACTCCTTAAAGCAGCCACCGACGTACAATCAACTTCTGGATACTCTCCACCGTGCTCAACGCTACCGCGAAGCACAAGAGTTGGCCAAACGAAACCCGAAAATGCGTCCTGTTCATTTGTTTCGCAGTCTGGTGGGAACCAGCCGACAAATCGAGTTGGTTCGTGAAATGATGGGACAAGTGGCAGATAAAGACGTGACCGTCTTAGTTACGGGGGAGTCTGGAACCGGCAAAGAAGTTGTCGCTCGAAATTTACACTACCATTCAGCCCGTCGCGATGGCCCGTTTGTTCCTGTCAATTGTGGTGCTATCCCAGCTGAGTTGTTGGAAAGTGAATTGTTTGGCCATGAAAAAGGGGCATTCACAGGGGCAATTTCTTCTCGATCAGGACGTTTTGAGTTAGCCGAAGGTGGTACTCTTTTTTTGGACGAAATTGGCGATATGCCTCTGAACATGCAGGTCAAAATCTTACGTGTGCTGCAAGAGCGCTGCTTTGAACGTGTCGGCTCCAACAAAACCCAAGACGTTAATGTACGTATCATCGCGGCCACGCACCGGCACCTAGAAAGCATGATTGTTGAAGGCACTTTCCGTGAAGATTTGTATTATCGTTTGAATGTGTTTCCTATCGAAATGCCATCGCTTAAAGAGCGGACGGAAGATATTCCCTTATTGTTGACAGAATTGGTATCACGTTTAGAGAGCGAAAATAGAGGCTCTATCCGTTTTAATTCAGCGGCAATTATGTCTTTGTGCCAGCATGAATGGTCAGGGAATGTAAGAGAGTTGGCGAACTTAGTTGAACGTATGGCCATCATGCACCCACACGCTGTGATAGGTGTGCAAGATCTCCCTCAAAAATATCGTCATGTCGATGTTGTCGATGAAGACTTTCAATTTGATCTGGAGCCTCATAGCTCACAGACAACTATGGTTAGCATGTCAGACACAACATTGTTGCCAGAGACCGGTATCGACTTAAAAGAATACCTTACGGCGCTTGAACGTAATTTAATTCAGCAGGCACTCGATGATTGCGGTGGTGTGGTGGCTCGTGCCGCGGATCGACTTTCCATAAGACGCACCACCTTGGTGGAAAAAATGCGCAAGTATGAATTGCATCGAGGTTAGTTTTTCTTACCGCTTACTTTAATGTTTCTTCACGAATTTTATTCACTACAGGGCTGTGGTTATGTGTATCTAACGCATTTACCTCGCCCTTAGTCTCGCTACTATAACCCCTACGATTGTTATCTGCCTTTTTCTATCCCGCTATCTCTAAAACTGTTGTGAATGTGGCACTCGCTTTGCAATAGCACTGGTAACGTTTAAAAGTGCTGGAAGCTTGACACTTTTTACAGGTAAACCTTCTAACGGTGAATAGCATGGCGAGTGTGGTCTCTCGAATTGATGATAAGTTGGCGCAGGCGGCTGAGCAGGCTCAGCCTCTTGCGCCAGATGATCTTCATGAAGCTTTTAATCTCTTCAACCAAATGTCACAGCAACTATCGGCCTCTTATACCCAGCTGGAAGATCGCGTTACTCACCTAACAGAAGAGCTGCAATCAGTTTCAGCACAGCGAATGCATGAATTGGCCGAAAAAGAACGTCTGGCTGAGCGCCTAGAAGGATTATTAAATGTATTGCCTGGTGGCGTAGTAGTGCTGGACTCTAAAGGGTTTGTGCGTCAAGCCAATCCTGCAGCTCTGGAAATGTTGGGTGAGCCGTTAGAGGGAGAACCTTGGGGAACTGTGATTGAACGTTGTTTTGCACCGCAAAAAGACGATGGTCACGAGATTTCTACAAAAGACGGCCGCCGTATTAGTTTGGCGACACGTTCATTGGCTGAAGACGGGCAAATTATCTTATTAACCGATCAAACGGAAACCAGGCGGTTGCAGAGTCAGCTCAGCCGACACGAACGTTTGTCGGCGCTAGGGCAGATGGTATCTGCGCTGGCACATCAAATCCGCACACCATTGTCTGCCGCCATGCTGTATGCGGGTCATCTCAGCAGTGGTGCTCTTGGGGTTGAGCAGCAACAGTTATTCTCGACCAAGTTGCTAAAGCGGCTTAACCATATGGAGCGCCAAGTACAAGACATGTTGGTGTTTGTGCGTGGCGATATTCCACTTGATGATGAAATCAGCTGTGATGAACTGCAAGCCGCTATTGCTGAAGAAATGGAAGTGTTGGTTGTGACCAATAATGTGCAGTGTCATTGGGAAAACCACTGTCCTTCGCATGCTTTAAAGTGTCATAAAGACGCCCTTATAGGGGCCGTTCTCAATTTGATGAATAACGCGGTTCAAGCGGGTGCGACCACACTCCAAATAACTTTTCGTTTGGACGATAAACAAGACATTGTCTTTGCGTTACAAGATGACGGTCCAGGCATGAACAGCAGTATTTTGGCTGAAGCCAAAGAAGTCTTTGTTACCACTAAGGCGCAGGGTACAGGGCTCGGCCTAGCAGTGGTAGACAGTGTGGCACGTCGTCACGGAGGGCGTTTTGAACTGACGTCTGCCCAAGGGCAGGGGGTCTGCGCGACATTGTATTTGCCGTCGATCCAATGGTTTTCCAGAAAATCCACCGCAAATAATAGTCATGTGGATCGACGAGAATGCACGTGATACCGCATTTTTTACTGAACACTTTATTTAATAGCTTACTGAATGAGAGTTACGGGAGTCTTACATGGTTGCTGCTTTGAAATCTTCAGTTGTACCTACGGCAACAAAAATTCTAATTGTTGAAGATGATGCTGATCTTAGAGAGGCGCTAGAAGACACGTTATTTTTGGCGGGTTATCAAGTGGTCGCGGTTGATAGCGGAGAAGCGGCATTAATTCAATTGGCCGAAAATGACGATATCCGATGTGTGGTTTCGGATGTGAATATGGGTGGAATGGATGGCCATCAATTACTGCGTGAAATCCGCGCGAATTACCCCCAGTTGCCGGTGATTCTAAACACCGCTTACGGTACGATCGGTCGTTCCGTAGATGCCATGCGTGATGGCGCGGCCGATTATTTAGTGAAGCCATTCGCACCAGAACTGTTGGTGCAAACTGTGGCACAGTTTACGGGTGATAGCCTTTGCCCCGGTGATGATGAACCCATCGCGACGGATGCTTCCAGTCAACAATTATTGCAATTAGCGCGGCGTGTGGCTGAATCGGACTCGACGGCATTAGTGATCGGCGAATCAGGTACAGGTAAGGAGGTGCTAGCACGCTACATTCACGCACACTCGCCCAGAAAAAATAAGCCTTTTATTGCTATTAACTGCGCGGCGATCCCTGAAAACATGCTGGAGGCTATGCTTTTTGGGCATGAAAAAGGCGCATTTACCGGTGCCTATAGCAGTTCACCCGGTAAATTTGAGCAGGCCAATGGGGGCACATTATTGTTGGATGAAGTGTCTGAAATGGATATGGGTTTGCAGGCTAAGTTGTTGCGTGTGTTGCAAGAAAAAGAAGTAGAGCGTCTCGGTGGGCGAAAAGTCATCAAGCTTGATGTCAGGGTGATTGCGACCTCTAACCGTGACATGCGCCAGCAGGTTGTCGACGGTAAGTTCCGTGAAGATCTGTATTTCCGGTTAAGTGTGCTGCCCCTCCAATGGGCGCCGCTACGCGATCGTCCTGCGGACATTTTGCCGTTGGCTGAACAGCTTCTTGCCAAGCACGCGACCAAACAATATCGCAAAGGTGTGCGATTAGATGCATCAGCCAAACAAGTACTGACTCATTACGTTTGGCCTGGGAACGTGCGTGAACTGGATAACGTCATGCAGCGAGCATTAATACTGCAACCCGGCACCACTATTTTTGCGCAAGATTTGGGTTTAATGGCGGAAAATACATTTTCGGCAAAACCAAATGTCTTATCGGCACAACAAACGTGTAACGCTGAATCTACGACGGTTATTGCAGATACCGTCACATCGCTGTCGGCGGCGTCTTCTCAATCGGCACCTTCTCAACACGCGCCACTCTCACCGCTAGGGGCCGCATCTGATATGAAGGCGTCGGCCTTTAATGAGATGCCAATGTCTTATGCCTACACTGATGAGGGCTCACCGACCATGTTTGCAGAAGAATCTAGCGCTTTAGGTGGTGATCTGAAGCAAAGGGAATTTGAAATTATTGTGTCAACTTTGCGAGAGGAGCGAGGCAGCAAAAAGAATACGGCGGAGCGATTAGGAATCAGCCCAAGAACACTGCGTTATAAAATCGCCAAGCTGAAAGAAATGGGCTTAGACATCAATACCGGCTATTGAGTTTTTATATAGGCCACCATTGGCTCTGATGGATTCTGAGCCAATGGTGGTACGTTAACTCCCTTCAACGTTACTCAAAATCGAATTCTTTAAGCTCCTTCTTTAAACGTAATTCTTCCAATCGGTCTTCCAGTCGGCGGCGGACATCCAGTGGTCGTATAGCCTTGCCGCCTTTTGAAGAAGAGGCCTTAGCCGTGGATT
This sequence comes from Pseudomaricurvus sp., assembly GCA_965656525.1. Lineage (GTDB taxonomy): Bacteria > Pseudomonadota > Gammaproteobacteria > Pseudomonadales > Cellvibrionaceae > Pseudomaricurvus. The sequence goes on along the minus strand of CBFHKY010000032.1, from coordinate 4,541 downwards.
TGGCGACCTTTGTGCCTTTATTGACTCCGTTGCTCATATCGATATTCCTCCGTGTCGATAAAACGTAGTTTGTTGTTATGGTTATTCTGAAGCCTGACAGAAAACTACCGTTTTTTTTACTCTACGGTCAAGACACTTTCATGATCATTTGGTGAAATTTGTCTGATGATCGACGTATTCCCAGGTTTTTTTACGTATTTTTAGCGATAAATTATTGTTAGTCGGCAAGTTTTGTCTGGCGGCAAGGATTGGCCTACTTTGTGCAATTCACGTTATTAACGGAAGAAAGCTGTGAAAACGCCAAGTTTCCGTCACTGCTTTCGCTAACCCAGATTGTGACGATGAGAATTCAGACATGACCGACCGCGTTGATATCAATCATTTGCTCGTAGAAATGCGTTCTATGAAAACTCAGACCCAAGCCTTTCATCGGCCTGAAGGAATCCATGCGGCTAAGGATGTGGCTGGGGCCAACCCACTGGGAGTTAAGAAAGGTGAAGAGGTTCCTTCTTTCGGAGATATGCTTAAGCAAGCAGTAAATTCTGTGAATGAAGTGCAAAAAACCTCAGGCAATTTGGCCACAGCTTACGAAAAAGGCGATCCAAATGTGGATGTCACTGACGTCATGGTGGCTTCGCAGAAAGCCAGCGTGTCTTTTCAGTCAATGGTGCAAGTGCGCAATAAACTGATTGACGCTTACCGCGACGTTATGAACATGCCTGTTTGATGAAAGAGCTGACCTTGGTGATGTTAGCTGGCGTATTGCCGAGCTAACGATTCATTATTTAACACTAACTGATACTAAATAGAGATCCACTATGGCCACTGCAGAAACAGATCTGCCCTCAGGCTCAGGAAGCGGCCCAGCTAACGACTTGTTCGAAGGTTTTAACAGTTTAAACCTGATTAGACAGGCTGGTTTGATGGTTGGGCTAGCGGCAAGCGTCGCCATTGGTTTTGCTGTGGTGCTTTGGACCCAAGGTGAGGATTATCGCCCACTGTATGGCAGCTTAGATCGTCTTGATTCGGCCGAGGTTGTGGAAATTTTAGAAGCCAATGACATCGTCTTCAAAATTGACGGTTCTACCGGTGCTCTCTTAGTTGCCGATCAGGATATACACAAAGCCAGACTTAAGCTGGCTGAGGCCGGGGTTCCTGGGGATCAATCCGTAGGCTTTGAACTGCTGGATCAAGAGCAACCACTGGGAACCAGTCAGTTTATGGAGGGAGCACGTTATCGCCGTGGCTTAGAAGGCGAGCTCGCAAGAACCATCACCAGTATTAATTCTGTTAGAGGCGCTCGTGTGCATTTGGCCATCCCAACGCGCTCGGTATTTGTACGAGAAGCCCGCTTACCCAGTGCCTCGGTATTTGTTGAGCTGTACCCTGGACGGGTGATAAAGCCAGAGCAGGTAAAAGCGATTGCCAATTTGGTGGCGTCTAGCATACCCGAACTCATCATAGAAAATGTAACGGTAGTGGATCAAAAAGGAAATCTGCTTAGCACCGGAGAAGAGGATGTGGCTCTATTGATGGCCACCCGTCAACGAGAGTACGCCCGTAAACTGGAGGCGGACATCACACAACGGATCAACAGTATTTTAGAGCCAGTGGTGGGTGCTAATAACTACAAAGCCGAAGTGGCAGCAGATGTGGATTTTACGGCCATAGAGCAGGCCGAAGAATTCTTTAACCCAGATCTTCCGGCGCTACGAAGCGAGCAAACCGTAGAGGAGGCCCGTCGTGCCGGTGAAGGCATCGCCGGCGTGCCGGGTGCCTTAGTTAATCAGCCCCCCGGCAACGGCCAAGCGCCAGAGCAGGCAGGTGACCAAAATGGCAATGGTAATGCCGTAGCACAAAACAGTCGTAAAGAAGCCACAAGAAACTTTGAATTAGACCGCACCATCAGCTATACCAAACACCAACAAGGTAAGCTGCGGCGGTTAAGTGTGGCTGTGGTGGTGGATGACCGAGTCACGATAAACCCCGAAACTGGCACTCAAAGTCGTATACCCTGGACAGAAAACGAGCTGGAAAGGTTGTCTATATTGGTTCGAGATGCGGTGGGCTTTTCCGCTGCGCGAGGCGACAGTGTTAATGTGTTGAACTCGGCATTTATCGAAAAATCGGATGATTTTTTAATCATTGATGAGCCTTTTTGGCAAAAACCTTGGTTTCTTTCTTTGGCTAAGCAGCTCGTGGGCCTGTTGATTATTGTGGCCTTATTGGTGGGGTTGTTACGACCCGTGCTAAAAAGTCTGGCCACCGCAGGATCACGTACAAAAGAAGAAGAAAAAGCCAAAGAATTGGCCGCTTTACAATCATCAGGGTTAGACAGTTTCGAAGGGTTGTCCGATGAAACAGTGACATTAACCGGTGGTGAGGCATTGGCATTACCCAGTCCAGAAGAAAGTTACGAACAGCAGCTGAACGCCATTAAAGGCTTAGTGGCAGAAGACCCTGGCCGTGTGGCCCAGGTTATTAAACGTTGGGTAAATGAAGATGAGTGATGAAAATGGTGGAGTTCCCGCACCATCGTTAAAAATATCAAAAGTTGAGCAAGCCGCTATTTTGCTTATGAGCATGGGCGAAGCCGATGCGGCGGAGATTCTTAAACACATGGGGCCCAAAGAGGTTCAGCGTTTAGGCTCTGCCATGTCGCAACTGGCCAATATTGAGCAAAATACCGTTGAGACCGTACTGGGCAATTTCTTAGATGAAGTACGTACCTTAACGGGCCTAGGCATGGGGTCTGATAACTACATTCGCAATATGCTGGTGACGGCATTGGGTGAAGATAAAGCCAGTGGCCTTATCGATCGTATTTTACTGGGTGGTAATACCACCGGTCTTGACACGTTAAAGTGGATGGAACCACGATCCGTAGCGGATATCATTCGCAATGAACACCCACAAATCCAAGCGATTGTGATTGCTTATTTAGATCCAGACCAATCCGCTGAAATCATGCAGTTCTTTCCAGAAAAAGTTCGTTTAGACATTATGATGCGAGTTGCTTCACTGGACACCGTCCAGCCAGGAGCCCTGCAAGAACTGAATGATATTCTAGAAAAACAATTCTCTGGTAACGCGGGTTCACAAACCAAAGCCATGGGCGGTTATAAAGTTGCAGCCGAGATTATGAATAATCTTGATAGCAGCATTGAAGGTGAGCTCATGGAATCCATCAAAGAAATGGATGAAGAGCTGGGCAACCAAATTCAAGATCTCATGTTCGTTTTTGATAATTTACGCGATGTTGATGACCGAGGTATTCAGGCGTTGTTACGTGAAGTTTCGTCTGACATTTTAATTCTGGCGCTCAAGGGTGCTGATGAAGTGCTGCAAGAAAAAATCTTCAAAAATATGTCTAAGCGCGCTGCTGAATTGTTACGTGATGATCTAGAGGCAAAAGGACCTGTCAAAGTGTCCGAAGTAGAAGGTGCACAAAAAGAGATTCTCACAATCGCAAGACGTATGGCCGACGCCGGAGAGATTAATCTCGGTGGTGGCGGCGAACAAATGCTGTGAGTCGCTTGACGATTACCCGTGTATTTTTTCAACAATGCCTTAATGTGTATTGCGCAAGGCCGTCTGTGGTATTGAGTTGTTTATGAGTGGTAAAAAACTGCCAAATCGTATTGCCAGCCAGGATTTAGACAATTGTAACCTTTGGTCTTTGCCTGATATGAACGGCAAGGGTCGCGTCATTCCAGCGAGCCTGAAGAAACAGCAAGAAAAATTTATAGCCGAGAAGCCGAAAGAAGCATTGCATCACAATGAAGTGGTGGAAGATGTAGAAGACGATGCCGTCGAATATAAGCCACTTACGGCGGATGAACTACAAAATATCACTGAAGCTGCTGAGCAAGAGGGTTACCAAGCCGGTTTCGAAAAAGGCCTGCAAGAAGGCTTAACAGAAGGTATGGAAAAAGGGGCCGCCAAAGGTCAAAAAAATGCCGAAAAAGTGGCTGAGAAAGCACTGCAACAACAAATCCAACGGTTGGAGTCTGTTGCTCAAGAGCTTGTTGAGCCTTTATCTGAACAGTCGAAACAGATTCAGAACACTCTCACCCAGTATGTTATTTTATTGACGCGTCAAATGGTTGAACGTGAGCTCCTACTAGACTCTTCAGTGGTGTTAAATGTTGTTCGTAAAGCCCTTGATACTATGCCTGTGGGTTCAGCTAATCTCACTATATTGGTCAATCCGCAGGATTTAGAACTGATTCAGCAGTACGCTTCTGATAAGCAAGAGTCTTGGAACATTAAACCCGATTCAGACTTGCAACCTGGTGGTTGTCAGATCAAGACAGACACCAGCTTTTTGGATTTTTCCTCTGAGCGTCGAATCGAAACGCTGTTACAGCAATGGCTTGAGTGTGAATTGAGCGAAGGCGATAGCCGTGCCGCTGATGCATTGTTAGGGGACATAGAACAAAAAAATACTGATCAACCTGAACCTGAACCTGAACCTGAACCTGAACCTGAATTTAATACTGACCTGAAGCAAAAAGAAGATGTTGAATTTAAGTCAGAGT
>CBFHKY010000031.1:29910-35982 GCA_965656525.1 Pseudomaricurvus sp. | reverse complement strand
GGAATCGGTAGACACAGGAGACTTAAAATCTCCCGGCCGTTAGGCTGTGCCGGTTCAAGTCCGGCTCCGGGCACCATTCCTAAGTTTTTCAAAGTTCTATATCGTTCATAGCGGCTTGATATTAAAGGTTTTACGCCTAGACTAAGCCCGTTGGCGTCCCGCAGTATCTATTATCCTCCAGAGCCAAAGGCTGTATTTAGACGGCATCGTGGGTTTAATTTACTGTACATATCGCCTCTGTGGCTAAGCAGCTGCTAACGGATGCGGGCGTTAGAAACGCCAAGCTGAGAAGAGAAGGCCTACAAGCTTCCTAATGGTGCAGGATTCAACTTACTGGCTCGACCTAAGTTAATTGGTTGTAGAATCTTGGTCGTAAAAGCTCAATGAGTTTTAAGAGTCTATCCCACCACAAATCAAATGATTTATTCATTCAAATACATCTCCGCCATTTCATCTAGTCTTGCCTTTACTTCTTTCCAATTGGGCATAACTTGGGTTAATAAACGCCAGAAACGCTCGCTGTGATTGTGTTCTTCAATATGACAAAGCTCATGTAGTATCACGTAATCAATGCATTCTTTTGGTGCTTTTACTAGGTGTGGGTTGAGCATCAAGTTGCCTTTGGTTGAGCTGCTTCCCCATTGCTTTTTCATTGTCATTACACGAAACGAAGGAATGCCGGTTACCCAAGTGGTTTTTGGCAGTAATTCGGTTAGTCGCTCGCTCTGCTTTAGAGGATATAAAGGCGACTCAACAACACATTGATGGCGTGGCTTTTCTTGAAATGATGGTCGTAAATTTTGTAAGCGCGCTGCTGGTGACTGAGCACTCCAGTGAATGACAGTTGTGTCTGAAACTGGAGTGTCAGAATCTATTAAGCCAGAATATGCGTTAAAACGGGATTGGGAATTGTTTGATAACTTCTAACACATCATTTTGTATCTGTTCGCCCCATGAGATATCAAAGGCGTCGATGTCTTCTTTTAATTGCGCCTGAGTGGTTGCACCAATAATTGTCGATGTAACACCGTCAACCTGATCACACCATGCAATTGCCAATTGGGCGGCTGTTATTCCGTGCTTGGCTGCAACATCTGTATAGGCTTTAATTGCTTCGGCGGCGGTGGGTGTGTCTCTGAATAGTCCATTACGCTGAGTAAGGGTCCAGCGGCTGCCGGCTGGCCTAGCACCGTTAAGGTATTTGCCGCTCAGCATGCCGCTTGCCAAGGGTGACCAAGGTAGGAAGGCAACGTCTTCCATGGCACAGTGTTCAATCAAATATGGCCAATCTTTACTGTGTAGCAGGTTAAATTCGTTTTGAATTGACACCATACGCGGTAAATCGTGTTGCTCACTGAGCTTTAGGTAGGTGGCTATGCCCCAGGTGGTGTCATCCGATAAGCCGCAGTAGCGTACTTTCCCCGCTTTCACGCAGGCCTGCAGGCCTTCCAGTGTATCAAGCATATTGGCCGTTGCGGCTTCAGCATTTACAGCCGTCAGTTGACAGTGATTGGGGAAGTGCTTGCCAAAGTGTGGGGTGGTGCGATTTGGCCAGTGCAATTGATAAAGGTCGATATAGTCAGTTTGTAACCGCTTTAGAGAGCTGTCTACCGCTTCGATCACGGTAGCACCCGATAAGGGTTTACCCTCTCGGACGTAGGGTAGGCTAGGGGTGATCTTACTTGCCAGGATGATATCGCTGCGCTGTTCCGCGTTGCGTGACAGCCAGTTACCGATAATGGTTTCTGTCTTACCGTAAGATTCTGGATTAGGAGGGATGGAATACATCTCCGCCGTGTCGATAAAGTTAATTCCCTGGCTGAGAGCGAAAGCGATCTGTTGATCGGCATCTTGCTGCGTGTTTTGTGTGCCCCAGGTCATAGTGCCAAGACAAGCTCTGGACACATTGAGTCCGCTGCTGCCCAATGTTGAATAGCGCATGGTGTTACCTGTGTAAGAGTATGGAATAGGTAGTGTACTCAATTCCTTCTGGGTTGTTCAAAGCAATGTATGAGAGATAAAGAAGGCAGAGGTATTACGTACTGGAAAAGCCGCTGGTTTCTCAAGATTGCTATTTGAGTTGTTGATATTCGATGTGTTTAAGCTATTGGAAAAGTAATCAGCCGGTCGATCAAGAAAAAGGTTGCAGACCAAGAGAAGTATGCCGTTGTGCATAAAAATCTGATTAACGCACAAAAGAACGGCGCTTAACTCAACTCACCTTCATCTATTTGCAGTAAAGGAGCTTAATGTTGTATAGGTGGCATGAGATCAATGGCGTGAACATTGCCTGATGGTTTTCAACAATGTGCATTGGCAAGGGAGTAAAGACTATGAGTATCGATTTCACAGGGCGTGTCGCCATTGTTACGGGGGCAGGTAATGGATTGGGGCGCTCGCATGCGTTAGAGCTGGCGCGCCGTGGTGCGAAGGTGGTGATTAATGACCTTGGTGGTGCACGAGATGGCCGAGGTGCATCGTCCGAAGCCGCAAAAGAGGTGGTTGCCGAGATCGAAGCCATGGGCGGGGAAGCCTTTGCCCACGGTGCCAATGTTGCCGTTTTTGAAGATGTTCAAGACATGGTCCAGCAAGCGATGGATGCTTGGGGTCGGGTCGACATCTTGATCAACAATGCCGGTATCCTGCGGGACAAAAGCTTTTCTAAAATGTCATTGGACGATTTTAAATTGGTGATGGATGTGCACCTTATGGGCAGTGTGAATTGCACTAAGGCTGTTTGGGATATTATGTGTGCTCAGCAATATGGTCGTATTGTTATGACAACCTCTTCTTCCGGTCTTTATGGCAACTTTGGTCAATCTAACTACGGTGCCGCTAAGATGGCTGTGGTTGGGTTGATGAATACCTTGGTGCTAGAGGGGCAAAAATACAATATTAAGGTTAACGCTTTGGCGCCAGTGGCTGCGACCCGTATGACGGCCGATGTGTTTCCTGAGCCGCTATTGGCCATGTTTAAGCCTGAAGCTGTCACCGCTGGCGCCCTGACACTGTGCACCGATGATGCACCCACACGCATGATTTTGTGCGCCGGTGCGGGGGGCTATGCGTGTGCAAAAGTGTTTGAGACTGAAGGGGTGTTTATCCCTGAAGCGCAGCAGAGTGTAGACGCTGTTGCGGCACAGTGGGTGAATATAGAAGACGCCGAAAGCCAAAAAGCTTTAGACGCTGGTATACAGCAATCAGAAAAGTTTTTGGCAAAAGCTATGGCGTTTATGAAAACCCAAGATCAATCGTAAAGGTTTGAATCTAAAGCTGCTGGCTGTTGTTGTGTCTTGCTTGTGCTTTTGTACTTTCTTGGGCCGTAGTGCCTAAAAAGTAGTGCCTAAAAAGTAGTGCCTAAAAAGTAGTGCCTAAAAAAGTAGTACCTAAAGTAGAGCCTAAACAGTTGGCGATAATGAGAATTTTCTCCAGCCGTTCTTTTGGGTACGTTTTCGTTATTTTTTACCGAGTGCTTATTCTTTTACTCAAAATATGACGGCTGGCTCAACGTGCCTATCGATAAGAAGATATTCATTGGAAAGTTTGTTAGGGTAAAGTCGAAGTACTTAATAAATACTCAAGGTAGGAGATTTCTATGCACCATTCAAATCTGTCGCATGTACGCATTGGTTCTGCAGTGATTATGTCTTTGCTGTTGTTGGTATCGACTGTATTCAGTATGACGGCAAGCGCTGCCGTTGTGCCTACGCAATCCGTGATTCACGAACAGGTGGAACAATACGACCGTGATCAGTTAATGCAGGTGCTTAATGAAAATGGAGTAAAAGATCAGCTTACGGCGCTAGGCGTTGACCCTGAACAAGTTGAACAGCGCATTCAAACACTCACAGGTGACGAGCTGGCTCAGCTGAATGATCAGATACAGAATATGCCTGCAGGTCAGGGAGCTGTTGGCGTTCTGCTGACTCTCTTTATTGTCTTTGTTGTTACAGATATGTTGTGCGCGACCAATGTCTTTAGTTTTGTGGCTTGCATCAATAAATGATGACTGGTGCAACGGGTGAGCTTAGAAGACCAGTGCGCTCATTCTTGTGCTAGCAGTACCCGACGTATGATTAAGACTGTTTACAGGTGTTTCATTTTATTATTAGCGTTGAGCGTGAGCGCCTGTAGCAGTTTTTTGGCAGCACCTTATCAGTTGCCTGACAATAGCAATCCCTCTCAAGAAGGTCGTTCTCAAGGCAGCCTTTCTCAAGATAAGCTCCCTCAGGTCGTTGAGCTTGAGGCTGTTTCTTTTTTCCCGCAACGCCGTAAGCAATGTGGCGCTGCCGCTCTAGCGACCATGTTGGATTATCGCGATGTTTCGGTCACGGCAGAGCAATTAGAGCCGCTACTGTATCTGCCCGGTAAAGACGGCACGCTGACCATCGATATGGTGGCGCAAGCACGACAACACGCACAATTGGTGTACCCACTGAAATCTCGTGCGCCTCAGTTGGATGTTATCGTCCGTGAGCTCAATGCAGGTAACCCAGTGCTGGTGATGCAAAATCTAGGTTTGAGCTGGCTACCCCAGTGGCACTTCGCTGTTGTCGTGGGGTATAACGCCACCGACCGGACCTTTACACTACGCTCTGGGAACACCAAGCATCACCTTGTGGCCATGAAAACTTTTCTGAGTACTTGGCGGCGGGCAAACTTTTGGGCTGTGGTGATTGTGAGCCCCGATACCATTCCTGCAACGGCTGAGCCTGCGCCCTTTTTGAAAGCTGCTTCGGATTTAGAGGTTGTTAATGTGGCGTTGGCAGCACAAGCATACCGCGCTGCTCTGCGGCGCTGGCCAGATCAACACAGTGCCGAGGCAACTGCTCGCCTCGGGTTGGCCAATATTGCGTACCAGCAACAGCAATACCCGCAATCGGTAGCTTGGTTGCTCGACAGTTACGGCCCGACAACACCGGTTCATTGGAATAATTTGGCTTATGGTTTGATGGCTATGAAATGCCCAGTGCAAGCGATGCAAGCGATTCAATGTGCGGTCACCCAACAGCCTGATACCAAAGCTTGGCAAGAATCGTTACAAGAACTCAGCGTTATGGCTGCCGAAATGTCACAACCCGCGGATGATAAAGCGCCTATAAATCGCGGTGGGGTTAGCCCTTTAGCGATTTGCCCTGCTCAGTCAGCTTTAGAATGTCGATAGCTTAAGAGCTAGGTCTGTTATCATTGAGCTTTGTCTGTGGCTCACCATTCTTGATGTTTATGTCTAACTCGACCTTCGATACTGATCTGCCCATTCATGCCGTTCTGCCAGAAATAGCCTCAGGTTTACTCAATGACGACACGTTATTGCTAGAAGCCCCACCGGGTGCAGGCAAAACTACGGCGGTTCCTTTGGCGCTGCTGGATGAGGCTTGGCTTGGGGGGCAAAAAATGCTCCTTCTAGAGCCTCGTCGTTTGGCGGCTAAGGCCGCGGCTGAGCGCTTAGCTCAAAATCTGGGCGAAAACGTTGGTGAAACTGTCGGTTACCGCATTCGCTTAGAGTCCAAGGTTGGCCCGACAACCCGTATAGAAGTTATCACGGAAGGAATTCTAAGCCGTATGTTGCAGGATGACCCCAGTTTAGAAGGGGTGGGGCTGGTTATTTTTGATGAGTTTCATGAGCGCAGTTTGGACGCGGATATTGGTTTAGCGTTATCGCTTCAAGGGCGTGAGTTATTTTCCGATTTGCGCGAGCAACCGCTCAAATTGCTGATTATGTCGGCCACGCTCGAAGGCGATCGTCTAAGCGCGTTACTTGGTGGCGCGCCTGTGATTCGTAGTGAAGGGCGAGCTTATCCGGTAGATATACGCTACGGCGACCCTTATCGCTTTGAGCAACGATTGGATCAGCGAGTCGTGCAGACTGTCATGGAAGCGTTACAAATAGAGGCCGGCAGTGTATTGGTATTTTTGCCCGGTGTGGGTGAAATTCGCCGTGTCAGTGAACAGCTGAATGAGCAATTACAAAGGCAAGCTCTTACTGCCACCGTACAGGTCGCGCCTTTGTACGGTGATCTGAGTCTCGCACAGCAGCGAGCAGCCATTGCGCCGACAGCCGATGGGCAGCGC
>CBFHKY010000031.1:17304-29813 GCA_965656525.1 Pseudomaricurvus sp. | reverse complement strand
TACTGGCTACCAGTATTGCCGAAAGCAGTTTAACCATCGATGGCGTACGCGTGGTAATTGATTCAGGTTTAAGTCGTGTGCCCAGCTACGATCCAGCAACGGGTTTAACACGATTAAAGACGGGACGTTTGTCTAAGGCCTCTGCAGAGCAGCGAGCGGGTCGAGCAGGGCGAACCCAAGCGGGTGTTTGTTATCGGCTGTGGAGCCGTCAACAGCAAGATGAGTTAGCGGCTTACCCTGCTCCAGAAATAGCCAACGCGGATCTGATGCCTCTGGCTCTTCAGCTTTTAGCGTGGGGGTGCCACAACCCTCAAGAATTGCTCTGGTTAGACCCACCGTCTTTCAGTGCTTTTCAGCAAGCACTGCAGACGTTGCAGCAACTGGGCGCGGTAGAATTTGATCATCAGCAACCGCAGCTAACCGCATTGGGGCAGCAGTTGTCATCACTGCCAGCACACCCACGCTTAGCGGTGATGATGATGCAGGGTGTAAAACTGGGGTGTGCTGAATTGGCCTGCCAAGTGGCGGCAATCTTGTCGGAACGCGACTTGATGGCAAGCCAGGGCGTGGATCTAAGTTTACGATTGGATTTGATGCGCGGTGATATTCAAGTACACAGCCGTCAGCGCGGTGCGTTAGAGCGACTGCGGCAACAGGCTCGACAATTTAAGCGGTTATTGCCTGCGGAGAAAGCAGAAGGGGCGAGTATCGCCGCGCCAAGCAACGCCTTGGGTTTACTGTTGGCGGCCGCGTATCCCGACCGTATAGCTCTACAGCGCGAGCGTTCTGGGCTGGTGTATCAAATGGCCAATGGCCGCTCTGTGGAGCTGCCACATGGCGATGGTCTCGCGAAATGTTCTGCGGTAGTGATTGCCGCTGCGGGTGGGCAGCAGGGGCGTCGTCAAGATCGTGTTTTCTTGGCGGCCGAACTGGATATGGCCCAGTTTGTCGAGTTGAACCCAGAGCAGCTGCAAACACGAATCGTGGTGGAATGGGACGAACGACAGGAAAAACTGCTGGCGCAAGAGCAAGTTCAGCTGGGGCGATTGGTTTTACGTCACAAGCCAATTTTACATCTAAGCCCTGAAACTCAAGCGCAGGCACTGATGGATTTGGTGCGACGCAAGGGGCTGTCGTTATTTGAATGGGGCGATCCCGTACAGCAGTGGCGTGCTAGAGTGCAGTTGATGCGCCAGTTGTGGGTCGATAAAGGCGGCGTAGGAGCATTCACGGACACATCTTCTGGGGTGCAAAATCCGTGGCCTGATGTCAGCGATAACGGCTTGCTACAGGCTTTAGAACATTGGCTTGCCCCTTACCTGCAAGGGGTGTCTAAGCTCGGGCACCTGCAACGATTGGATTTGCTTTCTATGTTAAAAGCTTTGTTGCCGTGGTCGTTGCAGCAGCAGTTGGAAGATCATTTGCCGTTACACATTGTGGTTCCTTCCGGCTCTCGAATTGAGGTCGACTACACACAGACACCGCCAGTATTGGCGGTCAAGTTACAAGAAATGTTTGGCTGTGTGGATACTCCAACAGTGGCCCAAGGGCAGTTACCGCTGCAGCTGCACTTGCTCTCACCTGCCAGAAGACCCTTACAAGTCACACAAGACCTGAATGGATTCTGGAAAGGCAGTTACGAACACGTAAAGAAAGAAATGAAAGGGCGTTACCCCAAGCATCCTTGGCCCGATGACCCCCTGCAAGCACTGCCAACGGCCAAAACCAAGCGCCATTTGCGTCATTGAATCGATGATTCATCTGCCATAGTGGCGCTAACTTTGTAAATTCACGGGCACTATTGCTGTTACCATCACGGTCGCTGAGAGAGTTTTGCCGGTCACAGCTGTTGCTGCTGGCCTAGAGTTTGGCCCTTGGCTCCTGTACAATTCGCGCCTGATTTTTGCCTTGTCTCTTACCGTCCTGAGGATGAAACGACGTCTATGGAAATCGCACCACTGCTTAACGCTCTAAAAGACCTGCAAGAACGCACAGACGTTCTTAGGGGGTATCTTTGACTACGCTCACAAAAAAGAGCGTTTAGCCGAAGTTGAATTGGAATTGGGTGAACCCGGAGTCTGGGATAAGCCAGAGCGAGCACAGGAGCTAGGCCGTGAACGCGCCAGTCTAGAAGCCGTTGTCGAAACCATCGAAGCCTTGGATCGCGGAGTGGATGATAGCCGCGAGCTGCTGCAAATGGCCGTGGAAGAAGACGATGCCGACAGCGTGGCCGATGTAGAAGCCGAAATTGAAGGTCTTGAAGCCAATCTTGGCAAATTAGAATTTCGCCGCATGTTTTCTGGTGAGATGGACCCGAACAATGCCTACTTAAACATTCAATCGGGGTCGGGCGGTACCGAAGCGCAAGATTGGGCCGAGATGATCTTGCGCATGTACTTGCGTTGGGGTGAGGCAAAAGGCTTTAAAACCACACTCGAAGAGTGCTCCGCCGGTGAAGTCGCGGGTGTTAAAAGTGCCACGATCTTTTTCGAAGGCGAATATGCGTTCGGCTGGCTGAGAACCGAAACCGGTGTGCACCGTTTGGTGCGTAAATCGCCGTTTGATTCAGGTAACCGTCGTCATACCTCGTTCAGCTCTGTGTTTGTATCCCCTGAAGTGGATGACAACATCGATATCGATATCAACCCATCGGATGTTCGCACAGACACCTATCGGGCCTCCGGTGCTGGTGGTCAGCACGTGAACAAAACCGATTCGGCGGTACGGTTAACGCACGAACCCACAGGCATTGTGGCGGAATGTCAGAGCCAGCGTTCACAGCACCAAAACCGTGAAAACGCTTGGAAGATGTTGCGAGCAAAATTGTATGAACGTGAACTGCTAAAACGTGAAGCCGATGCACAGGCATTGGAAGACACCAAATCGGATATCGGTTGGGGCAGTCAGATTCGTTCTTATGTATTAGATGATCAGCGTATTAAAGATTTGCGTACTGGCGTGCAAACCAGTAATTGCCAGAACGTGTTAGACGGCGATCTGGATCAATTTATCGAGGCCAGCCTTAAGGCTGGCCTGTAAGTGCAGACTGAACAGTCTGCGACGACATTATCAGGCCATTATTATGAGTGATAACAAGCAACCTCAAGACGAAAATAAATTGATCGCCGAGCGCCGCGCGAAATTATCCGCGCTTCGCGAGCAAGGTAACGCGTTCCCGAATACCTTTCGACCCGATACCAGCTGTCAGGCGCTGCAAGATGAGTTTGGCGGTTTTGAAAAAGCGGAGCTAGAAAGCATGGGCCGTGTGTTTTCTGTGGCAGGGCGCTTGATTCGCAATCGCGGCGCCTTTATGGAAATTCAGGATGCCTCGGGCCGAGTTCAATTGTACGTCACCAAAGAGGCGCGCCCGTTTGCCAAATCTTTGGATTTGGGTGACATCGTTGGTGCGCGCGGAGAGCTGCACAAGTCGGGCAAAGGCGATCTGTACGTTCAGTTGGACGAATACCAGTTACTGACCAAAGCACTGCGTCCATTGCCGGATAAATATCATGGCTTGGCCGATCAGGAAATGCGCTACCGTCAGCGTTACGTGGATTTGATCGCCAACCCAGATGTGCGAGACACCTTCAAACTGCGTTCACAGATTGTTGGCTTTATTCGCAATTACTTAAACGGTCGTGACTTTTTGGAAGTCGAAACGCCGATGCTGCAATCGATCCCCGGAGGGGCATCGGCGCGTCCGTTTATTACACATCACAATGCGTTGGACATCGATATGTATCTGCGTATTGCCCCCGAGTTATACCTCAAGCGTTTGGTTGTCGGGGGCTTTGAACGTGTGTACGAGATTAACCGTAACTTCCGCAATGAAGGCTTGTCGACCCGTCATAACCCTGAATTTACTATGTTGGAGTTCTATCAGGCTTACGCGGATTACAACGATCTCATGGCCCTAACAGAAGATATGCTGCGCAAGTTGTCGGAAACCGTATTGGGCTCCAGCAAAGTCACCAACACTACCCGTGACAAAGACGGCGAAGTGACGGCAGAAGTGGTTTACGATTTTGGTCAGCCCTTTGCTAAAATATCCATGGCACAATCGGTGATCGACTTTAACGATACGGATATCGAGCTGTGTGAAGCCGTAGAATGGCTGCGCGATCCTGCTAGCCGCGAAGCCAATGCCGCTGAAATTCGTCAGCGTTTCTATACCGCCTGCGAAAAATTGCACATTAAATTGCCTGACAACCGCGACCGTATGGGGTTGGGCAAACTGCTGACAGAAATCTTCGAAGAAACGGTTGAAAGCCAATTGATTCAACCAACGTTTATCACAGAATATCCGTTTGAAGTGTCACCGCTGGCCCGTCGTAGCGATGCCGATAGTTTTGTGACCGATCGTTTCGAATTCTTCATCGGCGGCCGCGAAATCGCCAATGGCTTTTCTGAGCTGAACGATGCAGAAGATCAAGCCGAACGCTTTCAGGCACAAGTGGCCGATAAAGACGCGGGCGATGATGAAGCCATGCATTACGATGCCGACTACGTTCGCGCTTTGGAATACGGTCTGCCACCCACGGCGGGGCAGGGTATTGGTATCGATCGTCTGGTGATGCTGCTGACGGATTCTCCATCCATTCGTGATGTGTTGTTGTTTCCAGCGATGCGGCTTGAGTAAAGAGCCATCTATAGACGCACTCAGTGAATTATGTTTGTATCACTGAGTGCGTGTCTCTATCGCAAGATTCCCTCCATCTGATTGAGCGACCGGCCCACTTACCCTCACCGTCTTCTGACCACTCGTACCCCGCATAGATCACTCTCATTCTGCATAGATAACCCTTAGTCAAATCGCGCATCAAGATGAGTGCTCGCAACATTATCTCAGTGGTGCATAAGTAACTAAAATGGCTCTTTTCTTGGTTTGTGTGGTTTACTCAGCTGTAGAGTCTACTATTAAATAGGCAAAGCATTGTTTTGCATTAGACGTGTCTTCGGGCGTTAGGAGTCTACCGTGAAAGCCAACAGTCAGTTATCCGCCTCATTCGCGACGCCGTTACACGGACTGGGTGATGCTATAACAGAAGTCGCCCGACGTTCTCGTTTTAGTGTTTGGTATTACATCATTACCGCGTCTGTCACTGTAGGGCTGGCGTCTGAGCTTTCTTCTACGGGCCTGATAGAGGTTTCTGTTATCTCTGGGCTGTTGGTTCTTGCGGTTATGCGTGAAGCCTCCTACCGCCTTTTAACAGCTGATGCATCTTCTCATAACCTGGGGTATTGGTTGTTAGGCATCAGCTATGTGGTATTGGCTTTAATTTGGTCAAGCTTTGTGGTGTTCACCGTTGCGGCGGTTAATGCGTTTTCTGGCCCCTGTGCGGCGTTAATTGTGGCGACCAGCGGGTTTATTGCAGGGGCATTAATTGCCCTTGTGCCGCTGTTCTCGATAATTCGTATCTATCTGGCCGGCATGTTGCTGCTGCCAGTCTTCCTGTTTCCTGTTGTTTTAGAGGGCTCTACGGCATGGTTTTTGTCGTTATTAACGGCGTTTTACTTTTTCTATCTGTACACGTTAGGTAAAAATTTAACCCAGCGATATTGGGAGCGTATAGACACCCAAAACCGTCTCGCTCAACAAACGCTTGCTACCGAAAAACATCGTGATGAAGCCGTACAGGCCAGCAAGGTTAAATCGCAGTTTTTAGCGCGTATGAGCCACGAAATTCGAACGCCAATGAACGGTATTATTGGCATGATCGACATGCTGGATGCGGATATCAAAGATCCACGTTCAAAAGAACAGCTGTCTATTATTCAGACTTGTAGCAAAACATTGTTGTCCATCGTTAACGATATTCTTGATTTTTCTAAGCTGGAATCCGGCAATATGGTATTGCACCCAGAGCCCTGTCATTTACAGGCGTTTATGGATGAAATGGTTACTCTGTTTTCGGCTATGGTGCGTGATAAGCGCATTCAGTTGGAGTCTGATTTAACACAGGCACCTGCAGAAACATTGTTGGTGGATCATCAGCGGCTGCGGCAGATTTTATTTAACTTGCTGGGCAACGCGATTAAATTTACTGAGCAAGGGTTTGTTCGAGTTCGCTTACAGGTGGCCAAACGTAATACAGAGCATTGCACGGTGGTGTTTTCCGTAGAAGATACAGGGCCAGGTATTCCTGCTGAACATTTAAGTATGATTTTTGAAGAGTTTGGGCAATCTTCTCGGCACTTTACAAAAGCCGGAGCTGGCTTGGGCTTAAGCATTACCCATCAGTTGGTTGAGCTGATGGGTGGGGATCTATCAGTGTCCAGTGAAGTGGGTCAAGGCTCCATCTTTACAGTACAGCTGACTTTTGACGTTGTCCGTCAACTGGAAGGGGGGCAACATTTGGAAGCTTTTGCCCCAAGCCCTGAGCTTCTCGATGATCTTGGATTCAAGGTTCTGGTGGTCGAAGACAATTCGGTGAACCGCAAAGTGATCGGGGCTTTGTTGGGGCGGCTAGGGTGCTCGGCCGAGGTCATTGAGGATGGGCGACAAGTTCCCAGCTGGCTAGAACAAGAGAGCTTCGATGTCATCCTTATGGATTGTGAAATGCCTGTCATGGATGGTTTTGAAACGACCCGCCTAGTGCGCGGTTGGGAGCAGCAACATCAACGTCAGCGTATTCCTATCATCGCGTTGTCGGCTCATGTCTTGGATGAAACAAAAGAGCAATGTTTAGCCTGTGGCATGGACGACTTTCTGCAAAAACCTGCGCGTTTAGAATTACTTAAATCGACACTCATCCAACATGTGCGTTCAGGCGATTAAGCTGTAACCTGTTCTTCATTCTTCATTCTTCATTCTTCATTCTTCATTCTTCATTCTTTGCGCTCAATTGATCTATGACAAATTTAGTAGCCGTTGGTTGTCTATAATGACCACCTGGTTTACTAAATAGTAGACGGCTGCCAAGACCTTGGCAGATAACAGTTGTACGGCGGTGATCGCTGTGCGTGGTAACTCGTCATAACACATCAATAGGTGGCTGACATGGACACATCGTTTTTCTCTACAGTAGCAGCGCATTACCAAGGCTGGTTGGCCTTTGTCATGTTTGTATGCGTCTTAGGCATTCCGAAAATTATTAGTCTTATTCTGTGCAAAGTGGGTGTTTTCAAAGAAATCAGCCAGCTTAACAAGACGGCGGCGGCGCAAAAAAGCACTAAAGAGCGCTGGGTCAAAAACCAAGCATGGAACCGGAAGTGGGGTTCACTGTTTTTGGCGGTCATTTACATTTGTATTATTCCTTTTGTGATTACTGCTGAATCTCAAGTGTGGTGGAAATACATTGTCGATATTTTTATTATTTTGATGGTCTACGACTTTTTCTATTACTTAGCACATCGCTTCTTGTTTCACGATGGTGGCCCTTTGGTGTGGGTGCATGCCGTTCATCATCAGCAAAAGAACCCTTGTCGCCAGGATTCCAGTTTTATTCACCCAATTGAAGTGGCTCTGGGGCTTTCTCTTTATGTCGGTACAGTTGCGTTATTGAGTGTTTGGATGGGGGAGTTTCACATCATTACCTTAGTGCTGACTTGGATTGCCTTTTCGGAAATCAACCTACACAACCATGATCTGCAAACCAGTGATCGGTTTCCGTTCAAATACTTGAAATACATGACAGACATGCACCATGTGCATCACGCTCGATTTGTGGGGGGCAATTTTGCAACCATTTCACTGTTTTATGACTGGTTGTTCGGCACTTATGACACGGGAGATGGTTGGGGCAAACACAAAAATTCAGCTCCCGCTTCTGCTCAGCAAACAATTAGTAAACCATAGTTGACCATACTGACAATTATGGTTTACTATAAAGTTATGAATACAAGCGTCGCTCCTGAAGTTAGTAAGCCAGAAGTGGGGATCAGCCATGGGTTGATTGCCCACTTGATGGTCGTGACGCACTTTGTCATGAAAGACACGCTTGATAAATTGGTGGCCAGTAATCGCTATCAAAAGCTCAGTATGACGTATGAGCGCTACATCCCGCTGTTGATAGAAAAAGACATATCCCCAGGGGAGCTGGCGGCGCAAGTGGGCAGCAGTAAGCAGGCGTGCAGCAAAGTCATCAAAGAACTGGAAACTCTGGGCCTGATTCAGCGACGCCAAAACCCAGAAGATGGTCGTTCTACGTTGTTGTCCCTTTCTGATAAGGGAATGCAACTGCTGAAAGATGGCTCACGTATTACTACTGAGCTGCAAGAACGACTCGGGCAGGAGGTCGGCTCTGAGCGAATGGAGCGCCTACTGCGCCTGCTCGAAAAGTTGAGTAAAGGGCTGGGAGTGCCATTGCTCACCTACCCACAGTTGGCACAAAATACGGGCGTAGCAGCCAACAGTCGGCCTTTGCGGCTGAACATGTTGCTGCAGGGGCTGACGAATTATTTGCGTGAGACTTTGTTGCTGGACATGAGCAGTAAAGGTTTTAAAGGTCTGCGAACTAATTTTGGGCAAATCCTGGGCATGATTAGCCGTGAGCCCAGACGAATCCAGTACATTGCTTCTGTGATTGGTATCAGTAAGCAAGCCGCCGCAGCCATGGCAATCGAATTTGAAACACTGGGTTACGTGATTCGCGATCCAGACCCCGACGACAAAAGGCAGATTATTTTACGTTTGTCGCCTTTAGGGGAACAGCTGGTGAGCGAATCGATCATCAGTGTCAGAGCGCTTGAAGGCAAGGCTCGGGCTTTGTTGGGCAAAGAGGCCTATCAGGATTTAGAACAAATATTGGCCGATCTTTATCAGCTGGTCACTTACCAGCTTAATGAAGCCAGTATCAGTATTACACCTGAGAAAATTCAGAAATTAACCGATTTTTTATTAGAAGAACTGGGCGTGAACGGTTTGCGAGCACTGACCCAACACTTAAATGTCATTACAAGAGGTGAGGCCTAATGGACACATCAATATTTTCAACATTAGCAACAGAGTTTTCTGAGGGGTGGCGACTGTCACTCATCATGGGTATTTGTGTCATGTTCATCCCTGCAATTGTGGGTAAGTTCCTGACTAAAGTGGGCGTGTTTAAAGAAATCAGCGGTTTAAATAAAGCGGTTGTTGATCAAAAATCGACTAAGCCAGTTTGGGTGAAAAACCAAAACTGGAATAAAAAATGGGGCTCGTTCTTCATGGTCGTTATCTTCACTTGCATTATTCCATTCGTGATCACGGCTCAACCGATGGTATGGTGGGAATACTTTGTTGATATTTTCGTTATCCTGATGGTTTACGATTTCTTCTATTATCTGACTCATCGCTTTTTGTTTCATGATGGCGGCCCTTTGGTTTGGGTTCACGCTGTTCATCACCAACAAAAGAATCCTTGTCGTCAAGATTCAAGCTATATCCACCCGCTGGAAATTGCGATGGGCTTAGGTCTGTATGTGGGTACGGTATTTGGTTTGAGCTTTATCATGGGTGACTTCCACATTGTGACGTTGGTTTTGACCTGGATTGCCTTCTCTGAAATCAACTTGCACAACCATGATCGTCAAGATAGTGGTAACGGTTTGATCGGAAAATACCTGAAGTACTCAAGCGATATGCATCACGTACACCATTCACGTTTTATTAGTGGTAATTTTGCTACTATTTCTTTGCTGTACGATTGGATGTTTGGCACCTTGGATACCGGTGATGGTTGGGGTAAACACAAAGCTGAAAACCAAGCTCGTGCCCAAGCCCAAGCTCAGCGTGCTCAAGCAAAATAATTTAGCCTCTTATCATTTAGAATGGTATTAGTAAAAAACCCTTCACTGCAGAGTGTGGGGTTTTTTTAGTTTTAGGGGGGGTAAACGATGTCAGTCTTTATAATTGAATTGATCATTATTGGGGTGAAATTGGAGACTCTAGCGGCTTGTATACTGTGCGAAGAAACAGAAGGGGAGTGTATTGACCGCTTTAATTTTTGACCCCATTTACAGTCGTTTGGATTTACCTTCTGGTCACCGTTTTCCGATTGCCAAGTATCAGACAATTTACGATACATTATTGAGTCAGGGGGTGTCTAATACCGCCTTTTTACAGCCCCAAGCTTTATTGGCTGAGCAAATAAAAAGTGCATTGTGTCCGGCGTTTGTTGATGATTTTGTTTCTGGCAATCTGGATGTAAAAGCGGTTCGTAAAATCGGCTTTCCGTGGTCACCACAATTGGTGACTCGAACCTTTACAGCAGTGGCTGGTACGGTATTGGCAGGGATGGAATCGTTGCATAAGGGGCGCGCGATTAATCTGAGTGGCGGTTACCATCACGCGTATTTTGATCATGGCTCTGGCTTTTGCATCATTAACGATTTGTATTTAAGTGCATTAAATTTACTGACACAGCCAGCCATCAAACGTGTACTGATTTTTGATTGTGATGTGCATCAAGGGGATGGCACCGCAAAGCTAGCGCAAGACCACGATGGTATTTTCACGGTGTCTATTCATGGTGAAAAGAACTTCCCTTTTATAAAGCAGCAATCTGATTTGGATGTAAATCTACCTAAGGGCGTGCAAGATGATGAGTATCTGTCGGTGCTGGTAAATACTTTCAATACGGCTCTTAATCGATTTAAGCCGGATGTCGTGATCTATGATGCTGGGGCGGATATTCATCGCAACGATGAATTAGGCCACTTCGATATCAGCCTAGAAGGTGTATTACAGCGCGACCGCTTTGTTTTTCAACGTTGCTCAGAGGCAGGGCTGCCGGTTTCTGCGGTTATTGGTGGCGGTTACCAGCGAGACATTCAAGCTTTGGTGACTGTACACCTACAAGTTTTTCGAGCGGCCATGGGGGCCTAGTAAAATGTGGCATAAGTCTTCGAAGGCTGCGGGTTAGACACCGTAAATTTGCACAAAAGACTATTATGATCAGAGACTGCACAAAATCCACAAAACTGGCATAATCGCATCCCGAATTTTAAGTGGTGTCACCTTGATGCTGCCGGATCCTATTCACCGTTCATCCTGATAACAGATAAGAGAGTTCATTATGCAGCCTCAGGTCAAGCCAAGTAACCCCAACTTTTCTTCTGGCCCATGCAGCAAGCGCCCCGGGTACGATGTGAGTCAGTTGGATCTGGATACATTGGGCCGTTCACATCGCTCGGGCTTAGGCAAAACGGCGTTGGGTAAGGCTTGCTCGCAAACGGCCGAGCTTTTAGGCTTGCCAGAAGGCTATCGCGTTGGGGTCGTACCTGCTTCCGATACTGGCGCTGTTGAAATGATTCTTTGGTCAGTACTGGGGCAGCGCCCAGTCGATGTTGTGCATTGGGAATCCTTTGGTTCTGGTTGGTATACCGATATCAGCAAGCAACTAAAATTGGATAATGCCCGTTCTCTTACTGCCGACTATGGTCAGTTACCCGATTTAGGCGAGGTGAACTGCGATCACGACGTCGTTTTTACTTGGAATGGGACGACTTCTGGTGTGAAAGTCCCCAACGCCGACTGGATTGCTGATGATCGTGAAGGTCTGACTATTTGTGACGCCACTTCTGCGGTATTTGCTATGGAAATGCCTTGGGAAAAGCTCGATGTTGTGACCTTTTCGTGGCAAAAAGTTTTGGGTGGTGAAGGCGCTCACGGAATGCTGATTCTGAGCCCAAGAGCGGTGGCGCGTTTGGAATCTTATACCCCCGCATGGCCACTGCCGAAAATTTTCCGGATGACCAAAGGCGGAAAGTTAATTGAAGGTATCTTTCGCGGTGAAACCATCAATACTCCTTCCATGCTGTGTGTTGCGGATTACCTAGATGCTTTAAATTGGGTGGATTCCATTGGTGGTTTAGAGGCTGCAATTGCAAAATCGGAAGCCAACCTTGCCGTTATTGAAACTTTCGTCGAAGCTCATGATTGGATTCATTTTCTCGCGGCGGATAAGTCGATACGTTCAAATACCAGTATTTGTTTAACCTTGGAGGCCACGGCTGAGCAAGTAAAATCTATGGTAAAGCTATTGGCCGATGAAGGCGTGGCTTACGATGTGGGGTCTTACCGTGATGCACCGGATGGCTTGCGTTTGTGGGGCGGTGCTACGGTAGAAAAATCAGATTTAGAGGCGCTCATGCCTTGGATTGAGTGGGCTTACAAGACGGTTACGGCGGCTTAAGATTCTAAAAATTAAGCACTGAATGGCCTGATTTTTAGAGTCGGGCAAGGCCCCGACAATACGCCAATAAAAACGATAAAGTGCGCACTCAAAACGTGCCAAACCTTACATTTAATTTTTAGTCTCGTTGATTGAAGGCGGTGTTTTTTCATATACGCTGCCTTCACTATTGTACCCGTGTCCTTATCGGTGGAATGTTCTGAAGGCTAGAAAAACAGGAGCTCGATCCATGTTTCGTATCAAAACCTACAACGCTATATCCAGTAAAGGTCTCAATCGTTTCGGGCGTGACACTTACGAAGTTTCCAGTGAGTGTTCAGCGCCAGATGCTTATGTTTTACGAAGCCAAAAGCTGCATGGCGAGCCTATCCCTCAGAGCCTAAAGGCCGTGGC
>CBFHKY010000031.1:13305-17204 GCA_965656525.1 Pseudomaricurvus sp. | reverse complement strand
CGTGCTGGTGCTGGGGTGAATAATCTCCCGGTCGAAGATTACACCAAAGCGGGTATTTGTGTGTTTAACACCCCAGGTGCAAACGCCAATGCGGTAAAAGAGTTGGTGCTTGCGGGGCTGTTGTTGAGCTCTCGCGATATTATCGGCGGTTTACAATATGCTGAGAGTTTGACCAGCATGAGCGATGCTGGGGCAATGGGACAGCTGTTAGAAAAAGAAAAAAAGCGTTTTGCCGGTAATGAGCTGCACGGTCGGACACTGGGCGTTGTGGGCTTGGGTGCGATTGGCTCAATGGTTGCGGAAATGGCCTTGGCGCTAGGCATGAATGTGATTGGGTTTGATCCAGCGTTGTCCGTAGAGGCCGCTTGGCGGTTACCCAGTCAGGTAGAAA
This sequence comes from Pseudomaricurvus sp., assembly GCA_965656525.1. GTDB lineage: Bacteria > Pseudomonadota > Gammaproteobacteria > Pseudomonadales > Cellvibrionaceae > Pseudomaricurvus. The sequence continues at coordinate 16,813 of CBFHKY010000031.1, read as the reverse complement.
AAATGGACAACTTATCGTTGTTATTGTCCCGTGCTGATTACGTTACCCTTCATGTGCCAGCACTGGATGTGACGCGTCATATGATCAACGAAGAATCTTTGAAATCGATTAAGTCAGGAGCTGTGTTACTGAATTTTGCCCGCGATGCGATTGTTGATGCTCATGCGGTTGTGGCCTCGTTGAACGATAAACAACTTGGCATGTACGTGTGTGATTTTCCCGAGCCTTGCCTATTAGGTCGCGAGGATGTATTAGCGATGCCACACATCGGTGCGAGTACGGCAGAAGCTGAAGAAAACTGTGCTGTTATGGCTGCGGATCAAGTGAAGGATTTCTTAGAGCATGGCAATGTGAAAAACTCAGTCAACTTTCCAAACATTCATTTACCTCGGGCTGCAGGTTTTCGCATTACTTTTGCTAACGAAAATGTCTCTGGTGTGCTGGGGCACGTGCTGTCCGTTTTTACTGAAAACGACATTAATGTCTTGGATATGATGAACAAAAGCCGTGGTGATGTCGCTTACAATATCATCGATGTAGAACAAGCGCCCACGGATGATGTTTTGCAAGCTATCTTAAACGTTGAGCACGTTATTGTCGCAAGAGTGCTGGGTTAATTTCACGAAAGTGCTGGGCTAAACTCATAGGGTTTGAAGCACACAACAAACAGCGGAGCTGACTTATGAAATTATATAAGATGGCGTTTTTTGTTCCGGAAAGTCATGTGGAAACGGTGAAGCAAGCGGTTTTTGCTGCTGGAGCCGGGCGTATCGGCGATTATGATGCCTGTTGTTGGCAGACGCTGGGGCAGGGCCAGTTTCGGCCCTTGCCAGGTAGTCAGCCATTTATTGGGCAGACTCACCGTATTGAGTGCGTACCAGAATACAAAGTGGAAATGGTATGCAGCGGCTCTCATATTAAAGCCGCTCTTGCGGCCTTGCGTACTGCGCACCCCTATGAAGAACCTGCCATCGATGTGTGGGCCTTAGAGTCCGACCTGTAAACGGTATCGAGGTGTTTTGATGGGGATCGCCGCTCGACTGCGGCGACTATTTGCATTCAATACGATTCATGCTAAAAGCTAAAAGCTAAAAGTAACGGAGTTAAGAGAGCTTTTTGCGATAAACCGTTTCACTGCGCAGCGGGTAATGGTCCTGTTTGCGATCTTCAAAGTAGTATTCCAATGTTTTCTTCATGACCGGAAAAGCCATGTCCTTCCAGGGAATGTCTTCTTCGGCGAACAGTGCGACTTCTAATGATTCTGTACCTGCACCAAAGTTTAAATCTTTCAGGCGGCCTTTAAACAGCATGTACACTTGATTGATTTCCGGCAAGCTAAAAAGCGTATATAAACCGTCGAGCTCGATAGTGGCTTTAGCTTCTTCCCACGACTCCCGCAATGCGCCTTCCTCTGTGCTTTCGCCATTTTCCATAAAGCCGGCAGGGAGTGTCCAGTAGCCATAGCGTGGCTCGATGGCGCGTTTGCACAAAAGAACTTTACCTTCGTGGGTCGGTAAGCAGCCGGTAATGATGGTGGGGTTCTGGTAGTGAATGGTGTCACATTCGGCACATATGTGGCGGAGGCGATCATCGCCTGCGGGAATAGCCAGATTGACACCGGCGCCGCACTGATTGCAAAACTTCATGGGGCTTCCTGTAGAACGTTCACGATAGGAACATTATACGTGACATCAGCTGGTTAAGGCGCAGTTTCTTTTGTCTGGAAATGGCAAAATCTTGGCCGCATTGGCCTCAGGTGTCGTTTCAGCGGAGTCGGTCTTCGTTATAGACGCCTCGCTGTCGCCAAATTGACACAGAACATCGTGTAACTGATTGTAGGATTCATGCATCATTTGACTGAGCTTGATGCATAACCCAAGAGGTTTCTTGTGTATTTGGCGTTGGGCGTCTATCTGAAACTGAAGCCCCTTTAAGCGATGGCGCAAGTACTCAGGGGCGTCGTCGATGAGCATTTGAACCTGTTGTTGGCGGTAACGTTCCAGGCCTTCTGGGTCCGTATTTGCCAGTTCCATCAGCTTATTGAAAGACAGTGAATCTTCTGGAATTGTGTCCGCCATAATACTAACCGTTTCAGTCATTAGGAGAGTGATTCACCGCTAAAGCGTCGAGAAAATGACGAGTATTTCGCCAAAAGCTTCTCGATTAATGAATCGGATGCCATGTTGATTGAAAAACAGTCTACCACGGTTCTGCTTGTAATGTTAATCGCGCTATTTAGGTTTTTTGGTTATATGTGATTAAGCTCTGGTTTAACACTATTTGACTGGCGTTTACCCCGTTACATAGTATATTTTTGAGGGCTGCACATCGAAAACCCCTAGCAAGAAAGACCTTTCAACATGCTGACGCAATTAAGACAATACATGATCAATGCTGATCACCCCACGCTGCTGGCGGACTCTTTAGAGAAACCCGCGGCCGTCTTAGTGGCTATTACAGATGAACCGAACGACCCTAAAGTCATTCTCACTCGGCGAGCCGATACGCTCTCTAGCCACAGTGGCGAAGTCTCTTTACCGGGCGGTAAATGGGAGCTGGAAGACCCCTCCCTAGAGCACACCGCGTTGCGTGAAGCGGAAGAAGAAATCGGGCTCAACCCTGAACAGGTGGAAGTTCTCGGTCCGCTACCCATGTTACAAACATGGCGTGGTGTAAATGTTGCGCCCTATGTGGGGGTTGTACCGAGAAATTTGATTCACACGCCTAACCCAGGTGAGCTAGACGCCATCTTTGAAGTGCCGGTGCGCTTTTTCCTCAGTGATCAACGCATTCGTACCGATGTTTTCCAGCGTAGCATAGGGCATACCTGGTCACCGGCCTATCAATTTGAAGATTATGAAATCTGGGGCTTTACCGCTCGTTTATTGATTTCTTTATTCAATGATGCACTGGGGAGTAATATTGAGCGCGATAATGTCGCTCCCATAAAAGATTGGGGTACGATCAATTCTTTAATTTAAAGAGATTGTTCCTTCCCTCCGCGTTTATATTTGCCTGACCGAAAGAGCGGATTTGGTTATACTGGGGGCTTTAACATAGATGGTTTAATCCCATGAATGAACAGGAAAAGCCCGTAAAATCCCCTTGTGTGTCTATTTGCGCTCTGGATGAGGAAGACATCTGTGTGGGATGTTTTCGTACCGGTGCTGAGATCAGTCGCTGGGGCAGTTACACCAATCAAGAGCGCCGCGATGTCTTAGTGTTATCGTTCGAGCGCGCAAAAAAAACCAACCCTTTCTTATAACTGCACTGTGGTACGTCAACACGGCGTGATGTTCACCCCTTAAAGAGACTTATCTATGACAGCTCAACGCTTTCCAATACTGGGCACTCCATTTTCAACAACGGCTACAAAGGTGTTGCTGTGCGGTTCCGGTGAGCTAGGGAAAGAGGTGGCTATCGAGCTGCAGCGTCTGGGGGTCGAGGTCATTGCCTGTGATCGTTATGAAAATGCTCCAGCCATGCAGGTTGCCGATCGCAGCTATAC
>CBFHKY010000031.1:0-13205 GCA_965656525.1 Pseudomaricurvus sp. | reverse complement strand
GAAGAGTTGGGCCTTCCTACATCGGCTTATCGTTTTGCCAGTAGCTACGAAGAATTTACGGCGGCGATTGATGCTGTAGGTATTCCGTGTGTGGTTAAACCAATCATGAGCTCGTCAGGGAAAGGGCAAAGCTTAGTTCGCTCTCACGATACTATTGATGCTGCATGGCAGTACGCCCAAGAAGGTGGCCGTGCTGGTGCCGGCAAGGTAATTGTTGAAGGTTTCGTAGATTTTGATTTTGAAATTACCTTACTCACGATACGTCACCGCGATGGCACCAGCTTTTGCGAACCTATTGGTCATCGTCAAGTAGATGGTGATTATCAGCAATCTTGGCAGCCGCAGGCGATGTCAGCGTTGGCGCTGAGTAAAGCGCAAGAGGTTGCCCAAAAGGTGACAGAAGCATTGGGTGGCTGGGGTTTGTTTGGGGTGGAGTTGTTTGTGAAAGGGGATGACGTAATTTTCAGTGAAGTATCACCGCGCCCCCACGATACAGGTTTGGTAACCTTGATTTCACAAGATCTATCCGAGTTTGCGCTGCATGTTCGCGCGATTCTGGGGTTGCCCATTCCTAATATTCGGGTGCATGGGCCGTCGGCTTCTTCCGTGATTTTGGTTGCAGGGGAATCCTCTAGCCTACGTTTTAGCCACCTGCATGAAGCACTGGCACAGCCGGATACGGCGTTGCGTTTATTTGGTAAACCAGAAGTCAGCGGCAAGCGCCGCATGGGTGTGGCTTTGGCGCGTGGCGCCACCGTTGAAGAGGCTGAGCAAAAAGCGATAGCGGCCGCGGCTGCTGTTGTCGTTGAACTGTAATCAACGCAGCGCAAATCTATTCGTGTTAGCTGGCGTATTCATCTTTAAGCTGTAAGTATTTTCGCAGCTTAAAGGTAAGGAAATAAAAGGGCCCCGTGTCGGCCAGCGCGCAGGCCATTTTAAATAAATAGTTACTGCCCATCATGATAAAAAATTGTTCTACCGTTATGCCTCCTGCTAGCAGTACCGCACCAAAAGTCACACTGACCACCATGAAAGCATCTACTCCCTGACTGACCAATGTGCTCAAGTTGTTGCGCAGCCACAAGTGTTTGCCTCGGGTGAGTTTTTTCCAGAAGTGAAACAGCCTCACATCACAATATTGCGCGGCCACATAAGCCATCATGGAGGCAAAGACTCCGCCAGAGGTGAGCGCGTAAAAGAAGGCAAACAATTCCACTTCGCCACTAACTTGTGAGCCATCGGGTAATCCAACTGGATCGGCTAAATTTAAAACCTGCCAAGGCGGCATGGATTCTGGTGGTACAGACGGTATCGCTTGCCCTAAATACAATATGCCCAAAATTAAGATATTCAGACACAAGCCAATAGTGACCAAAAAGTTTGCTCGTTGTCGGCCGTAAAGTTCACAGATTAAATCGGTGCACAAAAACGTGAGCGGGTAGGGTAATACACCTACCGCCAAAGCCATTGGGCCGATCTGAATAAAGCGCGTGATACCAATCACATTTAGTAGTGTCATCGAACTGATGAAAACCGCGGCAAGCACCAAAAACACCCGTTCTCGGCGTTCGTGTAATTCTGGGTCATTGCTGTACAGGTAAGAGGCAGTGGTGGCCGGTTTTTCCATTCTCAATTCTCTTGCCGCGTAACACATCGCGCTAAATAAACTTGCAGTATTCCCGCGGTGATAGACCTGTCCAGTGTTTGAAAGCACGGGTGAAGGAGCGGGGTTCAGAAAACCCAACTATCTCAGCAACTTCGTGAACAGGCAAGCGTTCACGAGTGAGCTTGCTTAATGCCAGCTCTCTGCGGATATCATCCTTGATACGCTGGTAGCTGGTGCCTTCGTGCTTGAGTTGCCGATGCAAAGCCTGGCTTGATAGCCCCATCTGCTCGGCTAACTCTGTTTGAGGGGGAAAGCGTAAAGGAACGGTATCTTGCAGCAGCAGAACAATGCGTTGACGCAGACTGTTGTCATCACCGGGAATCGTAAGCAGTGTGGCAGGTGCCGACTCAATAAAACGTTCGATATCTGCTGAGGTGCGCTTTATCGGCTCGTTCAGCAGCAACGATGAAAACGTGAAGCCACTGTGCTCAGCATTGGGGTTGATGTCACCGGGAAACATAATCGCCAGTTCAGCGCGATGAGCTGGGGCGTTGTGCCAAATGGGGTGTTGGTGAAAGTTTACTTGAAGCAGGGGGATACGAATGTCACAGAGCCAGCTGGCTAAACGATGCCAGCGCACTAGCCAGAACTCTAGATAAAAACCCTGCGGGTCGAGCTCTGGCTCAGAAAAATGCACAGTGATGTGTGCGGTATCGCCATGTTCTGTCAGCTTGGTGTGAATGTCTTGTTGTACCAAGCGATAAAATTCAATTCCCGTTTCTAATGCTTCTCGCAGAGTCTGACAGCGCCCCATTTGACGCAAGGCAAAGCCAAATGCAGTGGGGTCGCAGCGCTGAGGGGTAAAACCCATAAATTCATCGTTCAGCGCGAGCCAGATTTCTTGCACCAGTCGAGTCATCTGGTGCTCACTGATTCGCGCCAGTTTTGGTTGCAAGCTTTCAGGGTGAATGCCAGCTCGTATCAATACGCTATCACTGGATATACCAAAGCGGTTGAGCCCAAAGACCGCCGCGTTGGCGTGGTGGCAAGAAATGGTGGCCATAAATAATGTGATCTTTTTCGGGTGATCAGCCTAATATAGCACAATAATCTGATATTTTTGGTGAGTTTTTGGGGGTATGAATGTCCTATATTGTTAAGTGCTAGAAGGTTATTATAGCGTCCATAAATGATTAACCCCAATACGCTGATGACGAGGAACCACCGTGGACATTTCTCTTACTGAAGAACAAAGCTTTATTCAGGATACCGCGAAACGTTTTGCCGAAAATGAGTTGGCACCTGTAGCGGCCCAACATGACCATGCTAAGGATCAAACTCTGTTCCTTAGTAATCTTAAAAAATTGGCTGAGCTGGGTTTTATGGGGTTGAACGTATCCTCTGAATACGGTGGAACCGAGGCCGGTGTGGTGTCGTTTAGTTTGGCTATAACCGAGATTGCTCGTGCGTGTGCTTCCACGGCCGTCACCATGTCGGTGACGAACATGGTGGCCGAAGTGATTCAAGTTATTGCCAACGAAGAGCAAAAACAGAAGTATTTGCCCAAGCTGTGCTCTGGCGAATACGCCGCCGGTGGTTTTTGTTTATCAGAAGCTGGTGCGGGTTCTGACCCTGCAGGAATGAAAACTCGCGCGGTTAAAGACGGCGACGATTGGATTCTAAACGGCACCAAAATGTGGATCACCAGCGCTGAATACGCCGGTGTTTTCGTGGTTTGGGCGGTTACCGATCCAGAGGCCAAAAAAGGCAAAGGCATATCGTGCTTCTTGGTAGAAGCGGATACACCGGGGATGACCATCGGCAAGCCCGAAGAAAAAATGGGCCAGCACGCCTCCAGTACCAATCTGGTAATTTTTGAAGATTGCCGTATTCCGGGCGATGCTCTAATGGGGAAACTCAATGATGGTTTCCGCATTGCTGTTGCCGAGTTGGCGGGTGGTCGTATTGGTATTGGTTCGCTGGCGTTGGGCATTGCTCATGCGGCTATGGATTATGCTCGTCAATATACTACCGAACGCGAACAGTTTGGTTCACCCATTTCAAACCTACAAGGCCTGCAGTGGATGATGGCGGAAGCCTATACCGACTTGGAAGCGGCGCGTTTGTTGTTGATGAACGCGGCTTGCTTGAAAGAAAAAGGGCTACCATTTGGCAAGCAGGCATCCATGGCTAAGTTGTTTGCCGCTGAGAAAGGCAATGCGGCTTGTTATACTGCTCTGCAGTTGATGGGTGGTGTGGGCTACACCAAAGAATACCCCTTGGAGCGCTATGCGCGTGATATTCGTATTACCTCAATCTACGAGGGAACCAGCGAGATTCAGCGTGTCATTATTGCTCGTGAGCTGCTGAACGAAATTCGCTAATCTAGCGGTTTCCGTCCATTAAGTGCTGGCCGGTGTTTTCAGTCTTGATGGACGTATCTCTCTTTTGCGCTTCTCTTTTTATTCCTCAGTTGCTATTCCTAGGCTTTATTTCACAAGCACAAAAGATGCCTTTGGTATCTTTTGTGTACCGCGTATGAATTTAGCGTTCTAAACTTTGCCCTTTGAACCAGCATTTGCATCTTGGTTAGGCAGTCTGCTGAGACTTTTAAGCGACTTGCCCAGAGTCCGGTAAAGTCATGGTGTAGGTGTTTGCCCTTTTCTGTGTATATAGTCACCTAGATGATAGCTATAATGCACAGTATTCCTTTATTAGGTTAGCGTGACGCGCTAGAACTCGAATTGGACGGCTGTATGAACGATGAAATAGACTACAAAAATAATCCTCTACACGGGTTAACCTTAAAGAATTTGTTGATCGAGCTTGTGGACCATTACGGTTTTGAAATCCTATTTGCCTATCTGAACATCAATTGCTTTAAGACCAACCCCAGTATTGAATCCAGCATTAAATTTTTAAAAAAAACCGACTGGGCGCGGGAAAAGGTTGAAGCTTTTTATCTTTATCAATTTAAAGGCTTACCAAGAGCATCGTCTTCGCAATTTGAATTACCACCACGGGATCGTATTATTCCATCAGATCAACAGCCGGGTGAGCCCGCGGAACTGAGCTTGGAAGATGCTGCTCGATTGCAAGAAAAGCGGGCTCAAAAGGCCGCTAAGTTTGGCAAAGCTCCTACGGGTGGTAACTCAAGCCCTCAGCGTCGTAACGCATACAGTCGCTCGGCGGCGGGTGACAAAACATCTTCCAGAAGTGACAGCAATCGCGCTCGCAAACCCAGTACACCATCATCGAGCGGTGATCGAGTTGATCCTTGGGCTAAATGGAAAAAATAACTTCCGCTTAGGCCGCTTAGTTATTGCCAAACCGATCTTTAAGTTGGCAACCTTATGGCGTGATGCAGCGTCAGTTCGTTTAGTTCGTGTAAAGGTGCTCTACGTGTGGTACTTGTAGTGCATCAACAGTGTACGAAACTCGTTTGTTCCTTTTGGCTATCGCCTTCCAATATATTGTGAGACACACCTATGAAGTTGTTCCAATGCGGCAACTGTAAACATATTTTGTTGTTTGAAAATACTAAGTGTGAAGGATGCGGATCTTTGACAGGGTTTGAATCTACACAATTATCTTTGCTGACTCTGCAGCCCGTCGCACAAGGTTTTACTGCGCTGGGGCAAGTTGATGGTCCAGTGTGGCATTATTGCAAAAATCATGAAAAAGGAGCCTGCAACTGGTTGGTGGACAGTCATTCTTCGTCGGGCATGTGCTGTGCTTGTGAGCTGAATCGTTACATTCCTAACCTTGTTGATATCGAGAACCTCGAAGAGTGGCGCACGTTAGAATTTGCAAAACATCGCTTGGTTTATAATTTATTGCGCTTGAGGCTGCCGGTGCAAAGCAAGCAGCACGCCACGGACGATAGCGGCATTCATTTCGACTTTATCAACCCTGATCACGTAGTACCGGATGATGCTGAAACCATGACCGGCCACGCCAGTGGAAAGATCACGATCAATATGGAAGAGGCCGACCCAGTTCAGCGCGAACAAACCCGCGTGAATATGAAAGAACGCTATCGCACCCTGCTGGGCCATTTGCGACATGAGGTAGGCCATTATTACTGGGATGTATTGGTAGCTCAGAATCCCGATAACTTAGTGCGTTATCGCCATCTTTTTGGTGATGAAAGCCGCGATTATGGGGAAGCACTTCAACAGCATTATGAGCAGGGTGCGCCGCAAAATTGGAACCAGCAATTTGTGAGCACTTATGCCTCTTCACATCCGTGGGAAGATTGGGCTGAAACTTGGTCTCATTATTTGCACCTCACCGATATGATGGAAACGGCTGTCGAGCTGGGTGTGTCTTTGCAGCCTAGTGCAGAAAAACCTGCTACCAGCCTGACGATGATGGCGAATTACGACGCTTATGGTCATATTCAATTTGATGATTTCTTAGATCAGGCTTTAAAGTTAGCGTTTGCCAGTAACTGTTTAAGTCGCAGTGTTGGCCAGCCAGATTTATACCCATTTGTGATCACACCGGCTGTTAAAGAAAAAATGGCCTTTGTGCATGAAGTGATCAAAGATGCAGGTGCGATCCCGGCGTAAAAAGTTTTACTCCCCTAGAGGGAGAGAGAGGTGGTGTTGTGCTGAGAGTCACGCCAGCGCCCTGACAGTTGCGCAGAGCAGATACAAAAAAGCCTGTTGACGGTCTTTTCCGTCACCAGGCTTTTTCAATTGTTGATGCAGCTCTAAAACGATTACTTCACCACAATGTCTTTTGGCGCGATGCTTTCGTCCGCTAAACGATCTGGGTCCACAGGCAGGCTATCGGCAATAATACGTTTGGCCAGCATGAACTCTTGTGGCCGGTTGACACAGTCAGCGGCAATGAGTTTTTCTTCTTTCAGGTAGTACGCCACAAAACTGCGGGACGTGTCTTTGTCTCCGCGAATGACAACGTGATCGTAGCCTTGGCTCAAACCGGCGATTTGCAGTTTTAGATCATACTGATCTGACCAAAACCAAGGCAAAGCATTGTAAGCTTTGTCTTTGCCACAAATGCTGGCCGCAGCCGATTTAGATTGCTCGGTAGCATTGGGGACTGACTCTAAACGCATACGAATGTTATAGAGGTGGTTGAAGTGATTGGCACAATCACCGGAGGCCACAATGTCTGGATCATTGGTACGAGCGTAATCGTCCAAAACAATACCATTGTCCACGGTAATGCCAGCTGCTTCGGCTAGCTCTGTGTTGGGGATGATGCCAACACCGACAACCACTAGGTCAGCATCGAAGCTTGAACCGTCGGCGCAAAGCACGCGCTCTACACACTCTTTACCTTCAAACGCTGCTACCGCAACGCCTGTTTGAATGTTTACGCCTTCTTCTGTGTGCACTCGGGTATAAAACTCAGACAGAGCAGGAGCCGTAACACGGGCGAGAACACGCGGAGCCATTTCCAGAACGGTTACATTCATGCCCATTTTCTTGAGTGAGGCTGCCGTTTCAAGACCAATATAGCCACCACCTACGATCACGGCACTTTTACCTGCTACCACATCTTCTTGGATCGCTAGGGTATCCCTCAGATCTCGCATGTAGTGAATGCCTTTCAGCTCGACACCGGGCAAAGATACAGTTCGCACGCGCGAACCGGTGCACAATGCCAGTTTATCGTAGCTCAGTACCTCTCCATTGGTTAGGGTAACGGTTTTGTGGGCACGATCGATATTGTCGACACGTGTGGCAAGACGAAATTCGATATTTTGCTTTTCATACAGAGCTTCGGCGCGAATCAATAGGTCATCGACACTTTTTTCGCCTGATAAAACGGCTTTCGACAATGGCGGGCGATGGTAGGGCAGATAAGGCTCATCGCCAATGACAATAATACGGCCTTCCCAGCCTTCTTGACGCAGCGAAGGAGCTAATTGAGCGGCTGCGTGGCTGGCGCCTATGATTATGCAGGTTTCTGACATGTAAATACGCTTCCGAGTAAGGTGATGAATGTTATGACTCTGTTTCCAGTCATGACTTTATTTCCAGTTATGACGACTGGGGATTTAAGTGTGCGATAGAATAATCGTGAAGCCCTGTTTTTTTTGTATCATTTTCGGCCATTAAAATATCATTTTCGGCCATTTATGTGTATCATTTTCGGCCATCCTGCTGAAAGATAGACGCTTTGCATGGTTATTTCTTATAACGCGACTCCCTATACCGAGACTTCATTTAATTTTCTGTCACATCGTTTACAGCAATTGAATGAGGTTTTACTGCAGCAGTGTCCATACGTCGATCGTGAAGCTCTGGGGCATTGGTGCGGGCTGGCGAAACCTTGGTGGCTTCCTGAGTCAGAATTGGGCTTGGAAGATTATTTTCGCTTGCTCAGTCAGTTACACGATAACGAAGTGCCCAACATTGCATTGCGAGTGGCTTCGCGTTCTGAACTGGCAGATTTGGATGTTGTAGGCTATGCAATGATGGCCAGCCGTACCCTTGAACAAGCGCTGCGTTTAACCTTGTCAGTTGCTGAGCAATCCTACCCTTTTATGCGGGTGGGTTTGAATGTCGATCGCGAACACGCTTTATTAAGTTGTGAAATTCTGCCCGCTGGTGCCGGTTTTGGTCAGTTATTACAAGAAGAGTGGATTGTGACAATATGGTCGTTCATCCGCAGCCTTTTGCCCGAGGGACTGGCGGCGTGTGCCAGCTTTGCGGCCTTGAATTATAAATCCCCGACTTATCATTGGGAGTATCAGCGAATATTGGGTTGCCGAGTCAGTTTTGATCAACCAGCGACAGTTTTGGCTATACCTAAGCAGTGGTTATTCAGTGAAATTAACCGCCATGATGCGGCAGCGCAAAATGTTTATGATCTACAAGTTCGTCGTTTGTTACGCAACAAAATGGGTCGCCGCGATATCGTCACCAGAGTGAAGCGGGCACTGCTAGAGCGATCAGCTCAATGCCAATTTCAGCTTGAAACAACGGCACCGCTGTTGTCTCTTTCCAGTCGAACCTTGCGCCGTCAGTTGGCTGCGGTAGGCACCACGTTTCGCGAAGTGAGTCTTGAGGTACGAATGGAATTGGCACAAGATTATCTGTTGAATTCTCACCTTACAGCACAAGAAATTGCCTACCAGCTGGGTTACGCTCAGCCGAATAACTTTTTCCGTGCGTTCAAAGCGTATTACGCCCTCCCGCCAGAAAAGTTTCGAGCTGAACACCGTATTATTCGTCAGGAACGCTGAAAGGTTTTTATCCATTCAGTGCGTGTAGATAAGCGGGTACCACTTCGCAGGCAGCGCCGTAATGAGCATCATCAAATAGTGAGCCGTTTACTGAGGGTTCTAGGTTCAGCTCAACGGTATGAGCACCGGCGTTTTTGGCTATTTGATAAAACCCTGCCGCCGGATACACGCTGCCCGATGTTCCAATAGAAAGAAACAAATCACACTGGCTCAGTGCGGTCTCGATTTCATCCATAAACAGAGGCATTTCCCCAAACCACACCACGTGAGGTCTTAGATTGCCTGTCTGACGACAGCACGGGCAAGCCTGCGAGAGGTCGCTGGGCTCTATGCACGGAAACTGTTGTTGTGTCTTTTTACAACGAATTTTTAACAGCTCACCGTGCATGGGCAGCAGTTGTTGCGACCCTGCGCGCTGATGTAGGTCATCGATGTTTTGTGTGACGAGCGTAAAGCTTCCCGTGTGAGAATGCTCAAACTCGGCCAGTGCCTTGTGTGCTGTGTTGGGTTCGATGCCTCCCAAGAGGGACTTACGTCGCTCGTTATAAAAGCGATGCACCAATTCGGGATTACGCCGAAACGCTTCTGGTGTGGCAACGTCTTCGACGCGGTGATTTTCCCACAAGCCATCAGCCGCGCGGAATGTTTGAATGCCGGATTCGGCGGATATTCCCGCCCCTGTTAACACCACAATATTTTGGTACATCACGCTATTAGTTACCTTAATCAATGTTGTTCGAAAGCTCTGTGTCCTTCGAGTTTTAACCAGTGACTGCTCTATGGTTCTTTCGCGGTGTTGTGATTAGAGCTTGTAGGCGTAGGGTTTGTGTTGACAGGCGCTGCGTTTCGAGGCTGCGTGTTATCGGGTGTAGGTTCAGTGTCGCTATCGGAAGATGGCGAAAATACAGTATCCAACTTAGAAGGGCGAAAATACCGTGTTAGCATATTGCTTAGCGCCCCTGACTCAGTCAGTTCCTGGGCAATGTTATTGATCTCTTCGCGGTAAGCGTACCAAGTTGAATGTTTGTTAATAGCCACAATACCTCTGGCACCGGCAAGAGGACGATAGTCGCTGATCTGGATTTTTGTTTCAAAAAGTTCAAGCTCGGTAGGTGGGTCGAACATAACGAAAGCATCGATTCGATCGGCCATGAGGAGTTTTGGTAATTGGTCTACAGAATTAACCGTCACTTTATGAATGCGCTCGTCGCCATCAAAAGGCTCAAAATGAGCGCTCCCACGCCTCACGCCAACACGCAGCCCTAGTAAATCATCGTAGGTTTTTAGGCGGTCTGACTCCCCCTTTCTGACAAAGAAGGGGATAGGGTGCTGGAAGCTGTGCAACTGCAAAAAATCTAAGTGTTGGGTGCGTTCTTGGGTAACAGCAAACATGAAAATGATGTCCGCCTGCTGACGGCGGAACATTTTCAGACACCTTGAAGGTGGGCAGGTGATATGTTTTATCTCGGCATTGAGTCGACCGGCAAAAACATTACCCAACTCGATCCGGAATAGATCTTCAACAGCGATAGTTGAAGCGGTATTAGTTTCGAAGGACGGCAATGTGTTGATCAACACCGGCAGGGGCTTCTGTGGTGTATGTTGATTCGGTGTGTCTGTCTTTTCGGCCAAAACACTGGCCGGAAAAGTGATAATGCTCAAGGCCAGCAGCAGCCTCCAATTGAAGGCTGCTTTGGCCAAGGTTGCTTTTACTAAAGCGAAGGCGAGTGCAAACATATTTATACGGTTTCACGCATTAGCATAGCAAAGCCACCATCTTCACTAAGCGATAACTCTGTTGGTAGAGGGATGCGCACGTGATGGCCTGAGCCCGGTGCCACGTCTATCGATTGACCTTTCGTGTTTTCTAAGCCTGCTAATGCAAAACTAAGATTGCCTTTGGGGGTCATGAGCTGTAGCTGGTCTCCTACTTGAAAGCGGTTCTTAACTTCGATATCCATCCACCCTGAGCTGGCATCAAAAGCGGTAGCTTCGCCTACAAACTGTTGGTTGTTAGATGGGTTGCTTGCTTCGTAGTTTTGAAACTCACTGGGCAAGTGGCGACGGTAGAAACCTTCGGTATAGCCCCGATTGGCGAGGTTTTCCAGTTCATTCATCATCGACATGTCGAAAGGCACACCAGCTAAAGCATTATCGATAGCTTTACGGTAAACCTGCGCGGTGCGACCTACGTAATAATGGGACTTGGTTCGGCCTTCAATTTTGAGCGAGTGAATGCCCATTTTGACCAAGCGATCTACATGTTGAACAGCTCGCAAATCTCTTGAATTCATGATGTAGGTGCCGTGTTCGTCTTCATAGGCTGGCATATATTCGCCGGGGCGAGAGCGCTCTTGCAGCAACACTGCAATTTCATCTTTGTTGTCGGCAGGCGCCGGCTCTACTGAAGGGTCATAAACGCTTGCGGAAGCGGCCGTATGTGCACTGTCTACAGCAATTAGATCGCCGGTGGCATCTTCTTTGGCTTCATGAACGTTGTATTGCCAGCGGCAAGAGTTTGTGCAAGCGCCTTGGTTTGAGTCTCGATGAGTCATATAGCCTGACAGCAAGCAGCGCCCAGAATACGCGATGCACAAGGCTCCGTGCACGAACACTTCCAGTTCGATGTCGGTGCAGTGCTGACGAATTTCTTCAATTTCATCCAGAGATAATTCACGCGATAAGATGACACGCTCAATGCCCTGACGCTCCCAAAACTTCACTGTAGCGTAATTCACCGCATTGGCCTGCACTGACAGATGCACCGGCATATCTGGCCACGTTTCCCGCACCATCATAATCAACCCCGGGTCAGACATGATCAGCGCATCGGGCTTCATCGCGATGACAGGTTCCAAATCGCGCAAATAGGTACGCACTTTGTCGTTATGAGGGGATAAATTGCTGGCCAGATAAAAGTGTTTGCCCTGACTGTGTGCCTCTTCTACGGCTAACGCCAAGTTTTCAATGCGATTGAACTCGTTGTTGCGCACTCGCAGGCTGTAGCGCGGCTGTCCTGCATAGACCGCGTCAGAGCCATAGGCAAATGCATAGCGCATGCTTTTCAGTGTGCCAGCGGGGGAAAGTAGTTCGGTTGTCATGGCGATCTCGGTTTAGCGATGTGAATAAGGTTGAGGCAATATCAAAGCCCCATTGTCTTACATAAAAGTTCTAAAAAAGAAGGGGATTTTATCGAACATTGGCCGATAAATCAGGGTATCGATGAATGGAAAATGGTATTAGGCACTCGATGAAGCACTTTGATCAGGAAAATTCGCGTTTACAGGCATTGGTGACACGCCTGTTAGGGCGTATTCATGATAACCAGCAGATTGATGAGCGTTATAAAGCTTTTGAGTTCAGTTTATTGAATTCCAAAAGCCTTAAGGAGTTGTTGCACGCGCTGATTGTGGAATCGCAACAATATTTCCAATTGACAGATGTTGGGCTCATTTTGGTGGATTGGGATTTTTCGTTGAGTGAGCTCTTAGAAAAGCTGGATGTTGGGCTGTTTAAGAACCGTCTGCAATTGCGCAACACCGATGACTTTGCCAAAAGTATTTACCCTGGCAAATATGAGGTGACGCTGGGTGAGTTGGACGCGTTAACCGCTGGTCGGATTTTCCCAAATTTGCGACAAGTAGGCAGTTCGGCATTGATGCCACTGGTTCGCAACAGCCGATTGATTGGCAGTTTACATTTTGCCAGTGACCGAAATGATCGCTTTTCTACCGACAAAAGTGTGGATTTTATGCATCGGCTAGCGAGCATTTGCGCCGTATGCCTAGAAAACAGCATTGCACACGAAAACCTGCGTTATCAAAGTCGTTTTGACGCATTAACACAGGTCAGTAACCGTATGCATTTTGATGCGGAATTTGCGGTGGAGTTGGAGCGTGCGTTGAGAGCAGGCTCTCCGCTTACCTGTGTGTTTTTCGACATGGATTTATTCAAATCCATTAACGATGAGTATGGACACGCGGCCGGGGACGCTTGTTTAAAACAGGTGGCCAAAGCGATTCAAGCTGAACTTCGTAAAACCGATACCTTGGCGCGTTATGGCGGTGAAGAGTTCGTCGCCTTATTGAGTTGTTGCGATCGAACCAAAGGGGAGGTAACGGCGGAACGTATCCGACAAGCGGTCGAGAAGCTCACTCTCAGCCAAAACCCCGGTCTAAAGCTGACAGTGTCTATTGGCTTGTCTTGTTGGCAGCCCGTAGCAGCACAATCGGTGGATCTGGTGCGACTAGGAGAACGTCTGTTGAAATGCGCCGATGAGGCACTGTATGAGGCCAAGCACGGTGGCCGTAATCGAGTGGTCGTTAAGGCATTTTATCAAGTTCTTGAGGGGGGATAAGTTCCAGCAAGTACAGG
>CBFHKY010000030.1:30857-37691 GCA_965656525.1 Pseudomaricurvus sp. | reverse complement strand
TGATTGCGGCAGCCTTAGTGGTTGTTGTTATAAGAGGGATTTTGGTGGGCGGTTGGCGTGGCGCTCGCGGTCAAGTGGGCCGCTTGTTGCAGGGTGGCAGTGCACGCTCGCAGCGCAATACCAGTAAAGGTTTAGTCAGTTTTATTGAAGGCAACTGGCGCGTGGCCTTACGCTTGCTGACGAAAACGGCAGATAAATCGCCTGCTCCTATCCTCAATTATCTGGCAGCAGCACGTTGTGCCTATGAACTGGGAGACGAACAGCAGGCCAACGAATGGTTGGCGAAAGCTGAGGCATTGGATGTTGATGCAGAACTGGCTATCGCACTCAGTCAAGCGCGGATACAATTTTTGGGGCGCAAATACGAAGCCTGTGCCGCCACCCTACAGCGGGCCCGCAAAAAAGCTCAGGATCACCCAGTGGTGTTGGATTTGTTGCGCAAAGTGCTGATGAAGCTTCAGGATTGGAATGAGCTGGAAGACATTCTACCGGCGCTGCATCGCTACCAAGTGCTGGACGAAGATGGCCTTAAAGCGCTAGAAATACAAATCTTTGAAAATTTGTTGCAACAAAATGCACCGATAGCCGGTAGCGAAGCGCAAATAGTGGGTGTTTGGAAGCGAGTTCCTAAAAGGCTCAGAGCAGAGCCCTCGCTGCTGTGTGTTTATGTGGATTTGTTGATCAACGACGATCAGATGACGCAGGCCGAATCCCTGATTCGCAAGACTTTGCAGAACCATTGGGATGATGCCCTGATTATCCGTTATGGGCTGCTCAACGGTGGCAATGTGGAGCAGCGGTTATTGTTTGCTGAGGATTGGCTCAAAGAGCGCCCGAGTAACGGCCAGCTGATGCTAACATTGGGGCGCTTATCCATGCGTAACCAGTTGTGGGGCAAAGCGCGGGATTACTTTTCGGGCAGTATTAAAATCCAGCCAACGCCAGAAGCTTGTGCCGAAATGGCGCGCTTGCTGGCTAGCTTGGGTGAACATAAAACCAGCACCGAATACTACCAGCAAGGCTTATTGCTCACGGCCAAAGCTTTGCCCGCGTTGCCCCAGCCGTAAACGCGCTCAAAACCATCTTAATTTTTTGGCGGCGCGCGGTTGTAGGATGAGCTTGCGGCGCGTTGTCATTAAGCTTTCACAACGGTGTTGTACAACAGCCAGTACAACACCCGTATTCCTATGAGTGGAGAAAGCCATTGAGTGTCGAATCTCCGGCGGTCGGTTCTCACGATCCCGCAGCGGCTAACGTTAAAAAAGTAGAGCAGCAAGAGTCCACGACGTTTGTATCTTCCTCTACAGATAAACCTGATATGGGCGCATCAGTTCTTGACGATGCCTCTCATTTGAAGGGTAAAACTGGTATTCGTCGCGTCACCAACGCCTTTTACTACTCCTGCCAAGGCCTTCAAGCGGCGTGGCGTACCGAATCGGCTTTTCGCCAAGAGGCGCTCTTGGCGATGGTTTTGGTGCCTTTAGCGTGTGTCTTGAATATTACTGGCGTAGAGCGCTCCTTGCTGATCATTACCGTCATGTTGGTCATCATTGTGGAATTGCTCAACAGCGCTGTTGAGGCGGCCATTGATCGCATCGGTATGGAAAGGCACAAGCTCAGCGGACAAGCCAAAGATTTAGGCTCTGCAGCGGTATTGGTGGCTCTGTTGCTCGCGGCGAGTGTTTGGGGAATGGTGTTATGGGGTGCCTATCAAAGTAACCGCTTGTTCTAAAACTGATGCGTTACGACAGCTTTACACGACCGCTTTAATAGCCTCTCGATTTCTCTCTTCAGAAGTAAACCAACTGGCCTAAACAGTCGTAAAAATCACGGTGGTTTGCAAGGGCGGGTCTCATCAAAACAGAGCCGCGACAAACTCATGATACGCTGACTACGGGGCTCGCTATTCAACATCCGTGTTGACCAGAAAGCCGCCTCATAGTAGGCTATGGCGGTTTTATACCGTTGAAATCAATCAACAATCACAATGGCTAACGACACCTTAATCATGCACAGGCTCAGGTCTGTTGAGTGTCTGCGGTTAGCCATCTGCTAATCTTTTTCGGAGTCACCTCAATCATGAATTTCGATCTTTCTGATGATCAACGGATGATGCAAGAGTCATTCGCCCGTTTCCTCGACGAGCAAAGTAGCTCTGAACGCATTCGTGCTGCGGCCGAAAAAAACGGTTTTGATGCAGAAATGTGGGCCGGCCTCGGTGAGTTGGGTGCCTTCTGCCTGCGCATCCCCGAAGAGCAGGGCGGCTTGGGTCTCGGAATGATGGACTCTGTGGTATTGATGGAAGAGGTTGGGCGTACGATTGCTTCTGGCCCCGTTGCAGAGACTCTGGTTGCTACGCGTCTGTTGGCTCTGCTGGCTGCTGAATCCCAGGCTGAGCTGTTGGAGCAAACCATGATGGGCTCTGCAGTGACCTCTATTGCTTTCCATGATGTGGCTGAGCAGCCGCAGCAATGGGTAGCTGGCGGCGCTGTAGCGACCGCTGTTATTGCCAAAAAAGGTGAGCAGATCATTTTGGCAACCCTGCCAGAGGGTGAGCGTTATGAAGAAAACCTAGCCTCTACCCCGATTGCTGAAATCAACTTTGCTGATGTAGAAGCAACGGTTATCGGCGAAGGTGCAGAGGCTCTGCATCTGTTTAATCAGGGGCTAGAGGAATGGAAGCTGCTGATGGCAGCGGCGCTGTCCGGATTATCGCGTCGTGCTGTAGAAATGGCGGCAGAATACGCCTGCGAGCGAGTTGCATTCGGCAAGCCAATTGGTACTTACCAAGGTATTTCTCATGCGTTGGCCGATCTTATTACCGACATTGATGGCGGCAAATACTTAACTTGGAAGGCCATCCATGACGTTTCCAAAGAATTGGATGACGGTGCCGCACAGATTTCTATGGCCCTTTATTGGAACGCTGAGACCGCAGCCCGCGCAGTCACCCAATCACTGCACACCTTTGGTGGTTACGGATTGGCTACTGAATACGATATCCATTTGTACAACTTGCGTGCGAAGGCTTGGCCGCTGGTTTATGGAGACATCAATTTATTGTTGGAAGAAGCCGGCCGTCGTCTCTACAGCGACGAAAAAACGGCTCTGCCTGACGTTGGTTTGGTGGAAATCGACTTTGACTTGGGTGAAGAAGCCAATGCGATGGCCGCAGAACTGAAACAGTTCTTCGAAGATAACCTGACCCCCGAGCTGAAAGCCAAAGCGCACTACTCTTTCGATGGCTACGATGCAGGTATTCACAAGAAGCTAGCCGAAGCTAAATTTTTGTTCCCAGCGTGGCCAAAAGAGTTTGGCGGCCGTGAAGCTAAGCCCTATGTATTGAATGCTTTGCGTCAAGTGTGGGAAGACTACAACTGGACGACTCACCCAGTCAGTACTACCGACCTAGTGGGTACGATGATTCGCAAAGTGGGTGGCGATGTACTTAAAGACGAAGTGTTGACCAAAATTGTTAACGGCGATGCGGTGTGTAGCTTAGGCTATTCTGAGCCGGGTTGTGGTTCCGATGTGTTCGCGGCTAAAACCAAAGCGACACAGCTGGAAGATGGCAGTTGGCGTATCGATGGTGCCAAAATGTGGACCAGTGGTGCCAATATTGCTCAGTACGTGATTATGCTGACCCGTACCGATCCAGACGTGCCTAAACACAAAGGCCTGACCATGTTTATCGTGCCGCTGGATACCCCAGGGATCGAAATTCACCCGGTTCACACGTTCCAAGATGAGCGCACCAACGCGACTTTTTATGATGGCGTGATTGTTAAAGACGAATACCGTCTGGGTGAAATCAACGGCGGCCTGAAAACCATGTCAGCTGCACTGGAGTTGGAACACGGTGGTGGCTTCAATAAGAGCCAGCGCAAACTGTCTTATTCCGCTGAAACCTTGTGTCGTGAAATCACACGTAACGGTAAAGCACTGATTGAAAATACCGATGCACAGAAGCGTTTGGCTCGCTCCCGTATGCATTTCTACATTTCGGAAATGCTGGCTTATCGCTGTCTGTGGGTTGGGGTAGAAGGTAAAGAGAACAAGGCTTACGGCCCGATGATCAAAATGTACTCTTCCGAGAAGTTCCAGTCGGATGCACGCGATCTTCTGGACCTGACGGCACCGTATTCGCTGTCCAAGCGCGAGGGTGCTGCAGAAGAGCTGAACCTGGCCTATCGTCATGCACATGGCACCACCATTTATGGCGGTACCAGTGAAGTTCACCGCAGCATGATTGCCGAGCGCGCGCTTGGTCTGCCACGTACTCGTTAAGGGAAGAAAGCTATGAGCGAAGCGCCACATCTGCTGGTTGAAGAACAAGGTGCCATTCTTATTTGCACCCTGAATCGTCCAGACAAACTCAACGCACTGACAGGCCAGATGATGAATCTGCTGGAAGATGCTTTGCATAAGTTCCGTGATACGGCTGAGCTTAAGGTTATGTTGATTCGGGCCACAGGGCGTTTTTTCTGCGCCGGCGCGGATCTGCGTGATCGCTCCGACGAGCCCGCGGTTCCGGTCAATACCCCAAGCGGCATTCGTGAAAAACACCGTTTGCGTTTGCACGGCATGCATCGTATTTACGATGAAATGGAGCACATCGAAAAGCCTATCGTTGTCGCCCATCACGGAACCTGTGTTGGGGGCGGTCTTGAGCTGTCTTTGTCCTGTGATTTTCGCCTAGCGGCAAAGAGCGCCAGCTATGCTTTTCCGGAAGGCAAGTTCGGAACTCTGCCCGCCTCCAACGGAGTCAGTCGCCTGACTCGTTACGTTGGGCCACACTGGGCGCGCTATATTATTATGGCCAACAAACCTGCTGATGCCGATCGCGCTTTGATCATGGGCTTGGTTCACGAAGTCTTTGCTGATGAAACCTTCGAGGCAGAGGTGATGGCATTCTGTGAACATCTGGCTCAGCAAAACAGCGAGCAAATGGGGGCGGCCAAAATCACCATCGAAATGTGTGCTGAACTGGGTCGTGACCAAGCGCGTCATGTTGAGCGTATGGCCAACAGTGCACTGATGCTAAACCCAGATTATATGGCCAACATGCGCAAGTACGTTGAAGCCAATCTAGGTAAGAAAAAGTAAGCCACGATCACCGATCGATAGCTGTAACGATAAATTAGACTCGGATTAAAACCTGATGGATTTTAACTGGACTGAAGAGCAAGCGGCCTTTCGTGCAACGATCCGCGAAGTTCTGGCAAAAACCTTGCCTGAAGACTGGGAGCATATTGCCCACGGCCCCGCTTCTAAAGAGCAAACGGTGTTTGCTAAGAAAATCTGTGCCGATTTAGCGGCAGAAGGCCTGCTGGTTCCACACTGGCCAAAAGAGTGGGGCGGCCGAGATGCCGATCCTTGGGAAGCGTTTATTCTTGCCGAAGAAATGTGGATGGCAGGTGAGCCCCGCGGTGGGCAGTACATGAACGTTAACTGGATCGGTCCGATTCTGATGATGTTTGGCTCCGAGCTACAAAAAGAGACCCACATCAAGCCAATGGCTCGTGGTGAAACGTTGTGGTGTCAGGGTTTCTCTGAACCCGAATCTGGTTCAGACCTTGCCTCTTTGCGCACGCGTGCGGTGAAAGATGGCGATACCTACAAGATCAACGGCCAAAAAATTTGGACCTCATACGCTGGCGATGCCGATACCTGCTTTTTGTTGGCGCGGACTTCAGATGGAAAAAACGGCATATCTATCTTTCTTGTGCCTATGGATACCCCTGGAATTACGGTACGTGATATCCCTTCCATCATTGGTGAAGGCGATATCCACGAAGTGTTTTTTGATGATGTCGAAGTACACGAACAGTGGCGCTTAGGCGAAGAAGGTCAAGCGTGGGAAATCATCGGCAAGGTGCTATCACTAGAGCGCGTGGGGATCCCGCGTTTCTCATTGGCATCCAAAACTCTCAAAGACGCCGTCAGCCTGCTGAAAAAAGAAGGCCGTTTCAGCGCAGGTGCTATCGAGCAAGCCGCCAAAGCACATGCGGCCTGTGAAGCGTCTCGCTGGTTCAGCTACCAAATCATCGATCAACGAGCCAAAGGCATTCAAGCTGGTCCAGAAGCCAGTGTGGGTCGTTTTTCTACTGTCATCTGTGAGCGCTTGGTCAGTGAGTTTGTGGTCGAGCATGTGCCCGAAGCCATCAGTGGTGTGCACCCAATGCTGTTAGCGCACCATCAACGCGGTATTGTCGCGGGTGTCGCTTCCGGTGCTGCTGAAATTCAGCTCAACATCATCGCTACCCAATTTCTCCAATTGCCAAGGGAGCCACGCTGATGGATTTATACCTCAACGAAGATCAGCTTGCCGTTGAAGGCGCAATCGATAAGCTGGCCGAAGATTTTGCCTACTCGCCAGTAGATTTTCACGGTTTTGCTTTGGTCAGTGACGAGCTGGACAAAGAGTTGGAAGAAGGCGGTTACTTTGAAATTGCTGCCGTACCAGAAATGGGCCCGGTATCTGCCGCCGTATCCACGGCTCGTCTAGCGCGTCTGCCTTTCACGGCCGAAGTGGCTTTGTCGATGCTGGTGCGTCCACATCTAGACCTTGAGTTACCGCGTCCCTTCGGTGTTATCGAAAGCGGTCGCCCTGGCCGTTTTGTGGCTCAGGCGAAAACCTTAATTATCATTGATGGCGACAAGGTCGGTATTGCACACCCACAAGAAGGTGATGTAGAGGCCTTACCGGATTCTCTATTTGCTTATCCAATGGGTAAGTTGGTGGGCAATCCAGACATCAAACCGTTGGACGCAGAAACCGCCAAATCCGTTAAAACATGGTTGCGTGTAGCTTTAGCCGCAGAAGTGGCTGGC
>CBFHKY010000030.1:25414-30758 GCA_965656525.1 Pseudomaricurvus sp. | reverse complement strand
TTGATGCAAGCGGCTTTGGATGCAACTGTGGAGCACGTCAGTGTACGTAAACAGTTTGGTCGCCCAATTGGTACGTTCCAAGCACTGCGTCATCGTTTGTCTGAGTGTGCTGTTCTTACCGGCGGTGTACGGTGGTTGGCGTTACGTGCGGCGGCTTCAGGTGATGCTGGTGATGCAGCCTTGGCAGCCCTACACGCACAAGACAGCGCCACTCGTTTGATTTACGACACCCATCAAATGAGTGGTGCCATGGGCATGACTCTAGAAATGGACTTGCATTTGTGGACCTACCGCATGAAAGCTTTGCTTTCTGAGCTTGGTGGTCGCGGTGGTCAAGCGGCTGTCGTTGCCGAAGAGTGCTTTGCCGACGCTTAATGAGCGTGTGCGGTAAAAGCGTTACTGATAATGCGCAAAGGTAGCGGCCTAAAGGCTAATACCATTGCGCATTTTTTTTGCGCCAGTTTTGCCTGCTAAGGCATTCAAATGATGTCAAAAATAATAATGAGAGGTTCCTATGACAGATCAAACAACAACAGCTGCCCCTTTAACCGAACAGCAGCATTTCGAAAAGCTAGCGGCCGAAAACTGGGAAAGGGTGGAAACCAGTGTCGGTTTTACCGGATATGTTGGTCCCTACTGGCGTCGTGAAGATGAACAAGGGCAAGTGATGGGGCTGGTGGTAGAAGAGCGTCACGCCAACTTCCACTTAGGCACCATGCACGGCGGTGCCGTAATGACCTTTGCGGACATTGCCTTGGGCTCAGCCGTTAGCCGAGTATTGGGTGAAAGACGTATGGCTTGTGTCACGGTATCCCTAAACACCCAGCTATTGTCTGTGGCGAAAATGGGAGATTTAGTGACGGTGCGCCCGGAAATTGTTCGCCAAACTCGAACGCTTATCTTTATCCGAGGCATCATTATGGCGGGTGATAAACCCATAGCCAGTTGTGAAGGTATTTGGAAAATACTGGATGGCGATGTGCGTCGATCAAGCTGACAGTTGCAGTTTCATTTAGGATAGACAAACAAGCCCAGCTATAGCTGGGTTTTTTTGTCTATAAAAAAGTAGTTGTAACAGCACAGGTCTTTATTACGTTATCTTAAAGACGGATGAGATCTGTTTTTTTAAGGACGGAGCACACAGCCGATTCGCAAATTTTTATGGCGTTTATGTTGATATGAAATCTTCCTCTGGTGCTCACTATATTGGGCTAGACCATATCCGTGCATTGGCCGCATTGATGGTATTTGTTTGGCATTTTGTGCATTCCAATACGGGTATGCCCATCAGTTATGCGTATGTGCCTGAATTCCCTTTGTTTTCGTTGTTTGAGGAAGGCCACACGGGTGTGGCGTTGTTTATGGTGTTGAGCGGCTATCTGTTCGCTAAGCTTCTTAACGGCAAAAAAGTAGATGTTAAGTTCTTTTTATTCAATCGTGCCTTGCGGCTTTTACCGCTTTTGATGCTCGTGATTGTGATCGTCGGGGTTCAAAAGTGGGTGGCGGGTGAAAATATTTTGAGCTACACCCAGCTTGTTGTTGAAGGTGCGATTTACCCGACGCTGCCTAACGGCGGCTGGTCTATCACGGTAGAGTTCCACTTTTATTTATTGCTACCAGTTTTTTTGTGGTTACTTGCTAAGTCCAAATGGGGGCCGCTGATACTCGTAGTGGCGGCTCTGATACTGCGTTATTGTTTGTGGGCAACGCAGGGTGAGGTGCAGTGGTTTTCCTACTGGACTATCGTCGGCCGTATTGATCAGTTTGCGTTGGGTATGGTTTTTTATTACTGCCGAGGGTGGATCAAAGGTCGGCACGTCTTGGCGTTGGCAACAGCGGTATGGTTCGTCGCTTTTTATCACTACTTTAATGTCCGCGGTGGTTACTTTCACATGCCCAGTTACCCTTCCCCAAGCCGCCTATGGGTGATCATTCCCACTATGGAAGCGCTTGGTTATGGTTTGTTGATTACGTGGTACGACAATTCATTTCAACACTCAACCCAAGGTGTTTCGAAGTGGTTAGGTCGTATAGGTGAATATTCTTATTCGATCTATTTATTGCATTTCTTTGTAGTCTTTCAAGCCGCCGGATGGGTCAGTGAATACATTATGCCGTTACACAATTTTTATCAGGCTCTGCTTTGGGGCTTGGTTGGTTTTTTATTGATGTTGATACCGGCTTACTTCAGCTATCGTTTTATCGAACTACCGTTTCTCAAATTTCGGCGAGGCTATATTATCCATGATCACGCATAGACTAAGCCGAGCGATTGATTCTAATCAGCCGATTGGGGCAGGTGCCACTTGATTGAAGTCATCACAGCTATTTCGCTTTGGGAACTGGTGAAACATTCCAGCCTCTGGTTGGCGAACTTGAAGCGTGCTCAGCATTCACGCAAGCAACAGTCTGTGGATGCACTGCGTAAAGTGATTGTTGTGGCAAGACGCACGGCCGTGTACGTGCGGCAATTAAAAGATACCCAAATAACTTGTCATAAAACCGAAGCCGAGCTGTCGGTGTTATGGACGGAGCTAAGCTTTGCACTAGAAGATTTAGGCGTCACTAAGTTGGCCAAGCGTTGTAAGATCACTGGCGCGCACTGGGCGGATCCGACCAAAATGGATGAACAATATCTGGCAAAAGCGGATGTAGGTTTAGAAAAAATGGAAAAGCTGGCGTTGATCTTATTAAGTGAGATGGACGATTAGATGAACGCAAATGGTTGCTTACTGCTTGGGTTCGAGCCGAGGCAGTAAAGACAAACAAAAATCCAACAGCGATATTGCCGCAAGGATCGGCAAAAGCTTTAGCGGCTACTCTTTTGAGTTGCACGTTAAGAGGCCGTCGTGCAACTCTGGTTTTTGATGTTTAGATAGAAATATCTCAGCGGTTCTGGATACTCACATTGCCCAGCATCATCTCGCCGGTTGTGGTGCCAATTAAGTTGTGGGGGAAGCAAGTCTCAATCTGACTGATGCGATTGAGTCGATCAATCTGTTGCTGGCTGAAGTCGATGCTCAGTGATGCGAGATTGTCTTTCAGTTGCGCTAGAGTACGGGCACCAATCAACGGTGAGCTCACGGCGGGATTAAGCTGTGTCCATGCCAGTGCCACTTGTGCAGGGGTGCAGCCCAGCTCTTTGGCGATGGCGACTACTTCATCGGCAATGGCCAATGTTGTTTCGTTTAGGCGTCCGGTAGCAACATTGATTTGTTTTCGGCCGCTTATATCGTTAGAGCGGCTGGTGTTTTGAGTATCAAGGTCTGCACGTGTGTACTTTCCCGATAGCACCCCGCCGGCTAAAGGCGACCACGGTAGCACGCCTAAACCCATTGTTTGAGCCATCGGCATAAATTCACGCTCAACGGTGCGCTCTGCCAAACTGTAGGGAATTTGTAGGGCAATCAATGGTGACCAGCCACGTAAATCTGCGATAGCTTGTAAGCGCGAAACTTGCCACGCGGGAGTGTCTGAAATACCTACGTACAGAATTTTCCCCGCGCGCACCAAATCATCAAAGGCGCGCAAAATTTCTTCGGCAGGGGTGCAGTTATCCCACAGGTGTAAATAAAACAAATCGATGTAATCGGTTTGCAAGCGTTTTAAACTGGCTTCCACCGCTTGCACCATATTTTTACGTTGGTTACCGCTGGCATTGGGTTGCCCCGGTTGCATGGTGAGTGAATACTTGGTCGAAATCACTAGGTTTTGGCGATAGCTTTTCACTATTTTGCCTAACATGTCTTCCGAGCGCCCCTGTGAATAAAAGTTGGCGGTGTCAATAAAGTTACCGCCCCCCTCGACATAGTGATTGACCATAGCAGTGGCTTCGGCCATATCCGCTCCCCAGCCATCGGCCCCAAACGTCATGGTGCCCAGTGATAGCGGGGATACCCGCAGACCAGAACGGCCCAGTAAACGATAGGTATCTAGAGTAGTACTCATAGGCGGTATTCTCACAGTGGACATTCAAAACCAGTATGAGGCGAGGTCGGTACAATATCCACGGAGCTGTCGCTTTTATCCTGTAAGCTGACCGATTCCTCACGAATTCAGCCTGTAAAATGAAGCCGTAATGAATACCACGGATACCGACACAAAGCCCCAAATCAGGAGACCAGTATTTGAATATAATCGATTGGATTAAAGGCGATACTCTGGGCTTAAACATTCCGGCCCACAGTGATGCTCTGCGCGCCGGCGGGGAAGCTTTCCTGACGCAAGCGTTTCACGCCTCGGGCGCCTTAAGCGAGACCAACCGAATCACTCGCATCACAGAATGCAAAGAGGTTTCTGGCGGTAGCACGGGCAGTAAGTTGTTGTTGGCGGTGGAATACGAAACGCCTTCACCGAGCCTTCACAACGAATTGTTCGTGAAGTTCTCCCGCGCCTTTGATGACCCCGTGCGGGATGAAACTCGGGTACAAATGGAACTGGAAGTGCTGTTTGCGTTGCTGTCCCGTGTGCCGGAGTTCCCCATTCATGTACCGGTTTGTTATTTCACGGATTTTCATCATGCCTCCGGCACCGGTATTTTGATCACGCAGCGTATTCCTTTTGGTGTGGATGGGGTCGAGCCGCTGTACCCCAAAAGTCTTGATTATCAAATGCCAGATCAGCTTGGGCATTATCAAGCATTGGTGCGTGCGTTAGCCAAGTTAGCGGGTACCCACAAAGCCGATGCCTTGCCAGACTCAGTTGAAACTTACTTTCCGTTTGACCCAGCGAAACTGTCGGTGAGTGCTCGTGCGCCTCGCAGCCCCGAACAAATACAGATACGCGTGCAAAGATACGCCGAATTTACCAAAGCGTACCCCAATCTAGTGCCCGCACATTTGCGCACAGAAGCCTTTATTGAACGACTGCTAGAAGAGGGCCCGCGCTTTCAAAGTATGCAGCCAGTGGTTGGCCAGATATTACAAAGTCAGCCGGATATGATTGCCCTGTGTCACTGGAATGCGCACGTAGATAACGCGTGGTTTTGGCGCGAAGCGAGCGGTGAGCTTGCGTGCGGATTATTTGATTGGGGCAATGTTAGCCAGATGAACGTGGCGATGGCGTTGTGGGGTTGCTTGAGTGCCGCAGAATTGTTCATTTGGAACGATCACTTGGACGAACTGCTACAGCTCTTTGTGGAAGAGTTTCGTCGTTGTGGTGGGCCCGAATTGGATGTAGCCATACTCATGCGTCACCTAACATTGTATGTGGGCATGATGGGGTTGGAGTGGATGCTGGATGCCCCTGTGATGATCACCAAGCATGCGCCAGGTTTATCCTCAATCACAGAGCGTTTAGACCCGATGATTCAAAACAGCGAACGGGCGCGCTCACAACTATTGAT
>CBFHKY010000030.1:24284-25181 GCA_965656525.1 Pseudomaricurvus sp. | reverse complement strand
GATGGTTTGCCCATTAATGTAGCTCCCTTCTTTAGTGCCTAAGAAATAAATGGCATTGGCCACATCATCGGCTGTGCCTTCACGATCAAACGGTGTGATTTCGTGGTTGGTGCGTTGGAAGTAATCGCTTTCCCAGTAGGCGTCGGTCATTTCGGTTTTAATCACGCCGGGGGCAATCAGGTTGGTACGGATACCCTGCGGGCCGTAGTCACAAGCCAAGCTGCGTGTCATGCCGATCAAGCCAGCTTTTACAGTGGAATACGCACCGCCGGCCAAGCCGCTGGTGACACCAAAGACAGAACCGATATTGATGATGGAGGAACCCGGCTGCATGACCGCAACGGCTTCGCGGCAAAAGCGAAACGGCGCTTTTAAGCTGGTATCGATCACCTCGTCCAGCGTGTCATCATTGGTATCGCCTACGCGATTCCATTTTCCTGTGCCGGCATTATTAACCAAGCAGTCGAGTCGACCAAAGGTTTTCATGGCGGCAGCAACGGCCTGTTTGGGGACATCAGGGTGACTCACATCACCGACCACAATCGCTATCTCGGCCACACCATCCAAATTGGCGGCGAGCTCTTCTAGGCGTTCTTTACGCCGCGCTACGGCAACAATATTGAATCCACCTTCGGCAAAACGTCGTGCGGTGACCGCACCGATACCTGAGCTGGCTCCGGTGATAATCGCTACAGGTTTATCGCTTGAACTGGCCATGTTGTTCTCCAAGTTGTGTTCGCTCTTGGGCGTATTTTTGATGGTAAACCCTGCTCCCTTAAACGTTAAGAGCAGGATGTGAGAGCGAATGATTGTGTGATCGATCATGCAATCAAT
The DNA here is from genome assembly GCA_965656525.1 of Pseudomaricurvus sp. Lineage (GTDB taxonomy): Bacteria > Pseudomonadota > Gammaproteobacteria > Pseudomonadales > Cellvibrionaceae > Pseudomaricurvus. The sequence continues at coordinate 24,347 of CBFHKY010000030.1, read as the reverse complement.
AATCTTACCTTAACTCAATGTGGGCAAAAGGCGACACAGTGGTTTCACTGAATGCACTACAGC
>CBFHKY010000030.1:0-24107 GCA_965656525.1 Pseudomaricurvus sp. | reverse complement strand
TCTTATAATCGGTGCGACGTTTTAGCGCACCTCAAGTGCTCGCCAACGCAGAGTCAAAAAGGAACCCCACATGTCGTTTGAGTTAAATCGAAAACTCGCCGTCAAGCGCGACCCATTGCCCACCAGCGTAGATATCGATCCAGTCACGGCGAGTATTGTGCGCGGCGCCTTGGAAACCATTTGCTTCGAAGCGTGTGCCCATTTGGGTCGTGCTGCCTCTTCGCCGATCATCAACCAATCCAACGAGCGCAACTCCGCCATTATTGATTCCAACGGTCGCTTGGCGGTGGGTTCGGTGGGTACCCCGCATCTAACATTCGTGACACAGTTAACGGTGCGCTATGGGTTGATGAATTTTGAAGATTACGATTGGGGCCCCGGTGATGTGTTCCTCGGCAACGATCCCGATCACGGTGGTGGCCATCTGCCCGATTACAATGTGTATGCGCCCGTGTTTGATGACAACGGCGAGCTGATCTTGATTCAAGCGCTACAGGCTCATCAGGGGGATACCGGCGGTAAAGACCCTGGCGGTTACACCTTAGAAGCCACCGATATTTTTACCGAAGGTTTGGCGATTCCTTGCCTGAAACTGGTACACCGTGGTGAAAAGCGCCGTGATGTGATCAAGCTGATTGAGCGCAACAATCGCTTTTCGACCTTTGCTGGTGACTTAGCCGCCATGATTGGTGGTGTGCAGCAAGCGGCTCGCGAACACCAGGCGATGATCCGTAAGTACGGCACCGATACCGTACGCGCGGCGCTGAATTACGCCATTGATAATACCGAACAGCGTTTTCGCGAAGAGGTTGCCAAGTGGCCCGATGGCACCTACGAAGCCACCACGTTTGTGGATGCCGACACCCAAGGCACGCCAGACGTCAAAGTGCATGTGTCCATCGACATCAAAGGCGATCAGCTGAATGTGGATCTTACCGGTACGGATGATCGTGCGCATTTAGTGGGGGTGTGGAACACCTTTGGCAACAGCCGTGGCTACGTGATGACTCAGTTGTGCGGCATGATTGATCCAACCATTTCTAAAAACGAAGGTTTGTTTAACGCCGTTAATATACATATCCCCGAAGGCTGTATTGCACACCCGCCACCCAATAAACCGGCGGCACTGGGTTCCTTTCACCCCGCGTGTGAAATCACCGAAGCCGTGTGTGTGGCGCTTTCCGAAGTGGTGCCTGAGCGCGCCCAGCCACAGGTGTACAAAATTGGTATGCCCAACGCGGTGATTGGTTTCGACGATACCGGCATGATGTGGATGGATCAAGGTGTGGATTCCCGCTCTATGGACGCATCCGCTGTCAAAGGTATTGATGGCTGGGGCTCTTGTCCGTCGTCACTGGGTGGCCTGCTGTTGTCTATGGCGGAGGATTCCGAAGCGCGTTTCCCAGTGTTGAATCTGGGCCGCGAGATGACAACCGACGGCGGCGGGGCGGGTCAATGGCGCGGCGCCCCCGGCAGCTTGAACGTAAAGCAGGTGTTGGAATCAACATCGGCAATGTCGTGGATGGTTTCGGCCAAGCACCCACTACGGGGTATGTGTGGCGGTAACGATGCCATTCCCTACAGCAACCGCTTTTTAGTGGGCACCGAAGATGAATACAAAATTGAACTGGTGGAAAGCACGCAATTGCCTGCGCAAGCGGTGATGGCTTACCAACACGGTGGCGGTGCCGGATTTGGCTCACCATTGCTGCGTGACCCAGAAGCCGTGAAAGAAGATGTGCTGGATGAATACGTAAGTCTAACCGCCGCGCAAGAAACCTATGGCGTGGTGTTAACCGGCACGCTTGAAGAATACGACCTTGAAGTGGATGTAGACGCGACACAAGCCCTGCGAGCCACCATGAAATCGGCAGCGGCCTAAGGAGCGAACAGCATGACTTATCGAGTAGGGATTGATATCGGTGGCACGTTTACCGATTTTGCGTTGTTAAAAGGCGAAGACGTTATTCTACATAAAAATCTGAGCACCCCAGAAGATCGTTCCATTGGGGTGATGACAGGTTTGGGAAAACTGGCTGAAAAAGAAGGTCTAGAACTGGGCGACTTTCTGAACCAGTGCGATGCTATCGTACACGGCACTACTATTGCCGATAACACATTGATTGAAATGAACGGCGCTATTACAGGCTTGATCACCACCGAAGGTTTTCGGGATGAAATGGAATACCGCCGCGGTTACAAAGAAGACATTTGGGATGCCTCCCTCAAGCCTTTCCAGCAGATCACTCCGCGTCGCCGCCGCTTAACCGTACCCGAACGTATTTTGTTTGATGGCTCAGTACACAAGCCGCTGGACGAAAACGCCGTGCGCGTTCAGTGTCAAAAATTCAAAAAACAAAACGTCGAGTCGGTGGCGATTTCTACGCTATTTTCCTTTGTGAATCCGGTGCACGAAAAACGCATTGCCGAAATCGTGAAGGAAGAAATGCCCAGCGTGCATTTGTCGGTCTCGCATCAAGTACTGCCACGCAGCCCAGAATACGATCGCACCAGTACCACCGTGGTAGATGCCTACGTGAGCCCGCGTGTGACCTCGTATCTGGAAAAATTGGTGAGCCGCCTGAAAGAAGCCGGTTACCAAAAACAGCTGATGGTGATGCAAGCCAGCGGCGGCGTCATGACCAAGGAATACATCGAAGGTTCTCCCATTCGGGTGTTGGCTTCTGGCCCAGCAGGTGGTGTGATTGGCTCGGCGCATACGGGTGCGGCAAAAGGTTCACCAAATCTGCTGTGCGTGGATATGGGCGGTACGTCTTACGATATGTCGATGGTGATCAACGGCGCGGCACCGGCAGAAGCGGGGTGGAACATGCACCACCGCTATTTGGTGGGCGTGCCGATGGTAAAGGTGGAAACTCTAGGTGCCGGTGGCGGCTCTGTATGCCATGTAGCTGGGGGTGAGCTGCAAGTTGGTCCAGAATCCGCAGGTTCTGATCCGGGCCCGATTTGTTATGGTCGTGGTGGCACCAAGCCAACCGTTACCGATGCCTTGTTGATGCTGGGTATTTTATCGGCCGAGGCGGAATTTGCCGGTGGCAGTTTTTCCCTGAGCAAAGCGGGCGTTGCAGATGCGTTTCAAACCATTGGTGACCAAATGGGTTACGAGGCCGAAACCGCGGCCGAGCAAGCCGCGTTTGACAGTTGGCGTTTGGTGAATGCCAATATGATCCAAGCGGTACGTCGCACCACCTCGGGAAAAGGTATTGATCCGAAAGATATGGTGATGCTGGCTTATGGCGGTAATGGCCCCGCGTTTGCGGCTGTACATGCCGATGCCCTCGGCATTAAAAAAGTACTGGTGCCTAAAGCGTCACCCACCTTTTCGGCCTTGGGTACATTGGTGGCAAAACCCACCATCGATGAAGAGCGTTCACTCCATTGTGCGGTACAAATCCCCGATTTGAACCGTTTGAAAGCCTTATGGTTAGAGCTGGAAGCCCGTGCGCAAAAGTATTTTATCGATGCTAACTTCCGCGCCGATCAAGTGGAATACTGCTATCAAGTGAATATGCGTTACGCGGGTCAAAATTTTGCAGCCAGCTTTGAGTTGCATCGCTGCACAGGCGCGCAGGATTTTTCCTTTTTGGATGATCAGTTTGGCGAACACGCACTGGCAGCGTTTAATCAACGTCACATGGAAGAGTTCGGTCACATTCGCGAAGGGGAGCTGCCCGACATCATTGGTGTGCGTTTAGTGTCTTCGGTGAACACCCCAGCACCGATTGTGCGCCAGGGTTTCACCGCCCAACCGCGCGATGCTATATCAGCCAAAACACGTCGCGCTAATCTAGGCGATGGTTATCAACAAACACCCGTATACGTGGATTCTCAGTTGCAGCCGGGGCATCGTATCCTTGGCCCCGCGGTGATCGAAACCACCTTCACCACTATTGTGGTGTACCCCGGTTGGAACGGCTATGTGGACGACGCTGGCGATTACGAATTACGCCGTACGTAACTTTAAATGTTTGTGTTCTAGAGAGAGGTAGGGGTGTCTTGAAGGCACATAGGGATGTGAATAACAAAACAGCCGCCGCCGGTCTGTGATGTTTGATAATGCACGGTGCCGTGTAATTGCTTAGTGATCCATTGATGTACAAAATGCAATCCCAAGCCGGTATTACCAGCACCGCGGTTGGTGGTAACAAAGGGGTCGAAAAGCGTTTGCTTAAGATCTGGGTGGATGCCGCAGCCATTGTCTATTACAGCCAATTCGATGGTTTCAGAGGTGTATCGATGTGCGCGAATCTCAATCAATGGATGAGTGACATCTTGCAAACCGTGAGTGATGGCATTGAGGATTAAATTTTGTAGCACCTGGGTCAAGGTACCAGGCAAGCCGTGCATGATAATATCGTTATCGAGGTTAACATTTACCTGAATATCGGCGGCATCCAGTTTTGAACGCAGAGACAGCAGTACGTCTTTTATGGCGACCGCCAGTGTGAATTCCACAACCCCTTCATGAGAGGATTCAATAGCTAAGCGCTTAAATCGCTTGACCAAATCGGCCGCCTTAGATAAATGATGACGGATGTTCTTTAGCCCTTCATCACTGTACTCGATGTATTCATGCAACTGTGTTTTGGTTAAGCCTGTGTTCAAAGATGCTTTTAACGCTTCTTGTTGGTTTTTGACACTAGACGTTGCCATCAAAGCGCCCCCGATGGGGGTATTGAGCTCATGAGCGACACCAGCCACCATCATACCTAAAGAAGATAATTTTCGGGCTTCCACCAGATCTTCTTGCAATAATACTTGCTGCCGAAGTGCGGTGCTTAAATCTTCGTTAGACTTATCTAAGCGCTCTTTTTCTAGGTTCAATTTTTCATGCAGTTCGATCATTCTAAGGCGTAATCGATGATCCCAATGCAGTAACAATATGCCCCCTAGTAAAAGCAATACCCCTGTTGCCAGTGCGGCCATAAAAGCCTGATAGCGCATGGTGGCTAGCAGATTTTTAGAAATTTCACTGATTAAAAAAATAGAAGATTGGGTGTTTCCAAGGCTTCCGTTATTAAGATTTAATGTTCGAAAGATAATTTTTTTGTCACGTGAAAACCCAAATATACGTGAAACAAAGCTCGTTTCTTGCGGGTAATTATTTGTCGTGCTGGCGCTTTTTTTAGCGGCGATAAAATTCCAATCATCTGGGTTTGTAATGGCCATGTTATCAGCAGTATTGTTCAAGCTCTTTCCCCATTCTTTCGATAAGTCAGGGTTGATAATCCAGTAGCCTTCGGAATCTGTGATATAAAAGTCAATGCCGCTGTTATCGTTGATCTTATGGATGTTTTTTAACAGCCGACTTAAATCAAAGTTGATAATCAATACACCGGGGCGCATGCCGTCTTTTATGCTTGTTTTAATGGCAGCACGAACGGTCGGCTGGTAAGGTTCTACCACTTTTGAATTTTCAACATTTAAGTCGATTTTTGAAAAGTAAACATCTGGTGCCTCAACAAGCATGGCATCTTTAAAATAATAACGATGACTTTTATCTTGTAGATTTTTAGAATTTACCCAAATTGGTTTTTCGTTAGCAGGGGTAATCTTTTCTAAGCGAACGTGTTCCATACCCGTTTCATCTAGCCAACGAAACTGCAAAAAACTATCGACTGAACGGGAAAACTGTTTGAAAATATCTTCTATTTTTAACGTGTCAATACGACCGTTTTCAAAAGATAAAGATTTTCTTATCTGATCGTTACCATGCAATAGCTGGATAATTTTCTTCATGTCACCCAGTTCACGGTTAATCATTTGATCCGCGTAAGACAATTTCCTATTTTGCATGTTTAAATGCTGATTGAAATTAAATTGAATCAGCGTTAAATACACCAATATTGAAGAAATCAAACTAATAGCCACTAAAAAAGCGAAATTCACCATCAGCTTTTTTTGTAGAAGTTTTAAGCTTTTTCTCATTATAAATTCTGTAATGGACTATTAGGGTTGGTCAGCGTTAACGATGCTTTAGCCAGTCTATGGCCTCTTCAATGGGCATTGGTTTTCCAAAAAGATAACCTTGGCCGTATGAACAGCCCTTTTCGATAAGGTATTGGCGTTGTTCTTCGGTTTCAATACCTTCGGCTATGACCGTAAATTTAAACCTCTCACCTAATCTAAGAATGATTTCAATGACGTGTTGGCTATCAAGATTGTCTTTAGAGATTGAACGAACAAAAGATTGATCAATCTTTAACGTTTTAGCTGATAAATTGGTAACGTGTGAAAGTGAAGAATAGCCAGTTCCAAAGTCGTCTATGCTAATGCCCATTCCCAGCGATAACAACTGATCCAGTATGGGGGATATTTTTTTGTAATCATCCATAGCTTGCGACTCTGTGATTTCAATATCTAATAGACTGGCGTCACACCGCTGAGTGTTTATGGCTTCATGTATGGCCGATATATAGTCACTGTTTATCAAGTCCGACAGTGATGCATTAAACGATATAGGCAGAGAAAAACCTGATTCTTTCAGGGTGTTAATCGCGGCTAGAGTCATGTAAAAAACATCTAAATCAATCTTATTAATCAATCCAGACGTTTCGGCGATGGGAATAAACTGGTCGGGTGGTATGAATTGGCCGTTGTTATCCTTCCAACGAATTAAGGCTTCAAATCCGACAGGCTCGCCTGTAATTATTTCGACTTTTGGTTGAAAAAATAGGGTAAGTTCCTGATGCTTAACAGCAATGGACAGTTTATTAAGAAGTTGTGATTGTGTGGTGATATTGTTTAAAAGGTCTGGCGAATAGATTTCTATTGACTTGTTTTCTCTGCGTGCTCGATGAATCAACATTTCAGCAAGGTGCAAGATATTTTTTGGGTCTTCATTGGTGACTAACTCAAGATCCATAACCGCAGCGGTCAGCTGAAAGTGATATTCTACGTTATCGATGGTGTAGACTTGGCTAATCAACTCCGATAAGTCTTTTAATGTAATTTGATCTTTCTTAGAAAAAAGAATAGCAAAGTTGTCGTGGTCTGTTTTAGCAATGGCTTTGATGACATGATTGATGGACTGTAACCGTTTGAGTATCAGTTCAAGAACCTGCTGGCTGAACTCAGAGCCAAAAGTAATGCCAATATCAGTAAAATTATTCACATCCAGCATCAATAGCTGAGTCTGACAAATTTCATCTTTTTTCATTAAAGACAAATCTTCTTCTAGCCAATTCCGATTATGAACAGGCAGGTTATTGTCTTCATAGGCCAAGTCAGAAAGGCGATTCAGCAACGCCACATTGGTGAACCCTGTGCTCACGTTTTCGCTGAAAGCTCGCAATAAGTGCGTATAGCTTTCATGCTCAATCAGGCTTATGTCTACAATCATCAGATAACGACGATCATCAACACGTGTGGTGTCGAAGTAGAGAACACTCATATGATCGTTGAACTGATGATCTTGATCATCAATGGCTTGAGCGATTAATGCTGATATTGATTTGGCTTTTGATTCCGGCACTCTATTAATGACATCAAAAAATCGAGAGGCTTTATACTTTTGGTAATAGCCTGAAAGCGCAATCACTTTCGCTTTCATCAAGCTTTCATTGGGGGAATTGCTCATACAAACAATTCCCCCTTCTGAATCGATACCGAGAATATGGCTTATCTTTTCAAGAACGGTTTCAGAAAACTCATTCAGTGTTTCTTTTGTGGTAATCGTACGCGCAGCTTCTACCACTTTTTGTAAGCCGGTTTGTGCTTTTTGTAAATCGAACATGCATTTCCATGTTCTTATATTGCTGGTGACAATGGCTTCTAATATATCGATAGACAGATCGGATTTATTCCAATACTCGTCGATATCATATTGGCGCATGACATCTTTGCGCGGTGCCATACCGGGCTGGCCGGTGAGCAAAATAATACGCACGTTGGCATTACCCAGCACTTTACGAATGGTGTTGACAAAACGTAAGCCGGCATAATCGTCCTCCATCACTACGTCTAGCAAAACCACACTAACATTAGGGTTTTTGGCCATGATTTCAGCGGCAGAAGAGGCTGTATTGGCGGTTAATACTTCCAGTGGGCGATTAACGACGACGAGTTTTTTAAGGCTGTAAACTAAGGTGTCTTGAAAGTGCCGGTCATCTTCGACACTTAATATGGTCCAAGGCAGTGCGTCTTGTGATGCAAAGTTGTTTTGCTTAGGCGGTAGTGTTTCTTCGGAAAACACAAAAAGATCTTGATCAGACATGATACTGCCTTGTCGTCATTATCTAAAAAATTTTGATAGATGCGTGTCAATTAAGCTCATCTACAGTATAGGTATGTCAGCTGTGACTACAGTACTGTTTTGTTCTAGCTTTGTTTGCTTTAGGCAACTTTTAGTTATAGGGCGCTTTAAAGTCTTATAAAAGAGATATAAAAATCATTGGTCGTTTAGTTTGAGGTTAGACCCTTTTCGCCCGAGGCTAAAAGATCACGGCGATATTGCTTGGGTGTAGAGCCCGTCCATCGTTTAAAAGCACGACCAAAACTGGACTGTTCAGAATAGCCAAGACTCACCGCCACATCGTCTAGAGTGATGTGCTGCTTAAGGTAAGTTTTGGCCATATCGATGCGTTGTGCTTCTAAAATGTCTGAAAATTTTTGCCCAGATTCGCTCAAATAGGCCTGTAAGGTGCGCACGGATACTCCGAGCTTTTCGGCGCAGCGCTCAATGGAGCAGTGGCCAGAGGGCAGAGCACCACGAACGTAATCTTGTACGCGTTCAGAGGTGGATTTTCGTGCGGCTGTTTTAACGTTTTCCAAGTAGCCGCCAAGCAGCTTAAACAGCAAGCGATTGGCGCTCGTGACGGGATGTTTAAGAAACTCAGTGGGGAAAGCGATGGCATTTTCAAACTGAGTTCTTTTAAAGGGGCAGCCCAATTGCTTTTGCAATTCAGGGATGATTTTTGTGGGTGCATTGACGGATAAGTTCACATAGCTAAGACGGAAATCAGGCCCCCCGAGTTGTCGTAGCAGTTTGGCATTTAGCATCACCGCTTGGTAGTTAGCCTGAGTATTGGTTTCTGGCAAGGCCTCTACACGCCAACGGATTTCTGCTACCTCGTTCCCTTCCAGCAATTCAATTTCGGTGTTGGGGCAGTGCACCACGGGAATAAAATCCATGAGTGCTTGAATCGAGTCTCGTACATTGGGCGCGGCGCGGCACAGAGCGGTCACACAGCCGTAAACGTCCGGTTCTTGCAGCCGCGCTAAATGCAATCCGAACAAAGGATCATTAAAGTGGCGGCTGCAATATTCCAGCAAATTCACCAACGCCTTGCATTCAATATAGTGGTCTGGATCTCGCGCGAGCCAAGGATCGATATCGTGTTTGTCGAGAATCGTGCGTGCATCACCGCCCATGCGTTGAATCAAGGTGGGAAAGTTCGATAAGTTAGCGCTGCGCATTTGGCCATCAGATGGCATGGAATCCAGTGGCCCATCGAGACTGTAAAAAGGATCGCTGTCCATAATTCGTTACGTACCTGAGGTTGCATTATTATTGTAGTAAAGCGGGCCCGTAAAGCGTGATGCGCGCCATCGCCACAGTTTAGCGTATTGAGTGGCTCAACAGCGTATCGTCATCACCAGTTTCTAGGTGGACAAAACTGCCAAACCACAGAGCATTTTGGCATTAAGGGATGCATTCCAGCATGCCTCGTGCTTTGATGATCGTCTAGTACCGTTAATCATACAGAACACGGCATCGCCATATATTGCATGTGCAGCGCTAAGCTGTATCGGCAAACTTGTTCATCGTACGAGCGAAGAGACATGACCATGAAAGATATTCACCAGCTCAAAGAAGACGCCAAACAATACATTCGCTATGAAAAAGACCCCGCCACGCGTATTGCCACTATCACTTTTGATCGAGTCGAAAGCTTAAACGCAACGACAACGGGCATGCGCCAGTATTACGCCGATCTGATTTTAAAAGCGAATGTGGATGACGACGTAAAAGTGCTAGTGATTCGTGGTGAAGGTAAACATTTTGGCACCGGTGGCGACTTACCCGAGCAGAAAGATTTTTATGCAGAAGATGGTAAAGACCTGAATTTATTGCACGAGTTTGGAATTGATGACCCCAGTGTGAAATATCCACCCCGTAACTCGTTTCGTTTTCTGCACAGCATGACCGATCACTATGCCAAAGCGCCCGCAGGCAACCGCCCGCTACAAGAATTCAAAAAAATCAGTATCGTAGAAACAAAAGGTTACTGCTACGGCTGGCACTTTTATCAAGCTGCCGATGCGGATTTAGTGGTGAGTTCCGAGGATACGCTGTTCGGTCATCCGTCTTTTCGTTACGTCGGCTGGGGGCCACGGCTATGGACATGGATCGAAACCATGGGGCTGCGAAAATTTTCAGAAATGTTGTTTACCGGTCGCCCGTTTACCGCAGCCGAGATGGACAAGTGCAATTTCATTAACAGTATTGTTGAGCGCGATAACCTGGAAGCCGAAACCAAAAAGTACGCCGAAGCGTGTGCTCGTACGCGCCCGACCGATGTGGTGCAGATTCAGAAAACCTTTATGGAACTGTACAAGCAATACAACGGCGAATACATGGGCAGTATGCTCACTGGTTTTGTTGAAGGCATGTTGCCAGTGATCAGTAATGATCGCGAAACGGATGTGGCGTTTGGTTCCGATACCTTCGATCAAGGCTTGAACAATGTTGTGAAAGACATGGACATGCAGTACCCGCCAGAATGGCGCTTGCAAGCCTCTAATCGTAAAAAGCCTTAATAGAGCGTCTATTAAAAAGTCACAAAAAGGAACCGTAAAAAAAGGTTTTGGCCAACGTTGGCAGGTTTAACGCAACACTCAATGAGCAATGCGATAGGGTACGAGGAGTATAAAGTGTCGGCATTAACAGGCTTTCGGGTATTGGAACTGACGGCAAGCGTCAAAGGTGAGTATACAGGCAAGCTGCTGACGGATTTTGGTGCCGATGTCATTAAGGTGGAATCCCCGCAAGGCAGTCCAACCCGTTACATGGGGCCGTTTGCGAGCCATACAGAAACCGAAGCAGGCAAGAGTGACACAGGGGAAACCAGCGGGCTGTTTGCCTATCTGAATACCGGTAAACGATCACTCATGCTGGATTCGTTATCGCCGGAACCGGGCGCGTTACCGTCGCGCTTACATGAGTTGCTGACGCGTGTTGATGTGCTGTTGTGTGATCAACCCGCACAATGGCTTAACCAAGCGGGCCTCGATCTAGACGCCATCCAGCGCTCACATCCGCAGCTGGTGATTTGCATGATCACCCCGTTTGGCTTGAGTGCAGGTAACACCCCCGCCACAGATTTAACCGTATTCCACAGCAGTGGCTGGGGTTATCACACACCCAGCGCGCCTGATTTGGCTAAGCCACCCTTGAAGGGGGCCGGTCGATTTATGGCGAGCTACGAAACCGGCTTAGATGCGGCTTTGTGTATCGTTGCGGCGCTCTTTGCGCGACAACAGTCTGGGCAAGGTGAACTGATTGATGTGTCCATGCAGTCAGTACTTGTCAGTCGTACCGATTATGTCATGGGCCAGATGGTAGCCGGTGATATGCCGGTGAGCACCGAGCGCACAGCATTTGATTTGGCAGGCCCAGCATCGATCTTTTCTTGCGCGGATGGGTTTGTGTACATCTGGATGTCCGCCCCAGCACACTGGCAAGCCTTGAGCGAGTTAATGTCCCACCCCGAATGGATGAAGCACTTTCCACAGGATTGGTTAGAAAAAGGCTGTACAGAAGCGCGTGTTACACAAGTGCGTGGGTATATTGGTGAGTGGCTGCGCAGTCAAAATAAAGAATCAGTATCAGCGGCGGCACAACAATTGGGGCTGATCATGGTGCCAGTGAACAACGCCGGTGATCTTCAGGCCTCGCCCCAGTTTCAACACCGTCAGTTTTTTGCCGAAGTGGATCACCCCGTACAGGGTAAGGCGCTGTACCCAACCGCACCCTACAAGCTTAGCCAAACACCCACCGTTATTGCCTCTGCTGCGCCTTTATTGGGGCAGCACAATGACGCTATTCTTGCGGAGCTCAACCAACTGCCCAGTATGGGTCAGGTTGATGCTTGTGCCGCGCCTATCGAACACAGAGCTGAACCCAAACATCGCGGTGGGCCTTTACAGGGTGTGCGAGTGGTTGAACTCACCAAAGTGTGGGCGGGGCCGTATACCGGCAAGTTGTTGTCTTATCTTGGGGCCGAAGTGATCCGTGTTGAAAGCCTTGGTTCTATGGATGTGACCCGCACCTATGGCGTAGAAGATATGAACAACGCGCCAGGCTGGAAAGCGGTCAATCCGCAAAAGCTCAGTGTGCAAATTGATATGAAGTCGGAAGCCGGTATCAAACTGCTCAAAGACCTTTTGGCCGACGCCGACATATTGGTAGAAAACCTACGCCCCGGTGCCATCGAGCGTTTGGGGTTAGGCTATGACGTGGTTAAGGCCATCAATCCGCAACTTATTTACGTGTCGATGGGCATGTACGGTGCCACTGGCCCGCTGGCCTATCAAACTGGGTATGCCCCTTGTTTTGCTGCTCTCGGTGGTTTGAGTGCCTTGGTCGGTTACGAGGGCGAAGCGCCACAAGGAATGAACGTGCGCTATGCCGATTCCACGTTTGGCGCTACGGCCGCCTATGCGGCCTTGGCGGCTCTCGTACATCGCCAGCGCTCTGGCCAAGGGCAGTTTGTGGACGTATCGGCGGTAGAAACCATCAGCAGTATGATTGGTGATGCCCTGATCGACTTCAGCCTGAATGGCGTGGTGGCGAAATCCGATGGTAATCGCCATGCTGATATGGCCCCACATGGAGTGTATCCGTGCCAAGAGGGCGACTGGATCAGTTTGGCGGTGACCGACGATGATCTCTGGCCACAGCTCACGCAATTGATGGGGCGACCTGAACTGAGCACCGATCCGCGTTTTTCTACCTTAGCGGCTCGCCAGAATAACGAAACTCAGTTAGATGAACTGATCCAGCAGTGGACGCGCCAACACAACGCCGGCGAGCTGGCAGAGCAGTTAATGGCCTGTGGTATTGCGGCGAGCAAAAGCCAGAGTTCATTGGATTTAATCGCCGACAGCCACCTCTGGGCGCGCGAGTTTTACCCGACCATCAGTGATCAGCAGGCGGGCAGCCGTATGACGCTAGGCCCTTCGTGGCAGATGCGTCAAATGGCTCAGATTGTCGATGGTGCCCCAGCACTGGGTGAACACAACGCCTACGTACTGGGGGGTATTCTCGGGCTGAGCGAAGCCGAGCAAAAACGGTTAGGCTTGGCCGGTGTCATCCGCTAAACGCGAACGTCTTTACGGGTGCTGTGCAGCAAATGTCCAGTAACTCGCACAAAATGATGGGATTTAGCCCCGCCTTCCACCTAGAATCAGTGCTTGTACTGGTAATCGTAGCGTTAAAAAGCCGCCTTGTGCTGGATGCGTTAAGCGGCGATCGAATGGTGATTCACTGATCGACCGATGCCAGACGGAAAGGAAGAAGTGATGAGCAACTGTAAAACGGAGACGTGAGGTGGCAGAAACACTTTTTACATTCAATAAAAATAATTATCAGGATTGTCAGCAAAGCTATCGCGGCGATAAAAACCAAGAATATTATTTAGGTGAATACGCGATTGATTCCGGTGCGATTATCGATGTGCGCGCCGATAAAAAAGCCATCGCGTCTTATTCGATCATTCGTTCCCGTGCCCGCACACGACAAACCTTTAAACGTTCGTGGTACCACATTCGTCAGGATGCAACCGATGTTATTGTGCTGTGGTTTGTGAAACGCGGCAGCCTATGCATTACCCATTCCGGTGGGCGCAGTATTGCTAAAGCTGGAGATTTTGCCCTGACAAAATCCATGACGCCTTTCACCGTAGAATGTCGCACCGATGAAGATTCCAAACACGAAGCTTTGCACGTGCTGATGCCTGCGCATATTTTCCGTCAGTTTATTCCACACGAAGTCAGTACAGGCTTTGCGGTGGCGGCTGGGGGTAAAGCCTTTTCGATGGCTGAGCATATCCTTACCAGTGTGCTCGAAGACGATGGTGAGTTTACCGAATCGACCGCAAAAATATTGATCGATAGCGCCTTAATGACGGTTTCCGACACCATAAAAGCGTGTGAACACCTGGCCTCTGAACGAGTCGCCATAGCGGAACAGCGGCTGCAAGAAGTGTTGCGGTTTATGGATATTCATTTGTCTGACCCTAAGCTCAGTACCACGATGGTTGCCAGTGCCTGTGGTATATCCCCGCGTTATTTATCTTTTTTGCTCAAGCAAAACAACATGTCATTTTCGGAATACGTGTGGGATCAACGATTAAAAAACGCCGAGCGCTGGCTACTGTCGACCAAACCCAGTGAGATATCCATCGCCGAAATTGCCTTTCGTGTCGGCTTTAAAAGCCCAGCACATTTTAGTCGCATGTTTAAACACGTTTATAAAAAAGGCCCGCGAGAGTATCGCTCGAAACATGAGCCCATCAGCCAGCCAATCAACCGTCCTCATAAAGATCTCTTTGTGGGTGCGAACAATACTTTGCAATAGTAATACTTTGCAATAGTGCTAGGCACATAGCGTCAGGCAGCAACCGAGCAGTGGTGCAGCACATGCGGGCTCAGAAAATCGCTTAATAAAAACATTTCGCTTGAGCGAGAGCATCGCAGTCGGCTAGCAACTATTGATGCTCGCGGCGGTGTAATTTCAAGGTTCAATAGTCGGAGGACAAATGGCACGCGAATTGGACGGTAAAGTGGCAGTGATTACAGGGGCTGCCAGTGGTATTGGCCGAGCAACGGCAGAGTTGTTTATTGCAGAAGGCGCAAAAGTTGTTGTGGCCGATGTCAATGAAGAAGCGGGCCAGCAATTATCCGCAGAACTGGGCGACAATGCCCTATTCATGCGCACCGATGTCGCCAACCCCGAAGAGCTTCAAGCACTGGTGAATGGCGCTATCGACACCTTCGGTGGTTTGCACATCATGTTCAACAACGCTGGAATTTCCGGTGCCCAATACGATCGCTTTTTGGACGATCCGTTTGATGATTTCGATAAAGTGGTGGGTGTGAACTGGTTGGGTGTTATGAAGGGCGCGCAATTTGCCGGCCGTCATATGGCCAAAAACGGCGGCGGTGTGATTCTGAATAATGCTTCTATTGCTGGGCTGTTGGCTGGCCATGCGCTGATGACCTATCGTACGACCAAGGCCGCAGTGATTCAGCTGAGTAAATGCATGGCGATTGATCTGGCCGAGTACGGCATACGTGTGAACTGTTTAGTACCGGGCCATATTCGCACACCTTTGAACGCTTACACCGAACCTGGAATGACAGAGGCACAGAGTCAGAAAGTGCGCGATGCCCTGGCTCCCGTGTGGGATGCCAACCAGCCTCTCAAGCGCCACGGCTCACCACCGGATGTGGCACAAGCGGCGTTGTTTTTGTGCAGCGACCGCGCCGCGCA
Source organism: Pseudomaricurvus sp. (assembly GCA_965656525.1). Taxonomy (GTDB): domain Bacteria; phylum Pseudomonadota; class Gammaproteobacteria; order Pseudomonadales; family Cellvibrionaceae; genus Pseudomaricurvus. The sequence goes on along the minus strand of CBFHKY010000030.1, from coordinate 8,590 downwards.
AATCACGGGCATCACCATGCCTATTGATGGCGGCATTACAGCGGGTGATCCAGTGAATCACTTGCGTCAAATTTGGGATGCTCGCGCACAAGCCTTATCTGATTTTTAAGCCTGACTTTTAAGCCTGGCTTGGGCGTCTGAACTTGAAGCCTGATGTTGAATAACCGCCAGTAGAGCCATCTGATTTCGGCAACACTGTCTGACTGATCTACAAACGACAACAGCGTAAGGTGTTTATCAGCAGGCAAACAAACGCATAAAAATAAGCGTGCTTAAGGCTTCCGAGCACGTTTTTATTAAGTGGTATCAGAGATAACAAGAATAAATGTGCGCAAACTTGTTTCGAGAAAACGCACACGGAAGAGAGAAGAAGCGCGATGAAAATCCACAATAACTATCTATGCCGTAACGTTCTATGCCGTAGCGTTCTATGCAATAGCGTTCGTAAAGCCATGGGCATCACCAGTATGGCCGTAGCCGCAATCGCGGTCACTGCACCAGTTTCTGTGCAGGTGAAAGCACAGTCGGTATCCAAAATGGAAGAAGTAACCGTTACCGCTCGCCGTCGTGATGAAAGTTTGTCTCGGGTGCCAATCGCCGTGTCGGCCATTTCCAGTGATCAACTGGCGGACCGACAAGTGTTGTCCGATTCCGATTTGCAGTTTGCGGTTCCAGGCTTAACGGTACGGCAAACCCAAGGTAACAATTCTCTTACCTATTCTATTCGCGGGCAGTCTGCCGATACGTTTAGTGGCTCACCTTCAGCGGTGGTGGCCTACATGAACGAAGTGCCGTTAACCATCAGCGGAGCGTCCACTTTTTTTGATTTGGAATCGGTGCAGGTTTTAAAAGGGCCACAAGGCACATTGTTTGGTCGCAACACCACTGGGGGTGCTGTGCTATACACAGCCGCTAAACCCACCGAAGACACAGAAGGTAAGCTAACGCTACGCGCAGGCAACTTTGGTTTGCAAGAGCTTGAAGGGATGTACAACACCCCCCTCATTGCAGACAAAGTGTTATTGCGCGTGGCCTTTAACACCATCGATCGTGATGGTTACATTGATAACGTCACGAACGGGATCGAACACGGTGAAATAGGTCGCGATAGCGCACGGGTTTCTTTGACGGTTCGCCCAAGCGATACGATTGAAAACACCACCATGTACAGTTATTCGCGCACCGACGGTACCAATACCGGGGCGACTTACGTCTACAGCATTTACGAAGCGGGCCAGACCAACAATGGTTTTGCGTTGAATACGTCTTCCAGCTTTATTGCTTCTGCGGTTGATGAGCAGCGTGAGTTGGGTTATTACAAAACGCAGCATCCGTATGGCGCGGATCATGTGGGTGAAGACGAAGTTCTCACCAACACCACAACCATCCACTTAAGCGACACGCTGCGCCTGAAAAACATTTTTGGTTACACCACGGGTGATACTGATTCTGAACAACCAGCGCTAGGGGCATTGTTTCCCACTTTTGCGACACGCAATATCGCCACAGGAAAAGTCGGTAACGAAACCGAAATAGAATCCTACTCCAACGAAGTTCAACTTTCGGGTGAAGCCTTAGACGGTCGACTGTCTTACATTGCAGGCATTTATCTACAACAGCAGAGAACCGATACCTTATGGCCGCAAACGTACTTTGCCGGTGCGGTAACGGCCACCAGCAATTTTGGCATCGAAACGGATACTACCGCCGTTTACACTCAAGGTACGTACAGCCTAACGGATGATCTACGTGTCACGGCGGGCTATCGCTACACTAAAGAAGACGTTTCTATTGAACAGCTGAGCGAAGCCGATGCGCTAGGAGCCCCTGACCAGAATGAGCGTTTTTCGGAGCCGTCTTGGGAACTCGGCCTAGAATACGACATCAACAACGAACTGTTCGCCTACGCCAAAACGCGTTCGAGCTTTCGCAGTGGTGGTTTTAATGGCTCGGCTCCACCGGTTAACGCAACGGCCACAGGCGGTGGTAACAAGTTTAACGTGGAGACCGTGCAGGATTTTGAACTGGGCTTGAAATTTCGTGGCCTCTTAATGGATCGTCCTGCGACGGTGAACTTGGCGGTTTACCACCAACAAGTAGAAGACGTACAGCGTATTGAGTTCCCTGACCCTCCCGGCCCTGTTGCTTCCATTGCGGTGACCGCGAATATTCCTGAAATGGAAGTGGATGGCATGGAACTGGAAGCCTCTATTATGCCAACAGATTGGTGGGAAGTGGGGGTGGTTGCCGCCTATACTGATGCCGCTTTTACCGATGGCGAAACCAACTTATTTGGTCAGGATTACAGCTACAGCCCAGTCGCCAACACACCAGAAACCACTTGGACACTATGGACCTCTGTCAACTTTATGATTGATCCATCCATGGGTGAGTTGAGCCTGCGCGCGCAAGTGTATGGTCAAGATGAAATGTACTTTTCCAACACCTACGACTCGATTGGACCAGAAACCAAGTTGCCGGACTATGAATTAGTCAATGCACGTTTGAGCTGGAAAAACATGATGGGTTCTGAATTTTCTGGTGCGTTGTTTGCCAAAAACCTCACGGATGAAGCGTACTTCGCCGGTGGCATGGCGCTGGGCGCTTCTCTGGGCCACAACGCCGCGGCCGTAGGGGAGCCGCGCACACTTGGGGTTGAGTTGACCTACGATTTTTAATCAATTTTCGGAATCTTTTGTCATTCTTCGGGGTTCCGTACTTTTATCGGATCTGGCTCAACATGTTTATTGGGCTGGCTTAGAACACCTACTGTGCGGAGAACAGCAATGAGTGAAACGCAAACCTATGATGTGGTGGTGATTGGCTCTGGCTCGGCAGCCGCATCAGCCACTTTGCGCGCAGCCGATCTGGGCCTGTCGGTATTAATGGTAGAAAAAGCCGCCAAGTTCGGTGGTACATCGGCGACCTCTGGTGGCGTGTTGTGGCTACCCAACAACCAGCTCACGCCCAACGATGACAGTCGTGAAGAAGCCATGGAATACCTGAGCAACTTGATGCGCAGCGACATCCAACAAGATCGTTTAGATGCCTTTTTGGATACATGCCCAGCATTGGCGAAGTATTTGAAAACAGCGGGTATTCCTGTGCAGCAGGCGGCTTGGCCAGATTATTTTGCCGGTTCGCCAGGTGCTCGGGCCGATCGTTCGGTGGTGGTTGATACCTTCGATGGCCGTGAGCTGGGTGACCACTTTATCCATATGCGCGAGCAGTTTTCCCGCTTCAAGGTGTTTAATCGTTACGCGATGGATGTGATGGAATTTTTTTCGCTTTCCACCCGTACACCCGGTTGGGTCAAAACATTCACCACCATGTTTTGGCGTTATTGGAGCGACATCAGTACACGCGTATTGACCTCTCGGGATCGCCGCTGCACTCAAGGCGGCGCATTGATGGGGCATCTTTTTAAGCAAATTTTTGATCGCGGTGTGGCCGTGCGCCTTGATACCAAACTGGAAGCGTTAATCACCGATGATGGTCAAGTGACGGGTGTAACGGTGAGCAATTTTGGCCGTCGTTACGACATCATGGCCAAACACGGTGTGGTGATGGGAGCGGGCGGTTTTGAGTGGAACCAAGCGCTGCGTGACCGTTACCTGAAAGTGCCGGGTTCGACCCGCTGGAGCAGCTCGCCAGAAGATGCCAATCGCGGTGAAGCCTTACTCGCGGGCCTCAAAGCTGGTGCAGATACCGAGCACACAGACGCCTGCTGGTGGATACCGACAATGCATAAACCGATGCCTAAGGCGTCTAATTTTACAGAGATCCATCAAGCCGCTTTCGATGTCGGGCGTCCGCACAGCGTGTGCGTCAACCGCAATGGCGATCGCTTTGTGGACGAAGCCTGCAGTTACGATGAATTTGGCGAAGCAATGGTAAAAGATCAATTGGCTACTGGTGCCAATACCCCTTGCTGGCTGATCTTTGACGCTCAGTTTCGTAAATTGTTTACCGCAGGCGGCTTTATGCCCAGTCTGATCACCCCAGACTGGGCAATCCCGAAAGACTATTGGGATCACTACATCTTTAAAGCCGACACCGTGGAAACGCTCGCCACAAAAATCCATCTACCGGCTGACAAATTAAAAACCGTTGTTCATAACATGAATCAATACGCCCGCACGGGTAAAGACACCGAATTTGGCCGCGGCGATACAGTCTATGACCAGATGTTCGGTCATCATTCGGCCACCCCTAACCCTTGTTTAGCGCTGATCAACAAAGCGCCATACTACGCAGTACCTATTCACTTAGGCGACTTGGGAACAAAAGGGGGGCTTAAGTGCGATGCCAAAGGTCGTGTTATGAACACCAACGGCGAGCCCATAGCAGGCCTCTACGCAGCGGGCAACAATTCTGGCAGCCCCTTTGGAAACCTCTACCCAGGCGCGGGTGGCACCATAGGCCCCGCGATGGTGTTTGGTTACCTTGCGGCTAATGACATTGCAGAGCGTGCTGGTAAACTAGACGGCACGGAATAACCCACTTTAATGTCTGAAAGATCGGCTCACAAGCCGATCTTTGCGTGTAAGAGAGAGTAAATATGTCCAGCCTGCCTAGTTTCGATACCCTGCAACTGAACCGCGATGGCCGCGTACTGACCATCACCATGAACCGTCCAGAGCAGCTAAACGCGGTAAACCTGCGCCTGCACGAAGAGCTGGCGGAAGTGTTTATCGTTGCCGCGAAGGATCCAGATTCTGACGTGGTGGTACTGACGGGGGCCGGCCGTGCGTTTTCAGCGGGTGGCGATTTGGATCATATTCTTAATAATGTGACCAACCCAGATCTGTTTGATGAAGAAGTGCGTCTTGCCAAGCGCATTGTCTTTTCGATGTTGGATCTGGATAAGCCATTGATTTGCCGAATGAATGGTCACGCGGTGGGCTTAGGTGCAACCATTGCTCTGTTTTGTGATGTGGTCTTTGCGTCTGAAAAAGCCCGTATTGGCGACCCCCATGTAGCGGTAGGTTTGGTGGCTGGCGATGGCGGTGCGATTATTTGGCCACAGCTGGTGGGCCTTGCCCGTGCGAAAGAGTTTCTACTCAGCGGTGAGTTGTTAACCGCACAAAAAGCGGCTGAGATTGGCTTGATCAACCACTGCTTACCCGTCGATGAACTGGATGAGGCCGTGAAAGGGTATTGTGACAAGTTGCTGGGGAACTCTCGCAATGCCGTACGATGGACAAAAGTGCTGCTCAACCAAGAGCTAAAACGCGTTACCCACAGTTTGCTGGAAACCGGTTTGGCGTATGAGGCCATCAGTATTCGTCAAAACGATCACCTGCAAGCGGTGAAAGCCATGCAAGAACAGGCCAAAAAATAGTTTTCGGCGACAGGAGTACGGCCGCAATGACGCATTACAAAATGGTGGTACTCAGTAATCCGGTGGCCGGTCGTGAACAAGAATGTAACGACTGGTACCTGAACCAGCACCTCAGTGAGGTAGTGGCGTTGCCCGGCTTTGTGTCGGCGCAACGCTTTCATCTGGCCAGCCCCATGGCCGCGCCTAACCCTTATCAGTTTATGGCGGTTTACGACATGGATTGTGACGATCTTGATCAAACTTTGTCTGGTTTGGTCACCGCCGCCGAAAGCGGCGAGCTCGAAGTATCCCCAGCGCTAGACAGCGACAATGCGTATGCGGTTATTTATACGGCCGATGGCGAACCGGTAACAGAGCTTACTCATCAGCCACACACCTCTAATCGATAAACTCCGAACGCCTACCACTTGCTACTCGCGCCTTGTTGGAGCCGTCGTTCACTTCCAAACTCGCCAATGTTCAACACATAAGCCGTAGGGCTCGCTTATAGAATGGGCCTGTGCAGAAGCTCTGCCGTTTTAGATGGCTTTCGCGTACGGTCAAATACCGCAGCAGATGATAGACATAATTGCTTTTTTGCAGCAAATTTTGGCCTAAGTTTCTAGTGTGCGTTGAATCTTGAAAAGCATCCGTGTTTTGCTACACACATAAAGATGCATAGTCATTAAATGCCTACGCAGCTTCAAACGCACACCCCAAACATTGAATCATCAAGTATCCAACAGCAGAGCAAAAAGGTATGAAATCTTTAAGCCAAATAACAATAACGGATCCCAGTATTACCCAAAATCCTTATGATTTTTATGAGCGCCTGCGTGAGGAAGACCCAGTACACTTTGATGAAACGTTAGGGGCGTGGTTGGTCACTCGCCACAAAGACATCGTTGCAGCGGCACGTAATACCACAGTCTTTTCTGATGAAATGCGAGTGGCCGCTTCAGTTCGATCCCCCTATCAAGATGAAGCCAACGAATACATTAAAAGCAAAGGCTTTTACCTTTTAGACCCATCCGATAGCTTTAAAGTGGATGGAGAATTACACAGCCGTCGCCGGAAATTGGTCTTTCATGCTTTTACGGCCCACGCGGTATCGGCAATGGCCGACCGTGTGACAAAAATTTGCCAAGATCAATTTCAAACGTTTGACGATACGGCAACCATAGATCTTGTCAAAGAGTACGCCATTCCTATTCCCATCAAAGTGATTTGTGATGCTTTGGGGTTACCTTTAAACAGAACAGAAGATGTGAGACGAGCAGCCGATTCAATGGTAGCCCGTGCTGGCTCAGGGGCTACTCGCGAAGAGGCGTTTCAGCACGCCGATAACATCATGATGCTGCAACAATTCGCACGTGAAGCCATCGAGCAGCGGTTAAAAACCCCGACTAATGATTTGATTTCTCAGTTGGTGAATATCGATCCAGAAGAAGCAAAAGGGGAGCAACTGACAGAACAAGAACTGATGTCTATCGTTTCTGTATCGATTGCAGGAGGTGTGGATACAACACGCAACACCATTGCTTATGCGCTTTACACTCTAGCGACTCGTCCAAAGCTGTTCAAACGCATTCAAGAATCCGACAAGCAAGACAAAGATATCTCAGCACTCTGTGAAGAAACCTTGCGCTACTATGCGCCAGTACCGGCCTTGCCAAGAGTGACAACAGAAGCAACTGAGCTGGGTGGTAAGACTATTGCGAAAGATGCCCTAGTCTTTTTGTGCTGGGCTTCGGGCAACCGTGACCCCGAGCGTTACCCCAACCCTGATGAGTTCGATATTGATCGTGAGGGTGGATCTCAGCATCTTGCCTTTGGCACGGGCGTGCATATGTGTATTGGTGCTATGTTAGCGCGTAACGAAGTCAAAGCGGCACTTAAACAGTTTATTAACGCTGTAGAATCCGTGGAGTTGGCGGTTGCACCAGAAGATCTAGATAGCAGTGACAGTTTGGTGATTTTGCGTGGATTAAAAAGCTTACCAGTCCGTATGACGCTAAAAAATCAACCTTAACGAATTCAGAAAATTCTAAAACGGTTAAGCCGAACAATTTATCGGTGTAAATCAAATCAGCTTATTCAAAGGAGCCAGATCATCTGTATGGCGAGCTTTGCCTTTACTGATTAGGCAAAGCCCCATCCGCTAACTGTGAAAAAGGACTAACCACGCCCCGGCCGCCTCGATTAATGACGTGTGTATAGATCTCGGTGGTGCGTATATCGGTATGGCCCAATTGCTCCTGAATGGTACGGATGTCCGATCCGCGCTCTAATAAATGTGTCGCAAATGAATGACGAAGCGTATGACAAGAAGCCGGCTTGTGGATTTTGGCTTCTCTGACAGCACGCTTTACGGCTCGCTGAACCGATTGCTCACCAATATGATGCCGTCGTCTTTTGCCCGATCTTGGATCGACACTGAACTCATTAGCGGGGAAAAGGTATTGCCAACCCAAATCGAAAGGAGCCTTAGGGTATTTACGCTCCAAAGCGTACGGCAAAAAAGTACCATCCCAAGAATCAGTTTCTAAATCCACCTCAAGCGTGGCTTCCACCAAGGCTTGCTGGGCCTGTAATGGTTTGACAAGTTCAGGCGCTAACGTTGTAATTCGAGATTTCCTTCCTTTGCCCTCGCGCACCAAAACGCTCAACTTATCAAAATCCAAATCCTGATAACGCAGCCGAACGGTTTCCATCAGCCGTAAACCTGAGCCATACATTAAAGCGGCACACAGGTAATGGCTCGCGTGCAAACAACCCAACAGGCGGGACACCTCATGAATCGTTAAAACGGTTGGTAGCTTTTTTGGTGCCCTCGCTCGGTTAAAGTCACTAAAATCGCCAAGCTCTCTACCTAAATACTGCTTAAATAAAAAGACAATCGCATTCAAAGCCGTTTTTTGAGTATTGGGTGATACATGTCGATCAACGGCTAGGTATTCAAGGAACTGCCGAATGTGAGCATCATCCATCTCTTTTGGGTGCTGGTACTTATGAAAACGAATAAAGCTAAGAATCCAATGAATATACGTTCTTTCCGTACGAATACTGTAATTCTTAGACAAAATAAACCGACGTAAATCTTCAATAAAAGGCGAAGCCATAAAAACCCCTGACTCAAAAGTAGTGGAGCAAGATGGTTTTCAGTTTAGCGATAGCGTGGATTGTCTCTATAGCCATAGGCAAAGAGCTTGTATAAAAAGGTCTAAAAGTAGTACTTTAGTGCTAGATTCTGGCTTGCATAAGCAA
>CBFHKY010000029.1:20259-37996 GCA_965656525.1 Pseudomaricurvus sp. | reverse complement strand
TCACTAGAAATGTAGGCGTCACCGTTATGCTGTGCCTGCTTATCGGCTAGGTTCAACAACCGCCCCATCTCTTGGGACATGTGCACATCACCAGTAGGGTTTTGTACTTTTGGTTGAGCTTCCAGTACTTTAGCCAGCTCATTACGCAAACCTGTGACATCGAAACCAGCTTGCGCCAACAAAGGTCGCACAGCACCACCTTGCTGGTCGAGCATCGCTAATAAAACGTGCGCTGGCACCAATTGGGTGTGGTCCCTTCCAACGGCTAACGATTGAGCATCGGCCAAAGCCATTTGCAATTGATTGGTGAAACGGTCGATTCGCATGATTTACCTCGTAGATCGTTGCTTTCCATCGGCCTTAATGGCCTAGACACTTGCAAGATTGGGTCAGTGTGGCAGAAATCAACCATAAACCCATCAGATAATGCGACATTTCGGCCAAATTATTGATTCTGGTCAATTTTGAGGAAGCGCTTTACAAAAAAGACACCGCCGAAAAAATAGGCTGTTAAAAGACGTTACAGTAACAAAGGTTAACCCTGCGAGAAACATAGACGCAGGAGGCTGCACCCAATCTAATCCAACCAAATCAAACTGGCCATACGGCCGGTGTCTTTATCACGGCGGAAGGAATAAAAAACGTCCGCCTGCTGGTAGGTACAATATTGACCGCCATAGATACGATGAATACCCAGCTCAGCCAGTTCTGCTCCAGCCAGTGCGTAAAGGTCGGCATGGAATTTCATGGGGCGGACAACACTGGGTTTAATAGCCGCGGATATCGCTTCGCAGTGACGCTCACTCAAGGCTTGCTCATAAAAGCCCTCCAGCACATCAATGCCTACCTCAAAGTGCGCTTGACTGATCGCAGGGCACAAGTACACCAAGCAACGTGAAGGCTGCTTAAAGTGCGCAACGGCTCCTCTAAGCACACCGCTTGCCAAACTTCGCCATCCTGCATGCACAGCCGCCACTTGCGTGCCGGCTTCATCGCAAATCAGAATCGGTAAGCAATCAGCCGTGAGCACACTACATACCACTTGGCTTTCTTCCGTGAAGCAAGCGTCTGCTGTGCGCACAAGACCGTCGGTTTGAGCAACCACTGTCTTAACTCCGTGCACCTGCTCCAGCCATTGCGGGTGCGACGGCAACGATAAGTGCTCGTATAGCTGTTGTCGGTTTTCTTGCACACAGCGAGAGTCATCCCCCACATGCAATGCTAAGTTATTGCTATGAAAAGGTGCCGGGCTAACACCCCCAAGACGTGTGGTAAATACTGCCTTCACGTTGCTGGGAGCGGGCCAGTCCAGCCGACAGACACTTTCAGGTAAACGCTGCTGCCCCTGTTTAGCGGCCATAAGGTTCACCCAATTCGAAACTGCTGCCACCGTGTTTTTGCACTTTATACATCATCATAAATCAACGATTTTGTTGCTCAGACGCGGATTCTTTGAGTAACCGTAAAAGGGTTTGCATGTCTTCAGGCAGCGGCACTTGCCATTCCTTATACTCGCCCGTGGCTGGGTGTATCAAACCCAACTGCGCAGCATGCAGCGCTTGCCGTGGAAAGGTTCTTAGGCAGTCTAATAGCGTTTCTGTCGCCCCCTTGGGTATTTTCATTCGCCCAGCATAAGTCGCGTCACCCACGAGGGCATAACCTATATGCGCCATGTGTACCCGAATTTGGTGTGTACGGCCGGTTTCTAATTTAAGGCGAATATGAGAGTGCGCGGGAAACCGGCGCTGTAAACGGTAATGTGTGATCGCGTCTTTACCACCCGATGTAACCACGGCCATTTTCTGGCGGTGCTTGGGGTGGCGTCCCATGGGCGCTTTTACGCACCCACCGCCGGTCATGACACCCATAGCTACAGCTTCGTATTCACGCTTTACGCTGCGCTCTTGCAGCTGAGCCACCAAATCGGTGTGTGCCTGTAACGTTTTAGCGACTACCATTAATCCGGTTGTGTCTTTGTCTAGGCGATGCACAATCCCCGCTCTGGGTACGTGTATTAAATCGGGCGTGTGATTGAGTAAACCGTTCAGCAGTGTGCCAGTGCGATTTCCTGCCGCTGGGTGTACCACTAACCCTGCAGGCTTATTGATGACCAAAATGTCATCGTCTTCATACACTACATCCAATTCAATTGGCTCGGCTTCCCAATCGCCCTGCTCTTCGTGTTCGGCTTCTAACACCAACTCTTCTCCCCCCAAAACCTTATCCTTAGGTTTTCCGGGCTGGCCGTTAATGGTCAGTGCCGCCGCCTTTATCCACAATTGCAGGCGAGAGCGTGAAAAATCAGAAAATAATTCAGCGGCGACGTAATCTAAACGCTGACCTTGCATCTCTCTTGGCACCACAACGGTTTTGTGGATGACTTGTTTATCCGTGTTATTTGTCATGTTTCAATTCTATTAAAGCTTCAAAATTGGGAACCTATCAAATACCGTGATGGTCCATGTAGGCTTGGTTGGCCTTTCTGTTGTGCAATAGCCGCAGCCTGGCCTGTAGTAGGCCTTAACTAGTAGGCCTTAACTAGTAGACCTTAACGCACAGTGTTCTGGGCCATAACCGTGATACTTAGAGCACACCATCACTCTAAAATCGCTGTTACTTTCAGGCTATCCTGATTTCAACCTAACACACGAGGTGCGAAAACGACGAAATGCAGGTAATTATTCCTGCCAGCTTTGGTCTGAACTCACACTGTGGTTAAATACGTGCTCCCAGATTGCTGGGCAGTTTAAACAAGCTCCCGGAAATAATCATGGGATAATATTCCGGCTCCATCGAAAGAGTAGACATATATATGCGTGCCCGCCTTATAGTAATTCTTGCCAGCCTGCTTTTGGTGCTGGCCGCCTGTTCCTCACAAGAAGAGATTGAAGGCCCCAAATACACCACTGAAAAAGAATTCTATGACGCCGCTCAGCGGCAGCTGAACGGGCAGCGGTGGGAACTGGCCATCGAAAACCTACAGGCGCTGGAAGCAAACTTTCCTTTCGGCACCTACGCCGAGCAAGCACAACTGGAGCTAATCTACGCCTACTACCGTAACTACGAGCACGAAGCCGCTTCTGCCGCGGCGGATCGCTTTGTCAGATTACACCCACAACATCGCAATGTGGATTATGCCTATTACATGAAGGGCTTGTCTTCCTTTACTGAAGGCAGCGGCATGTTTGAGCGCTTCTTACCCACCGATCTCACCAGTCGTGACCCCGGTGCCGCTCGACAGTCCTTTGCTCATTTCTCGCAACTGCTCGCACAGTTCCCAAACAGTGAGTACGCTGCCGACGCCCGCAAGCGTATGATTTACCTGCGCAACTTGCTGGCTCGCTACGAAGTGCATGTCGCCAACTATTACCTAAAACGCGGTGCTTACGTCGCTGCGGCTAATCGCGGCCGCTATATCATCGAAAGCTTCCAGCAAACCCCTGCCGTACCAGATGCGCTGGCAGTTATGGTGCAAAGTTACCACTTAATAGGCCTGGAAGATCTAGCCGAACAAGCGTTGGCCACGCTGCAATTAAACTATCCTCGACATCCGGCGCTGGCTGACAATGGTGAATTTGATTACCAATACAGCAGCCAATTGGACGAACGCTCACTTCTTAGCTATGCCACTTTTGGCCTGTTCGACAAAAAGGATCCACCTGGATTCGACAGCCGTGAGATTTATAACCCTGAGCATAAAAATGCCAGTAATGATGTCCAGCAAGAGAGCGGAGCGCCCCAGCGGACTACGGAACGCTCATGGTTGAACGTGCTGACCTTTGGATGGTTCGGCTAACCCAACCTTGCAAGAGCAATAAAAAAAAGCCCTGAAGTAAAAGTCAGGGCTTTTTTTTTGCTTCAAGATTCAGTGTTACTCACTCAATCCCCCAACTTCCAACCATTGGTAATCGGATAGCGACGGTCGCGACCAAAACCTCGCTGGGTAATCCGCGGCCCTACAGGTGCTTGGCGACGTTTGTATTCATTCAAGTCAACGAGTCGTAACACTCGATGCACAATCGCCGCATCAAAACCTTCTTCAATGATATCGCTCGCACTGAAATCACGCTCTACATAAAGCTCTAGAATCGTATCCAGAATTTCGTAGGGTGGTAGACTGTCTTCATCTTTTTGATCAGGTGCCAGTTCCGCCGAAGGAGGTCGATCAATGACACTCACCGGAATAACCTCTTCCAGTGTATTGCGGTAGCGCGACAACTCAAACACCAACACTTTTGGCACATCTTTGAGCACATCAAAACCGCCGGCCATATCTCCGTAAAGAGTTGAATAGCCCACAGCCATTTCACTTTTATTACCTGTCGTTAAGACTAAAAAACCTTTTTTGTTAGACAGGGCCATCAGCAGAGTGCCACGACAGCGTGCCTGCAGGTTTTCTTCTGTGGTATCGCGTTCGGTGCCTGCAAACTCATCAGCTAGTGCCCCCATGAACGCCTCAAACATCGGCTCAATGGAAATAGACTGATACTTTACACCCAGTCGACGCGCTTCTTCTGCGGCATCGTCTTTACTTAGGTCAGACGTGTAACGGAACGGCATCATGACAGCTTCCACACGCTCTTTTCCGAGTGCGTCCACGGCAATCGCCAAGGTCAAGGCAGAATCGATCCCGCCTGATAAACCGAGCACAACCCCTTTGAAGCCGTTTTTGTTCACGTAATCCCGCACACCCAACACCAAAGATTCGTACACCGATGCCAAGGGGTCTAAATCAGGGGTAATATTGGCTTCAGGGATCTGGCAAACACCTTCGGAAACTTCTATGGTTACCGGCAAAAGGATCTCTTGGTAGCTAGGCGCTTGTATTCTCAGCTCACCTTGGCCATCCACCACCATAGACGCGCCATCAAACACCAGCTCATCTTGCCCCCCTACTTGGTTAACGTACACAATCGGCATCTGCCCTTCACGGGCACGGTCGTGCAATAACTCTCGGCGCTCTTGCATTTTACCAAGATGGAACGGTGAAGCATTTAGATTCAACATCACCTGGGCGCCCGCCTGTTTGGCTTGCAGCATAGGTTCCATTTGCCAGATATCTTCACAAATGGAAATAGCGGCCTTAATCCCCTTTAAGCGCACTACACAAATTTTATCGCCGGGCAAAAAGTAACGCATTTCATCAAAAACTTGGTAATTCGGTAGATGCTGCTTGGCGTACTCAGCGGTCACTTCACCACCATCAATCACGCCGGCCATATTGAATACTCGGCCAGCCACTAATTTGGGGTACCCCAGAACCACCGCCGCCTGAAGCGATGCATCACAAATTGCCGCCAAAGCGCGGTTAATACGCCGCTCTAAACTGGCGCGTAACAATAAATCCTCAGGGGGGTAGCCTGTTAACGTCAATTCAGGAAACACCACAACATCGGCACCGTGCGCAGACTGCGCCTGACGGACCGAATCAATCACCAGTTCGGTATTACCTTGAATATCCCCAACAAGAGGGTTTACCTGAGCCATAACTATCTTTAGGGTTGGCATATTTCATACTCCGGCCAATGCACACTCCGGTTAAGGCAAATTTGTTGCCACCGCGGGCGGCTATTCTCGGACAAACACACGGATTACGCAAAATAAAGATGACGACCGTCAATCATAACCTGAACTACCCTCTGCTTCGCATCTATTCAAACTACCGATTAGTACTTGGCGCCGTCCTGTTGCTGATGTTCATCTCAGACTTAGCCCCCAATGTTTTAGGCACGTTAGAGCCCAAACTTTTTTTATACACCTCAAGTATTTTCACCGCAGCCAGCTTTGCCACATTGCTGATTCTATGGCGTCGAACGTTTTCTCCCACCCCTGAGCAAATTTTCTTCATTCTTTTCGTGGATATCATCGCCTTAACGTTGTTGATCCATGCCAGCGGCGGCATCGGTAGTGGGCTTGGCTTTATGCTTTTGATCACTATTGCCGCGGGCGGTATATTTCTAAACCGACAAGTTGGATCGGCACTAGCGGCAGTAGCTTTTCTGATGGTACTGGCCGAGACTATTTATCTAACCAACCACAACATTGCCAACAGTCGTTATATCTTTTCTGCCGGTATTTTAGGAGCCATGCTATTTGCTTGCACTCTCACTTTTAATTACCTTAGCGACAAGCTCATCAGCAGCGCCCAAGAGGCCGCCCACCAAGCGGCTCATGTCGCACACCTTCAACATTTAGCCCGACTCATTATAGAACGTATGCAAACTGGCATTATCGTGGCCTCACCGGCTGGCAAAATAGAGCTGATGAATTTATCGGCAGAACAGTTACTTCAATGGCCCAAAGAGCCTCCGCGCCAGCTGCAGGATATTCAAGAGCTGGAACAATACGTCAACAACTGGAAAGCGCGGCCAGAGGCCCGCAGCGTAGACCTGATCACTTCCAACTCTAAAAATGAAGTACGTTTGCGCTTTACAGAAATCCCAGCGGCGTCCGACATACAGCCCGATACGTTGATATTTGTTGAAGATACGTTGGGGCTTAACCGAGAGGCACAAAATTTAAAGCTGGCTTCATTGGGTCGGCTAACCGCCAGCATAGCGCACGAAATTCGCAACCCTCTGAGCTCCATCAGTCATGCGGGGCAGTTACTGGCGGAATCACCTCAGCTCAGCAGCGCTGACGCACGCCTATTAGAAATCATTTCTACCAACGCTCAGCGTGTAAATCAAATTATTGAAAATGTGATGCAGCTTTCTCGACGTCGCCCTACAGTGCCTGAGCAGATCGATTTAAAAGAATGGGTCAAACACTTTGCCAAAGAATATGAAGAGCAACACAAGGTACAACTGATTATCAGCAGCGTACCTGACGGCAAGCCCCTTGATACCCGCATTGATACCACACACTTAACACAGGTGCTCACCAATTTAACCGAGAACGGCCTCAGACACAGCGAAATTGCTACGGGTAAAAAGCAACTGCTGTTAAAAGTCGCGGCGGATGAACAGAGTCAACTACCTTATTTAGAAGTCATTGACCAAGGAGCCGGTATCGCTGACGAGCATTTAAGTCACATATTTGAGCCCTTCTTCACAACACAAGCCTCAGGTTCTGGTTTAGGCTTGTATTTGTCCCGAGAGCTTTGTGAAGCAAATTACGCTAGGCTGTCTTATCATCGAACGTCCAATAATCGCAGCTGTTTTCGTATAGACTTTGCTCATCCGGATCGCTTTTTTTAAAGTGTTATCCACTCACACTTAACAGCACGACGAAAGAATAAGAAATCGCATTAAAATGAAACAAGCCAAAGCATTGATCATCGACGATGAACCAGATATTCGCGAATTGCTAGAAATCACCTTACTGCGTATGGGTATAGAGGTAAGTTGTGCCGCCAATGTAGCTCAGGGGATCGAACTTTTATCCGCTTCCAGTTTTCAAGTTTGCTTAACAGACTTACGCCTACCCGATGGCGACGGCATAGAAGTCGTGCAGTGGATTCAAACCCACCAACCGGAATTGCCCGTCGCCGTATTCACGGCACATGGCAATATGGACACTGCGATTACGGCCATGAAGGCTGGTGCTTTTGATTTTATCTCTAAGCCAGTAGAGCTCGATTACCTGCGCACTCTCGTGACGGCAGCGCTTCGCCTGAGCGAAGAACAATCCATTCCCTCACCCAATGATAACCCATTCCCGACACTGCTAGGCCAATCCAAGGGCATGGATAAACTGCGCCGACAAATTATCAAAGTCGCACGTAGCCAAGCGCCTATTTATATCAGCGGTGAATCTGGAACCGGTAAGGAACTGGTGGCTCGTGCAATACACTACCAAAGCGCCCGTGCCGAAGGGCCCTTTATTCCCGTTAACTGTGGTGCCATTCCCAAAGAGCTCATGGAAAGTGAATTCTTTGGCCATAAAAAGGGCAGTTTCACAGGGGCCAGCATTGAGAAGCAAGGGCTATTTCAAGCCGCTAGTGGCGGAACCCTGTTTTTAGACGAAGTGGCCGACCTCCCCTTGGATATGCAAGTCAAACTATTGCGAGCCATTCAAGAAAAGGCCATCAGACCCGTAGGCTCGGAACACGAAGTTGCCGTTGATATTCGCGTCTTAAGTGCAACCCATCGTGATCTCGCACAAGAGGTGCAAAAAGAGACCTTTCGTAACGACCTCTATTATCGAATCAATGTCATTCAAATTGATCTGCCCCCGCTGAGGCAACGCCAAAGCGATATTGGTTTGTTGAGCGACCACTTTTTAAGTCGTTTTGCACAACAATCTGGCTTAAGGGCTCCGTTATTAGAGACAGCGGCGCTGACAGCGCTGCAAGAGTATGCTTTTCCGGGAAATGTGCGCGAATTGGAAAATATACTTGAGCGTGCCTTTACTTTGTGTGAGGAGGACATCATCACCCGCGATGACTTGCAATTACCCAACACACCTACAAACACCAGCAGTAGTGCCTTGAACTCGACAGGCAGTGACTTTCAAAGTATTGATAACCTTGATGCCTATTTAGAAGATATAGAAAGAGATGTGATCAGTGCTGCACTCGAAGAGTGCCGTTGGAATCGCACCGCCGCGGCTCAAAGGCTAGGCATTAGCTTTCGCTCTTTTCGCTATCGACTGAAAAAACTAGGCCTCGACAATAGCGAAGAATAAGTTACATACAACAAGCCATTAGGGGACTGCGTTAAATTTTTACTTTTAATTCATACTTTTTCAGGAAGACGGAGGCACACTAAAACCCTAAAGTTTAACGCTCTCGTAAATTTCAAGGAGGAATATTACGATGGCACATGTCTGGCCCCTGGTTCACTTGGCACCTAAAAAACGTCTTACTGGCTCAACTCAAAAGATAAAATCCACCCGACTGAACAAACCAAGACAAACAGGATTTACTTTTACCGAACAGATTATCAGCCTTTCTATTGCTTCTATTCTATTTGGTTTATCAGCGCCTTCACTAAAAAACTTATGGAACCAACAGCAACGCAGCGCCTCCGTTAACGCTGTCATTGGTGCGCTCAACTATACCCAGCAAGAAGCTGTCTTTGGTGGCGTAAACACCGTTATTTGTCCGAGCAGTAATCGCATAGAATGCGACAGGCGCTGGGGAGCAAACAAACTATTGGTCTATCAAGATAGAGACAGCAACAACGCGTTTGACAGCAATATCGATGAAACCCTGAAGGTTATTTCACTGGACGAAGATTGGTCGATAAAATGGCGAGCCTTTGGCAATCGCAAATACATCGCCTACCAGCCGACGGGATACATCTTTAATCAAAATGGCACAATGGAAATCTGCCCGAAAAACGCCACCGATTCTATCGCGATACTGGTGGTAAACCGGATTGGTCGGCTCAGAAGAAGTGAAAGAGACTACGAGGATTCAAGATGCAGTACTTAAATCGATTCGGCTAAGCCCTAGTGCTTAGCCGTCAACGTCGTGATGATTTATCTGCTCACTTTTTTAACAGCTCTTGGACCAACAGTCTTCATCCGCAGCAAAAGCGCCATCGTTGTCTTTATCCCAAGAGCGATTGCCTAAATTATCCAACTGAATAATGCCATCACTCGCTTGTGAAGTACCCGCTATAGGCTGCGCTTGCAATGTATAGGCAGCGCCGGTAACGGCCGTCACCCTTAAATTGTAATACTTGATAGGGCTGTCGATAGGTGCTTGAGTGGGAAAGATATTGGGAGGCTGGGGGGCGCTTCCAGTGATCGCCGACACATAAGTCATGTTCGAGGTGAAATGCCTTTCCATCGCCTGTGAAAACCCCATCAAAGCAGCTTGAGCGTCTGTACGGCGTGTTTTTGCCATATAATTACTGTAATTGGGCAGCGCAATAGCCGTCAAAATACCAATGATTGCAACAGCGACAATCAATTCAACCAACGTGAACCCTCGATTGGTTTTGGCCATGCCCTGATTTTTTAGCGTACGCATAAATAATTACTCTTGATACCAGAAAGTACGAACGGCTCGGTCGGAGCCTAAATCATAATCGGTTTTTTGCGTACCCAAAAACAGCTGAATACCTTCATCGGTCATCACTAATACCGTATCATCGACAATCCCCGTCAACGCAACTTCGCCTGACCGGTCGCTCTTAGTTTTGTCGTCATCGTCATTACGGTCGATCACTGCCGTAGCATCGCTTACCTTCACAATATATTCACGGCTTACCCCCACTTTTGGCGTGCAATCCACCACAGAAATCTCTGGTTCGTAGGTCACAAAGATAACGCTACCTTCAAACACAACTGGACGGGACAGTACTTTCTCCCCACTGTTCTCCATGGTTATGTACCAACCATTTTTAGAATCCAGCAGAGTCTGAGCAGCGGCCTTATCAGCATCCGTTGCTGCATCCTGAATATCGTTATCGGTTGCATCGTATAAGCTCGACTCTGTTAGATTTACAGAGGTAGCCGTCGCATCCAAAGATTGCTTAATGGCATAAAAACGATCAACCACAGTGGTGTTCAGCGGGTGGGCGCGGTAACCAGATCCGATCAATATTGTTAAGTATTTATCGCTGCCTTTACGAGTTAATGCTACATCTACTCCATGATAAAATCGGCGAGTGTCGGCCGCGCTATCATTGGCTGCCAACGTAGCAATTCGCTGCGTGTTTGAAAATCGAGCCAAGGTAGAAGCTCCTGTGGTATCGAAGTCAACCCGAAAGACTTGTCCACCCATGTCACCAAAAAATAACGAATCCAAAATTGAATCGTTATTGATATCCACACCCGTTAGCTGCGCAGGAATAGAATAGTCCATAGCGGCTACGTTTTCTGCATTGCCGGTGAATCCCTTACCAGCCTTCCACATTAAAGCACCCGTTTCGGCATTGACCATATAAATGCCTCGACCCACAGAATCGACGGTGCGCTCGTTAACACCATCTTGATTTTCATCATAGCCGCCACCGAACACCAAAACTTCTTCGGTAACAATATCACTACCGTTTTTATAATTAATTTTAGTTAACAATGGCTTCGACCAAGTTTGACCAAGCTCAGCAAAGTCACCACTCCCCCCAGTCACTTGCCATAAGAACTTAGGCTCGTCGATATCAGTAAAGTCAAATGCATAATAGTTACGGCCACCGCGGCGCATGCCAATATACAGGTAAACATGGTCACCAGCGTCAGCATCAATCGTACCGTCGCCATTAACGTCATTTACCCAAACAGTCGGTGAACCATCTAACCCATAAGGGCGCGTAGTACCACTATTATTCTCATAGAATGTTTCGAAGTTTGGTAATAATTCTTCAACAGTAACGGCAAATTTTTCAACACCCGTATTGCCGTTCACAGCATGTAACATACCACCATTGGTACCATAAAACAGATAGTATTCTTCTGTAGCATCACTGAAGTCACCATCCCCATTAGGATCTTGATCCGATGAATAAGTGACAACCACCGGTCGTGAATGCAGTGGGTCAGACATAACATGCCTTAGATCCGAAGTACTTCCATTGGCGTCTTCATCTGCTACATCGTAACCACGGATCCAATTAATGATGTCATTGCGCTCAGACCAAGCTACCCCAAGCATAGAATTTGTAATTTCTAAATTCGACTGAGTTAACAAGTTGTCCGGCGCCGTTAAGTCCTTGCTCGAAGAAGTACCGTGATACACATAGATCTTTCTTTGATCCGGGGCAGGAGTCTTTGAGTTTGCGCCCCCAAGTATCACACTATTACCATCATCTGCGTCGAGCGCATCCAACCAATAACTTCTACTCGTTTCATAAAACTTACCGGTAGTAGAATCAACAGCCTGATTACCATCGCTGTCAACGATGTCTACATCAGCACCAGACAACCCGAATTTCTTCAAGTTGCCAGGCCAGTTAGGATCTTCTTGAGGTTTGAATACGGCGTAATAAATTTCATCTCGGTGAGTTAAGCGGTTAAACTGGTTTACGGATACCGATGGCGCCGCAAAGCTTGTATCGATATTAAGAACACCGCCGATAATTGTTTTAAAGGCCGACGTCAATTGAGCGGCTACTGACGATACATCAGAACCTGTGGCAGAATAAAAATCTCCACCACCTTCTTTAGCCAGCTCTTTCAGCCATTGAATGGCATTGGCGTCGTCAAGTGCCAAAGAGATAGTATGTGTTTTCACAACTTGATCACCAGCAAGTGCACCCACACCAGAATCCTGATCAGTATTCGCTAAAAAATGCGCTAAATCGGTACCGCATTTCTCACTGCTGTTGTAATTATAATTTGAACAACTTTCAACTTCTTCACCTTGCCAGTTAGTCGTCGTTGTGCAACGTGATACGCTCGATGTGCACTCTTTTCCGATTAAACTTGCCACCTCATCTCTAGAGTAATTGGCCGTTGTTTCACCATCCGTTAAATACACAATATGATTCTGTTGGCAGCTGTATTCAATTGGTGAGATATATCGTGGATTACCAGTAATTTCTTCTGACTTACAATCAGAGTGATTCAAGTTATCATCGGTACACTCGGGTTCACGTACTAAGGTCCCCCCCGTCCAGGAATCACTGGAGGATACTCGTGTTGTATCCGCATACTGATCTTCAGATGAACGTGTGAGACCATAAAGTACGGATTCCCCTCGCATATACAGTGCGGCCTCGTACAAAGCATCCACAATGGGTGTACCACCATCAATCGTGGTCCGGTTGATCTGGCTAGAAATCAGCTCTTTAAGTTCTGTTCTTACTGTATCTACAACAACAGAACCAGTAGAGGTGTAACTGATGACTAGGCTTGCTGGATTGTCTGGATCATCTTCACGAGAAGAGAATCCAATGTTATCACCTCCGTCATGACGTAGAATAAATGCCATGCTGTTACCAGCCCCCCAACCGGGTCGATCAACTACCCTTTGAACCAAGTCGGAAATATCAGTGCTTTGATAGATCGTTGATGCATCCCAGTCACTTAGTCGCCAAGCGACATCTCCTGTTAAGCTTCGATCTGTCAGGTCATTACGACTGCCATCATAAGTCTGGGCATCGTCGGTATTCTCAGCGGATATTTTAATATTAACGGCATCACCACCACCTGCCCCTCTGGTTTTTAAGGCCAAATAGGCGGAATTAATTTCTGCCCCTTGAGGTATCGCTATACCATTAAAACGCACGCCTGCACGCTTCATGTTCGATCTCAAGTCCAACGATTTACCATTCGTAGACGTGTTACCGCTATCGTTTGACTGCTCTGCATCATCAGTATCCGCACTAATCTTGTAAGGGAGCTCTTCTGACACCACACAACCTGCATCTTCAGGTACTGATGACGAATCGTATTCGATGACCAGACGAGGTGCTAGACTAGAGTTGCCGTCAAAAGAATAAGCCGAGCGAACACCAGTTGCACTCCCCGTAAGTACAAAAGCCATAGCGTTACCGCCGCACCAATCAGCATCACTCACCCTTTCTTGAACCAAATCGGTTAAATCTGGGGTCGTATAGTTTTCATCTTTTGTCCACGCTTCCACATCAGACCAAATTACTTCAGCCCCTGTCGTTCGGCTCTGCACGTTATTAGTCGTGTCAGTAAATTCTGCTGGGCTGGCTGCACTTTCAACAGCAATAGTGTAAGTCGCAGAATCTGAGTTGGTTCTATCGGCCGTAAACTCAAGGTGAGCGCTTGTAATGGTTGCTCCGGCAGGTACGTCGATATCAGTAAATCGTAAGCCAACGCTTTGCGACTCTGAGGCGGAGATATATTCAACGTGTAACTTTGGTCTGCCGTATTGATTTTCTGTTTTAATCTCTCGTCTGCCGCCGTTGCTATCGACCGCCTCGGAGAAAATAAAAGTTGCATTTGAATTTTCATCCCAACCGGGCTCATTCATCAGCTCTGTCAAAATATTGGTTAAATCCGGCGTACTGATGTGCTCACCGGCATTCGGGTTTTCATCGATAAACCAATTGACTACCGCACTGGTTCTCGCACGTTTAGATATGCCGTAAGTGCTATTACCAATATCAAACTCACCAGAATCAACGGGTTCAGCTTGAATATTCACAACTAACGAATTGCCATTTTCGCCAGTTCCGCCATCTTGCTTATCATCGATACGGAATGTTATGTCTGCCGAAGTGATTTCGACACCCGATGGAATACCCAAGTTTTTAAAACGCGCACCAACCAAGGTTTTGTATAAATCACCACTATTCGAATCGCAATTATAATAACGATCAATTAATGCTGGACAGCTTGTATCCCAAGTATCACCTACCCTGCCACTGCTATCATACCCATCTGCAGCGGCAATAATTTCCGGCGCAAAATCGTTATCATCAAAAATTTCAACGTCAATAGAGCCGGAGGGTCCCAGCGGTCTCTCCATGAAGGTTAAGCTGCCGTCGGTAAGATAAACGTTTCCTCCCAAAAGTGATTCGCTAGCGTCATTTTGCGAACTATCAACTTGCGATGTCACCAGTTGAATACCATCCCCTACTAACCCATCTATGTTCTCGACTTTGTGCAACATCGAGCCGCCGGGCCAGTTAAGACGCATAATACCAATATTGGCGTTATTCGCTGTAGAAAGCGTCGTTTGCATGGCCTCCACCAAAGCATCCATACGGTCATAGCTGCTTCCGCCGTCATCATCTAGATCCCATTTCATCGAGCCTGAGGTATCCAGAACAAAGAGAATATTCGGCCGAACTTCTTGCGCTGAGGCAATCTGACTTCCGCCAAAATAAATCTCGGTGTCATCCGCATAGGCCGGAATAAGACCTAGAGTAACGTACAAAAAACCAGCGGCAAGTGCACGCAAACGTATGCCCAACATGATGAATACCTACCTTAAATTGTGGTGTCTGATGTCGGCGCTTTAATATAAGCACCCTGCACATTGGTGTTGCTGGTACCGGCGTTAGTGATGTTAGAGGTACCACGAACTTGATAGTTGTAATAAGACCAGGCAGCACCACCAATGCTCACACTGGTAGAGCTATCGCTCTCTACAACATTTTTGGTTTGCTCTACAAATTCCGCTTCGGCAACAGCGGTTACAACCAAGCTGTTGGTGGTGGCCGTTTTCGTAGGCCAAGCTGAACCGTCAATAGAAGCCGTATACGCGTCACTTAAAAATTGGGTGTCATCCAGAGCTTCTTCGATGGCCGTTTCACTGCTTTGAAAGGCTAGGTTTTTAAATTGCACATTGGCAGCCATCTGCTCTTCGAGCCCAGTTGTTTGTAGTGTCGATACACCCACTAACGTAATCACCAACAATAAAATTAACGCAATGGCCAATACGGCGCCACTCTGTTTTGAGGGAATGGTTGTCATGATTAAGACCTCCGGTTGCGAAGTTGTACAGTTGTCACGAACGGCTTGCGCATGTATTTACCACCGCCATGACTGATAGCCCCAGCAGCAGGAATAAGCGTGCCAGCAATGGTGTAACTGCGCGTGTCGTTATCCGGCAAAGAGGTTTCTAAACTTTGCACCAGCATACCAATGCGGATAGAGGTGACCTCATTCAAATCCAGTGATGCATCGTTTGCGGATACCAACCGTACATTGCCGGAATCTAATCGCTCGCCATAGAGAAACTGCAAGTATTCCACGCCTTCGATAAGTTCTTCTGGTGTGTTTCCGTTGACTCGCCGATACAACGCATACACATCGCCACCAGCTACTGTGTTGCGGCCGGTATCGGCGACAAAGAAGGTGACGTCGTTGTAAGTTAAAAGGCTTGCCCCGGCGCTGTAGCCGGGTTGAATTTTATGCGGGGTATTATTGTTAGCCGCATGAGCAAATGTAACCTCGCCTGCGCTATTGGTTTTTGCTGTTCCGTCGTCATTGCAAGTGTCATTGGTATTACGAAA
The DNA here is from genome assembly GCA_965656525.1 of Pseudomaricurvus sp. GTDB lineage: Bacteria > Pseudomonadota > Gammaproteobacteria > Pseudomonadales > Cellvibrionaceae > Pseudomaricurvus. Next base: position 22,169 of record CBFHKY010000029.1, on the reverse strand, counting down.
GATATGTGCCGAACTGCAATCGGCAATCACAACCAGCTCATCTTTGTCGATACAGGTGGGGTTACCATCGAACACCACATTGGCGTTATTGGGCTCAGTATTACCGGTTAACACGGCCGAGGTTCTGTCGGCGTACTTAATACGGATCAGGTCACTGCCCGGGCGCGCCGTAATGGTTCCTGCGGCAGTGGTGGCCTGAATATTTTCCAAATCATCACCCGCAGTCAATGCTGGAGACAGGGTTCCATTTGCAGCGACTTCATAAGCCTCTAAGGATGTGGTATCAAAATTGGCGGCGCCTGTATTTGCCATGATAGTCACGTCCATGTTGTTCGGGTCACTGCAGCCGTGATAACCCAACCGGCGCAAATCCGTGACCAAAATATCCATAGCGTAACGACCAACTTCTTGTATACGCGAAAGCCCTGTTTCGGCACGCGAAATATTGCTGGTATTTTGAAACACTTGCACCAAACCAACCGACAGCAACACACCCAAGGTTAGCGCGATCATCAATTCAATTAAGGTAAAGCCTTTTGCGGCCTTGTGATACTGACCCTTCATATTCTGACTACCATTTGAATTTGTGTTTGGTTGATGGCCTTCTGACTACCGCTCCAATTCTCTTGATCCCACGTGATGGTCACCGTAGCGTTATTGTTTCCTGCATCGCGCGTGACCGTACCAACACCATTAGGAATGATGGGCGTAAAAGTAGCACCGACATTATTCACATCGGTAAAATAAGCAGCCCAGTCACGAATATCTTGCGAAGCAATATTGGCTCCCGAACAGCCATCTGCCTGAGTCACACAAGCTTGTGCCGAAGGAACCGTGCCACTGGTATCGGCCCCATCATAAGCACCATTCAAATACGCCTCTCGGTTGGCTCGCATACGATCGAGAATATCATTGGCTAAAATGCTGGCCTGCGATCGATAGTAGGCACCTTGATTCACCTTCAGGCTCGTCAACTGCATAGACGCAACCCCCAGTAAACCAATGGCTAATATCAGAACAGCTACAAGCACTTCGATGAGCGAGAACCCCCGCTGCCGATTAACGGTTATGGGCATGTTACGTTGCCTCCGTTCACGTTATTGACGATACCGTCTGCGGGGCTGTCGGTATCCATTGCTTTTTGAGGCTGACCAATGACTGACATATTGACGGCTCTTGCTGCCGCTGCCCCTTGGTTATTACAGGTAATCAATGTACCGGTATGACTCAAACGGCCATCGCTGCCAAATACCAAAGCATTGTCGAAATTAGTCGTAGCGGCTGGCGCATAAGCCACTTCGCGAGTAAAGCTGAAAGCCGCGGCTCTTAGGGTCACGTCGGCATCCAAAGCTGGAAACGTTTTTAGAATCGCCTCTGGAGCGACTCGCTCACCATCCACAGTGGTATCTACATACACCAAGCGCCCCAATTCCCACTGTGCCGTATTGCACGCTGTGCCATTACTGCTGGCACAGATAGCCACTTCCGAACCCCGCTTTACCGCTTCGCTACGGGCAAAGTTCAGTTCGCCCATAAAACTGTTATGTGAAGCCGTCATGCGACTGTTGCGCACCAAGTTCTGAAAGCTGGGCACCGCTAAAGCCACCAAAATACCGCCAATCAGCAACGTAATAAGCAGTTCGAGTAACGTAAAACCAAGCAAAGACTTTTTCATAAGATACGGTATACCAAAGCATTATTTAGCTGTCGTGCAACAACGGACAAGTGTACATAGGAAGCGACAAACGGAAAGCAAACATAAAAAAACCACCGCACTGCGATGGTTTTTGAGACCGGTATCACACTTTAAGCGTGTGGCTTATCAATGTTTTTGTGACTGCATACCCTTAGGGCGAAGCTCTTTTGGCAGTGAGAAGCTAACATTTTCAGGTTTACCAGACAGCTCTATA
>CBFHKY010000029.1:535-20160 GCA_965656525.1 Pseudomaricurvus sp. | reverse complement strand
CCGACGACGAGAACTAAGTCATTTTCCAGTGCCAGTTGCTTTACCGCATCTTGACGGTTCTGCGTGGCGTAGCAAATATCATCTTTGCGAGGGCCGTTGATACTGGGAAAACGCCTGCGCAGCGCATCAATCACTTTGGCAGTATCGTCCATCGACAGCGTGGTTTGTGTTACGTAACTCAAACGCTCGGGATTGACAACTTGCAGCAGTTGCACATCAGCTTCATCTTCCACCAGATAGATCGCCCCACCTTGGCCGTCGTCGTACTGTCCCATGGTGCCTTCGACTTCCGGGTGCCCTTCATGGCCGATTAAAATACACTCATCACCATGACGAGAAAATTGAGCCACCTCCATATGCACTTTGGTCACCAAGGGGCAGGTGGCATCGAACACTTTCAAACCGCGCTCATTGGCTTCTTGCCTGACAGCCTGCGAAACACCGTGAGCGCTAAAAATCACAATAACGTTATCTGGCACTTCAGCCAGCTCATCCACAAAAACAGCACCCCTGTCGCGCAACGTGTCTACCACAAATTTATTGTGTACCACTTCGTGACGTACATAGATTGGGGATCCGAACACATCCAGCGCACGGTTCACAATATCAATGGCGCGATCAACCCCAGCACAAAAACCACGAGGGTTGGCAAGGTGAATTTTAGGCGATGAAGACATGGATTCTGTACCAGTAACGAAACGTTTAGTGCGTAACCGCTGGGGCTACATCCAAAATAGAAACATCAAAAATAATATTGCGCCCAGCCAATGGGTGATTAAAATCAACGGTCACCGTAGACTCGTCAAATGCCGCAACCACGCCTGGCAACTCAGTTTGCTGGGCATCGGCGAAAGACAAAACCAAACCTTCCACAAGCTCTAAATCGGCCGCAAACTGATCCCTAGGTATGGTTTGCATGTTGTTGGTGTTGGATTGCCCGAAGCCATCTTCTGGCTTGATGACAAAAGTTTCAGTAGCCCCCGAAGCCAAGCCGTACAATGCGCGCTCGAACCCAGGCAGTAAACTGCCATCGCCTACCACGAAGGTCGCAGGGTCGCGATCAAAGTTCGAGTCGACCACATCCCCATTGTCTAGTTTTAGGGCGAAATGCAAAGTTACTTGAGTGCCTTCGCCGATCGTTAAATCTGTCATATTAGTCTATAACTCGTCTGAATAATGAGGCTTAAAGGCCCTTAATGTGAACCGAGAGGCCGCTTTAAAAAGCGCGATAACCTCATCGCTTAATCTTATGAGCCATGCCTTAAAAACTATGTTCTAAGAATCTGCGGCCACTTTCGTTTTACTGGATGCGCTACTGCCAAAGAGTGAATCAACGATCAGTAAAACAGCCCCCACACAAATGGCACTGTCGGCAATATTGAATGCCGGCCAGTGGCGCTGATTAATATGGAAATCAAGGAAATCCACCACATAACCCAGCATGACTCGATCGTAAAGATTGCCTAAAGCACCGCCTAAAACTAATGCGATGGCTATAGCCTCCATACGCTTATGAGCCGGCAGGCGGATCAACCAAACGGCCAAGACCGCGCTCACTACCGCAGCCACAATGGTAAAAAACCAGCGCTGCCAGCCGCCCGCATCACTTAAAAAACTGAACGCGGCACCTTTGTTGTGGAGCAGCGTAAAGTTAAAAAAGTCGGTGATGACATAGGGTGTGGCGTAAGTCAGTTCTGCACTGGCCCAGTTTTTTGTCAGCTGATCCAAAACAATGACTAACACCGCTATACCATACCAGCGGCATGCGTATACAAAACCTGCACCTGTCCGATTCATCAAGCAAACTGCCTTTGTTCACCATCGCCCACTACGTTATCCACGCAACGACCACAAATTTCAGGGTGCTCCGCATGAACTCCCACATCTTCTCTGTGGTGCCAGCAGCGTGCACACTTCTCTCCGCTAGCTTTGGTTACAATCACTCCCAAGCCTTCAATATCAGTCTGGTCGGCATCCTGAGTCAGCGGCGCAAGACGAGCAGCCGAAGTAATCAACACAAACCTCAGCTCATTACCCAAAGCACTCAGATGTTCGGCTAACTCACCATCACAGCACAAAGTAACATCGGCTTCTAGTGAGCCACCAATATCACCGGCGCCACGCTTTGCTTCCAAGACTTTATTCACCGCATCTTTCACATCGGCGATTAAGCTCCAGTAATCAGCGGACATCGTCGAGGCTTGGGGTAGACGTGGTAAGTCATACCACTCAGCAATAAACACATTGCCATCGCGCTGACCGGGGATTTGCCCCCATAGCTCATCTGCCGTGAAACTCAGGATTGGCGCTATCCAGCGAGTGAACGCCTCAATGATATGATAGAGCGCTGTCTGGGCTGATCGACGAGCCACACTGTCGGACTTGGTGGTGTATTGACGATCCTTGATGATATCAAGATAAAACCCGCCCAGATCCACCACACAATAGTTGTGCAGCTTTTGGTAAATACTGTGCAAGTTGTAGCTATCGTAAGCAGCAATAATGTCTTGTTGAAGCAGGGCCGCGCGCTCGATGGCATAGCGATCCAGTGCGAGCATGTCCTCTGGCGGCAAAGCATCGGTAGCGGGATCAAAGCCATTCAAATTAGACAACAAGAAACGAGCAGTATTGCGAATTCGACGATAGGAATCCGCAGTGCGCTTTAGGATCTCGTCGGACACGCGCATCTCACCACTGAAATCCGTAGCCGCCACCCACAGACGCAGAACATCGGCACCCAGTTCGTTGACAACTTTTTGCGGTGACATCACATTGCCCAAACTCTTGGACATTTTGTGACCTTTTTCATCCACAGTAAAACCGTGGGTCAGTACCTGCTTGTATGGCGGAAGATCGTTCATCGCCATGGACGTTTTCAGTGAAGACTGAAACCAACCGCGATGCTGATCAGAGCCTTCCAAATACAAGTCCGCAGGGAAGCGCAGATTTTCCCGCTTGGCCAGCACTGAGTAGTGGGTTACGCCAGAATCAAACCACACATCTAAGGTATCCGTGACCTTGCTGTATTGATCGGCTTCATCACCCAATAACTCTGCGGCATCTAAGTCAAACCATGCATCAATGCCTTGTGCTTCAACTTTTTTCGCAACCGCCTCTATTAATGCGGTGGTATCGGGGTGCAGTTCTTGCGTGTCTTTGTGCACAAACAACGTGATTGGAACCCCCCAAGTACGCTGCCGCGAGATACACCAATCTGGACTGGATTCCAGCATGCTATCAATACGGGCGCGCCCCCAATCGGGAACCCAGTTCACGGTATCCACCGCTTTTTTTACATCGTCCAGTAAGTGTTTTTGCGTCATGCTGACAAACCACTGTGGTGTGGCACGGTAAATCAGCGGGGTTTTGGTGCGCCAGCAGTGCGGATAACTGTGGTTAAACTTGCTGGCATGTAGCAACACACCGCGCTCGGAAAGCACGTCCAGAACTTTGTCGTCCACTTTGTACACATGCTCGCCTGCGAACAGTTCAACATCCGCACGATAAAGGCCGTTGTCGTCCACATAGTTTAACGTACCAATGTCATATTTACGGCCAACATTAAAGTCATCTACGCCGTGGTCCGGCGCTGTGTGCACACAACCCGTACCGGCATCGGTAGTCACATGATCGCCCAGGATTACTGGCAGCGGCTTATCGTAAAAAGGATGCGAAAGCTTAAGCCCCTCTAGCGACTGACCCTGCACTCGGCCAACCACCTCAAAAGCTTCTATCCCAGCTGTGGCCATAACCGATTCGTGCAGCGCTTCAGCCATCAGCAAACGACGCTCACCAGCTTGCACTACAACGTAGTCCAGCTCTGAATTTACACTCACTGCCTGACTGGAGGGTAGAGTCCACGGGGTGGTTGTCCAGATCACGACAGCAACATCGCCACTGCCGCCCAGCCCATCAACCACATCGGTAATCGCACTCTGATCCGCTACGGGGTAACAAACATAGATCGAATTAGACACTTTGTCTTGGTATTCCACTTCAGCCTCGGCCAGCGCAGATCCACCCACGACGCTCCAGTACACTGGTTTAAAACCTTTGTGCAGATGGCCGTTCTCGACAATTTTACCAAGCGAGCGAATGATGTCCGCTTCTACGCCATAATCCATGGTCAAATAGGGGTTGTCCCACTCACCCAAAACGCCCAAGCGAACAAAATCTTTCTTTTGACCTTCGACCTGGCGCTGAGCGTAGTCACGACACTTCTGGCGGAAGGTTTTAAAATCCACCTTCACACCGGCTTTACCAGCTTTCTTTTCGACATTGTGTTCAATCGGCAAACCGTGACAATCCCAACCCGGCACATAAGGCGCGTCAAAGCCACTCAAGGTTTTCGACTTGATGATAATGTCTTTCAATATTTTATTGACGGAATGACCAATGTGAATATCACCGTTCGCGTACGGAGGCCCGTCGTGCAAAATAAACTGTTCACGACCGGCACGAGCTTGGCGAATATTTTCGTATAACTTGCTCTGCTGCCACTGTTTGAGCATTTGCGGCTCACGCTGGGCCAAATTGGCCTTCATAGCAAAGCCCGTCTTAGGGAGGTTCAACGTCGGTTTATAGTCGGTCATAAGCTAATCAAAGTCAGTAAGTAGTTAATTGCCGATGGTTGGGATGGCTCACGGCCATTTACATCAGTCCCATCAGGAATAAGACGCTACACAAGCTTTTGCTTGTTCAACATCTTGATAAATCTGTTGGCGGAGCGCATTGAGAGACGCGAACTTTTGCTCTTCTCTGATTTTTTGCAAAAACTCCACCGTTATTATTTGCCCGTAAATGTTCTCTTTAAAATCCAAAATGTGGACTTCTAAGATAGGTTTAATTTTTTCGCCAATAGTGGGGCGAACACCCACGTTAGCCACGCCGTATTTGCTGACACCCGACGCCAGCCGCACCGACACAACGAAGACTCCACTGAGCGGTGAGCGGTAGCGACGCAACTGCACATTGGCAGTAGGCACCCCCCACTGCCGCCCCAGTTGCTGGCCGTAGCCCACATGACCAGATACGGTATAAGGCTTGCCCAGCAGTTCTGTGGCACCGCGAAAATCAGATGCTTCCAACCGCTGTCGAATTCGAGTACTGCTGACCCGATCACCATCAATTTCGTACGTATCGGTATCCGACACGCCAAAACCAAACCTTTCGCCTGCCTTCAGCAAAAAACGGTAATCACCACTGCGATCATTGCCAAAACGAAAATCATCACCAATGATCAGGTGCTGCACACCCAACTTAGCAACCAGAACTTGTTCTACAAATTCCATCGCACTCAGCGAGCGCAGGTACTGATCAAAGTGGAGACAACACACACGATCAACACCCGCCTCCAGTAATGCCAACACTTTTTCTCGCAGCCGCATCAAACGCGCTGGCGCTTGCTCCCCTGAAAAGAACTCATGGGGCTGAGGCTCAAACACCATAACCAATGAAGGCACACCCAGTGATTTCGCCTTGGCAATCAACTGCTTTATCACCACTTGATGCCCAAGATGCACGCCGTCGAAAGACCCTATAGTCATAACACAGCCCACGTGCTCTGAACGTAAGTTGTGCATTCCGCGGATGAACTGATGTTTCGATATCAACACAGACTGGCTCTACAGATAAAATCGGGCTGAGGGTTTTCTTCATACTCAAACTATCACTTGGCATGAAGGCGTTGCTTTGTGGCACATGAATTCACTGTGCGCACTAAAGGCGTTCTTTCGAACTGAAGTCACTCCCTCAACAACGGTCAACCAAAGAGCGTACGCTCTCTACCGCGGTATAACGGTGCGCAAGTATAACCCACAAGGGAAGAACAGAGCCAGCCGGACTCTAACGCCTTTAGGATGGGCTTCTACACCTTCAAATGGCGCATACGAACCCCCATCGCCAATAGGCTCACAGCATAAGCGGCAAAACCCGCTACACATAACTGAGCGAGTTGCCAAACCCGTTGCTCCCAACCCCAACTGACCCAATCTTGAGCGTTTGGCACCAACCAAAGCAGCACGAGCACCATGATCGCCGCACTCGCACACAGTGGCAAAAACCAACCGAGCCAAGGGGTCAGCCCGCGATACACGTTAGTGCGCAACAGCCCTCGCCAGAGGAGCCCTGCATTTAAAAACGCAGCCACCGATGTTGCCAGCGCCAACCCAACATGGCCCAACTGCCAGAAGATATAGAGCGGGGCAACAAAGATCACGTTCAACCCCATATTACTGACCATGGCGATGACACCTATTCGCACGGGCGTCTTGGTGTCTTGGCGAGCATAGAAACCCGGCGCCAAAACTTTAATCAGCATGAACGCGGTGAGACCAAGAGCATAAGCACGCAAACTGTGAGCAGACATCAATACATCGTCATGGGTTGTTTTTCCATATTCAAACAACGTAGACAAAATAGGTTCCGCCAAGACAATCAACGCCAGCGAGGCGGGCACCGCAATCAACAAGATGATGCGCACCGCCCACTCCAGCATCGCACTGAATTGATCCGGATCTTCACTGGCGTGCTGACGAGACAATCCCGGCAGAATCACCGTGGCAATGGCAATAGCAAAAACACCGAGCGGCAACTCTGCCAACCGATCAGAGTAATACAGCCACGACACGCTGCCTGCGGGCAGCAGAGACGCCAATATAGTATCTAGTAACAAGTTAATCTGACTAACCGACACGCCAAATATTGCGGGGGCCATCAACGCCAGCACCCGTCTCACACCGGGATCTTTCCAGTCCACTTTCGGCCTGGGCAGCAAGCCAAGCTGCATCAAGAAAGGCATTTGAAACAGCAGCTGTACAACACCAGCGACCAATACACCCCAAGCCAGAGCCAACACTGGGGGGTCAAAATAAGGAGACACCAATACAGCCGCCGAAATCAGTACCACATTCAATAATACCGGTGTGAATGCAGGCACCACAAAACGGTCGTAACTGTTCAGCACCGCTCCCGCCAGCCCCGTTAACGAGACCAGCATTAAGTAAGGGAACGTTATGCGGATCATTTCCTCGGCGAGAGGAAAGCGCAGTTCATCGCCGCGAAACCCAGGAGCAAAAATCGTGGTGATCACCGGCGCCCCAACCAACGCCAGTACCGTTAGCAGGATTAAACTAAAACCCAGACAGCCGGCCACACGACTGATCAAACCGCGCACCGCTTCGACACTGCCACTTGTGCGATATTCAGATAAGACTGGAACAAACGCCTGTGCAAATGCCCCCTCGGCAAATAGTCTACGCAGGAAGTTAGGGATTTTAAAAGCCACGAAAAAGGCATCGGCCGCACCTTCAGCACCAATGTAGCGAGCAAAAACTACATCCCTCGCCAACCCCAGCACCCGCGACAACATTGTCATTGAGCCAACCACAGCACTGGAACGCAATAAGCGCGGTGGCGGAGCAACATGCGAGCCCCCACTCTGACTGGCTTTACTTGGGGAGTTTTCGGCGGTTACGTTTTCAGAGTCTTGCACGCTAGGATCGCAAGGGGCACCGTCCGCGCTGGCTTTTGCAGCAGCCCCCTCTTTGGCTGCCGCTTTGCTTGTCTTTTCCACGACTGCCTTCCCCTTTCAAGAATACATAATTAATCGTCTGCCCTGCAGAAGCGGAAGTGTACTCAATCACCTGCGGCCTCGCCACAATCGATTCAACTCGTGACTATCCCCCAAATACACACCCCAAAAACGCAGTATCGCTGCCCCCAACAAACGCGCTCCTCCCAACAAACAACTAAAGCTTTTAAGGGCATCAACCTTAAATCGACAGCAAGCTCTTTGAATGACACCACCCAAACTGTTGACACAGGAAAATAAATGGGGATAATGTCGCGTCCTAGATTTGTACCCGATTTTAACAGGAGCAATACGGTGGCCAACTCACCCCAAGCCAAAAAACGTGCGCGCCAGAACGAACAAGCTCGCAAGCATAACGCCAGCCTGCGCTCCATGGCGCGCACTTATATCAAAAAGATAAATGCAGCCATTCAAGCAGGCGACGCAGCAGCAGCCAAATCAGCTTACGATGCAGCTGTACCGGTCATTGACCGCATCGCTGACAAAGGCATTATTCATAAGAATAAAGCTGCTCGTCATAAAAGCCGTCTGAACACCCAAATCAAGGCCTTGGCTGCTTAAGCCAAGCCGAATTCGGGTTCAGACAGCAAAAAACCGAATCTATGTTTTATAGATTCGGTTTTTTTATGCGCCACTTTTAGTAGAGTAGCTGTCTCAGGTAGTAGGCTCAGGCCGCCTTATTCAGGCCCTAGCTGTTTAAATTACACCCGAGCCATTAGCGGCGACAAAAAGCCCAAGCACCGACCATTAAAGCACCTTGGCCAATACCGCAATCAACTGCTCAGTTTGCAACAGAGTACCCAGCGTCATTCTCAGCCCCACCTTTCCCGCCGCATCCGTCTTGGGACGAACCAATATTTTTGCGTCGATCAATGCTTGATTAACGGCATCAGGAGACTCAGGAAAAGCCCACACGTAATTTGCATCACTGGGCCAAAAATCCACGCTGCGCTCACGTAAAAAGGCCTCCAGCTTCGGCTTAGACTCCTTCATGACCTCTCGAACGTAAGCCAACGCACCCTCTGTATCATCCAGCGCCGCGCCAACTGCCACAACAGCAAACTGATTGATATCGTAAGGACCTCGCACATTAAGCAAGGCACGAATGTTTTCTTCACAACTCAGAATATACCCCATCCGAATCGAAGGCAGCCCCCAAGTTTTAGAAAAGGTTCGCGTCACCACCAAGTTGGGGCAATCATCCAGCGAATCCTTTACCGTTACCTGACTGTATTCAAAATAACACTCATCCACCAAGATGGCCGCATTCGGAGCCGCCCTAGCGATTCGCAAAATGTCCTCTGGGGCCACTAAAGTACCGCAGGGATTATTGGGGTTGGACACCACAACAACCCGAGTTCTATCGCATATTGCAGACAAAACTTCTTCTAAGGGATAACCACCTTTACGGGAATATTGCGGCTCTACTAGGTGTAAACCTTCTACTTTTGCCACCTGCGAATACATGGCGAAGCTCGGCCCCGGGATAATAATCTCATCACCCTCGCGACACGCCGAGCGAATAATCAGCTCGATACCCTGATCAGAACCATTGGTAATCATCACTTTATTGTCGCCAACACCGCAATAGCTCGCAATGCGCGACACAATATCACCATAGGACGGGTACATGTGCATGCGCCCGCTGTCGATGTAGCGATGTAACGCTTCACGCACAGAGTCACCGATATCCACTGTGCGCTCATTGAAATCCAACAAGGTATAGTGGTGAGGGTCACGCCCTTCCAAGGGCGGCTTATAGGCAGACATTGCATCGATGTGCGACTTAAAAATACTCATACATTCGCTTTTTTGTAAACCATTGAGGACACACTGCATTTAAACAATGTCAGTAAAGGCTGACAGGCAGCATACGTTACAGCACCACCAAATTATCACGGTGAATCAATTCTTGCTCATCCACATAACCCAATAGCCGCTCGATGTCCTCACTAGGACGACCGACAATACGACGAGATTCTTGCACACTGTAGTTCACCAACCCGCGAGCCACCTCGATACCCTGTGCATCCACACAAGACACCATGTCACCGCGATTAAAATCCCCAGACACCCCACTCACACCCACCGGCAAGAGACTGCGCCCTTTTTGCTTGAGCACACGCACAGCGCCATCATCCAACATCAACTGACCTCGGACTTGCAGCTGCCCTGCCAACCAACGCTTACGAGCCGCCTGAGGAGGCTGGTCAGCAGTCAGCAGAGTGCCTAGTACCTCACCCTTACGCAGCCGCGAGATCACATTCGGTATACGTCCGCCCACGATAACGGTATGCGCACCCGAGCGAGCCGCCAAACGGGCGGCACGCACTTTGGTAATCATTCCGCCCCGACCGAGCTTTCCACCGTCTCCAGCCTTTCCATCAAGACTAGGGTCGCCGGCCTGAACCTCAGAAATCAAGGTCGCCTCTGGATTTTCACGCGGATCCGACTCAAACATACCGTCTTGATCGGTCAGGATGATCAACACATCCGCTTCAACCAGATTAGCAACGAGCGCCGCCAAGGTATCGTTATCACCAAAGCGAATTTCATCCGTCACCACGGTGTCGTTTTCATTCACTACAGGCACCACACACAGGCCAGTTAGGGCCTTGAGCGTGGAGCGAGCATTCAAATAGCGCTGACGACTAGAGAGGTCGTCATGATCCAACAGCACCTGCGCGGTATTTAAGCCATAGCGCTGAAATTCTTGCTCGTAGGTCTGTACCAGTCGAGTCTGACCAACCGCAGCGGCAGCTTGAAGATTGTGAATCGCCTCTGGACGCTCAGCCCAACCCAGACGGGTCATACCGGCAGCTACAGCCCCCGATGAAACCAACACCAACTCAACGCCGCTTTTTTGCAACTGCGCCAGCTGCTCAACCCAACCAGCAATAGCTGACGTGTCCAACCCCTTGCCGTTGTCTGTTAGCAGCGCACTGCCAATTTTTACCACCCAACGCTGGGCAGACGGTAATTTTTCTCGCACACTCATGGAAGAATCTTGTCACATCTTATTCAGAAGCACATCAAAACGATGTCACTCAATTAACGCCCGCAACCGATAAGTCAGGGCACATATTCAAATTCGACGTCGTAATCGTCTTCATCCCAATCGTCGTCATCGTCATCACCACCTTGAACGCCATCGCGCTGCTCGATACGCTTCGCTCTATGACGCAGGCGCAGCTCTTCGATCCGCTCTTTAGCCTCCACCTGCATCGCCTCCTGAACAGCAAATTCAGCTTCCGCCAACTCAGGATTTTGAGACTCACCTTCCCAGCACGTTTCGAGGTAATTCAACACATCGCCGCACAACTCTTTTGTACCCTGCTTACTCACACCCGAGATCATGAAAACCGGACCCTCCCAGCCAAGCTTATCAACCACCGCCTGACAACGATCATCCACCTCATCCTCCGGCAACAAATCAATCTTGTTTAGCAGCAGCCAGCGTTCACGCTCTGCCAGAGTGGGAGAAAACTCATAAAGCTCATCAATAATCGCTTGAGCATTATCAGCGGGTGACGACCCATCATATGGCGCCATATCCACCAAGTGCAGCAGCACACGACAACGAGTCAAATGCTTAAGAAAGCGAATCCCCAGGCCTGCGCCTTCAGAAGCCCCTTCAATCACGCCCGGAATATCAGCTATGACAAAACCTCGGTGAGCCTGCACCTTAACCACACCCAAATTCGGCACCAGCGTGGTAAAGGGATAATCAGCCACTTTCGGCTTAGCTGATGACACAGCACGAATAAAAGTACTTTTACCCGCATTGGGCAACCCCAGCAGCCCAACATCCGCTAGGACCTTTAGCTCCAGCTTGAGATTGCGCTCTTCGCCCGGCTGACCAGGCTTTGTTTGGCGTGGCGCACGGTTTACCGATGTTTTGAATCGCGCATTACCAATACCGTGAAAACCACCACGAGCCACCATCAAACGATCGCCCGCTTCTGTTAAATCACCCAGACGCTCCTCGGTATCCACATCAAAAACTGTGGTCCCTACCGGTACCTTAAGAATCAGATCTTCACCCTTGGAGCCCGTGCAATTGGCACCGCGGCCCGACTGGCCCGATTGCGCACGGTATTTAGGCTGATAGCGATAATCCACTAAGGTGTTCAGCTCGCTATCCGCCTCCAGATAAACACTGCCACCATCACCGCCATCACCGCCATCAGGGCCACCTTTGGCCACAAACTTTTCACGCCAAAAGCTCATACAGCCGTTGCCACCATTGCCTGCGGCCACAAAAATTGGGGCTTCATCGACAAACTTCATGAACTTTCTCCTGAAAAGCCTGCATTCAAGGCTATAAATTTGGAACTACTTTTCTAATTATGACCGTACAGCCACAACCATTCACAATGATCGGCTTTACAGCCATTTAAACGCAAAAGCCCCATCGCTAACGACAGGGCTTTAGAGGGGCAGGGATTCACTCCCAAACCGAACGCGACAGGTCGAAACCCATAACGTCTTTGCTAAAATCGCAGAATTAAGCGGCTACGATGCTAACAAATTTACGGTTCTTGGCGCCTTTCACTTCAAACTTCACAACGCCATCGGCTTTTGCAAACAAAGTGTGGTCTTTACCAATACCTACGTTTTCACCAGCGTGGAAACGAGTACCACGTTGACGAATTAAGATGTTGCCAGACAAAACAGCCTGACCACCAAAACGCTTTACACCCAGTCGCTTACTCTCGGAGTCGCGACCATTTCGAGTACTACCACCAGCTTTTTTATGAGCCATGATTCAAACTCCTTAATTAACCTTGGATTCCAGTGATTTTTACTTCAGTAAACCACTGACGGTGACCTTGACGCTTCATCGAATGCTTACGACGACGGAACTTGATGATTTTAACTTTATCACCGCGACCGTGGCTGATAACCTCAGCAGTCACCTTAGCACCTTCAACCACTGGTGCACCGATTTTGATATCGTCACCGTTGGTAACCATCAGAACCTGATCAAACTCTACAGTTTCACCGGTGGCAACTTCAATCTTTTCCAGCTTCAGGGTTTCGCCTTCCACTACACGGTGCTGCTTACCACCGCTTTTGATAACTGCGTACATACTTGCTCCAATATATAGACCATTGACTAGACACTGGACGACACGAAGCAGCTCCGGAACACCCGTCGCTTTAACTGTGGGCTTGCGTCGTATACCTAATTCAATTCAGACCTGGCAACACCTTGAAATGAATTCACAGGGCGTGCAGGGGCGCAGATTTTACGCGATGCCAACAAGCAACGCAAGCAAACAATTCAGCACCGTCAACAACGTTTAATGCTGCCTGTTTTGCCACCTTCGAACTTATTGGCGAGCGGCTCAAAATGGGCCTTAGAGCCGACGCAGTCAGCTTGACAGTCAACCCACCCACCCATAGCATGCAGCACACTGTATAGCTGACCTGCCATGATATTATGTTACCCTTCCATCAAGCCGTAGAATCCGATTTTTCCGATGTAAATCAACTCATTATCGACCAACTGCACTCCGATGTTGGTCTTGTTGAAAACATCGGCCACTATCTTGTTGAGGCGGGCGGCAAACGTTTACGCCCACTTTTGGTGTTATTAACCGCAAACGCTCTAAATTACCCATCCACTGGCAACAAACATCTCGACTTAGCTGCCATTATCGAATTCATTCATACCGCGACATTATTGCACGACGATGTTGTGGACATATCTAGCATGCGCCGTGGGCGGCTCACGGCCAACGCCAAGTGGGGCAACGCCCCAAGCGTGCTGGTTGGTGACTTCCTCTATTCGCGCGCCTTTCAGATCATGGTTGCCATAGGCAATATGGATATCATGAAAATCCTGTCGGACACCACCAACACCATTTCTGAAGGTGAGGTTCAACAACTGGTTAACGCTAAAGACCCAAGCGTGACCGAAGCCAACTATTTAGAGGTGATCTACAAAAAGACCGGCGCATTGTTTGAAGCCGCTTGCGACACCGCCGCGGTCTTATCTTCTGCTTCACCGCAAACCAGAGAGAACCTGAAACGCTATGGCTATCACCTGGGGCTGGCTTTCCAGCTGATTGATGATGCACTGGACTACGAAGGCGACGCCCAAGCACTGGGGAAAAACGTCGGTGACGATCTGGCTGAAGGCAAGCCTACTCTGCCATTGATTTACGCCATGGCCAACGGCTCAGAGGCTGAATCCAAATTAATTGCACAAGCTATAGAAGAAGGCGGTTTGGATCAGCTCGATGCCATTGTAGATATTGTAAAGCGCACCGGTGCCTTGCAGTACACATTGGACAGCGCGAAGCAGCAAGCAGATCTTGCGATTGAACAATTGGCAGCACTGCCAAACAGTATTTACAAAACCGCCATGCATCAACTGGCTGAATTTGCCGTGGGGCGCGACCATTGAGTCGATATGTACAGCGACCCTAGCGTTCGATCACGGAACAAAACAACCTCTCGACAAAGTACACAAGGAAAACGGATATGAGCGCGGACGCAGACACCACACCGAGCCATGATTTGCCCAAGGCTTGGCACCCACTGGAACAACATCACCAACAATGGCAAGCCACACTGCACGACTTGTTTCAGCAAGACGCCCAACGCGCCGAGAAGTTTTCCTTAGAAGTTGGCCCGCTGTTTTTGGATTATTCTAAAACACACTTAAGCGATGAAACCCTCCAGCTGCTGTTGGATTTAGCCGCTGAGAGTAAGCTGCCAGCTGCTATCAATCAGCTGCTGGAAGGCAAAGAAGTCAACAACACCGAACAACGCCCAGCGTGGCACTCCGCGCTGCGTTATCGCCCCGGCAGCCCTATCCCTGAACCCTCTGTTCTTGCGGAAGTGAATGCCGCAAAAGCCAAAATGGAACGCTTTGTTAAAAAGCTGCACCGCCGCGAATGGTTTGGTTACAGTGGTAAGATTATTACCGATGTCGTCAACATTGGTATCGGGGGGTCGGATCTCGGCCCGCGTATGGTTTGCAAAGCACTCTCTGATCACCACCAACCGCTAATCAAAACCCACTTTGTGGCCAACATCGACGGCGCTGAAATTCATCATATTTTGCAAGACCTCAACCCTCAGACCACATTGTTTATTGTAGCGTCGAAGTCTTTCAGTACACTGGAAACACTAGAAAACTCAAAAACCGCACGCCGCTGGATGCGCAATCACGGCTGCCCCAAAGAAGAATTAAAACAACACTTTGTGGCCATCAGTACCAATATCGCCAAAGCCACTAAGTTCGGTATCAGCAAAACGAATATTTTCCCTATGTGGGATTGGGTCGGCGGCCGCTACTCACTGTGGTCAGCCATTGGCCTCCCGATCGCTTTATCCATTGGCTGGAACGCCTTTGAAGAGCTTCTCGATGGCGCAGGCATGATGGACGAGCACTTCTACACAGCTGAATTTGATAAAAACATGCCTGTCTTACTGGCTTTTATCACCTTTTGGTACAGCCAGTTCTGGCAAGCCAAAAGCCAAGCCGTACTACCGTATTGCCATCAATTACAGCGCTTTCCTGACTTTTTACAACAGCTGGATATGGAAAGCTTAGGCAAAGCGGTCAATCGCGCTGGTGAAACGGTCAGCTATCCCACCGGCATTGCCATCTGGGGCACCGAAGAAAGTAACGGGCAGCACTCTTTCCATCAATTGTTTCACCAAGGCACACAAATGATCCCTGTGGATTTTGTGTCTACGTTAAAACCCAATCACCCCTATGAACATCAACATGAGCAACTGTTGGCCTGCTGCTTGAGCCAAAGCCAAGCGCTGTTGGAAGGCAAAACCCTCAACGTTGCCAAACAAGAATTACTCAACGACGGTAAGACTCCGGAGACCGCAGAGCAACTGGCGCCGCACAAAGTAATTCGAGGCAACCGCCCCAGTAATACCTTGCTACTGGATCAACTTACGCCTTATTCCTTAGGCGCGTTGATTGCACTCTATGAGCACAAAGTCTATGCACTTAGCGTCCTGTTGGACATCAACGCTTTTGATCAATGGGGTGTAGAACTTGGCAAGCAGCTGGGAACACGCATTGCTGACGCGCTGGAAAGCGGCTTAGTACCCGGTCACTGGGACAGCTCCACCAAGCAACTGGCTGCACGCATTTTAGGCAAGCGCCATACTGCCGCTGGTAACGAAAGTAACACTTAAGGTTGCCGCTACTGCGCTTGGCCGCTAACACACAAGCTGGGTGCCTTTAGGCAGCCCTGTTTGTGTGTTAGCGGCCTTGTTCAGCTTTAGCCCCAAAGAGCGAGACAAAACACGTTCTTCCAGCCTTTGAGCAAACCCTATAAACGCTTTTAAGTACTTTTTGCCCAGTATCACTGACATCCACAAACTTGTGTCGTCAAATACCGTGCTCGATTTTAAGCAAACAGGTACACTTCTTTTCCTATTCTAAGACCAGTTGCCCGTATACTTCATGCTCACTGACGACATCAAAAAATCCATTCAAGGCGCCTACAGTACTTTTCTTAGCAACAAAGATTTAAAGCCCCGGCTCGGGCAAAAATTAATGATTGCTGAAATTGCTAAAACCTTAGGCAGTATTGCACTGGATGATGAGGGCGTGCGAGAAACTGACGGCCACGTCTGTGTGGTTGAGGCAGGAACAGGAACAGGCAAAACCGTGGCCTACTTGTTAGCGACCCTGCCAATAGCAAAAGCCCTAGGCAAAAAAGTGGTGGTGTCGACAGCCACTGTGGCCCTGCAAGAACAAATCGTTAATAAAGATATCCCAGAAGTACTGCGCCACAGCGGGTTGAACTTTAAAGTGTCACTGGCAAAAGGCCGCGGACGCTACTTGTGCTTATCCAAGCTGGACCGCCTTCTTAACGATGCAGACTTCGCCACCAACCCCACCCAAGGGCTTTACGAAGACGAATACCCACAAGTCACCAGCGAAGCCGTAAAGATTTACCAGTCTATGGTGGATGCATTGGCCGCCAACAAGTGGGATGGCGACCGAGACAACTGGGCAGATGGCATTCAGGATGTGGAATGGCAACAAGTAACCACCGATCATCGCCAATGTACAGGTCGGCGCTGTGCCAATGTGAGCAGTTGTAGCTTTATGAAGGCGCGGGAGAACCTAGGCAGCGTCGATTGCATTGTTACCAATCACGACTTGGTGTTAGCCGATCTGGCTCTAGGTGGCGGAGCCATTCTGCCAGCCCCAGAAGAAACCATTTATATTTTTGACGAAGGCCACCACCTACCCGACAAAGCACTCAACCATTTTGCTCACCACAGTCGACTGCTGGCTACCAGCAAGTGGCTGGAACAAAGCCAAAAGCCTGCTGCCAACCTCATTGCTCAAGTCAGCGGAGCTGGCCAAATCGATCGCTTTAGCGAACAACTCCCCGCGGCATTAATAGACGCCAAACAAGAGCTGGATAAAGCCATTCCGCTGATACAAACCCTTGGCGATGGTATCGATCCCTCTAGCCATACACCACGTTATCGC
Source organism: Pseudomaricurvus sp. (assembly GCA_965656525.1). Classification (GTDB taxonomy): domain Bacteria; phylum Pseudomonadota; class Gammaproteobacteria; order Pseudomonadales; family Cellvibrionaceae; genus Pseudomaricurvus. The sequence continues at coordinate 3,079 of CBFHKY010000029.1, read as the reverse complement.
TTTGACAGCGGCATCATACCTGACAGCATCCGCCAACATAGCACCGAGATCTACCGCGCCTTTCAACGACTTGCCGACCTACTCAGCAAAATGACTAACGAGCTGAACGAGTCACTGGAAGACAGCCACTGCCGGGTGCCTAAAGTCGATTTAGAAGCCGCCTACCCGGTACTAGGCACATGGCAATCCCGATCCGAAGCGAACGCTGAACTGTGGCACAGCTACGCCACACCCGATGCCGCGGGTGCTGTACCCAAAGCCCGCTGGTTCACACTGGTAGAACAAAGCGGCAACTTAGATTTTGAAGTCTGCTCCAGCCCCATTCTGGCCTCAAAGACATTAGAGTACGGGCTTTGGAACCAATGCTGCGGCGCTGTCGTGACATCTGCTACTCTGGCGGCACTGGGACGCTTTGACCGCTATCAAATGCGCGCGGGTACGCCCGCTGACAGCCGCTATCAAGTTGTGCCCAGTCCCTTTGACTTTCAGCATGCCGGTCTACTGAGCGTACCCGCGCAGGCTATCGAAGCAGGCAACCCAAGCGATCACACTTCCGCGCTCATAGAAACCCTACCCGAACTGCTGGACATCACTGCGGGCAGTTTGGTGCTGTTCTCGTCTCGTCGACAAATGCTGGATGTGTATGAAGCCCTACCAAGCGACTGGCAAGCGTTAATCTTAGTACAAGGGGATCGCTCAAAGCAGGCACTAATAGACGAACACAAGCGCAATGTAGACAATGGTGATGGCAGCATTATTTTTGGCCTTGCCAGCTTTGCCGAAGGGGTAGACTTACCCGGCGATTATTGCACTCATGTTGTCATTGCCAAACTGCCGTTTGCAGTACCGGACGACCCCATTGAGGCCGCGCTGTCTGAGTGGATCGAAACTCGTGGCGGCAATCCGTTCATGGAAATTACTGTTCCCGATGCCGCCATCAAATTGGTTCAGGCCTGTGGACGCCTACTGCGAACCGAGTCCGATAAAGGCACCGTGACACTGCTGGATCGTCGCATTGTGACAAAGCGCTATGGCAAAGCGATTTTGAATTCACTGCCGCCTTTCGCGCGGGATTTTTAAACGTGCTCACTAGGGCTGACGTGCCAAGCAATACGGTTACGCACGACCATGGGTTGCACTAAATGACCACCCTTCTATCACTGCAACGCTCTTGTATTAAATCGCAGTTGTTCAGCAGCGCCTATAGTCGAAACGACATTCTGCACGGATTAATCCATATCGGCTAGGGCCAGCTGCTTGCGCGCGCCCGCCACGACATGCTGCACACGCTCCAAAGCCGACAAATCAGAAAGTTGTGGCACCTCTAGCTCAACCGGCAACCCTTTTGGCAAAACCTTTAAAAAATCCTGAATGGGAAACATCCCATCACCGGGAGCCTGACGGCCAAAAGTGGCCTCCTCGGCGTAATCATTGGTGATACCCAAATGATGACCATCGCAGAGCTGGGCGTGACTGATCAGGCTGGGATCAATAAGCGCTAAGTCTTCAGGAGTACCACCAGAGCGAATCAGGTGCAGCAGATCCACACCAAGCCCCAGATTCAAAGGTTTTAGCTGAATAACCAAATCCGTAGCGTGCTGCAAGCTTTTCCAGCCCGCCGCCAGTGGCATAAATTCCAGCCCAATACGGACATTTAAAGGCTTGGCCAGCTCCGCAAGCCCAGAGAGGTTATCGATCACACGGTTTTCATCGGCATCGTATAGCAGTACTGTTGCCCCGCGCGCGCCCAGCTCAGCCCCAAGTTCCAGTGCGGCTTTATAATCGGCAACCTGAGTATTGGGCGTTAACATAAAGCATTCGATATTGGCCATCTGCAAACCGTTGACAGCCAGCGCGGAACGCAGCGCCTGGTAATTATTTTTGGTGACCAGTGGAAGTGGTGACGCGCCAATCGGCTGCGAAAACAGTGAGACTTCCTGACAGCTTGTTTTAGCGGCGATATCAATTAACTCAAGGGGGCCAACGTCCAATGCCGACAATTGGTGTAAGCCTAATGGTCTTGCCATGCTCAATTCCTTTGCCGTTATTTATTATTGATTAACCTCTTTTAGCGAACCACAAGCAAAAAAGCCATTACGGTTACGCAAGGGTCAGCTAATTTGCGCTATGAATGGGCTACACTAACAATATAACCATATCAGCAGCATGGAAGACTCAAAAACGCTAAATTCGTCAAAATATTGACGATCCGACTCACTCACCGTACCATCGCAGGCCTATCCCTTCCACGTTCTTGAGCCTTTGGTGACCCATGAGTCAACCCGACCCATACGAACAAACCTGTGCAGAAATAAAGCAGGGGTATATTGTTCATCACCTTTGGGCGCGCGCGGCGTGTGAATCAGACGGGAACACCCAAACAACACAACGCCTTTACCTCAAGTATCGATGTGCCGAATTACTGGAGCGTCGCCAGCCTCACTGGCAGCCAGGCGACCCCTGTCGTCGACGCACGTCACTTCAAGACGACACTCAAACCGGAGTCGCTTTCAATCAACGTAAATTGGCTCGCTATCGCACCAT
>CBFHKY010000029.1:0-495 GCA_965656525.1 Pseudomaricurvus sp. | reverse complement strand
CTGGCGCAAGACCGTCCGGGAAGCTATTGTCAGTCAAAATATAAATCTCCGCTGACAGTTACCCCTCACCACCACGATTTTAAAACGCCACAAACTAGTCTATCGACGCTAAAAACACGTATACTGGCTCATTGCGATTCATCTACACCAAACAGGGGAACATGTGGATAAGATTGTTGTTCGCGGGGCTCGCACCCATAACTTAAAAAACCTGAACATAGACCTTCCCCGTGACAAACTGATTGTGATTACTGGCCTTTCTGGGTCGGGCAAATCGTCGTTAGCCTTTGACACGCTCTATGCCGAAGGTCAGCGGCGCTATGTGGAATCGCTTTCTACATACGCGCGGCAGTTTTTATCGATGATGGAAAAACCCGACGTGGATCATGTGGAAGGGCTTAGCCCCGCCATCTCCATCGAGCAAAAATCCACCTCGCACAACCCCCGCTCCACCGTTGGCACCATTACCGAAATCTACGACTACCTGCGCCTATT
>CBFHKY010000028.1:34172-39738 GCA_965656525.1 Pseudomaricurvus sp. | reverse complement strand
GAATAATTATGTCACTGAATAATGTCTAGCGAGTCAGTACAGCTGAGTAGGGCATCTTCTAACATTTCGAGCGTGCACGGGTCGGAACTGATGCACTCAATACGACTGTCCATACTATCTCCAGCATGGCGTCGGCACCCCATCATTAACGCCATCAGACTAACGGGCAGTACGGCTATCAGCATCCATTGGTGGCAACGCTCGTCGCTAAAGGTACTGGCGGCCAGCGTGGGGAGTATGACCAGAGCGATAGGCAGCAATAAACAGTGAACGGCGCAAAAGACAGTGAACGGCGCAAATCAGAGAAAGGCCAATAGCCGCTTTATCGATATGAGAGGATAAGGGTTTCATCTTATGCCCATTGGTCGACAGTGGTTATTACGCGGCATTCTGAACACAGTCCTGGCAGAGACAGTGCAGTTCCAATTGTGGGCTTTTAAGAGCATATCCGGATTCCTCAACATGACGTTTCAAGGTATTGATCAAGCTTTTTTGGATACCGATTTCTTTCACATTGCTGCATTCATCGCAAATCAGAAATTGTGGTACTTCGTGGGTGTGGTCGCAGCTGATATGCGAGCAGGCAACGTACTTATTAGCTAAGTGAAGCTTGTGCACGAGGTTCTCACCTGCCAGAAAATCGAGTATGCGATAGACCGTTGTGGGTGGTAGAGATTCGTCGAATTCTTTTTGTATGTATTCGATTAATTCGTAGGCGGATTGTGCCTTCTGTGATCTTAATAGGCCGGACAATACCCGCTTGCGTTTTTCAGTCAATTTGGCGCCGTTAGCGCGACAACTTGCCTCGGCTTGATCGAGGGTTTGCGTGATGTTGCTCATAAGTTATTACCTGAAGGTTATTTACCTAAAGTTAAGGTGGTGCTGGGTATTATCCAGTGTGGCAGCACCTTGTCGACCACTTATGATCCACTGTACCAGTAGGGACTCAACTCCAGGGAATACAACAGAAATGCTTGTCCTCAACGAATCCAGTTGATCTGGTCGGTTACAACGATAATGGTAGCGAGCCTCGATATTACTGTGATCATGCGCTTTTTGCCTATCATGATGACTTGTGTCGTGCTTTGCATCGGGGTGATCTTCATTGTAGGGTTCGGTTTGCTGATGGCCATTTTCTTCAAGCATGTGACTAACATCCACATCCAGATCCGTTAACTGGCACTGCGCCGAACCAAACCTGAATAGGTTATTGGCATTCAAAAGAGCATCTTGGGTGTTCAGTACTCGCGCCTGTTGTTCAGGGTTGCTGGCTCGGTGCTCAAACCCTACCAAATTACTGGCTGGTGAGCGCAGCTCAAGGTCGAGCTGCTCGCCTTCAAGAACCACGAGTAACTCTGCGATGCCATGGACATGAGCTTCCTGACCCCCTTCTGCGACCATTGCGTGAGGCGTGTGCTGCTCCTCATGGCGGTGCTTTTGCTCGTTATGCTCCTGAGCCCTGACCGGGCTGCCAACCGATAACATGAACAGCATTGCCATAGCAGGGAGGCGGTTAGTCATCATCGTATTGTCCTCGTGGTGTCATTGCTTAATCGGTTGGTTCACCGTCATGCGGGTTAGAATACCCCTCTGAGACCCATGCTGAATCCGCGTCCCGGTAGGGGTGCTTGATTCTTTAAGAAGGAAGAGTGTACACGGGCCTCTTCGTTAGTCAGGTTGCTGCCTTTCAGGTAAACAGTCAGGTCGCCACGGCTGTCGGTGAAGGTGTAGGCTAATTCAGCATCCACTAGAGTATAGGCATCGGTGCTGGTTTCCAGTTGGGCGACATTATCCTGCTCGAAGTAATGAGAAGCGCCAAACTCGGCTTCCCAGCCGTTACTCTGGTAACGCAGCTGGCTTCCGATACGCACTGGAGGAATACGGGGCAGGTTGCCGCCGTCGTCCAGTTTGCCGCGAATGCTGTCGCCCCATAAGGTGATTGTCCAGGGGGCGTCGAACTGCCAAGCCAGCTGAGCTTCAAGACCATAAAGGGTGGCGTCGGCTTGCTCGAATATATAAATCGGTAAAGCGCCATGATCGTGACCATGCTCTTCGTGTGCCTCGTGCTCTTCTTCACCCTCGTGACTGTGACCCTCAATGTCTTCACTGGTATAGCCGGTGTGGCGCTCGAAGTAAAAATTGTCCACTTCGTTGTAGAAAAGATTCACCACCCAGCCGATATTACCGGAGTGCTTACGCAGGCTTAAATCAATATTGTTAGAGACTTCTTCGTCAACACTGTTGCCTTCATGAAAGTGGGGGTGTTCGCCATCGTGCAGCCAAAACAGTGCCCCTACCTCAAAGCTTCCAGTGCCAATGTGGGGGCCATAAGAAAACAGTTCCGAGGCGCTGGGTGCTCTCTGGGCGTGGGTTAGGGATAGGGCGGCATTGTAGTCTTCGGCGAAATCCCAAACCACACCTGCGGAGACGCTGTAAGGGGTGAAGTCCAGCTCGTCAAAATTCAGCAGATCGTCTTCATCGTGGCCAAAAGCGATCGGGTCAGCTTCGATGGTGACTTTCTCTACCCGTGCCCCCAGTTGCCATAAGAAGTTATCGAAGTGCCTTTCTTGCATGAGTGCAATGGCGTAGCTGTCGGTACGGCTTGGCGGGGCGAAGGCTTCTTCACCTACAGCTTCAAAATCCGATGTTTTGGCTTCAAATGACAACGCGCCACGCCAGCCAGCAAATTCTTGCAGCAAAAGGTCGACACGGGCCTGTAAGGTTTCATTGCTGAACACGGTGCCGATATTGCCATTTTCTATTTCAGCGTGTTCGTAGTCGGTATAACCAATGCGTGTGTTGAAGCCGCTCAGCCAAGCTGTATCGAGGGACAATTCACTGATAATTTGCCAGCGGTCTTGCTTAAGATCGGAAAGTACGTTGACCTCTTCATGCTCATGCTCATGCTCATGCTCATGCTCATCACTTTCTTCCTCGTGTTCTTCTTCATGACCGTGATCGTGGCCAGGGATCCCGTTGACTCTCTCTAAGCGACCGTAGGCTAAGCCGATATAACCGTTGTTCAGTAGCAGGCTCCCGCCGATGTTGATACCTTTGCTTTCTGAGGCGCTGTTTTCCAGGATACCTTTACGGTGATCATCGTGACCTTCTTCCTCATGCTCTTCTTCCGTTTCTAGCACAGCGATACCGGGGATTTCATAGTCATTACCATCGCGCCAGAAGCCATCTACATGGAAGGCAAATTGGTCATTGCCACCGGTATAGGCTAAAGAAGCCTCGTCTTCATTGGATACGGTATTGTGTCCCAGTGAGAAAGCACCTTTGGCTTCGCTGGAGGAGGGTACTCGGTCATCAACAATATTGACTACGCCGCCGATGGCACCAGAGCCATAGAACAAGGTGGCTGGGCCGCGCAGAACTTCGATCTGTTCGGCAGTGGAGGCTTCTGTCGCCACTACATGATCAGGCCCGACCCGAGAAGCATCACTGGCATCCAACCCATTCTGGGTGATCAGTACTCTGGGCCCATTCAAGCCGCGAATAATCGGGCTACTGGCCACGGGCCCGAAATAACTGGAATGCACACCCACTTCGTTTTTCAGGGTCTCACCCAAAGTGGACGCTTGTTTACGGCGCAGTTCATCGCCAGCGATCACATTAACCGGCTGAGCTGATTCCATGATGGATGCGTGTAAAGGAGTAGCGGTGACATCAATTTGTTCAATAGCTGAACGTCTCAAGGTAATACGCAGGGCTTCATTGTTTTCTGCTTCCAGATGCAGGGTTTTGTGGCTGTAACCGGAGGCGTTGATATGAAGCTCATCTGTTGTGGCATCAGCCGTATCTAAATTGAAGCGCCCTTGGCCATCGGTGCGCGTTTGTAATTGACTGCCGACGACTTCAATCGAAACATCGCTGATGGGCTTGCCGGATACATCGGTGATTTGGCCGGACAAAGCGTTAGCCAGCCCTGAAAAAGCGACTAAGGCAAGAAAGCTTACGGATTGCTTCATGGGTTACTCCTAATTATGGGTGCTGCTGGGGCAGTGGTTGGCCCCAGTTCATATGAAATCTAGGGTGAGTAGTAGACGGCGCTCTCCAGGTTCGGCAGCGGGGGAACGGTGGACAAGACCGGCTCTTTCGTTGCCCTCCCAAGCTTCGCCTTTGAGCAGAGCTACGTCTGCGTGATTGAGTGTTTGAATGGCGTCTGGCGATGAATACAAGCCGCTTTTTGCATCACTAAGCCCGTTGTTCCCAGCTCCTAGCTTGCTGCGATCCACACTGTCATGGGGCAACCACTCAGTGCCGATGCCCATATAGGTTGTGATTAAACGGCAGGGGATGTGATCAACGTGGAACCGCGGGCACATGCTGCTGTTCAGCGGCGTCAGGCGCAGGCCGATAGCTTGGAGCTCGAATAGGCAACTGAACATCTCGGCCAAGAGCTGAATATCGGCTGCTAGGTGCGGGTAAGGCACGAGGTCGGGAAGAGCTTTATCCAAGAGATGTAATTTGCTGCTAGACAGCACGACGCGATGACCCGTGAACCCCTTTTTCATGAGCAATGTTTGGCATTCCATCATTAGAGATTTGCTGGGTTTTCGCTCCCATACGGCCATATTGACAGATTCTTGGTAGATGCTTGCCAACGTATCAGGGACACGACCAAACAGAGCGTGGTGCTCATTAGGCGTGTTTATTGGGAGTGCTGTGGTCATGCTTCAGCCTCCCAAACTGGGAATGGGTCGGGGAGTGCCTGCCAATAGTCACACCCAGCCAGCAGCTCTTTTTCGCTGAGCAGGCAGTTGTCCAACGCGCCAATGATGTGTTCTCGGTTTAGGTTCTGACCGATAAACACCAGCTCTTGGCGCATATCACCAAAAGGTTCCTGCCAGCTGGATTGAATCGCTTGAAGAGAGTTTTCATCTTCCGGCCACTGTTCTTGGGGGATCGCCTTCCAGAACATACCGGCAAAGCCATAGCGCGCCATACCTCCGGCTTGGCTCCACTGTCCGGCAAAATTTGGTCGGCTGGCTAACCAAAAGTAACCTTTTGAGCGGATTAATTTGCCTTGAATATCTTGACCGTGAAGGAAATCGTGGAATTTCTGGGGGTGAAATGGCCGTCTAGCGGTGTAGGTAAAACTGCCGATACCGTACTCTTCCGTTTCTGGTACATGCTCGCCGCGCATTTCTTTCAGCCAGCCGGGGGCCAGCTGGGCGCGTTCAAAGCTGAATTTACCCGTACCGAGCACTTGGTCGATATTGACTTGGCCATTGCAAATAGGAATGATCTCGGCTTCAGTGTTGAGCGTTTTCAATACCGCGATCAGGCGCTGTAATGTGGGTTCATCCACTAAGTCAGTTTTACTGATCAGAATAATGTCGGCGAACTCGGCCTGATCGACCAGCAGGTCAGCGACGCTGCGTTGGTCTTCTTCCCCTAGGTGTTCCTCTGTTTCCTGCAAGAATTTCGCTTCGTCATAATCCGTCAGAAAATTCAGTGCATCGACGACAGTAACCATGGTGTCGAGGGTGGCGACATCCGACAGGCCGATACCTTCCTCATCCGTAAAGGTGAAGGTTTCCGCTACCGGAAGGGGTTC